>JAAVBS010000001.1 GCA_014802725.1 bacterium
AACTTCTATCCCGACCACTTCATCGACCTGGCCAGCAACATGGAAATCGTGCCTGCGGTCAATCAGGTCGAGACGCACGTTTTCAACCAGCAGCGGGAGCCGCAACGCATCATGGAGGAGTTCGGCACGCGCATCATGTCGTGGGGCCCGCTGGCCGAGGGGCGCAACGGATTTTTCACTAATCCGCTGCTGGCCGAGATCGGCGCCCGATACGGAAAAAGCGTGCCGCAAGTTGCGCTAAGGTGGCTTATTCAGTGCGGCGTCATCATCATCCCCAAATCGAGCCATATCGAGCGGATGCGGCAGAACATCGACATCTTCGATTTCGCGCTCTCCGACGAAGATATGGCCGCTATCGCAACGCTCGACACGGGCCGTAGCCTTTTCTTCGACCACCACGACGCCGAAACCGCCCGTATGTTTATGGGGTGGAGGTAATGAATGCACGTCGTCGGAGAAGTCGTCAATGTTCTGGCTGACGAGTCGGTGCTCGGCTCACAAGGCCGAGTGGATATGGATATCTTCGGGCTATCTCAAAGATACGAATAAGTCGGGTACAAAACCAAATGAATTTGGTTTTGTTGAGCGAGCGTATCTTTTATCGGGGCTTTTCTTTGAAAATTAGAAAATTTGGGCTAAGTTTGCAGTGTTTATGCCGCGCGTACCGACCGTTCGGCGCGATGCTTGACTTTAAGGAGAATAATTAACCTTTAAATAACCATTGTTATGAAAGTAGCACACAATTTCAACGCAGGTCCCTGCGTGTTGCCGAAGCCTGCCATCCAAGCCGGCATCGAAGCACTGAAAGATTTCGCCGGTACCGGCATGGGCGTGATCGAAGTATCGCACCGTAGCAAGGAATGGCAAGCCATTATGGACGAATCCGTAGCTTTGTGGAAAGAGCTTTACAACATTCCCGACGGCTATCACGTTCTGTTCGTAGGCGGTGGCGCCAGCACGCAGTTCCTCTATGTGCCGTTCAACCTGTTGAACAAGAAAGCCGCTTATCTGGAAACGGGCGGTTGGGCTGCCAAGGCCGCGAAGGAAGCCAAATATTTCGGCGAAGTTGAAATCGTAGCTTCTTCCAAGGATACGACCTACAACCATATTCCGAAGGGTTGGAAAATCCCGACGGATGTCGATTATTTCCACATCACGACGAACAACACGCTGTACGGTACCGAAATCAAGGAAGATATCGACAGCCCCGTTACGCTCGTGGCCGATATGTCGTCCGACTTCATGAGCCGTCCCGTTGACGTGAGCAAATACGGTCTGATTTACGGCGGCGCCCAAAAGAACGTAGGCCCTGCGGGCTTGACCGTCGTTATCGTTCGCGAAGACATCCTCGGCAAGGTGGAACGTCCGCTGCCGACGATGGTGGACTACCGCACGCACATCAAAGACGGTTCGATGTTCAACACGCCGCCGGTATTCCCGATCTTCATGATGTACGAAACCCTGAAGTGGGTCAAGAGCCTCGGTGGTCTGAAAGTCATCGAAAAAATGAACATCGAAAAGGCCGAAATGCTCTATAACGAAATCGACAACAACCCGATGTTCAAGGGTACGATCATCGACAAGGCCGACCGTTCCAGAATGAACGTTTGCTTCGTGATGGAAGACAAATACAAAGACAAGGAAGCCGACTTCCTCGAATATGCCAAGGCCGCCGGTATGGTGGGCATCAAGGGTCACCGCTCCACGGGCGGTTTCCGCGCCTCCATCTACAACGCTTGCCCGAAGGAAAGCGTACAGGCGTTGATCAACTGCATGCAGGAATACGCCAAGAAGAACGCTTAATCAATTGATTAAGACAAGTAAGGAGGGGGCATCATATGTTCCCTCCTTTGTTTAAACACAAAAAATAAAAAAACAGGTGCGTTAGACAACGTGCCGTAAAAACATCTTTAAAATGAAAGTTTTAGTAGCGACCGAAAAACCTTTCGCCAAAGCCGCGGTTGACGGCATCCGCAAAATCGTGGAAGGCGCCGGCTTTGAACTGGCGCTTTGCGAAAAATACACCGATGTTCAACAATTCTATACGGCCGTTGCCGATGCCGACGCTTTGATCGTGCGTTCCGACAAAGTGACGAAAGAAGTGATCGACCACGCCAAGAACCTGAAAATCGTGGTTAGAGCCGGTGCCGGTTTCGATAACCTCGACTTGGCCGCTTGCACCGAACGCAAGATCGTGGCGATGAACACGCCGGGCCAGAACTCCAACGCCGTAGCCGAATTGGCCGCCGGCTTGATGATTTACATGAACCGCAACCTCTTCAACCCGGGTACGGGTGCGGAACTGAAGGGCAAGAAACTGGGTATCCACGCTTACGGTAACGTAGGCCGCAATGTGGCGCGCGTGGCCAAGGGCCTGGGCATGGACATCTATGCTTTCGACGCTTTCTGCCCGAAAGAAGTGATTGAAAAAGACGGCGTAAAGGCCGTAGGTTCGGCTGAAGAACTCTACAGCACCTGCGACGTGATTTCGTTGCACATCCCCGCCACGAAAGAAACCACCAACTCCATCAACTACGACTTGGTGAACCGTATGCCCAAGGGCGCCATGCTGGTGAACACCGCCCGCAAGGAAGTCATTCACGAAGCCGACATGGTGCGTCTGTTGAACGACCGCCCCGACTTCCGTTATGTAACCGACATCAAGCCGGGCAACCACGACGAACTGGCCGAGAAATTCCCCACGCGCTATTTCTCCACGCCCAAAAAGATGGGTGCCGAAACGGCCGAAGCCAACATCAACGCCGGTTTGGCCGCCGCCAACCAGATTGTTGACTTCATCAAGAACGGTGTAACCAAATTTCAGGTAAACAAATAGGCTATGCCAAACGGTCTTTGTACCGTGATACAGGATAGGGCTGTTCCTTGCGGAACGGCCCTATTTTATAAGAAGACCCTGGTTTATGCCGATAAAACGACTCCGCTTTCTGATTGCCGCGCTCTGCCTGACGGGCTTTTGCTGTCTGCCCGTATCGGAACTGCAGGCGCAATTGGGACAGAACGCCCCCGCGCAAAGCAAAAAGAACGCGGCCGGCAACGACTCGCGGCCGGAAACGCCGACCCCAACCGCCGACCCGACGATGAGCCGCTTCCAGCAATTGCAGGATCAGACCGTCTATAAGAAAGGCTTTGACAAACGGCGTTTCTTTTTCGGGGGCGGCGTAGGGGCGCAATTCGGCACGCTGACCGCCGTGGAACTGTCGCCGACCGTAGGCTATACGTTCCACCGCATGTTCAAGATGGGGATTTCGTTCACGTTCGAATATTTCGCCTACAATTATCTGACGGCCGCGCAAACCGTTGAACGACGCCAATACTTTCTCTACGGCGGCAGCCTTTTCGCGCGTTTCTACCCCATCAAATACCTGTATCTGCACGCCGAAATCATGGGCATGAACCAACCGCGCGTGAGCAACGAAAAACGATATTGGATGGCCTATCCGCTTATCGGCTTCGGCTACAACCAACCCTTGGGCGAACACGCCGCCCTGCAATTACAACTGCTTTGGAATCTGAATAACGCACCGGAGAGCATCATCGCCAACCCGGTGGTGTCGCTGGGATTCAATATCCGCCCCTAACAGGCTTTCTCCACCTGACCGTATAAATCGTGGACTTCGGCTTCGGTAATGCGTACTTGGTAGAAACCGCCTATTTGCAACTTGCCCTCTTCCCGCAAAACCAGCACCTCATCGTCCACTTCCGGCGAATCGTAGCGCGTGCGCCCGATATAATAGTCGCCCTCCTCGCGGTCGATGACCACCTCAAACACCTTGCCCACGCGGGCTTCGTTCAAACTTAACGATATGGTTTCCTGCAACCGCATGATTTCGTCGGCACGGCGTTCCTTCTCCTCGGCCGGCACCGCGTCCGGCAAGGCGGCCGCCGGTGTCCCCTCCTCTTCGGAATAAGTAAACACCCCCAAGCGGTCGAACCGGAATTCCGTCACAAACGCCTTCAATTCCGCAAAGGCCGCTTCGGTCTCCGTCGGGAAGCCGACAATCAGCGTGGTGCGGAACACGGCATCCGGCAAGGCCGCCTTGAGTTTGTGCAACAAGGCCGTCGTTTTTTCCCTGTCGGTGGCGCGTTGCATATCGTGCAACACCGATGTGGCGATATGTTGCAACGGGATGTCGATATAGGCGCACAACTTGGGTTCGGTGCGCATCAAGTCCAACAGGTCTTCCGGAAACGAATGCGGATAGAGATATTGCAGACGGATCCAACGCAACCCCTCTATCCGGGCCAACGCCCGCACCAAATCGGCGATGCGCTGTTTTCCGTATATATCCAAGCCGTAATAGGTCACATCCTGCGCCACCAATATCAGTTCCTTGACCCCTTGACGCGCCAAATCCTCCGCCTCTTTCAGCAGGCTCTCCATGGGGCGGGATACATGCTTGCCCCTAATCAACGGGATGGCGCAAAACGCACACTGACGGTCGCACCCCTCCGAAATCTTGAGGTAGGCATAATGCGCGGGCGTGGTCAAGGTGCGCCGTTCGGGATTGAATCCCTCGGCCGCCGCCACGTCTTCGCCCACGATGGCCGCGATAACCTTTTCGGGCTCCCGCACGCCGAACCAGGCATCCACTTCCGGTATCTCGGCAGCCAGTTCCTGCCCGTAGCGTTGCGCCAAACAGCCCATTACATACAGCTTCTGTATCCGCCGCTTGCTTTTCAACATGCAAGCGCGTAAAATCATATCGATGGATTCCTGTTTGGCATCGCCGATAAAGCCGCAGGTATTGATAAGCAAAACATCCGGGTGCTTCGCGCTGTCGGTCGGCAGCAACGTCCATTGCGCGGGCAACACATGCGCGAGCACGACTTCCGAATCGACGGTATTTTTTGAACAGCCTAAGCTGATGAGTTTGAGCGTGGCCATAAACGTTCTTACATGAACAACGATTGCACGAATTCGTGCTTGTCGAAAATGCGCAGGTCTTCCATTTTTTCTCCCACGCCTATATAGCGGATCGGCACCTGAAACTGGTCGGAAATCCCGATGGCGACACCGCCCTTGGCCGTACCGTCCAATTTGGTCAACGCCAAGGCCGTTACCTCCGTGGCGGCCGTAAACTGCTTGGTCTGCTCAATGGCGTTCTGTCCCGTCGAAGCGTCCAATACCAACAACACCTCGTGCGGGGCGTCGGGCACCACTTTCTTCATGACCTGCTTGATTTTGGACAGTTCGTTCATCAGATTGATTTTATTGTGCAGACGGCCGGCCGTATCGATGATGACGACATCGGCCTGCCTGGCCACGGCCGACTTGAGCGTATCGAAAGCCACCGAAGCCGGGTCGGCCCCCATGGCCTGCGCCACGACCGGCACACCGGCCCGCTCACCCCAAGCCTGCAATTGCTCCACGGCGGCCGCCCGGAACGTGTCGGCCGCGCCCAATACGACGGAGGCCCCGGCCTGCTTGAACCGATAGGCCAATTTGCCGATGGTCGTGGTCTTGCCCACGCCGTTGACCCCCACCACCATGATGACATAAGGCTTCCGCTCGGCCTTGGCGGCGAAATCCTGTGTCTCGCCGGCGGCCAACAGGGCTTCCACTTCCTCGCACAACACACGGTTGAGTTCAGTGGCGTTCAGATAATGATCCTTGGCGATGCGGGCCTCCAAACGGTCGATAATCCGGATGGTGGTCTCCACACCGACATCCGACGTTACCAAAGCCTCCTCAATGGCATCCAACACGGCATCGTCCACCTTGGACCGGCCGGCCACCGCCCGCGTGATTTTTTTGAAAACGCTCTCCTTGGTCTTGCTCAGCCCCGCTTCCAGATTCGCCGTATCCCGCCCGTCTTTCGAGCGTTCTTTGGAGAAAAAACTAAAGAATCCCATAAACACAAAAAAGAGAGCCGCGCTATGCGGCTCTCTTACACATTAAACCCTTTATAATATAACAAGTTCTATCCTATTTCTGTGCGAAATATTCCTTAACCTTATCATTCGGTATAATCTCCTCCTTGAAAGCGTAAGCGCCCGTTTTCGGAGACTTGACCACTTTCACTACCTTGGCGAAATCCTTACCGGTAGACGTCTTCAGGGTTGCAACAACTTTCTTTGCCATGACGCTTCAACTATTTAATTTCTCTGTGTACGGTTACTTTCTTCAGAATCGGATTGTATTTTTTCAACTCCAACCGATCCGGCGTGTTCTTCTTGTTCTTGGTGGTAATGTACCGCGACGTGCCGGGCATACCCGATGCCTTGTGCTCCGTGCATTCCAGAATAACCTGAACGCGAGCCTCTTTATTCTTCTTTGCCATAATTCTGACCTTTCAATTTAGGAAGCGCAAAAGTAGATAAAATTTGGGATAATTGCAAATGCCTTCCCCATTTATTTTTCAAGCGGCTACCGCGGTTGGATGATGGACGCCCCCACCGTTGTCATTTCCAACGTATCCGGTTCGCCGATATAGAAAATCTTGCTTGCGCCGCGCGCTTCCGCCCACAGCCCATGGGTGGCATTGACCGTAGCGATGCTGGCCCCGCGTACCGAAACGGTCAACGAATCCACTTCCCAGGCTTCACCCTTGAAGACAGAAGACCCCACGAACGCGAGTTCCGCCAATTTGGCCTGCCCCGTCAACTCCACCGATGAAGCGCCCGTAACCTCCGACTCCACGCGGTTCGCATCCAAATAAGCCAATTGCAGCGAAGACGCACCGACAACCGTTACCTGCAACCTGTCCTCGACCGCCACCGCGCCGCTCAGCACGGACGCGCCGTACAACGCGATTTCAAGATCCGGGCTCCGCAACGTATCCACGAGCGTCAGCATGACGGCCCCCGTACACATCAACTCTTTCAAGTCCGTATAAGTGACATCGACATCGATCCGCATATTCCGGTTCAACAACTGGGCATAGCCTTCCTCGTCGTCCACGCCTATCCACAGACGGCCACGACGGCTCGACACGCCCAACAGCGGCAAAACCGCCTCATCGGCCTTGATGGTCAGGGCCGCCGTATCACCGTGATGCAACGTTACATACATGTAAGAAGACAGGTGTAGTTCCGCAAAGTCCTTCACTTCGTACGTTTTTTCGACCACGACACCGGTTCCCCGGTTAACGCCATCGCCGACAACGTTGTGCTGCCGGCAAGCCGACAGCCCGAAACACAGAACCGCCGCCACCGGCAGCCAGTTCAGAAGTCGCAGTTCTTTCATATTTACTTATTCTTTTTCAATCGTTTATAAACATCGGTCACTTAACCGAATCCTTACACAAATATACAGAGTTTTCCATGAATTGCAACCATATCTCCACCACATATCAACCTTCTCAACAGCGGCCTGTCGATAACATTTCAAAAACGGCGCAATCCCTAAGGCTTCAAACGCTAATTTTGCATCCGCTAAATTATAGTTGGCCATGACAAGCCCGACGATTCTGCTGTTGGAGAGCTCTACAGACACGCTTTCCGTCGCTTTGTGCCGCAATGGAAAGGTAGCGGCCGCCCGAGAAAAGGCGGCCACGCGCGACCATGCCGCCCTGTTGCTCACGTTTGTGGATGAAGTGATGCGGGACAGCGGCCTGCGGCCGGCCGGCGTGGATGCCGTTGCCGTCAGCAAAGGCCCCGGCTCCTATACCGGCCTGCGCATCGGTGTTTCTTCCGCCAAAGGGCTGTGTTACGCGTTGGACAAACCGCTGATTGCCGTAAGTCCGTTGCAAGCCTTGGCCATGGAAGCCGCCCGCAGTTTTGACACGGACACGGCGGCGCGGGCCTTGTTCTGCCCCATGACCGACGCCGGCCGCATGGAAGTCTATGCCGGCCTCTATACGGGCACGGGCGACATCGTGCGCGATGTGCAGGCCGACATCGTTACACCCGAATCCTATGCGGAATATCTCGTTTCGCCGGGACAGAAACTCTATTTCTTGGGTAACGGCGCTGAAAAATGCCGTGCGGTGCTGGGGCAACGCCCCGATATGCTGTTCCTGCCCGGTTGGGAGCCGAACGCCCGCTACATGGCCGTCCCCGCAACGCGGGCCTATCTGGACGGGACGTTTGAAGACACGGCTTATTTCGTACCTTTTTATCTCAAAGACTTCGTAGCCGGGAAACCGCACGTCAAAGGCTTATGAGCATCGCTTTCCCCTACCGCATCATCGGCATGATGTCCGGCAGTTCGCTGGACGGCCTCGACTTGGTTTCCGTGGTTTTTGAAACGGCCGACGGCCTGAAATTCCACATCGAGGCGGCTGAAAGCCAACCGTATCCCGATGCCTGGCGCCAACGCCTGGCGGGGGCGCATCTGCTTTCCGGATTGGAATTGAGTTTGTTGGATGTGGAATACGGCCGTTTTGTAGGCGAGTGCATCCGCGATTTCATAAAGACACACGACCTTGCGCCACAGGCCGTGGCCATGCACGGCCACACGGTTTTTCACGAACCGCACCGGGGGCTGACATTGCAAATCGGCAGCGGGGCGGCCGTGGCGGCGGCCTGCGGTCTGCCCGTGGTTTGCAAGTTCCGCGACAAAGACGTGGCTTTGGGCGGGGAAGGCGCCCCCTTGGTCCCGATCGGAGACCGGTTGCTGTTCGGCCGATACACCTATTGTCTCAACTTAGGCGGCATCGCCAATATCTCGTATGAGGAGAACGGCCGCCGCATCGCGTTCGACATCACCACCTGCAACATGGTATTGAACGCGTTGGCTCAACGCATAGGACTGGCATTCGACCGCAACGGCGAATGCGCCGCCGCCGGCCAAAACATCGCCGCGCTCCGCACGAAACTCGACGCCCTGGATTTTTATCGGCAGGCACCGCCCAAATCGTTGGGCAGGGAATGGTTCGAGCGCGTCCAACAACCGCTCTACCTTAATTATATAGAACAAGGATATTCCGAAACCGACCTGCTCCGCACGTTCGTGGAACATATCGCGGCGCAAACCGGCCGGGTTTGCCGGCAGGAAGGCCGCATGCTCATAACGGGCGGCGGCGCGTTCAACCGCTTTCTTGTGGAACGCATCCGCGCGGCCTGCCCGCAACTGGTTTGCGAAGCCGACCAACCGCAACTCATCGAATACAAGGAAGCGTTGATTTTCGCGTTCCTCGGCTTACTCCGCCTGCAAAACCGCGTCAACTGTCTGCACAGCGTCACCGGTGCCGTCTCCGACAACATCGGCGGCTGTATCTTCCTCTAAAACCGATTCATCTTCAAGCCGGTTCTCCGGCAGATTCCGCCACAGGCCATAGACATACTCCTGTATGTCGGTCCGTATGCTCAACCTCAGCAACAGATTGGGCGAGGGATAAGGATGCACGCGGTTGGACAGGAACACATAGACGATTTCCTTTTCCGGATCGACCCAAAAATAGGTGCCCGTAAAACCGCTGTGTCCGAAACTCGCCGCCGAAGCCGACAAGGCACAGGGCGAAGGCGCGTCCGCCTCCAAAGGCCGCTTGTCGAAGCCGCCGCCGCGCCGGTTCTTGGCCGAAGAAAAGGCCGAACTGCCGAACAAGGCCACCGTGGCGCTGTCAATGTAGCGGTATCCGCCGTATTGTCCGTTCCACAACAGCATCTGCGCCATAACGGCCACATCGTGCGCCGTACCGAACAAGCCGGCCGATCCCCCCGCCCCGCCGAACAAGGCCACCATAGGGTCGTGCACATAGCCGCGGATTGTGCGGTGCCGCCAGGCCGTATCGTTCTCTGTGGGCACGAGACGCGTCATCGGAAACTTTTCCAAAGGGCGGTAGGTCAAACGGGTCAGACCCAAGCTATCGTAAAAATGCCGCTGCACGTAGTTTTCCAAATCTTCGTCCGTCATAAAGCGGAAAGCCTCGTAGAGATACTGGAAGCCCAAATCGCTGTATTGGTAAGTGGGGCGTCCCAACGGCATCTTGTCCATTTCTTCCCGCAGTTCGCGCCGTGCGCGCCGGTGCAGGTAGAGGCTGTCGGCCACGGGCCATATATAGTCTTCGTTCCGTTCTTCACTCAGATAGTCGCGCTTGGGATAGCTGTCGGGCTGTGACGTCAGCAGGCTCGGCTTCAAACCCGACTCATGCGCCAACAGCCGCCTGAACGTAAGGTTCCGCTTGTCGGTCCGCAGCAGGCGCGGCACGGCGCGCGAAATCGCCTGATCCAAACGATAGACGCCGCGGTCGTAAAGCTGCATATAAGCCACCGTCGTGGCCAACACCTTGGTCAGCGAGGCGAGGTCGTAGAGATCGCCGTCACCCACCCGTTGTTTACGCTCGTAGGTAAAATGTCCGAAATTCTTGTCGTAAACGACCTTGCCCTTATAGGCCACCAGCACCTGACAGCCCGGATAGGCCCCCGTGTCGATGCCGTGTTGCACCAAAGAGTCGATGACACGGAAATCCGCACTGCAGAATCCGACCTGCTCCGGCAAACCGTAAGAGAGTGACGTCACCCCGGTCGTCAAACCCGTACCGGCCGGATAACGCGTGCCGACGCTGACCGGCAGACGGCCTTGCGCCGCGATGCCGCCGAACAGCAGCTGCGCCATGGCGGTCCGCGCGGCCGGCACATCCTGATAGCCGCATACCACAGCCGAGAACGTCAAGGAGTCGAACAAGGCCAACGCATAGGGCGGCGCAAACGACGCCAAAACCGTTTCGCCCGGCAGATGCTGCAACCGTCCCAGCAGCTGCAACGTGGCGTCTGTAATGCCATAGCGGCGGTTCAGATAAGGGCTGGTGCCGCCCAAGTCAATCAGAACCAAATCGTAACCGCGCCAGTGTTCCAACAAGGCCTGCAGGCTGTCGGCCGACGTTTGGCGGTTGATGTAATAATGGTCGAAATCGGCATAGCGCGCCAACATACGGCCGAAACCGTCCGACGGCAACGCGCCCGTGGCCTGGCGCGTCTCCGCGGCTTCGGCATAATCGCCGATATGGAGGCAAGCCTTGGACGGATAGCGGACAGACTGCAACGGCAACAGGCCGCAGGCATCCGAAACCACCGTCAGGGCCTTGGCATAGAGTTCGTTCTGCAAAGCCTGTATCTGCGGGTTGTTCAACGCCTGCAACAAGGCCGCCGAATCGCCGTAAGCCATGGGGCGGAAGCCGCCCGTGTCGGCCGACCGGAGCGCAAACGCCCCCAATGTCTCCGCCTTGAGTTTAAGGATGCGATAAACCGCGGTGTCTATCGTCGCCAACGGGATACGCCCGTTGCGCACCGCCCGCGAGACGGCCTTGATGGCGGCTTCCGGAGCGGCCGGCAACAGCAAGACGTCTTCGCCGGCCTCCACCGCCCGCACCTCCACTTCGCCGCTCCCCCACTTAACGCCGTCGGCCACGCCCTTCATCTCCAGGCCGTCGGTCACGGTTAGCCCGTGGAAGCCCATGCGGCGGCGCAGGTAATCTTTAAGCCAGATTTTGGATAGGGAGGCCGGCCCTTTGGCATCGACGGCCGGCACGCGCAGGTGTCCGACCATGACGGCCTCGGCCCCCTCCGCCATCAGCGCGCGGAACGGCAACAGATCCACACTGTCGATATAGGCCGTATCGTGCTTGATTTCAGGCAACGTATAATGGGAATCCTTTTCGGTGTCACCGTGTCCGGGAAAATGTTTGAGCGAGCCCACCACGCCCTGCGACCGCATACCGCGCGCATAAGCCGCGCCGTGAGCGGCCACCCAACGCGGGTCTTCGCCGAACGAACGCATATTGATAACGGGGTTGAGCGGATTGGAATTGACATCCAGCACCGGGATAAAGTTCCACGAAATACCCAGTTCCCGACATTGCCAACCGACGGCTTCCCCCATACGGCTTATCCAAGCCGTATCCTGTATGGCGCCCAACGTCTGCTGCATCGGGAAAGTGGCCACGTCCGTGAGCCGCATGGCAGGCCCCCATTCGCCGTCTATACTGATCCAAAGCGGTATCTTGGCGATGGTCTGATAGGCCCGCACGGCACGATATATATCCCATGCGTTACCCTTGAAAAAACAGAGCCCGCCGTAACCGTAACGCCCTATTTTGACCTGCATGTCCTTCACCGTGGCGGGATCGTAGCCACTGCCGCAACGCACCACCATCATCTGGGCGATTTTTTCTTCCAGCGTCATCTGCGCCAACAGACTGTCGGGATTGAAAAGCGGCTGTGCCGGCACCGGTCCGGCGGCCATGCCCAAAAACAAACAAAAACCGGCCCAAACGTAGCGCCGTTTCAAATGTATCTTCATCCTGCTGAACAACCTCATACCTTCTGCCCGCTTTTAAAATCCCAATACATCGGCCATGCCGTACCAACCGCTACGCCCGCTGAGCCATTCGGCCGCAACGACGGCGCCCAGCGCGAAGCCCGCCCTCGACTTGGCCTCATGCCGTATCTCGACGATATCCTGTTCCGACTCGAAAAACAATTCATGGATGCCGACCACCTCGCCACGCCGTTCGGAGGCGATGGGCACGGCCGGATAGCCGCCTTGCGCCAGGGCCGCGTTCATGCTCACGGCCGTACCGCTGGGCGCATCCAACTTATGGATGTGGTGGGTTTCGACCATCCGCCCCGCGTACTGCGGCTGTTGACGGAACAACTCGCCCGAACGTTTGACCAATTGCAAAAAGATATTGACCCCGACACTGAAATTGGCGGCCGCGACCACCGCCCCGCCCGATGCCGTACACTGCGCCCGCAGACGCGTTTCCTCGTGTTGCCAGGCCGTGGTGCCGACCACAACGGGCTTGGCCGCCGCAAGACAGCGTTCGATATGGGAAACGACCGCCGCCGGCACCGAGAACTCAATGGCCATGTCGGCACGATGCCAAGCTTCGGCCTGCGTGTCAAAATCCTGCTCCGAATCTATCTTGCAAACGATTTCATGCCCACGCGCCAACGCCACTTTTTCAATTTCCCGCCCCATGCGGCCATAACCCAATAACGCGATACGCAAAGGTTTTCCCGTATTTTCCATAACAACGCCCTAAAATTTCATACAAAGCCTGAACCCCATATCCCACGGGGTGGAACGCGCCAAACCTTCCGAAACCGGAGCGGCATAGGGCTCCACACGCATGGCCAGATTGGGCGAAACGTTGAAATCGAACAAATGCGCGTACACCACCGCATCGACGATATTCAAGAGATACACGACGCCGGCTATAATCAGCGTCAGTTCAAAATTTTGCTCGTAGTAATTCCGCAAACGCAACAACTCATCGTAAGTGGTACCGGCCAAATCAGGATTGCAGACGCTGGCGTCCGCCTGATAATAGCGTTTGTCTATTTCGCGCTCGTAAATCTTTTTCTCTTTCAGATTGTAATCGACGAAATAAGCGATGACGGCAGCCCCGGCATAGATAACGGGCGGCTTATACCACTGTGCGTTATAGCATTGTCCCAAGCCCGGCACCACCGCCGAACAAAGCGCCGCGATGCCCGGCGAACGGACGCCGCCGTGCTTCCGGCTACGGAACGCGCCACTGTTGCGCTCGGCAAACGTCATGGCCTTGCGCGCCTCTTTGGCCGACAACGTGTTCTTGGGCCGGGGCAACGTATCGACCGGTTGTTTCGTCTTCGGGCCCGCCCAAGCGCAAACCTCCCCGTAATACCCGAGATCGACGCCGTCGGATATGGGCGTCTCGCTCCGTTCGAAAGCCGTATGTTGTAAAGAGAGATAATCGTTGCCGCGCCAGGCTTCCTGCCAATCGACGGTATAGCGGTCCTGCGCGCCCAAAGAGGCGCACGCCACCGTCCATACCAAGCCCGCCGCCAACAACCGGAATCCGTTATGCATTGAGCCGGTTCAATATCTGCCGCAGTTCCTTTTCGGAAGAGAAATGAATCTGCAGGCTGCCTTTTCCACCTTTCTGTTTACGCACTTCCACCGCCGTTTCCAACTTTTCGGACAACTTCCGGCTGTCTTCCACACACCATTCCGGCAAAACCGGCTTGGCCTCGGCCCCCGCCTTGCGGGCGGGCTTATCCTGACGCAAGCCCTGCTCCACGGCGCGTACCGAAAGGCCTTTTTCTTTGATGCGGCGCACCCAATCCACCTGTTTCTTCGGGTTTTCCTCCGCCAACAGGGCGCGGGCGTGCCCCATGCTGATTTCGTTGTTCTTCAACGCCAGCTGCACTTCGGCCGGCAGTTTCAACAGACGCATATAGTTGGTGACGGTGCTTCGGTCTTTGCCCACCCGCTTGCTCACCTCGTCCTGACTGTACTGATAGGCGTCGGCCAAGGCTTGGTACGACAGCGCGATGTCCATCGCGTTCAATTCCTCGCGCTGGATGTTCTCCACCAACCCCATCTCCAGCATCTCGTTCTCGTTGGCCATGCGGATATAGACCGGCACTTCGGCCAGCCCCGCCCGCTTGGAAGCGCGCAACCGCCGTTCGCCCGAAATCAGCTGGTAGCGTTTGCCGTGCTTGCGCACCGTAAGCGGCTGGATAATGCCGTGTTCCTTGATGGAGTCGGACAACTCCTGCAAGGCCTGTTCGTCGAACTGTGTCCGCGGCTGTTGCGGATTGACGTCTATGAGGTCGATGTCGATGGCCGCTATCGCGCCTATTACGCTCTGTTCGGCTTCTTCGTAGGCATGGCGCAGGGTTTGCCGGTCATCTTTCTGCGGCACCACCGGATTGTCGGCCGCCATCTCGGGCGCATTGATACCGAAACCGCTGTCGCCCAACAGCGCGTCCAAACCGCGTCCCAACGCATTTCTCTTAGTCTTTCCGCTCATATCTATTCTCCCTGTTTTTGCGCGGCCGCCGCTTCCGCCGCCGCTTGTTTCTCTTCTTCCCGCCGCAGGATTTCCTTGGCTAAATTCAAATAGTTGACCGCGCCCGCGCTGTTGATGTCGTAGGCCAAAATGTTCTCGCGGTGGCTGGGGGCCTCGGCCAGTTTCGTATTGTTGTGTATCAAGGTTTCGAACACCAGCTGATGGAAATGCGAACGCACCTCCTCCACCACCTGCTTGGACAGGCGCGTGCGCGAATCGTACATCGTCAACAGCAGGCCCTCTAACTGCAGCCCCGGATTGAAACGGCTCTGGATGATACGGATCGTATTGAGCAACTTCGTCAGGCCTTCCAAAGCGTAATACTGGCACTGCACGGGTACGATAACCGAATCGGAGGCCGTCAGCACGTTGGTCGTGATGAGCCCCAACGAGGGCGAGCAATCCACAACGATGAAATCGTAATCGTCCCGTACGGGCTCTAAGCAACGCCGCAAAATCGTTTCGCGCTGCGGCAAGCCCACGAGTTCCAGTTCCGCCCCCACCAAATCGATATGCGACGGCAACAGATACAAATCCTTGGTCGGTGTTTTGAGAATCAATTTCTTGGGATCGGCCTGTTCGACCAAACAATCGTAAACGCTTTCCCGTATCGAATCGGGATTGAAGCCGCAACCCGACGTGGCGTTGGCCTGCGGGTCCGCATCGATGAGCAACGTTTTCTTTTCCAAAGCCGCCAGAGCCGCGCTCAGGTTGATGGCGGTCGTCGTCTTGCCCACGCCGCCTTTCTGATTGGCGATGGCTATGATTTTTCCCATGGTTTTCCTTTCTGTCATGCTTGTTTCCGACGGCACCTTAGCGGCGGGTCGCGCCCCGGATCGCCTGTTCCGGGCCGGCCGTCCGAACAACCCTTCTTAAAACGACAAAAGCCGTCCTTTCGCCAAGGACAGCTCGTCTGGTTATGCCCCAACGGCTAACCCAACGTTTCCGAAAAATCCGCACCGGGTTCCGTCCATTCCGCGGACCGGCCGGCTCCGTCCTCCGTCCGTTCCGGATATTCACCGGTTTCCACGAAGCGGATCGCCTGATCCAAACCCTTCCGGAAATTATCGAAATCCTCCCGATACAGAAAGATTTTGTGCTTTTCATAGACGAAACGCCCCGTTCCCTCGTCGAAATGACGTTTGCTTTCCGTTACGGTGATATAACGGTCGCCGCCCTTGGTCTCTTTCACGTCCATGAAATAAGTCCGCTTGCCGGCCCGTACCGCCTCACTGTAAACTTCCTCTTTTCCAGTTCCGAAATCTTCCATTCCGCTTAGTTTTATCTCTTCGGTCGTTCCCGAAAAATTTGCAAGCAAAGGTAGTAAAAAAAAACAAATTTTTAATGTATCTTTGCACGTTTTTTGGCTAACGCCTTCTGCCTGACGGCACCACCGCGCACAAGCCCATGGCCGCCGGTTGAAAGGCAAGATTATAGTATTGATAAATAACAGATTACATTAACCGTAATAAACTTTTAACATGAACCAAGCAACTAAAGCGCAGAATTGGAAGATCAAGCTCGGTTTGGCCGAGATGTTGAAGAACGGCGTCATCATGGACGTCACGAATCCCGAACAGGCCAAGATTGCCGAAGACGCCGGCGCCATCGCCGTCATGGCTTTGGAACGCGTGCCGTCCGACATCCGCGCCCAAGGGGGTGTAGCGCGCATGAGCGATCCGAAAATGATTAAGGAAATCAAGGCTTGCGTCAGCATTCCCGTTATGGCCAAATGCCGTATCGGCCACTTCGCCGAAGCACAGATCCTCGAATCCTTAGGCATCGACTTTATCGACGAGAGCGAGGTTCTAACCCCGGCCGACGAAGACTTCCACATCTACAAACACGATTTCAAGATTCCGTTCGTCTGCGGTTGCCGCAACTTGGGCGAAGCCCTGCGCCGCATCGGCGAAGGCGCCGCGTTGATCCGCACGAAAGGTGAAGCCGGTACCGGCAATATCGTAGAGGCGGTCCGCCACATGCGCGCGCTGATGCAGGGCATCCGCCGTCTGCAAGTGCTGCCTAAAGAAGAATTGATGACGGAAGCCAAAAACCTGCAGGCGCCGTACGAACTCGTATGCGAGGTAGCCGAAACCGGCAAGTTGCCCGTTCCCAACTTCTCCGCGGGCGGTGTGGCCACGCCGGCCGATGCGGCCCTGATGCGTCAGATGGGCGCCGAATCCGTATTCGTAGGTTCCGGTATCTTCAAGTCGAGCAACCCCGCCAAGGTGGCCAAAGCGATTGTGGAAGCCACGACGCACTACAACGACCCCGACAAATTGGCCGTATTGTCCGAAGACTTGGGCGAACCCATGCACGGCATCGACGTACGCCAATTGGATGAAAAACAATTATTCGCCACGAGAGGTTGGTAAGACCTCCGCGGCTTTGGTTCAGTTACGAGAAAGAAGATGAGAACAATCGGTGTTTTGGGCATTCAAGGTGCCATCGAAGAACACGTCCGCATGGTGCAGGCCTTGGGGCATGAGGCCCTTTGGGTCAAGGACGAGGAGACGCTCAACCGTGTGGAAGGTCTGATTTTACCCGGCGGCGAAAGCACGAGCATGGGCAAACAATTGGAATGGTTCAATCTTCTTTCTCCGCTGCGCCGCAAGATTACGGAAGACAAACTGCCCGTTTTCGGCACCTGCGCCGGCATGATCCTGCTGGCGAAGGACATTGAGAACAGCGACCAGTTGCGCATCGGCGCGATGGACATCAAGGTGAAACGCAACGCCTACGGTTCGCAAATCAACAGTTTCGTAACCGACATAGACGTCAAGGGCATCGACCATCCGGTGCCGGCCGTCTTCATCCGCGCCCCGCGCATCGAATGCGCCTCGCCGGAAGTGGAGACGCTTGCCGTTTACGAAGGTCATCCCATTTTCGTGAGACAAGGCCATATGTGGGCGGCCAGTTTCCACCCCGAATTGACCGACAGCGCCGACATTCACGCACACTTCATCCAATCCATCTAAACTAAACGGTATGTTCAACAGACGTTTCATACGGGAAAAAGTCATCCAGTCGCTCTATGCGTTTTATCAGGGCGGCACGGAAAACGGCCGGGTCTGTGAAAAGAACATGCTGTTTCACCTGCAACAGATTTACGAGCTTTACATCTACCATCTCGCGTGCCTGAACGCCTTGGCCGACTATTTCCACGAACGCGCGGAACTGGCCCGCAAGCAGTTCATCCCGATGCCCGATGCATTGACGCCCGTTGATCTGTCGCAAAACGAAGTCATCCGGCAAATTGCCGCCTGCCCGCGCTTTACGCTCCCCAACGAAGCGTTCAAGTTCAACTGGAGCCAACAGGAAAGCCTGTTCAAGACCCTGTACGACGAGGTGCTGGCCGCGCCTTTCTATCAAGAATACGTGTCCGCTTCCCCTTCGTTCGAAAACGACCGCACTTTTTTACAGAAACTCTATAAAAAGAAAGTCGTGCCCAATGCCGTTTTCCGCTCGCTCTGCGACGACCGTTCGATTATATGGGCGGCCGACTACGACAGCGTGGCTTATTGGGTATATACTTCTATCAAAAAAGCCGAAGCCGGCGACGACAGCTGGATTCCGGACAACTTCGCCCGAACGGGTGAGGATGAAAGCGCGGAAATCACGTTCGGCAAACAATTGTTGGAAAAAACGCTGCTGCACGGCAGCGAATACGAGCCCCTCATCGTGGAACAGACCGAGAATTGGGAGGCCGACCGCATCGCCGTCATGGAACTCATCATCCTCAAGACGGCCGTGGCCGAATTCGTCAATTTCCCGTCCATCCCGCTCAAAGTGACGCTCAACGAATACATCGAGATTTCGAAACGCTTTTGTTCCGAAAAAAGTCGTATATTTGTCAATGGATTGCTGCACAAGTTAAGTGCGGAACTCCAAAACCGCCAAATGATCAAAAAGACCGGGCGCGGTTTGATATAAGGCGGTAACGTATAATTTACAAACCCTAAAATCCCTTCATCATGAACCTTTCAACGATTTTACTGCAAGCGGCGGCCGCGCCGAAAGCGGGCTTATGGCAGAACCTTTTCCTGATTCTGATTATCATCGTCATCTTCTATTTCTTCCTGATCCGTCCGCAAATGAAACGGAACAAAGAACAACAGCAATTCCGCAACAGCCTGCAAAAAGGCCAAAAGGTGGTGACGATCGGCGGCTTGCACGGTCGTATCGCTGAAATTCAGGACAACACGGTGACGTTGGAAGTCGATAACGTCAAGATGAAATTCGAGAAATCGGCCATCGCTTCCAGCATCAACGACCAGCTGAACGCAGAGACCAACAAATAATAGACCTTAGTGATACGCGTAGGCCTGACCGGCGGTATCGGAAGCGGCAAAAGTACGGTAGCCCGTATTTTTGCCGCTTTAGGTATTCCCGTGTACGGGGCCGACACGGCTTCCAAACGGATTTTAGCGCGCGCGGACGTGCGGGCGCAGGTTCTATCTTTATTCCCTGAAATTGAATCCGATCCGGATTTTTCCCCCGATTCCTTTCTTTCTTTCAAACAAGCGTTGGCCCGTATCGTCTTTCCGGCTCCGGAAAAACTGGCGGCCTTGAACGGCCTGTTGCACCCGCTAGTCTTTGCCGACTGTGAGGCTTGGCTGGCAAAACAGGCGCAAGGCGACGGCACGTCCCCCTGCCCGCCCTATGCGGTCGTGGAAGCGGCCATTTTGATAGAAAGCGGCCTCCACGAACGGATGGACCGCATCATCAGTGTGGAATGCCCCGTTGAGATACAGATTCAACGCGCCTGCCGGCGGGACGGGGTAACGGAAGATATGGTCAAGGCGCGGCTCGCACGCCAATGGTCGGCCGAACAACGGCGGCCTTATGCCGACTTCGTGATTGAAAACGACGGCCGGCAGAGTGTATTGGCGGCCGTACTCGATATCGACCGCCAATTACACTAAGCTTTCTTTAAAACCATTTTACCAGACGGATGTCCTGACGGTGCACCAAGCCCGGATGTTTGGGATAGACGCGGAACGCATAGTCGTACACGCCGGAGACATCCACGGGCCAAACGCCGCTGTAATACACTTCGTCCGGATTGTCGAAACGCGCGTCGGTAGGCGTCAGGGGTTGCGTAAACAGAATCTTCCGCACCACATCGTTTTCCTTGCTGCCGAAAATGACTTCCACGCCGATATCTTCGGGCTTGAGACCGCCCAAATCCAGACGGATGCCGAAGTTGGCGTCCTCGCCCAAAGCCAGCGGTCCCTGTGAGGTTTCCGGCAATTGGACATCCACGCAACGCACGCTGTCCCAGCGGTTGATGACATTGAGCCGCCACAGGGCCAGCGACGCCGCTTCCCGGTAATGGTTCTGCGACAACAACCGGTTGCGTTCGGCCAAAGCATGGTAATACCGGTTGTAATAATCGTCCAACTGACGGCGCATGGTGAAATGCGGCGCGATTTGGGCGATGTTGTTCTTGATGTACTGTATCCAAGGCTGGCTCATGCCGCCGTTTTCGGCGTAGTAGGCCGGCACAATCTCGTTTTCGATGAGATCGTAAATCGTTTCGGCATCGAGCTGGTTCTGATAAACGGGATTTTCGTAGGTCTGCTCCTCCTTCAACGCCCAGCCGGCGCCGGGACGGTACCCTTCCGCCCACCAACCGTCCAACACGCTCAGGTTCAGCACGCCGTTCATGATGGCTTTCTCGCCGCTCGTACCGGAGGCTTCCAACGGCCGTGTCGGCGTGTTGATCCACACGTCCACGCCCTGTACGAGATAGCGGGCCACGTCCATGTCGTAGTTCTCGATAAAGATGATTTTACCACGAAACTCCGGACGGCGCGAAACCTCGATAATCTGTTTGATCAAATCCTGCCCCGCCTTGTCGGCCGGATGTGCCTTGCCCGCGAAGATGAACTGCACGGGACGTCCCGTCTGCCCGACAATCTTGGCCAGACGGTCGAGATTGCTCAACAACAGATAGGCGCGTTTATAGGTGGCGAAACGCCGCGCGAAACCGAACGTCAAGGCCGACGGGTCGAGCGATGACAACACTTTGACCATTTCCTGTGGGGTGTCGCCACGCGAAGGCATCTCAGCCTGCAGACGTTCCTTGACAAAGGCGATGAGACGCGCGCGCAACTGCGTCCGGATCCGCCATATCTCCTCGTCCGGCACGTTTTGAATATGCGCCCAGCAATCGGCATTGGAAACATCCTTGCCGAACTCCGCCCCGAAATGCTTTTCGTAAAGCTGTTGCCAAAACGGATGAGCCCACGTGCGATAGTGGACACCGTTGGTTACATAACCGATGTTTTCCAGTTCTTCCGGATAATAGCCCGGATACATGGGGGCGAAGATTTCGCGGCTAACCCGACCGTGAATCCGGCTCACGCCGTTGATTTCCTCCGAAAGATTGGCGGCCAGAAAACTCATCGAAAATTTGTCGCCCGCGCTTTCGTCGTCTTTCTGCCCCAAGGCCATGAACTGTTCCCACTCTATCTTGAGACGCCCCGGGAAAGACGACATATAGGTACGCATGATGTCTTCCGAAAACGCATCGTGTCCGGCCGGTACCGGCGTATGGGTCGTGAACAGGGCCGAACCCCGCACGAGTTCTTCGGCTTGCAGGAACGGCAGGTTTTCGTCTTCCACATATTCCCGCAAACGTTCCAAGCCCATGAACGCGCCGTGGCCTTCGTTGCAATGATAAACCTCCGGATTCAGCCCCAGGTTCCGCAATACCCGGATGCCGCCCACACCGAGCAACAGTTCCTGTTTAAAACGGTTCTCCCAATCGCCGCCGTACAATTGATGCGTGATGCTGCGGTCGGCCGGCGTGTTCTCCTCCATATCGGTATCCAACAGGTAGAGCGGCACCCTACCTACGTTTACCAACCATATTTTGGCCAGCAGCTTGCGCCCCGGCAACGAAATCGTAACGGTCCGCCAAAGGCCGTCTTCATCGCGCACCGGTTGAATCGGCAGCTTGGAAAACGCCTGCGGGATGTAATCGGCCTGTTGTTCGCCGGCCGCATTGAGCCGCTGTTGGAAATAGCCATAACGGTAAAGCAAGCCTATGCCTATCATATCCACATTCTTGTCGCTGGCCGATTTGAGATAATCGCCGGCCAGAATGCCCAAACCGCCCGAATATATCTTCAGACTTTCGTGCAAGCCGAACTCCATCGAGAAATACGCGACCTTGGGGCCCGTCTTATGCGCGGCGGCAGCCATATAGGCCTCGAAATCCGCATAGACCTTGGCCAAACGCGCCATAAACTCCGTATCGCCCACAAGGGCTTTGATGCGCGAGGAAGAAAGCCCGTCCAACAAGGCCACCGGATTATGGCCGCAGGCCTCCCAACGGCCGGGATCCACCGACTCAAACAGTGCCGTGGCCTCCGGCTGCCACGACCACCACAGGTTGCCCGCCAAACGCTCCAAGGTTGACAGCGCGTCCGGCAACACGCCCCGTATCATGAGTTTACGCCATTGCGGCAGAATGGGACGGACGGCCGAAAGTTTCTGCAACGTAAACGGCAGTTCCTTGTTCAACAGCGTGGCGTCCTTGTTCCATTTGTCGGCGGCCATGTCGTAGGCCGCCGCGTATTCTTCCACCAAATTTTCCCACAGGGCCAAACGCGAAACGTCGTAGGCCTGCTTGCGGCACTCGGCCATAGCGGCGGCCGGCATGGCCGTCCAGCGGCAGAGTTGTTCCACCATCCGCGCAACGACTTCCGGGTCGTTGCTGTCGTTGCGGTCCACCACCACAACACCCTGTTGGGGTTCGCGCACGCTTTCCTGCACCCACAGCCCGAAGCCGGCCACCGAGGTGGTCATCGTGGGCAACGAGAAGGCCGCGCTTTCCAAAGGCGTATAGCCCCACGGCTCGTAATACGACGGGAAAACCGAGGCATCGAAACCGGTCAGGAAATCGTAATAGGGCAGATTGAAAATGCCGTCGGCGCCATCCAAATAACAGGGTACGAATATTACCTTGACCTTGTCTTCGGTCCGGTTGTGCAAATCGTCCAGACGGAGCCGGTTCAACACCGGGTCATGCTCGCTGTCGCTCAGGTAATGCGTGCTGAAATCGTCGGTATGCGCTTCGCCCACCACGGTCATGCCCTCCTGCTGCAACCGCTGTCTCAAATCCTCGCGGGCGCCGGCATGGCCGGAGGGCACGGCGATAAACGCAATGACCTGACGGTTCAGGTCGGTGTGGCGGTTGAGTTGCGCCAAAGCGTCTATATAGAGGTCTATGCCCTTGTTCTTGAATTCGTAACGGCCGCTGTTGAGCACAAAGAACGCATCTTCCGCCACCGGCACGTTCAACAGGGCCTCGCTGACGCGGCGCAGCACCTGACGGGCCTCCCGCCGCTTGGCGGCATAGGCCTCGCCCTGCGGCACAAAACGGTCTTCAAACCCGTTGGGCGTTACCTTATCGACCCCCTTGCCGAAAAACTGCAGGCATTCGCGGTCGGTAATGCGGCTTACGGTCGTAAACGCATCGGCATGCACGGCCGACAGTTTCTCCATCGAGAATTTGGCGCGGACCCCGAATTTGTGCGAAAGTTCCTCGCCGTTGTAGGTCTGCAACGCGCCGTAAAGCGGCAGCGCGTTACCCGCGATGCAACGGCCCAATACGGTGGCGTGCGTCGTAAAGACCGTCGCCACGGCCGGCAACTGTTTTTTGAGATAGAGTACGCCGGAGCCCGTCATCCATTCGTGGAAATGGGCATAGACCTTTTCTTGCGGAGACACCGTGTAATTATAGAAAGATTCCACCACGCGCGCGGCCGCATAACCGAACAACACCGGTTCGATATAATCCCATTGGCCGGACAGCGAATCCAACTGAAAATCGTTCCAAAAATCGGACAGAATCGTGTCTTTTTTGGCAATGAGCGACATAAAATCGACAAGCACGACCACCGGTTTACCCTCGGTATTCCAACGGCCGACACGGAATGAAACGCCCATACTTTCGGCATAGGCACGCCAACCGGCCAACAACGCCCTGTCTTCTATAAATTCACGGTTATCGCGGTCTTTCCACACATCGGGACCAATCAAAAAATAGCGGTCACCGAACAACTGCTGCATACTGCCGACCTTGGTCGAAATAACAGTATATATACCGCCTACTTTATTGCAGACTTCCCACGAAGTCTCGAACAGATAACTGTCCGCTTTCTTTGTCATCATAAATTCTTACTATGCTTGTTTAATGCTTTTCTAATCCAATCCGAGACGCTGCGAGAGGTCGGACAAAACGTTCATATAATTGATATAGCCATCGTAAGGGCTGTCGTACGGCCGGAGATAACGCGGCGAAGGCGTATCGGAAAACCATTTCGTACTCATGTAATGCAAATGGTCGGAACCCGTCAGATACATGAAATCCTTGACGATTTCCTTGTCTTTGGTTTTTTCGACGGCCGCCCACATCCGCTTCAGGTTGGCCACGGCGTCACGCTGCATATCGTTGCCGTAACAAGCCGTAAGGTCGCGTTCCTCGTCCACGCAAGAAACGGGCGTCGGCACGTGCAAATCGCCCACGGGCGTCTGTTTGCAGAGTTGCGAAGGCGTTACGAACGCATAGTCCTTGCGTTGCGCCACCTGGTCTATGAGCGCGGAGAAGAACGCGAAGATACCGCTTTCCTCCGGCTGGAATTCGCCCAACACGGCATAGTCGATGCAGAGTACGATTTGCGTATCGCCCGCTTCGGCATCCACGGCCTGCAGGAATTTCTCTACGGTGTAGGGCCACTGGTCCCAGTTCCGGTCGGAAAAGCGCAGCGAAAGATTTTCGCTCAGCGCCGGGTCACGCAACAACAGCGGCAACCCCGTTTCGGGCTGGGCATAGAGATAATGCGCGCTCTTCCAACCCAAAATATGGCGCGCCCCCTCGGCCACCATGCCCTTGAACTTCATTTCGGATGCCCATTGCCCGATTTCATCGCTGTATATCAAATCGGTATTCAAAAGCACCGAAGGGGTTTTCTTGAAGACCGCCCGCAATTTCTTGCGGTGCGCTTCCACCTGCGAACAAAAGAAATTACGCGAAATCAGCGAGCCCAACGAGCAGGAATAGGGTTCCGCCAAAAATTCGACTTCCTTATGGGCGGCCAAGGCCTGAAAGTCGGCCAGCAATTCGGGCGCATACCACTGCATCTGATCCATGGCCGTACCCGAAAACGCGAACGAGAACGCGAATTGCTTGGGATAACGCGCCAGTGCGTCTTTCATCAAGGCGTTGGCCTTGTCGTAGGATTGCTCGGTAAAACGCTTCAGCGCGTATTTATTTTGGTAGTCATCGTAATAGTCGTGGTTCTCGCCTATGTCGAAAAAACGGTATTTCCGCAGGCGGAACGGCTGATGCACTTTAAATATCAAGGCTATTTTCTTCATAATCTTCTGCTTTTATCTGGTCTTTTTTATGAACCGACACAGCCCTACGGCCATGTCCGCGTTTATCTGTCATTCACGGCCGCTTCGTAAACCTGCAAGAGATGCTTGGCGGCGTTTTCCCATTTGAGCCGATCCACTTCTTCGGCACCGTAACGGCGGAACATGGTCGAAAGCGGCGGATAGTGCAACAACCCGTAGATGGCGTCGGCCATGGCGTCCACATCCCAAAAGTCGATTTTGAGCGCGTGTTCGAGTATCTCGGAAACGCCCGACTGCTTGGATATGACGACCGGCACGTTGGAGCGCATGGCTTCCAAGGGTGAGATACCGAACGGTTCCGACACCGAAGGCATGACATAAACGTCGCTCATGCGGAACATCCGGTCCACCTCCGGACCTTTGAGAAAACCCGCGAAATGGAAATGCGAACCGAGTTGCAGGGCGGCCACCCGTTCCACGATGCGGTTGAACATATCGCCCGAACCAGCCATAACGAAATGGACGCTCGGGTCACGCTGCAGAATCAGACGCGCGGCCTCCACGAAGTACTCCGGTCCTTTTTGATAGGTGACGCGGCCAAGGAACGTGACGATCTTGCGCTTGGGCACGGCCTTGCCGCGTTTGGCACGGGTGGCCGCCACCGGTTGCGCCTCAACCGCGGGTTCGACCGCCGAGGGTTCCACGGCATTATAGACCGTATGCACCTTTTCGGCCGGGATGCCGTAACGGTGGATGACAATGTCGCGCGTATAGTTGCTGACCGTGATGATGCGGTCGGCCGCCAGCATCCCGCGCCGTTCGATATCGAACACGCGCGTGTTGACGTTCTCGCCCGTACGGTCGAATTCGGTGGCATGTACGTGGATAACCAACGGTTTTCCGCTCACGCGTTTGGCCGCGATACCGGCCATATAGGTAAGCCAGTCGTGGGCATGGATGACGTCGAACTGCTGTTGGGAAGCCACCGTGGAAGCCACCATCGCGTAGCGTTCCACCTCTTCCATCAGGTTCTGTTTATACTGACCCGAAAACGTGAACCGGCGCTTGGCGGACACTTCGCCCGACTGCCAACTGCCGCTTTCCGAGCGGTTGTGCAACGAAAAATAGTCGTCCAAACCGACATACGGAATGAGGTTGGCGCCGATTTGGATATAGGTCAGATTTTTCCACCACGATTCGTACATCGGATGGCGCAAATCCACTTCCACCTGATCGGCCGACACCATGCGCGCCACCCCTTGGTCTTCGTCCCCGTAAAGTTTGGGGGCCGTGAAGATGACCTCCACGCCTTGCGCCAATAAACCACGGCACATGCCGTAACACGCCGTTCCCAAACCGCCCGTGATATGGGGCGGGAATTCCCACCCGAACATCAATACTCTCATGACTGCAACATTTCATTGATTCGTAAAAGGGCGGCCACGCTCCACGCCTGCGAAACGGCGCCGCGCGGCGCGTGCGGCGGATTGCCGTCATATATCTCGGACACGGAGCCCATGCAGAGTTCGCCCAAAGCCGGCTCGAACTGCGTCCATATCTTTTCCAACATCGGCCGCGCCTGCCCGCCGTAAACGGCCACACAAGCCTCGGCAAACGGTTCCAACAGCCACGGCCAAACGATGCCCTGGTGATAACAGGCGTCACGCGTGGCCTGGTCGCCTTCGTAAACGCCTTCAAACCGGCCGTCCATCGGCGCCAGCGTCCGCAAGCCGCGCGGCGTGAGCAATACCTGCCGGACGCGCTCCAATACCAATTGGCAGATTTTATTGCTGATGGCCTTGTAGGGCAAGGCGGCCGCGATAATTTGATTGGGGCGGAGCGAAAAGTCGCCATGGCCGTCGGCAACGACATCGGCCAGATAGCCGTGTTGTTTGCTCCAGAATGCGGCCTTGAAACGATCGGGGAATTCGGCTATCGGCTGCTGCCAACGTGCCGAGAACGCGGCCGCGCCCGCCGCGTCGTATCGCTCAAGGCTGTCGGCGATAAAACAGAGTGCGTTGTACCAAAGCGCGTTGATTTCGACCGGCGCACCGGCGCGCGGCGTTACCGGACAGCCGTTTACCACCGCATCCATCCAAGTCAACGCCTTGCCTGGCTGGGCGGCATAAACCAAGCCGTCTTGCCCCAGCCCGATGCCCGCATGGTGCCCGGAAGCGAATCCTTCCACCACGGCCATGACCGCCGCACCGTACTTTTGCCAAATGCGCGGCCGTTCCTTTTCTTCTACGGCCATCATGTAGCGTTGCACGGCATGGACAAACCACAAGGGTGCGTCCACCGAGTTGTAGGCGGCCTCGTCGCCCGTGCCCACATTGGGAAACAACGCGCCTTGACGGTCGGCCAACATGCCGTCCAATACGGCTTCGGCGGTATCGAACCGCTTGGTGGACAAGGTTAAGCCCGGCAACGCGATAAACGTATCGCGCCCCCACGGGCCGAACCACGGATAGCCCGCCATAATCTGCGTCCGCCCCTGCCGTTGCACGATAAGGTCGGCCGCCGCATTTTCGAGACAATGCAACGCGCTGTCGGCCGGCCTCGCCTGCCGTTTGCCTTCTTCAAAAGCCTCGGCGAAATCCTGCAACGCGGGCTGTTCGCCGAACGACGCGACACCGGCCGTCACATACACCGTTTCGCCAATCCGTATCGGCATCCGGAACAAACCGGGCGTGAACCAGTCTTCCCTGGCTTCGTAGCCGCGCTGTTCTTCCTGCCAATACGTAATATCGTAATACCAGTCCGGCTTTTCTTCGAAGCCAAGGCCGTGCAGGCCTTCGATAAACAAATCGGAATAACCTTCGTAGAGCCGCAATTTGATGCCGGACGGCAGAATCTGCACCTGTTCGCAGGCGTTAGCCGACCGCCACGACACCCCGTGCTGACGGCGGAACACGCAGAACGGCCGCAATTCCAAGATGGTGGGCGAATGCGCCTCTTCCAACGTATAGGCGATGAAAAGCCGGTTCAGCCGCTTGTGTAATAGAAGTTCCTTGCGAAGCAACACGCCGCCCACGCGATACCACCAACACGGATGCGGCATCAACGCGAATTTTTCCAGATATTTATGTCCCTTGGGTTCGTAAATATCGTCGTTGTAGCGCGTTACACCTAGATGGAACGCCTTGCCGTGCTGACGGACGGTTTCCTGCATCTGCGCGAGCAACACGTAATTGTCCTGTCCCAGATTAGGTTGCGGCGCCACATACAGGCCATGGTACTTGCGCGTATGGCAACCCGCCACCGTGGAGGAAGCGTAGCAACCGTTTTCGCCCGTACAAAGCCACTCCCGCTGCAGGGAGTCGGACAGATTGGCCAACTGTATTTTATCCAAAGACAAATCGAAATGCTGTTTCATATTTTCTGTGTTTTATCTCTACAACGGTTCTTTTTATACTAATTAAAAAGCCTCTTCTTTAATCCGGCCGTCCGCGCACATAAGGATGCGGGACGGGAACTTGCTAATCATCAAAAAATCGTGCGTGGCCAACAGGACGGCGCAACCGCCCTTGCTGATTTCCACAAGCAGCCGCATGATTTCCTCCGACGTACCGGGGTCCAAATTACCCGTAGGCTCATCGGCCAAAATCAACTCCGGCTCGTTGAGCAACGCCCGCGCGATGGCCACCCGTTGCTGCTCGCCGCCCGACAACCGGTACGGCATCTTGTAAGCCTGTGTCTTGAGCCCGACCTTGTCCAGCACCTCTTCGATACGCTGTTCCATCGCGTCCTTGTCTTTCCAAGCCGTAGCCTTGAGTACGAACATCAGGTTGTCGTGTATGTTGCGGTCCATGAGCAACTGGAAATCCTGAAACACGATGCCGATTCGACGCCGCAGATACGGAATTTCCTTGTCGCGCAGGCCATTCAAGCCATAGCCGCAAACCTCCACCTCGCCCGCCTGTACCGGCAGGTCGGCGTAAAGCGTGCGCAACAGCGAACTCTTGCCCGTACCGGTTTTGCCGATGAGATAGACGAATTCGCCGCGCCGCATCGACAGGTTGACCTGCGACAGAATCAGGTAATCTTTCTGATAGACGTCCAACTGGCGGACATCGATAACGGTATCGGGTGCGTTTTCCATAAGTGTCTGCTTAGCTATATCGGGTTATTCGCCCATCCCCATGGCGGCCTTGACGGCCTGTATATCGGCCTTCAAGGATTCCATTTCGGTTTTCAGTCTATCGATTTCGGCGGCCTGCGTTTCAACGGTCTGTTCCAACCGCTGCGTATATTGCCACAACACGGGCAACAGGCCGATATAATTAAGGCTTTTCAATCCCTTGCCGTCGGTTTGTACGAGGTGCGGGAAATAGACCTCCACCTCCTGTGCGATAAAACCGAACTGCAACGTCTGCTTTTCATCGGCCTTGAAACGGTAACGTACGGGTTGCAAAGCCTGCAAGACCGAATAATCGGCGTCCAACGGTTGGATATCGGTTTTAAGCGTGCGGTCGGAATAGGTGCCGGTACCATTGCAATAGACGGTACCCGGAACCCGAAGTTCGCCTCTTTCCGAAAGTTCCAATGCATTGCTGCGGGCGCTTTCCGCCGTTCCCACACCCACCACCAAGGCGGCCGGACTGCCGTCATTGAAATTCGCCACCGCATTGAACCGTCCCAACACCACGCCGGTATTGTCCGTTGCCTTCAAGCTATAACCGAGCAACATCGCCCCCCAGGTTCTATAGGAGGATGCATTCCACGTTACTGAATTGTCACTTCCTATGCACAGGGCCCTATTGGAAGCAAGCCCCATGGTAATCGTATTGGCACGCCCGATGGCGATACACCGGCTCGCCTTCGTTATGGTATTCTCATATCCCAAACTGATATCCGATTCCCCATCGGCAATCGACAAGGCGCGCCCCATCTGCACATTGTCCCGGACGCGGGTTCTATCGCTGGAACCCGTTGTCTTATTGTTTGCGCCAATGGTGATGTTATATCCCCCTTCCCCTGACGTTTCGGCAGACTGACGCTGGTTATTACTCGTTCCCAACACGATGCTGTTGGGTTCGAGGGTTGAAAGATTAGTGCTTTGCCCTATAACAATGGCATTATTGGCCTCATTCATAACATCATACCCCATGCCGATACCATACGCGCCGCCCACGTTGAATGATGCAGCTCCGAGATCCGCCGCGTGACCGGAACCGATTCCGATGGCATTCTGACCGGAAACTTTAATCTGCGTACCCAAAGCCAAAGCCGTAATACCGTCCGCCCGCGCGGTTTGGCCGAAAACCATCGCCCCCTGGTCCATCGCCTCCGCCGCTTTACCGATGGCTACATTATCCGCTTGCCGCGCTTTGGCATCCGTCCCCAACGCGATGGACCCTTCCGCCAAATCGGCCCATATACTGGAAGCATCCTCCAGTTTGCCCATACGTAAGGCACCTTTACCGCTATGCCAATAGAAATGATTGCCGGCCGTCCAATTGACATCTTCAACCGCTTCTCCTTCCGCTTCGGACAACAGGAACGACCCGCCCTGCATATGGAAACGGGTTTTAGGCGCACCGCCGGTACCGACCCCCACCCGCAAACTTTTTCCAGGCGCGTCTTCGGCTTCATTGGTATATACATAATAAGCTCCCGCATCCGACCGGGCTTGCCAAACACCGCCGCCAAAATTCAATACCGGGGTAGGACCGTCATAGTTTATGCTCACGCCACTCCCCAACACATGCGGTTGGCTCTTGCCATTGGCATCGCCGACCCAAACGTTACGCTGCGGCAAAGTATTGTACTGAAGGTTATTGTCGCCCGACACGGTGGCGTTAACCACCACGGTGCCTTCCAAGCGCGTGGCTTCCTCGCTGACGAGTTCGTCTTCCACAACCACCCCGCCGGTTTGGTCATCATAGTGCATACCGGCCGTCCGCAAAGCCCCGAGTTTGCTATTGGCCGTCGCATCCCAATAAACGAACTTCAAATCGTCGCAATCCGCACAATCCGTACCGCCTCCGCCACCGCCGCCGGCTCCCCATTCCAACGTGCCCTTATCGTCTGTCAGTATCAACACTTCGCCCTTCTTGCCCCGTGTGGCCGGAAACGTATATTCATCGCCGTTTTCAAACGTGAACGTGATTTTATCATTGAACTGGACGATACCCGAGTTGACCAAACCGCCCCGTTCCCCGCTGTATTTGGGCAGGTAGCCGTCGTTTAAATCGAAGCCCACCCCGGCATCGCCGGCATAGAGCGCATAAGGCACCGAAAGCAGTTCGGAAGCCCCCATCATCGTATAGCCGTTGTTGTCGGACTGTATTTCCACCTGGGCGTAAATCGGGCTGTTTTTCCACGGCACCTCCGACAAACTGGCGCATCCCGCATGCGAAACATCACCGCGGCCTATTTCCAACAACAGCAGGCCGAACGGATCGGTTGCCAAATCCGTATGCGTTTCCTGATACAGAATCGTGCCGGCCGGCGTTCCCTGCCGCAACGTAATCCGCACGGCCAAGCCCGTCCGTTCCGACATCGGTTCGCCTTCCACATCGCGCAACACCGCCTGATATTTGATAACGGGCGGCACACCCTCCGCCCGCAAGCCACCGTTCATCATAACCGACAGGCTCAACAATCCGGCACACATCCACCTCAGCCAATTTCTTCCTGATCGTTTCTCCATTTCCGTATTCACCGTTAAGATTGAGAAAATATCGCTTTAGTTTTTGATAATCTTGTAAGTTTTGACGCGGACCGCCTCCGGACGGCGCGCGGCCTCATCCGCGTTCAACCGCAACGTCAGCCGCAACAGATACGTACCGCCCGGGTAGGCCGACAGATCCAAGGTTTCCTGCCAAGGCAAGCGACCGACCGAAGCGTGCTGCAGCCGCCGGCCGTGCAAATCCGTCAATACGGCTTCGGCCACCATACCGTCCGTCCCCAGCGGATTGAGCACCACCTGCAACGGCCCGTGCGTCGGGTTCGGATAGCAGCGGATTTCCACCAACCGCTCCGTCTCCACGCCCAAAGGCCCCCATATCGAATCCGCGTCCATATCCGCATTCATTCCGATGGTATCGAGGATAAATCCTTCGCCCTGCAAAAAGCCCTGACTCAGGATTTTCTTGGAGTTCGTGTAGGTTTCACCCATGGGTTCGCCTATCGACCAAGTTATCAGGCACGGTTCTCCTCCCGTACCCAGCGTCTGCCGCTCTTCCGCACCGCCGGAAGCCAATACTTCCCGCCCTATCGTCTGGGCGGAAAGCAGACCGCAGGAGCCACCGAGCCCCAGAAAGACCGCCAGCGTCAACAGACGTCCGATACGCCCCCGAACATGCTGTCCGTATTGTTTTTCCATACCTACAGAATAATCTGCGAATTTAAGTTTTTTTTAGCAAAACGACAAATTGTATTTCCGCAAAATTTTCGTACTTTTGCCCCCTTGATTGCAAAATTAGGTTTCACATGAATATCAGCAGAGAAAACGCAACGCAACACAACGCTTACATCAAAATCGAACTGGAGCCGGCCGATTATCAGACGGCTGTGGCCGATGAACTCAAAGCGTACCGCAAAAAAGTACAACTGAACGGTTTCCGCGCGGGCATGGTACCGGCCGGATTGGTCAAGAAAATGTACGGCAAAGCCATTTTGGCCGAAGAAGTCAACAAGATTATTTCCAACAAATTGCAGCAATACATCGCGGACGAGAAATTGGAAATTTTGGGGCAGCCCATCTCCGCCAAAGACGAAGAGACGGTGGCGGATTTCGAAAACCCCGACAAATTCGTGTTCTGGTTTGAAATCGGCCTCGCGCCCGAATTCGAACTGAACCTCGGCAAACTGACGGCCACACGCTATCAGATTAAAATCGACGACGAGATGGTGAACAAGTATGCGGACGACATCCGTCGCCGCTACGGTCAGTTGACAAGCCCCGAAAAGGCGGCCGAAGAAGACCTGTTGGGCGGGGAACTCGTACAGCTCGGCGAAGACGGCAACATGAAGGAAGGCGGCTTGAACACCAAGACGTCGATTGCCATCAACACGCTCGGCCTGAAGACGATTCAGAAGAAATTTATCGGCAAAAAGGTGGGCGACGCCGTGGATTTCCCGATTCAGAAGGCATTCAAGAACGCGACCGACCTGGCCGCCATGTTGCATATTTCGAAAGAAGAGGCCGAGAAACTGGAGGGCGACTTCCGCTTTACGATTGAGAGCGTCAGCCATATTGAACCGGCCGAACTGAACGAAGATCTGTACAAAAAGGTTTATCCGTCGGCCGACATCAAGGACGAAGCCGGTTTTAAGGAAGCCATCCGCAACGAGGCCAAGCAGTTCTACAGCCGCGACACCGACCGCAAGTTCATGAACGACGTCATTGACCTGCTCGTGGAGAAAACGAAAATGGACTTGCCCGAAGAATTCCTGAAACGCTGGATTATGCAAGGCGACACGAACCGCAAGCCGGGCGAGGCCGCCCTGACACCGGAAATCGTGGACAAGGAATTCCCGATGTATGCCAACTCCATCAAATGGCAGTTGATTGAAAGCCGCTTGATTAAAGACAACAACATCGATATCAAACCGGAAGACCTGCGGACGTTCTACCGCGAACGCGTGCTTTCGCAATATTTCCCGGTACAGACGCAGGACGAGGAAACGAACAAGCGCATTGACCGCGTTATCGACAGCATGATGCAGAACCAAGAGGAAATCAAGCGCGTTTACGACGCCATGATGGACGAAAAGATGATTGCGCTCTTCCTCGAAAAGGTTAAACAGAACGACAAGGCGGTTTCGTATGACGAATTCGTTGCGTTGTTGAACCCCGGCAAATAATTATGGATTACAACGAATTTAGAAAATACGCCATCGGCCACCGCGGCATCAACAGCACCACGTTCGATGCCGTGACGGCCGCACAGGCCAAAGCCTATTACGTTTCGCCGACCATTATTGAGGAACGTCAGTTGAATGTGGCGCAAATGGACGTTTTTTCGCGCCTGATGATGGACCGCATCATTTTCCTCGGCGTGCCCATCGACGACCAGGTGGCCAACATCATCCAGGCCCAGTTGCTGTTTTTGGATTCGGTGGACCAACACAAAGACATCCAGATTTACCTGAATACGCCGGGCGGCTCGGTATATGCGGGTCTGGGCATTTACGACACGATGCAGTACGTTGCGCCGGACGTGGCCACGATTTGCACGGGCATGGCGGCCTCCATGGGCGCGGTATTGCTCTGCGCCGGCCAAAAAGGCAAACGCACGGCCCTGCCGCACGCCCGCGTCCTGATTCATCAGCCGATGGGCGGTGCCGAAGGCCAGGCCTCGGATATTGAAATCACGGCGCGCGAAATCCTGAAACTTAAAAAGGAGCTGTACGATATTTTGGCGCAGCACAGCGGTCAGACTTACGAGAAGATTTATCAGGACGCCGACCGCGATTACTGGATGACGGCGCAGGAAGCCCTGGCCTACGGCATGATTGACGAAGTGCTGGGCAAATCGGACAAGAAAGCCTAATGGTTATGCTTGGCCTGATTCTGTCGCTCGTTATCTACAAAGCCTTGCTGGCCGTCAGTTTATGGGCGGCTTTCAAAGACGGCGGACGCACCCCCTATTGGCTGTTCGTGCCGTTCTACGCCGAATGGCTTTGGATTAAGATAACGGGGCGGAGATGGTATCTCTATTATCCGTTCCTGCTTTTACCCTTCCTCGACTGTTTTGTATTTTGGGTGCTCTGCATAGAGACGGCTTACGGCTACAAACGCCATCGGCTTCTCGATTGCTTTTTGGCGGCCGCCGTGCCGTTCGTCTATTTCCCTTATTTAGCCTACAAACGGCATCTGCACTTTGAGAACCCCGCGCTGTTGCCGCCTTTTGCCAAGACCCCGACGCGGGAATGGATAGACACGCTCTGCTTTGCCCTGGCGGTGGCCTTGATTGTACACGGCTTTTACTTCAAAGGCTATGTTATTCCGTCCTCCTCGATGGAAAAGAGCCTTCAGGTGGGCGACTTCCTGTTTGTCAGCAAGATTCACTACGGGCCGCGGCTGCCCATAACCCCCGTCGCGTTTCCTTTCGTATTGCATACGATGCCGCTGACCAAAGACAAGCCGTCGTTCGTATCCGGCATACAGTTGCCGTATTACCGCTTTCCTGGCTTTACCGAGGTTAAGCGCAACGACGTCATCGTGTTCAACTTTCCGGACGGCGACACCGTATCAACGGTCTATCAGAGCAACGTCAGCTATTATACGTTGGTAAAACAGGTGGGGCGCGAGGCGGTTTGGCGCGACAAGAACCGTTTCGGCCGCATCGTATATCGGCCGGTGGACCGCCGCGAAAGCTTTGTGAAACGTTGTATCGGCCTGCCCGGCGACACGGTGGAACTGCGCGACGGCCAAACCTATGTAAACGGACAACGCGCCGAAGACCCGGCTCAAATGGAACAGAATTACCGCATTCTGCCGCAGCCGTGGCTGCTTCCGCGTCAGGAATGGCTCAAACTCGGTGTTTCGGGCGATGATCTCAAGCAACTTTTCAACCCGAATTACGACCGCGTACCGTTGACACGCCAGATGGCGGCGGCCCTTGAGGCGGACGGACGGCTGACCGCCGAAATGGACATTACGCCGGCCGACCTGATCGACCGCCAGTTGTTTCCATTCGACCCGGCGCGCTTTGCCTGGAATATTGATCAATACGGCCCGGTTTACGTGCCGCGCAAGGGTGATTCGGTTCTACTGACGGCGGATAACATCGCGCTTTACCGACGGATTATCACGACCTACGAAGGCCATACGCTGACCGAAAAGGACGGCCGCTTTTATGTGGACGGACAGTTGTGCAACCGCTATGTCTTTGGCATGAATTACTACTGGGCGATGGGCGACAACCGACACAACTCGGCCGACTCGCGCTATTGGGGATTCGTGCCCGAAGACCACATCGTGGGCAAAGCGTTTTGGGTATGGATGTCGTGGAACAAAGACGGCAAGGGTTTCAAGAAAATCCGCTGGAACCGCATCGGCCGAACGATCCGGTAGGCTCTCCGCTTCTTTATTTTTTCTCCGCCTGTTTGCGCGCTTTCCGTTCTTGACGCCGTTTTACGCGCTCTTCTTTCGTGGGGCCGATGCGAGAGAACAATTCCTTGCCCGTGTTGAAATCGCGGCGGAAGATAACGCCCAAACCCTGCGTATAGGTATTGTCGGGCTGGTTCAGGCTCTTTTCGTTAGAACGGTTGAATGCCTTGAGGCGTAACTGCTCCGTGAATTTCCATTCGATATTGACATCGCCCACCACCGATGCGGCGGCCTTGGCCTCCACTTCCGAAACGCCGATATTGCCGTCTATCGACAGGCGGTCATCGAACAACTGCCCCGACAGCATAACCTGCAACTCGGACTCGTTCATCTCACTGGCCGGGGTGTAATTCATACCCACATTGAAATTCGTCGATAGGCGGGAAAGGAAATTATTAAACTGATTGAACAACAATTCCGAAGAAGACACCAGCGCATTGTTGCCCGCCATCGCGCCCCCCTGATCGTTACCGACGGACATAAAACTGTTGAACATGAGCAGCGAGAACGTCTGCCGTATCATCTCGTCTTCGTCTTCCTTGTTGACATAGCTGAAGAACAAATCCTGAATATCCGCCTCCACATTCGGTAGGTTGATGTCGAAATGGATATCCGGATTCAACAGGTTGCCGTCCAAGTCTATGATGCTTTCCACACCGACTTTCTTGCGCAGGTTGCTTTCATCTATCAACGAGGAGCCGGCCGAGGCCAAAACCGGATAAAGGCTTGTCCGCGCCGTATAGACCGCCTCCACATCCACGCGGGCGTCCGTTACCGGTCCCGTCCAGACGATGCTGCCGCCTTCCTTGAGTTTAAACCGTTTGTTGATCAAATCCATCATCGAAAAATCGAACATCCCGGCCAAAATACGGTAGGTACCGAACAATTGGGTGCCGCGCGAATCGACGAGCAGACGCAGGTTGCCCTCGCCCGTCGCGTCCAAAAGGCCGTTAATCGTCGTATTGCGGATATCGAGCCCCACCTCCAAATCGGGGGTGACTTCCAAGGCCAATTCCACCGTCAGATGCCCGCCGCGTTGCCTTTCTTTCTGCCGATGCCGTGCATAGAACGCCTTTAACGGGTCTATATCCACGGGGCGCTCCGATTCGAAACGGACGAAATTGGAAGAAGAGGCACCGGAGGTGGAAGAAAGGTCGAAATCGATATGGGAATCTTCCTCCGTCCGTCCCTTGACGGCGATGGAGAGTTCGTTCGTAGGCCCGGTGATATCCACCCGACCGGTGGCGAAAACACGGCCGGAATAGAGCATTTCTTTGCTCGGCTTGGTGTTCAACACCAAGAAATTCTCGAAATCCAACCGCAATTCCAACGCCATGTCTTTGAAATAACGATGGCGGATGAGCCCGCCCATACGTCCCTGCGTGCCATATTGTATATCCCGCATCCGGGAGTTGCTGAACCGGATTTCGTTTTCCGTCAACCGCAATGCGAAATTACTGAACTGATAACGCGTCTGCAGGATTTTAACCGTCATCGCGATGTTGCGGCTCTCGCCCTGCAAGTCCCATTTCATTTGCTTGGCCGGCCCCGAAATACGCAACGTGCCGTCCATATCACCCGCCAAATCCGAGGCGAAACTCCGCAAATAACCGCTCAGGAAATGCACGGGCAACTTCTTCATCTTACCCTTGAAGTCCATCGATTTGTTGGCCAAATCATAATAGCCGCTCACACTCAGCAACGGATAGGGCACCGTATCGGGGCCTACGGTCAACTGACCGTTGATCCGACGGCTTTCGCGATTGAAAACGGCCTTCAATTGCCCTTTGCCATAAGCCCCGCCATTGAGCGCAAGCCCCTCTAACGCGATATCCGACATTAAATTGAAACTCTGCTTAGGGTCGCGTACCTGCAACGAGCCGTTGATGGTGCCGGCCACCTCCATGCCGGCCTGCCGCGTAAACGGCGACAGATAGGCCATATCGAACGAACGGAACGCCAAATTGAGCGTAGCCGCCGTATCGGCCGCCCAACGGCCGTTCAGCAAAACGGACTCGGCCGTCTGCAAGGCACGGAGGCCGATGTTCTCAAACCGCATTTCGCCTTTGCGCCAAAGCCACGAAGCGTCCGGATAGATTTGCCAAGGATGCCCCGCGAATACGAAATACGAACTATCGAAACGCATCCGCAACACCTGCATATCGGACAAATCCACGGTGGCCGCCCAATAGCCGGAGGACCTGGCATGGCCAAGGCTGTCGGGGGCGTTCAACCAACCGAGCCGCCAATCGATGCGGCGGCCACTGTCCAACGCCACCTCCGTTTGGAAATTATGGAGCGAAAGGCTGTCGTTCAGGTAGATGGTGGAGGCCGTTACGGAAGCCGACATCCGCGTGTGGGTGACCGCATCCGTCTTGAGACGGACGCTACCGTCGGTAAAGAGGATATTCTTAAAACCGATGTAACGGCTATCCAGCCGCAGGTCGCAAGCCGGCGCGTCCGCATCATAATGCAGACTCAGACGCGTGTTGTCGTCCAGCTGCAGGGCGGGAACGAACAATTCCAACAAACGGTTGATGCCGTAAACCTGGCCGTCGTAACGATAGGCGGACAAGACCAAATTTAAATCGAACGCCTGGGCGTCTTGCGCCGGACGGGCCGACTTGGCGGTCAAGCCGGGCAGATAGGCGTGCAACACGTCTTTGTACAGGGAGGGCAAACGGCTGATGGTGTAATGTCCACCGAGGGTCAATTGCAGGAAATCGGACGTGACTTCGGTGGTTTTATGCAGCGAATCCGTCTCATGCGTGGTCAACCGCAGGCCCGGCAGGTAAAACGTATAGCCGTGCCGTTCCACTTGCAGTCGCTGCACGTCGAAATTGCCCAGCAAATCGTCCAAACCATGCCCCACATAGTCGGTGGAAACCTCACCGCTCAAAGTAAACGGCTGTTTGTCCGCAACAAATCCCAAAGCCTGCAGGTCTATTTTACGGGCTTCCAAAGCGTAGCGGGAAACCGGCTCTTCCTGTTCGTAATCCAACAAGCCGTCGAAAGTGAAATCGAGCGCCGAATCCGTGCCGATGACCGAACCGTGGAAATAATTTTTCCGAAGCTGACCGTTCAGCAAAACGGTATCCATCGGCCGTCCTTTCAGACTCAGGTTGAACAAACGGCCGTCCAACGCGTAACGCATCTCGTCGATATGCGTCCCCATGACCTCCACCTGCAAATCGGCATCCACGGTGCCGAACATATCCGAACGCCCCGTCAACAGCCCTACATTGAGTTCGGAAGCCGTTACCGTACCTTTCATCTGCGAGGCTGACGAATCCTGCGAACGGACATCCACGGTAACATCGCCCAGATTGGTACGGAGGGCCAAACGGGTGGTGAATTTGACCAAGTTGCCCTTAAAATCGCCCTGCAAGGCGGCCTGTTCCAAATCCGCCAAGGCCGATGGCAACGACAGGCGGCCCGTAGCGAAATCTTCTATGCCGAGCAGGTCTTGACGCGTAACGTTGAGATCCTTCAGTTTCAAATCGATATCGCCGCTATCCCGCAGCATCGGGAATCCGCGCCAATGGATATCGGCCGAAAGCCGGCCGGTTTGTCCGAAACGCACGTTCAAATCGCGAACGCATATATCTTTAAGCGGACCGTTCACCCGTCCAGAGAGCATGACGGTTTGCCGATAGGCCTGCAACGGCGTGGCGAAATAGCCCAAGTCCTGCGTAGCCAAACGCGACCCTTTGGCCACGTTGGCCGAAATCGCGACCGATTCGGCAAAATGGCGGAACGCCCGCGGATGACCATACCCGAATTGCAACTGACCCTTGATATGGGAGTATACCGTTTCCAAATCCAAATCCCGCACTACCAAGCGGTCGGGGAAAAAGCCGACCCAGCCGGTCAAATGCCGCACGTCCAAACCGCATTTTTCCCGTGCCGACAGCGACTGTACACGGGCACAGATATGCTGATTGAAAATATGCAGGTTGCGGATATGCGCATTGAAAACGGGCACTTCGATGTGTTTGAAGTCGATGCGGCCATCGGCGCGCACCGGCACGGCCCGGTTGTCGTAAACGAACAAACCCTCTTCCACGCGCAAACGCCGGATGGAGGTAACGCTCCGCTTATCCTTATTCTTTTTGAGCGTGCCCAATTGTTGAAGCAAGGCCTTGAAATCCGACACGCTGTCGGCCGACGGGCGGATGATATGGATGCGTGGCCGCCGCACGGAAAGCACCGCGATGTCAACGCCCTTGAACACATAATTGGAAAAAGCGAGATAGACCGATTCGGCTTCGACCATCGGCTGGCCTTTGGTATCCGATACACGGAAATCGCAAACCCTGACCGCCTTTTTGAACAGACTGAACTGCAACTGCCCCACCTGCACGTCCAAGCCCGACCAACGGCTACAGAAATCGCCCGCATAACGCCCCGCGGCCGATTGAAACCACACGGAATGCAGAAGTCCGGAAAGCAACAGCACGAATATCAACAGGAACCCGCCGATGCGTTTGAGCCAGACGCCCCCATATTTTAATATTCTTTTCAATTTCCTTACCTTTGCAATCCTTGTTTGACCTAAGTTTACAAAGATACGAGTTTTTTAGATAACCATGGCCCTTATCCTTGCCATAGAATCTTCTTGCGACGATACGTCGGCGGCCGTTTTGGAGAACGACTGCGTGCTTTCCAACCTGATTGCGGGGCAGAAAGTGCATGAGATGTATGGCGGCGTGGTGCCGGAACTGGCTTCCCGGGCCCATCAGGAAAATATCGTACCGGTGGTGGACGGCGCCCTGAAATCGGCCGGCGTCAAGGCTTCGGCCTTGGACGCCATCGCGTTTACGAACGGGCCCGGCCTGTTGGGGTCATTGCTCGTGGGCGTTTCGTTTGCCAAGAGCATGGCTTGGGCTTTGGGCTGTCCGATGGTGGCGGTCAATCATTTGGAAGCGCACGTGCTGGCGCATTTCCTCCAACAGCCCGGCGAACGGAAAGCCGTGCCGGAATTTCCGTATCTCTGTCTGTTGGTCTCCGGCGGGCACACGCAGATTTTAAAGGTTTGCAGCCCGAGCCACTTCGAGATTTTGGGCACGACGATTGACGACGCGGCCGGTGAAACCATCGACAAGGCGGCCAAAATCATGGGGCTGCCCTATCCCGGCGGCCCGGTCATCGACCGTTTGGCACAACAAGGCAACCCCAAGGCGTTCCGTCTGGCCAAGCCGCGCATTGCGGATCTCAACTACAGTTTCAGCGGGCTCAAGACCTCGTTCCTTTATCTGGTGCGCGACCATTTGGCCAAAAATCCGAATTTCATCGCCGAGAACCAGGCCGACCTATGCGCCTGCATCCAACAGGCCGTGGTCGATACGCTTATGGACAAACTCGTTAAGGCCGCCGAACGGCACAACATCAAAGACATTGCGATTGGCGGCGGGGTTTCGGCCAATTCGTTGCTACGGAGCCGCATCGAAGCCTGCGGGCGCGAACATGGTTGGCGCACGTTTCTGCCGCCGTTTTCTTATACGACCGACAATGCCGCCATGGTGGGCATGGCCGGTTATTTCAAATGGGAACGAAAGGATTTCTGCGCGTTGGACACCGTACCCTATACGCGACAGGCCCGTTAGGATTTCTTCCAGATATACATCTTGCTTTCCTCGCCTTTCAACAGACGGCCGATGTTCTTGCGGTGCGTTATGATAATCAACAGCGGTACGAGTATCGCAAAGATCATCAGCACGATATGTTCCTGATGAAATACGAAAATGTCTAAAATCGGAAAGACGACGGCGGCCAGGATGGAAGCCAGCGAGACATAGTGCGTCAGCAGGAAAACGAGCATAAAGACGGCGAACGCGCCGAGAAAGGCCTCGGGATACAAAGCGAGGACGATACCCACCATCGTGGCCACGCCCTTGCCGCCCTTGAAGCCCGTAAACAACGGGAAAATATGGCCGAGCAAGACACTGACGGCCAATAAAACATCGTAATACTCCTGCCATCCGGCATAGCATTCCGGCATCAGGCCATCGCCGATATGGATGGCCAACCAGCCCTTGAACGCATCCAACAGCAAGACGAACAGGCCCGGTTTCCAACCCAACACCCGGATCGTATTCGTCGTACCCGCATTGCCGCTGCCGTGTTCCCGCACATCGACCTTATAGAAAATACGGCCGATCCATACCGCAAACGAGATACTGCCCAAAAGGTAGGCGATAGCGACACCCAAGATCATATACCACATAGGTCGTTGTTTTACTTATCGTTATTATTCATCGTAATCTTCGTAATCTTCGTAACCTTCATCCTCCCAATAGCCCTCGTCTTCGTCCGGGTCAACGTCTTCTTCAGACGATTCCGCCGCGTCTTCCACGGCCGATACCTCCGCCCCTTCTTCCGTTTCCTCTGTATCGTCCCCTTCATCCGTCCAGTCTTCGTAGCCGCCGTAACCGTCGTAATCCCCGCCGGCCGCCTCATCCAAGCCCGTTTCGGTTTCATCCGCCGCAACGTCCGGCTCGTCATAGCCTCCCCCGTAATCTTCAAATTCCGCTACAAAGATATTCTTTTTTCGCATTGTTGACAGCGTGTACTGGAATTTTCCCTTACGCCGCTTGCCCGGCTTGATTTTTTCTATCGCGTCGTTAAAGTCTTTGTCGGATGAAAGCACCTGTAAAATATGGTCGGCATAATTAAAGTAATACCAATTATAACGCGAGCCCTCTATGTATATATTTATCACATCTCCCCTGCGACCGCGGCTTATTTGGGCATAGACTTTCATTTTTTTGTCAATGCGGTGCGGCCCCACCGTCAGCAATTCGCCCGTGCCGGTGGAACGGTAGGAAGACGTCCGCGGATCCCATTCAAAGCCGAGATTGGTAAACACCAAACCTTTCTGCCAAGCGGACGGGATGCGGTTGATACCGCCGTAGGCCTGCAATTCGTTCCGCATGGCCTGGGCCTCCTGCTTCGACATCGTTTCCTGTATAAAGACGTCGAACATCGGGTTGTCGGCCAAATTGCCCGCCGTCAGATTCGTATTCTTGTTGAGTTCGTCGGCCATCCGCTTGAACAAAGCGGGATTGAAAAAGAAATCCAACTTCCAGACCACCTGCATGAACAAATCGTCCGCGGACGCGCCTTCTTGGAACAACTGCCCGTAGAACGACGTTTGCAACGCATCGGTCCGCAAATCCAACCGCAACTCGCCCGTGGCCGACGACTCGCCCTCGGTCAAATCGTAAGCCAACACCTCGTTGTCGTTGCTGTCCAAAATCAGATAGGCCTTGTCTTCGGGAGAATAACACAAAAAGCCCTCGGCATCGGCAATGGGTTTTTCGTTAGACAACAGCGGTTCCATAAATACGAAATGCGGCCGCCCGTCCGAAGCGGAGAAGAAGCCCGCCCGCATGGCGCGGCCGCGCCCGTTCTTGGTACGCTCCGTAACCGGTATCCGGATGGATTCCGGATTCAAATAAGCCTGGAACTTAAAAGCCGAGGTAAGCCAATCGGTTTCTTCCGCGTCAGCGGCATCCGTCTCATCCAACAACCGGTAACGCAAACCGGCCATGCCATCGAAATACAGATCTGCGTTCCCCCGCTCGGCGGCCGCCTTGCCCGAGGCCGTTACCTTGCCCGAAAACTCAAAACCTTCGTCCAAGAACAGATATTCTTCGTCCACGGTGGCGACGGCCTCGGACGTACTGTCGGCGTTACGCACGTGGATGCGGTCGAAATGAACGGGTTGCGGCTCCAAACCGGGGACTTCGTAGGTAAACCACCCGTCGGCTTCATAACGCCAGGCCGATTCTATCTGCCCGTTGACCTGTTGGAACGCATAAGCCGGGTCTTCTCCTGAAAAATACAGCACCGCATCTTCAAACGGCGCCAGGCGGCCGTTCGGTTGAACGCTCACGCGGTTTTCGGCCGGCACCCAGTAGGCGTCGGCCACCGGCAGGCCAAAGACCCCCTCGCAGACCATCAACGTGTCTTTATAGTAGAGCGTGGAATGCAAGGCATTGAATTTCAAATCAGCTTGCGACTTGGCCGTGGCGTGCAACGTCAATCCCGTTGAATCGACCTCATCCTCAGACGCCAACTGATGCTCCAAATACAGCTGTTCATCCGCCCATGTCCATTGCAAATAATAGGCTTCGGCCTCGTAGGCCTGCACGGGCATACGGACGGAGATGGGCTCGTCGGGCACGTCCGAACCGGAGGCCAACATCTGCAAGGTTTTGGCTTCCACATCGCCGGCTATTCCAACGCCTTTCGCTATCAGGTACGCATCCCGGCCGCCGGCGCGACCGCCCAACTGGAAATCGGCCTCATCGGCCTCGAACCGGCTTCCTTCCCAACGCCAATCGGCCGACTTGATCCGTGCATCCGGCCCGAAGACCATTTCGCCATCGGCCTCCGTGCCGCCGGCAAAGAGCGCATAAGTACCGTCGAACCGCCAAGGTTCATAATAGGGGTACAGCGAATGCCGGTTGGTGGAGGTCAAGCGCAGCTGCGCCGTTTTCCCGTCAAAAAAGCCCCGCACGCTGTCGGCCCGCAAGTCCGGATAGGTTGCGCCGTCTGACACCGGATATTTAGCCATGTCCTGTTCAAAGCGTTCCGCTACCATATCCATGTCATCGGGACGGAAATAGAACGCGCGCGAATGGGTTTGCGAAGCTAAGAAATCGAAACGGCCATTGCCCACCAAACCTTTCTTATCCAAACTCAAACTGTCGGTAAAACGGGCCCGGTTACCGTAAACCGGCCAACCGTCCTCCGGCGAAACGGTCTTGAAACCCAAAGAAAAATCGGGCATCACGACCAAACGTTCGTTTATATCTGGAAATATCCCGGCCGAAACCAACGTACCGTCGAAATGGATACTGTCGATGGAGAACGTATTGAGCCGCAACAAACGGAACGGATCGACACGGAAATAAAAACTATCGGCGAGATAGGCGCCACGTTGTATATACGCATCGTCATAATAGACATACGATGGAATCGTACTCTCGAAAATAGGATAGTCCGGACAATCCAAACGCCCGCCCTTGTTGACGTTGCTATCTATATACAGCAATCCCGACAGACTGTGGATCAATGTGCTGACCTTAACTTCCTGCCGCATCCCGTATTCATCCGCCTTGCCCGGCACCGAGAACAATAACGAATCGACCAAACCGATTTCAACCGTAAAATCCTCGTAAGAGAAACGCGCGTCCTGCACATCGAAATCGAATGTGCCGGCATGCAGAATGCCATCGAAATACAGCGAACGGTTGCGTCCTATCGATAATCCGCCGCCATTTGGGCGGAAATAAACCCGCTGCTTAGGGCTCAAAATCACTTCTTTGACTTCCTTTATCGCCAACATCAGGCTGTCTTCGGTCTGCATTTCGGCCTTGACCCAAGCCTTGCCCGATGCCAATATCTCGATACGGTCGAAATCGGATTTATTAGCCGAAACCGCCAGATACAGATAGAGTTTAGGCAACAATTCGATTTCCTTTTCCTCGGCCCGGTATGTCAGGAAGCCGAAAGAGGAAAGCCGCAACATCCATTGGGACAGCATCGTTTGGTCCATGCCCCAGTCCGAAGCCAGATTGTCGAGCCCGATGCGGTCGGACCCGTAATAGTCGGCGGCCTTTTTGAGCCGATACAGCGGATTGAAAGACATCCCCTGCATAATTTCCTCCAACTCAGCCTCTTCGTAGGCCTGCAAAGACGTTATGCGCACCACGCCCTCCCGTTCCGGCACGGGCAGAATGCCAAACGTTACACGTCCCTGCTGCGGAAACCACTGCATATGTTCGTAGGCCAAGTCTATTTGGTGATAGGTGCTCAGGGCCGGAATCTCGAAAGCGAACAGTTTGGAATGCGCGAAGGTAAACACCTGTTGCGCAATATCGTAACGCATCTCACTGGTTTGATGATACAGCGAATCGTTTTCACCCAGATAAATCCGCCACGAAACCATGGAAGACTGCAACTTCTCGTCCTTATAAACGATGCGGGCCGCCTCCACCACACCGGCTACCTTTTCCGCCTTGCGGACCGTAAGCCGCGCCGGCTGCTCGTCGGTGCCGAACACCATACGCGCGCCCTGCTGCACATAGGGGGCTTCGATGTCCAAGTCGGGGAAGAAATCGGGCAACAGTAAGCGTTCCCCGCCCGACAGGAACTGCGGATAGGTGGCCGCTTCCGGAGCCGTCAACACCGAGAGTTTTTCGACCAAACGCCCCGGAATGGGATCGGGGTAAAGTTCCGTATGATAAAAGATGGCCGAATCGGTTTCGTAACGGTTGGAATTAAGGTTGAGGCGGTAATTATAGATGTTAGCGTATATCCTTCCGCCGGACGGCCCTATCCGCCGCCAATCGACCGTACCGGCCTCGCCGAGGAACGTTTGGGCCAAGGGGTCGTAATCGCCGCTTGCCGAATAGATAACGCTGCTGTCGTTGTAGGCCGTGCATCGGAGCGTGAGGTCATCGTAATGGAAAACGCCGCGCGTGCCCGCCTCCGCGTCCCAAACGGGGCGGCCCGCCAAGACCATCCAGGTGGCGCGCGTGGAAGCGGCCAACTGCCGTTCGCTCAAAAGCGCCAGCGTCCGCTCCGTCAAGCGTGAGAAATCACGGATTTTATGCTGCTCCAACGTCTGTGCCACCGAACCGAGCCAGTCGCCGTTCCAAGCGTAAAGCGCCGTATCGATAAACCACTGGGCCTTCAAGAATATATATACATCCGGGTAAAACCGGAATTGTTGCGCCTGCGCCAACGCGCAAATCCGCCCGACCTGCGCGGCCGTTTCCGAACCCATCTTGGGGGCATACAGGGCGTAACCGGCAACAAAGGCCGCCATGTCACGCTTTACGTCCTTGGATAGGTTGGGGTCGGCATCCACCCATTTCTGTAGCGCGGCGGCCGTCTCGGTTTCCGACGAAAAGTCAATGGAAGCGATGGCCGTCCGCTGGGCCCGCGCCGTGGAAAAACCAGCGGGAATACCCAAAAGCAATCCCCACAACCCGCATATACAGAAAATAAGTTTTGTCTTCATGCCGTTATCGGTTATCGGTACTGAAATGCCAAGGCCGTCCACGCCTCACGTGTCTTCATGGCTTGGAACGTAAAGCCCAGAGCCTCGGCCCGCTCACGCAAAACGGGTACATCGCTCTCGTAAAACCCGCTCAGGAACAACCGCCCGCCCGGCCGCAAGGCCTCGGCATAGGCCGGCAGATGGTCCAACAGGATGTTGCGGTTGATATTGGCCAAAATGGCATCCACGCGGCGGCCGGCCAACTGCTCGCCGCTGCCCTGCGTTACCGTGATGCGGTCGGAAAGATGGTTTCGCGCCACATTCTCCCGCGCGTTGGCACAGGCCCAGTCGTCGTAGTCGATGGCCGAGACGGCCGCCGCGCCTTCCTTGGCGGCCAGCAATCCCAAAATGCCCGTACCGCACCCCATATCCACCACTTGCCGACCCTCCCAATCGTTTTCGGCGATAAATTCTATCATCAGGGCCGTGGTGGGATGGTGCGCCGTACCGAACGACATCTTGGGCTCTATCTCCACAAAATGCTTGACGGCCGGCCGTTGGGTATGAAAGGGGGCGTGCACGAAACAGAAATCGCCGATTTGTACCGGCGCGTAATGGCTTTCCCAAGCCTGATTCCAATTGACATCCGGCATCTTTTCCCATCCGCCCGCCTGCACGTGCCCGTATTGCGCCATCACGTCCGCGATGGCCGCGTCCGCCTCATCCGGTTTGCCGGCCGTTTCCGGCCAATAACCGATCAGTGCGCCCGCTTCCTGCTCAAAGCTCTCAAAACCCAAATCGCCCAAATCGGATACGAACAAATCCGATTCGGGCGAAACGAGCGTATGTGTGAATACCCTTTTATAGTAACCCATACATTATTTGAACGAGTTGATAATCGTAACGAAATCTTCGGCTTTCAAGGCCGCGCCGCCAATCAGACCGCCATCCACGTCGTTTTGCGCAAAGAGTTCGGCCGCATTCTTGGCATTGCAACTGCCGCCATAGAGTATCGACAGGTTGCGCGCCACTTCCTTGCCGTATTTCCCTTCCACAAGACCGCGGATAAACGCATGAATCTCCTGCGCCTGCTCCGGCGTGGCCGTCTTGCCCGTGCCGATGGCCCAAACCGGTTCGTAGGCGATGATGACCTTGACGAAATCCAATTGCGGCAAGCCGAACAGGCCCTTTTCCACCTGCGTGCGGATAACGTCGAAATGCCGGCCGGCCTCGCGTTCCTCCAGCGATTCGCCCACGCAGACAATCGGCGTGATACCCTCGGCAAGGAGTTTTTCCACCTTGGCGGCCACCTGCCCGTCGGTTTCCTTAAAATATTTGCGGCGTTCGGAATGCCCCACAATGCAGTATTCCACGCCCATCGAACTCAGCATATCGGCCGAAATCTCGCCCGTATAAGCGCCCTGCCCGTGTTCGCTCACATCCTGCGCGCCAACGCCGAACAGACGTTCATCCTCCTCGGTGTGCGACAAATCCAACGCCATTTCGGTATAAAGGCTGGGCGGACAAACGATGACTTCCACTTTGGAAGACTTCTGCCCCTTTTCTATCTGTTCCGACAATTCGTCCAACAATTCTTCCGCATCCTGAAAGTTCTTGTTCATCTTCCAGTTGCCGGCCACTATTTTCTTGCGCATAATCGTGATGTTTTTAGTTTCGTAATGTTTATTCGGGTTTGATGCTTTTCAAATCGGGAAAATCGCGGCCGTTCCAACGTTTGACCACCACCGGGCCGTTCATGAGGATGACGCCGGGATTGGCGCGTATCATGCTCTTGAGCCCCGTATCGTCGCCGAAATAATAGGCCACTTCCGCATCGTTCATCTTTTCCTTGAACGCTTCCATATCGCTGACGGGCGTTTCGGAATCCGTGGCCACGAGCAGGTCGTAGCCGTAGCCCAAGGCTCCGGCGTCGGCCAACTTATCCCAAATATGCGCCAACGTCTTTCCGGACGCCTTCTCCCAATCATAGACCACCACCAGAAAATGCAACCCTTCGCGGCCGATGACCGCATCGGTCACGTCGTAGCCGCCGTCCTCGTCGTCCATACGTTCCAAGAGGCTGACCTCGATGATGCGCGGATTGGGGTCTTCATCGCGGCGCGAAACGAATTCCCAGCGGTTGTTCCACGCGGTGTCGGAGAACGGGATGTCCTTGTCGCAGTATTCCTGCACCGCACCGGTCTCCTTATCGCGGTAAGTCAGATAATAGCGGATCGGCTCGGGGTTTTCCACCAGCATCCGGCGGCCGTCTTTCCACCCCAGGAAATTGGAGATGGGCAGGTGACGGTAGTTGTAAATTTCAAAGCCCAAGAACAGCAACACGATGCCGGCCGCCAAGCCCGCCTGCACCTTGCAGCAGAAGCCCTTGCCCAACTTCGGCAACGCGAAAACCAGCGCAAGCACCAATGCATCCAACACCAGGTTTTTGTAGAACGTCTGCCAGTTGGTCAGGATCAAGGCCTCGCCGAAGCAACCGCAGTCGGGCACCGGATTGGCGATGGCGTCGAAAAACGTCACGACCGTAAAGAACGCCATCATCAGCGCGGCGAGATACGTGGTCCATTTCGTCCATACGTTGAGCACCAACAGCATACCGACGCAGAACTCCACAAGGTTGAGCAGGAACGACAGCGGCAACGCCAACGAAACGAGCCACGGCATTTGATAGGCTTCCAGATAGTCGTGGATGATGAAATGCGTGCCGAGCGGGTCCACGCCTTTTACATAACCGGAAAAGACGAATACACAGCCGACCAGCGTCCGCACGATGGCGCCGCTCGTGGCGCCGAAGCCCTGCCGGTTGATGGCAATCAACAGGATATTCAAAGCCAATAACCCCAAAAACACCGGGCTGTATCCCAAAACGCCGGCGATGCAACCGGCCAATACCAACGAGCAGCCGATACCCGCATACGCCCAAATATTCTCTTTCATTTTCATGCCACAGCCTCCTCCGCCATTGTAATCAGCGCGAAAATCGCATAATTCATCATATCCATATAGTTGGCCTCCAAGCCCTCGGACACGCAGGTTTTGCCAGCATTGTCCTCGATTTGCTTGACGCGCATCAATTTCATCAAAATGATGTCGGTAATCGAATCGACGCGCATCGCACGCCAGGCCTCGCCGTAATCGTGGTTCTTGTCGCACATGAGCCGGTACGTGGCTTCCGTATAGTGGTCATAACGTTCCAACGCCTGCTCCACGCTCATGTCTATGGTGTCGCTCCAACCGAGTTCCAACTGTATCATACTGATGATGGCGTAGTTGATGATGCCGATAAACTCTTCCCGAATGCCGTCCGCCACCTTTTGGTCTTTTTCGGTCTGTATGGTCCGGATGCGGCGCGCCTTGATGAGAATCTGGTCGGTCAGCGAAGACGGCCGCAAGATGCGCCAAGCCGGCCCATAGTCTTTCATTTTGGCCGCATAGAGCCGCCGGCACTCGGCCATGATTTCCCGATAGGCTTTTTCCGTATCGGACTTCCCCTGCTTCCCCATTTTATTGCATTTTTACCTTGCAAAAGTACGTAAATAATACTAAGTTTGCAACTTACAAAAATCGCTTTACTGACTATGCCCTACACTCTGACTATCAGCGGAAAAGTATATCCCTTACAACCGCAGAAAGTCATGGGCATCCTTAACCTCACGCCCGACTCTTTTTTTGCGGACAGCCGTTGTACGGGCACCGCCGGAACCGCTATCGCGGACGAAGCCTTGCGCCGTGTGGATCGGATGCTGGCCGACGGCCTGGACATCCTTGACCTCGGCGCCGTTTCCACGCGTCCCGGTTCGCAAGCCCCGTCGGCGGAGGAAGAATGGCGGCGGTTGGAAGCTCCCCTGCGCCTCATCGCGCGGCATTTTCCCGACCTGCCGGTTTCCATCGACACCTACCGCGCCGACATCGCCCGCCGCTGCGTGGAAAACGGCGCGCATATCATCAACGACATTTCGGGCGGGCTGTTCGACGAACGCATGTTTGAAACCGTCGGCCACCTGCAGGTGCCTTACGTGCTTATGCACACGTCCGACCGCCCCGACCGCATGCAAAACGCCCCGCAATACGCCGACGTCACGGCCGACCTCATCCGCTTCTTTTCCGAGCGGACGGCGTTGGCGCGACAGGCCGGCATTCACGACCTGATCATTGACCCGGGCTTCGGCTTCGGCAAAACGGTGGAACACAACTACCAATTGTTGGCGCAACTGAGCCGTTTCAAGGTATTGGATTGCCCCGTTTTGGCCGGCCTGTCGCGCAAGTCCATGCTGTGGAAGCCGCTGCAGTCCTCGCCCGAACAAATGCTCAACGCCACCACCTGCGTCAACACGCTCGCGCTTGTGCAGGGGGCCGATATCCTGCGCGTGCACGATGTGAAAGCCGCCTCGGAAGCCATCCGGCTTTTCAATTTATATAACGCCTATTAACCCCTTTCGCCATGAACCTGTTCCTCAACTGGATTGAAAACTTTACCTGGAACCAAGCCTTAGACCTCGCCATCATCCTGTTTTTGGCCTACGAACTCTTCCGACTGGTAAGGGGCACCTCGGCGCTCAATATCCTGTTGAGCATCATCGGCGTGTATGTCTGCTGGCAAATCGCGCTCGCCTTGGAGATGCCGGTGGTGTCCGGCCTGCTTGACCGCGTCATCAGCATGGGGTTGTTGGGCATCGTCGTCATTTTCCAACCCGAATTGCGGCGGTTCCTGTTTATGCTCAGCACCGGCGCCATCCGCAAGCAACGCGAGCAGAAACTGCTCAAGCGCGTCTTTATGAAAACCTGGGGCAAGCGGCCGTTGCACATCACGCAAATCATCCAGGCCTGCATCCACATGTCGCTGAGCCGTACGGGCGCGTTGATTATCCTGACCCAACAGAACAAACTGCCGGCCGTCATCAGCACGGGGGAACGCATGGACGCTATGATTTCCAGTTCCCTTATCGAAAACATCTTCTTCAAGAACAGCCCGCTGCACGACGGGGCGATGATTATCGAAAACAACAAGATTATAGCCGCCCGCTGCATCCTGCCGGTAACGGCCAACAAAGAAGTATCGGCCAATTTGGGATTGCGCCACCGCAGCGCCATCGGCGTTACCGAACAATCGGACGCCCTGGCCATCATCGTGTCGGAAGAAACGGGTTCCGTATCCTACTGCCAGTTCGGTGAAATCACCTACGACGTATCGCCCTCCCAACTACGGGCGGAAATAGAGAAGTTCTTTGCCGAAGCTGAAGAAGAGATGCAGACGCACCATCAGAAACATTAGCCCCGACCGGACATCGCCGGGTTTATACGTTGAACCTGAAATGCAGGATGTCGCCGTCCTGCACGACATAATCTTTCCCCTCCACGCCCAACCGGCCGGCTTCCTTGCAGGCCGCTTCCGAGCGCAGATGCACATAGTCGTCGTACTTGATAACCTCGGCGCGGATAAAGCCCTTTTCGAAATCGCTGTGGATGATGCCGGCCGCCTGCGGGGCTTTCGTGCCGCGGACAAACGTCCAGGCGCGGCTCTCGTCGGGTCCCGTCGTAAAATACGTCTGTAAATCGAGCAAGGCATAAGCAGCCTTGATCAAACGCGCCACGCCCGATTCCTTCAAGCCTAATTCCGACAGGAACAGTTCCTTTTCTTCGTAGGTCTCCAATTCGGCGATTTCGGATTCAATCTTGGCCGCCACCACGAGACACTGCGCGTTCTCTCCCGCCACGGCCGCCTTGACCGCTTCCACGTAATGGTTGCCCGTTACGGCCGAAGCCTCGTCCACATTGCAGACATACAGCACCGGCTTGTCGGTAAGCAGGAACAGTTCGCGCGCCAACCGCCGGTCGTCTTTGCTGTCGAGTTCCACCGTGCGCGCGCTCTTGCCTTGCAACAGCACCTCTTGATAGCGTTTGAGGATTTCCAACAGCCGTTTCGCGTTTTTGTCGCCGCCCGACTGCGCCTGTTTCTCCACCTTACCCAAACGCGATTCGATGGTTTCAAGGTCTTTGAGTTGCAACTCGGTGTCGATGATTTCCTTATCGCGGATCGGATCGACCGAACCGTCCACATGCGTGATGTTGCCGTCGTCGAAGCACCGCAGCACATGGATAATGGCATCCGTTTCCCGGATATGCGACAGGAATTTGTTGCCCAAGCCCTCGCCCTTGCTGGCGCCCTTGACCAAACCCGCGATGTCGGCGATTTCCATCGTGGCCGGTATCACCCGCTTGGGCCGGTCTATTTCGGCCAGCTGTTGCAAGCGTTCATCCGGCACCGTAATCATGCCGACATTCGGCTCAATCGTACAAAACGGGAAATTCGCCGCCTGCGCCTTGGCGCTCGACAGGCAATTGAACAACGTGGACTTGCCGACATTGGGCAATCCGACTATACCGCACTTCAACGACATAATAAATAATAGGTAGTATGGTTAACTCACAAAAAAGCCCTTCCCCCTGCGTTGAGACAAGGCGAAGGGCCATTGGTACCGGATTTTCCGGCGGGATTAGGCACCGATATGCGCCTTGTACTGTTCGGCCGTCATCAGACCGTTAACCGCAGCGGGATCGGCTACTTTGATTTTGACAATCCAGCTGGCATAGGCATCGCGGTTGATCGCGGCGGGGTCGTCTTCCAACGCGCTGTTGAATTCCAGAATTTCGCCCTTGACCGGCAACAGCAGTTCGGCTACCGTCTTGACGGCTTCGATGCTACCGAAGCGTTCGCCGCCTTCAATCGTTTCGCCGACGGTATCGATATCTACGAATACCATGTCGCCCAATTCTTTCTGAGCGAAGTCGGTAATACCAACATAGGCTACGTCGCCGTCCACCTTGATCCATTCGGAGTCTTCCGTGTACTTGAGATTTTCAGGAAAATTCATAATATTTTAATATTTAATTTGTTATAATCCAATCTTCGTTTTTATCCCGCGATGCCCCACGGCACCTATCGCGTCAAAGGTACGATTTTTCGTTTAATTCACCAACTTATAAATGATGCTGATACCGCCCTTGCCCGTATGGTTGTAGAACAAGTTGGCGATATGCGGTTTATTGATCGTCATATCGTAGAACACTTTCGCCGACAGTTGCTTGGTGAGTTCATACTCGGCGTAAATGTTGATGGACGTGACCAACGAACCGGCCGATGGCGTGCTGACGTTTTGGTCGATGCGCCGCAACACCGTTTTGGTGTCGCGTACGGAAACATCGGCCTTCAACACGATGTCGCTCGTAATCTTCCGCTTGGACGAACCGCCGGAATTGACCTTGAAACCGACGTTCTTGATGCGGTAGCCCGCGCCCGCCACCCACGCGCTGCTGCTCACCTCCGTAATTTGGTTGTTGACGAAGCTCAAACCGATTTGACGGCTCTGACGGTACTCGAAATTGAAACTGAGATCGTTCTTCAACGTAAAGGCCACCTTGATCAAGGGCGCGAACTGCTCGCTCAGCACCACCCCGTCGAAGACATACTGCGAGATAAAGTTCATGTTGTCGTCCAGGCGGCTCGGATGGTCCATCGAGAGGTCGTACAGCACGTTGTTGGTATAGGAACCCACGCTGTAAGAGGAGGTATAGGCATGGGAAAGCGTAAAGTTCTTGAAGATTTTACGCATGGCCTTGATTTTGGTAAGACCGCTGTAAGACAGCGACCAGTTGGGCAACGGGAAACGGCTGAGCGTGGACAACGACATCTTGTAGGGGTCGGCGCCCGTATAGGCGGCCAACAGGGCGGTCAGCATGACGTCCTGCGAATTGGATTTGTAGCCATACGGATAATAAGCGCCCGCCACGCTGTCCCATACATCGGGCCGGCCGGCGGCGTTGGGGTTCCCGTCCGCAAGACGGCCGGCCATAATCCGGCGGTATTCCAAAAAGCGGTCGTAGGTCTCGTTGTTGTGCTGGTCGTCCGTCCGCTTGAAGGCCGTCTTGATGAGAACGGTCGTTACGTTCATGTTGCCGTTCTGCAACGGGTTCGTGTTGCGGAACGCGCCGGAGACCGCATCGTAGGTATAATAGCCCGAATTGTTTTCGGAGCGGCTGTAGCCCATCGTCAGCGAGATACGGAAATCGGGGAAGGGCTCTATTGTGGCCTGCCCGCTGAACGTCTGCGTAAACTGGTTGTAATAAGGCGACGTAAGCAAACTGTCGGTCGATAGCCAGCCCTGGGCCGCCGCTTTTTCCAGGATGTCGCCTTGGGCGCCGAACAGCGCAAAGGCCGCGCCCGGCGCCTGATGCTTGAGGTTAACGCCGAAGATATCCGGCTCCAGCATAAAGCCCGGTATCGTCGTCCCCTCGTTGCGCGACCACGTCACACTCGCGTCCCGCACCATCATCAAAAAGCGCAACGCCCCCTTGTAGGTCGTTTCCCAAACCGTGGCCTTATCCACCTTAACGCGGTTGTCGTCACCGCTCCCCATGGCCGAATTGCTCCGCGTGGTACGGCGCGACCGGTTGCGGCTCGGCTGGTTGATTTTTTTGAGGAACGGCACCTTGTTGTAGAGGCCCACGAAATTGACGTTGCCCGTGGCGTTGAGGTTCATGTTGTTGGCAATCGTATTGCCCAAACGGTCTTGGATGGCCAACGCGCCGGCTTCCCAACGGTAGGTGGTCGCATAACCGAAATTGGCGTTTATCCAATCCAAGAACGGAATCTTGTTGATCGGCAATTTATACGTAATATTGACGGCCTGGTCGAAATTACGCAACTTGCCGCCCGTCAAGAAACTGCGCCAAATGGAATCCTTTTTGTCGCGCGTGTCGATAAGCCCGAGCGGCTCTTCCAAAAACGCGTTGGCGTTGGCCGAATACTTCAGCGAGATGGACTTGGTGATGTCGTAGCCGAACGTGTAATAACGGTTCCAGTTGAATTGCTTATAGTAGGTGGGATTCAACAGGATATCCCATTCGGGTGTCTTGTTGCGCAATTTGGTGGCCGTAAAGTCGCGCTGCAAATCCATACCGAACGAGAACTGGTTGGGCACGTAGTTGAAATTGAAATCCGTCAGAAGCGCCAAGCCTTTTTTCTGCGCCAATTTGGTTTTGGCAAAAGGCTCGAAGAACTTGGAAGACGTGGAATAGTTATAGCCGATGCTCCCTTTGTGGATGAACTGGTTGTCGTATTCCATGTCCTCGTTGCGGCGCAACGTGCTCGAATAGGCATACGAGATATTGAAATTCTCGATATCCCAAAACATCGGCGCCTTGTCCGAATTCGTCCGCTCTTTGCGCACGTTCATGAAATTGATGTTCTGCCGCAACGTATAATCCTGAACCTGATGTTTGAACGCCTTTTTATCCGCCGCGCTGTAGTTGGCCAACACGTGTTTGGTCTTGACATCCGGATCCAGCGGGTTGTATTCCGGATTGCTGATGATGGACGACAGGTCGTAGTGTACCGGCAATTTCAAGCCGGCTTTTTCCGGCACGAACTTGCCCAACTCCAAATTGACGGATATGTCGTAGGAGCCGATGTTTTCTTGCGGTAATTCGGAGATTTTCTGTTCGATGGAGCCGAAGTTGGCCGTCGAATAACTGCCGCCCACGCTGATATTGCCCAAATCTCCCAGATTGGCTTGCGCCCGTGCAGTGGCCGCCACGCCGCTCTTTTTACTGAACTCATTTAAGCTCAACTCATTGACCCAAACATTGACGGAACGCGGCATGCCGTCATCATTGTCGCCTATATATTGCTTCTGCGGATTGCGGACCCCGATGAGAATCGACTTGACGCTGTTGATGGCCGGCGTACCCTTGACCGTATAGCGTCCCTTGCCGACAACCTCGGCATAGGGCACGGTTTGCAGAATGCCCGGCACACCGTCGCGGATGGCCGCGTCGCGATGCTCCTTGACCGATACCAACGCTGACAAATCGATTTCCACCTTGTTGGCATCCGGCCACACCAATTCCCGCGCGCTCTCGTACCAACCCGTATATGACAGCGGGATTTCGTACTCGTAGTAGTTGTCCTGAAAGTCCGACCCCACGCGGACGAACAGCCGCACGTCGCCGTCCACCTCGCGGTCGTATTCGTTCACTTTCTCCAAGTGGACATACATTTCCACCTTTTTGAACTGGCGGAAATCGTAATTCGTCGTTTTATAGATACCGCGGGCATCGCCATCGGCCAAATTCAATACCGTCATGCTCAAGGCCTGCTCGTTCATGCGGCGGTTGTTTTGGTCGGCCGGATCGGTCACGCGCTCGATGCCCGGCGGCAACACATAGCGCACGGGCGTCCGGTTGCCGTTTTCCTCGATGTTGACGACCGAAATGTCGAATTCCGTATTGGCCGTACCCGCCGAAACGTGCATGTCGTTTTCCAACAGCGGCTGGTCGTATTTGCGCCAATCGGACTTGACGAGGTCCAAGGCCGCGAAACGCAGGACAACCGGTTGCGAGAACTTGGCCAAAAACATACGGATAAAACGGATGGATTGGAAATTCTGAATCTGACCGACCGTGCGCGTCGGGGTCTGGATCGGAATCTTGAAATGATACCAATTGACATCTGTTTCCTCGTTGTTGGCCAAGGTGACGTGCGAACGCTGGATATCGACGATGTAGTTCCGTCCCACCTGCATCTCGTCGGGATGCAACGGCACCTCGTATTGGAAATAGTTTTCGGCCTCGCTCAACGTATTGTCGGCGTTGATGTCTTCCGTATTCGGGTAGTTGGTCTGCTGGGTGGGGTAATCTTCCGGATTGTTGGCCGATGACGGCGAGTTGCCGGCCGGGTTGTTGAAATACTTGTAACGGTCCTCTATTTTGGTGGGCGAAAACGCCACGGTGTCCCAACGGCTACTGCTCCGGAAATAGACATAGTCGTCCTGCGCGGGGTCGTCGTATAGGCGTTGATAGGCACTGTTCGTCGTGCCCAACAGCGCGGCCACGGCCGTAAGGTAATCGCGGTAAAACGACCGCTCGTCCTCGTCATTCAAGCCGTTGAGTCCGATATCCTGGAACGGGCGCGTGGCCGGGTCGTTGTCGAACGTCTGTACAAGCGACTGTATCTTGGGAACGCGGCCCCACTGCGTGGTATCCACATCCACCACCGTGGCCGAAATCGGCATCCCGTTCTCGAAACTCTTGCGGCCGTCGCGCAGAATGTCTTCCGAAATGTCGCCGAGATTGAAAAACAGCGAACCGCCCGCATGCTTCGGCCGCCCTTCGAGACCATCCATGCCGATGAACGGGTCCATGACCCAAAATTCGATATACTCCACGTTCGAAGCCTCGAAGTTCGTGTTGTCGATTTTACGCATGATACCGCCCCAACGGCTGGCCGGATCCCGCAACAAACCCTCCGCCGTCATACCGGCGGAAATGCCCGGTACGGCATCCACGTCGAAGTTGTAAGGCCCTTTCTCCGACGGATAATACGCCAAGTTCAGCACCGACAGATAGTCGGCCTGGTTGGTGGCCTGTTCGCGGTTGGGAAACACCTCGGTAACGCGGATTCGGCGCACGTATGGCAACGAAATATCGTCTTTGGTGATGTTGCGCGGCCGGTTGTTGCCGTAGAAAATGGGATCGACCGTGTACCACGCCAGTTTGGCGCGGTTGAAACCGCTCGCCCGGCTCTCCGCCAAATAGTCGGCCGATTCAGGGAACAGATCCTGCTGCTTCTGCGGCGTACTGGCCAACTGCCACGAATAGGCTTCCTTGAGGTTGATCGTGCTCTTGGCGCCTTCGAAATCGTCAATGTAGGTAATCCCCTCTTTGGTAATGGCCTTGGAGTGCCCCGGAATGAAATGGGCGAACTCGCCGTAGAGATTCAACGAGGCCGGCATCTTGGACGATTGGAAGGGCAACATTGCGTCCACGGCCTTGGTCAGCCAGCGCGACTCATTGGAATACGAGAAGTCGAAACCGTACAACGTGTTGGAAATAGGTTCCTCGCCGTAATTGACCTTATAGGTCAGCGGCGATTGGTGCAGGTTCAACAGCGTGGCGCCCACATAAAAATCCTTGTTGAAGAAATGTTCCACCCGCAAACCCAGCATCCGCTTGGTCAGCATACCGCCGGCCGTATTGCTCTCGGTGGAGATGTTGATGGGTACGCCCGAATTGAGTACCCCCTCGTTGATGATTTGAACGATACCGGCCGTATAATTGACCGTATAGTCGGAACCTTCCTGCAAGACCGTATTGCCGGCCGTCACCTTGACGGAACCTTGCGGCAGGTTATAGACACCGAGCGAAATCTCGCTGCCCTGCGCCGACTTGTACGTACCGCCCATGTAGTACTTGTTCTTGTCGGGGTACTGCTGGGCCTCGGTCTTCGTATAACGGTACAGTTCATTGTACGCGTATTTCTTGGCCATCGCGCTGTCGCCGCCGAAAATGGCCGCGAGGTCGGCGCCGAACGGTTCCACATACGGGAAATAGATCAAACCTTTGTTCGACTGGATATAACCGGCCCCCGTGGCCGCATTGTCGAGAAAGTCGAACACGCCGTCCGGATTCCGGTTCATCTGATAATCCAGATTATCCATGCCGAACACCTGTATCAACGGTATGCCGCTCAACGGCCCTTCCGTAAAATAGCCGGCCGGCACGCTCTGCCCCTCGCCCGTGTACATGATGTTGAAACGGAAGTTCTCCGGACTGATTTGGTAACTCTTGAGCGCATAGACGTTTTTCATCATCAGGTCCCACAGCGGGCTCTCGGTATTGAGCGTGGTGGCCTTCAACAATTTGACGACAAGCACCTGCGGGTCGTTGATGCCTTGGTCCGACAATTCGCCCACCTGATAAACGGTGGTGTCGCCCACAATCTGGTATTGATAGGCCACGGCCAGCACCTGGTCGCTTCCGAGCGGCTGGCTCAGCGAGATGAAACCCAACTGCGGGTTGAACGTATATTCGGTGGCCGCCAAACGCCGCGCGCTCTCCACCTTTTCGAACTCGCGGCCGCCCGTGTAGCCGATGCCGTTCAAATACTGGCTCACACTGTTGATGTTGCGCAGGTTGGCGGGGCTGACAACGCCGGTCAACAGATTGTTCGTGTAGTTGGAGGGATAAGGCACGGGCGACATTGGCCACACATTGGATGCCATCGGTTCGGTTTCGCCCAGGTCGGTGAACGCGACGATATTGCGGTTATTTTCAACGGGAGAGCCGACGTTCGTGACCCAAACTTCCAATTTCGTGATTTTGATACGGCTGTTGACCAACGGCAATTCGGCCAAAGCCTCGTGGTAGTGGTCGCGGAAATACTGCCCCAAGAAATAGTGCTTGTTTTCGTCGTATTCGTCGGCCTTGAACTCGAACTTGGACGTTTGCGCGCCGCCTTCCACCTGTATCGACTTGCTCTCGGAACGCTGTTCGGAAAAGACACCCGTCACATAGGTGTTGCCGAATTGCAACCGCGCCTTGACACCGAACAATTCCTGCACGCCGGAAATCAGCGTCGTGTTCAACGGGAAACTGATGTTACCGGCCTCTATCGACTTGATGATGTCGTCTTCCTTGCCCTCGTATTGTAGTTTGAGTTTGTTGTCGAAATTGAACAACGCCTCGGTGTTGTAGTTGATGTCGAAATTGATCCGGTCTCCGATTTTGGCATTGAGGTTGATGTCGATTTTGGCGTCGAAGTCGAAATTGAAATTCTTGCGGTGCCGCACGTCCAAAGCCGGGTCATCGCGGCGCGTGCCCACAAAAGCGAAAATGAGTTCAACGGAACCGTTCAGGTCGAATTTGATGAAATCCTTGCCGAACACATTGTCGAGGAAGCCCATGTCAATGTTCAAACCCGGAATCAGGCCGCCCAAGCCCGAAGAGGCCGATGGCGTATAGGCCGCCTTGGTCTTCCAGTATTCGCGCATGGAACGCTCCATGTCGTATTGCATGAACTCCGCGCGGTCCATGTCGCGCGAACTGAGCACCATGCCGCCCATGCTCGTGGTCACCGTATAGGTATTGTCCTTGGCGTTGAAACGCACCTCCTCCTTGGCGGGTGCCTTGAAATAAATATCCTTGGCGGGCGGCAGCTCTCCGCCGTAATCGGGCTTGGGAACCGGAAAATGCAAAGTCGTGTCGGCCGCGGCCAAGGGCGATGGTTCCGCCATAAACGACGAAGGGGCGGCACACACCTCCCCCATGGCCGTTCCAAAGCAGAAGACCAATCCCACGATGACTTGCCGCATCCGGCGGCGACGCACTTTCATTATACCCTTGATGAAGACAAGCGTATTTTTCTACAACATCTGCAATGCCTGCTTGATTACACTTTCGATATCCGCCGATGGATTGGCAGACAAAACCTTGTCCAAAACCTTTTCCGACGCGCTTTTAGCATAGCCCAACATGACGAGCGCACTCAAAGCCGTTTCCCGTTGCGGATAAGCCTGGGCCGAAACGCCGCCGGCCTCCGGTGCGTCTCCTGCTTCCACCTTGCCGACCTTGTCTTTGAGATCCACGATAATCCGCTGGGCCGTTTTGGCCCCTATTCCCTTTACCGCCTGAATTTTACGCGTATCTTCCTGCTGAATGGCCCGGATGGTCTCGGCCGGCGACATGGCCGACAGAATCATGCAGGCCGTATTCGCACCTACGCCCGAAACGGAGACCAACAGTTGGAACAACTGCTTTTCCACGGCCGTATGGAAGCCGAACAACTGCTGCGCGTCTTCGCGGTAAATGGGCTGAACGAGCAACTTGGCCTGCGGCAGGTCCTTGATTTGGGAATAGGTATGGAGCGATATGCGGATTTCATATCCTACACCGCCGCAATCCAATACGGCGCATACGGGATTGAGTTCGGCCACCCGCCCCTCGATATAAGCGAACATCCTTTTGCTATATAATATTATACTTTGCAAAGATAGGCTTTTTTTCCTACCTTTGCAAACAAGAGCCATGTGCCGATTCGACGCTTCGGTCGATTCGGCGGCGCGGCGCGGCCGGCAACCTGTGTCGGCCTGTTTTTCAGTATAAAGAGATTTTTATGGATCAATTCGTAGTTTCCGCCCGCAAATACAGGCCGGACACGTTCGAATCCGTCGTAGGGCAGGAGGCCATCACGACCACGCTCAAAAACGCGATTCGAAGCGGGCATATCGCCCAGTCCTTTCTGTTCTGCGGCCCGCGCGGCGTAGGCAAGACCACCTGTGCCCGCATCCTGGCCAAGACCATCAACTGCATGAACCCGACGCCCGACATGGAGGCCTGCGGGGAATGCGAGTCGTGCCGCGGCTTTCAGGAAAACGCTTCCCAAAACATTTACGAACTCGACGCGGCCTCCAACCGTTCGGTCGAAGCCATGCGCAGCCTCATCGAGCAGGTGCGCATACCGCCGCAAGTGGGACGCTATAAGGTATATATCATCGACGAAGTCCACATGCTGACGACCGAGGCCTTCAACGCGTTTCTGAAAACGTTGGAGGAACCGCCCGCGTACGCCAAGTTTATCCTAGCCACGACCGAACGCCACAAGATCCTGCCGACGATTCTGTCGCGCTGCCAGATTTCGGATTTCAAGCGCATCAACACGGAAGACATCGTCAAGCACCTGCAGAAAATCGCAACGGCGGAGGGGCTCACGGCCGAAGAGGAAGCCCTGCGCATCATAGCCCAGAAAGCCGACGGCGGTCTGCGCGACGCGCTCTCGATGTTTGACCAACTCGTCAGTTTTTCAAACGGACAAGTAACGTACAATCAGGTTATTTCCCTACTCAACATCCTCGATTACGACTATTATTTCCGCTTTACGGATCTGTTTTTGAAGGGAGACCACACGCAAATGCTGTTGCTGTTCAACCAAGTGTTGGATCAAGGCTTTGACGCCCAGCATTTCGTCAACGGCCTGAACCAACATTTCCGTAGCCTGTTGCTTTCGCAGGACGCGCCCACACGGCCGCTATTGGAAATGTCGCCGGCCCTGCAGGAACGCTACGGCCAACAGAGCGCGCAATGCCCGCCGCAAACGCTACTCGACGGCATGACGCTCTGCACGCGTTGCGATTTGGACTACCGCGCCAGCAATAACAAACGCCTGCTTGTGGAGATGCTGCTGTTGCAAATCTGCGCGCTGTTCGGGCAATCGGTTTTTCCCTCCGTTGTCTCCAATCCGACGGAAGTAGAAGGTAAGCCTTCGAAGGAGACAACGGCCGAAGCTCCGTCGGCCCCCCAACCCGCCGCGCCGCAAGCGGCCACCTCCGCCGCACCGCAGGTAGCGCCCCCGCCCGTAACGCCACAAGCGGCAGTAACGGCGGCCGCCCCGAAACCGGCCCCGGCGATGGCGCCCCAACCCGCGGCACCGGCCGCATCCGACACGCCGCCGAACGCCGTGCGCCGCGCCCCGCTTTCCATCAAGCACATCCAAAAGAACCTCGCGTCGTTGCAAGCGGCCGCCCCCGCCGTGACGGCCGCCGACACCGCCCGCCCGATAGATTTTTCTGAATTGCCGGCCATTTGGAACGCCTATGCCGACAGTTTCCAGGCCAAGTCGCCGGGCAAATACGACATCCTCAAACACGCGCAAATCAAGGCCGAAGACCATACGGTTGAACTGACCGTGGGCAACACGGTACAGGCCGATATGCTGGAAGAGGACAAGGCGGATATCTGCGCCGCCCTGCGGCAGGCCCTGAATGCGGACGCACTTTCGCTGAACATCCGCATCGACGAGCAGATCAAACAGGATATAAAAGTATATACAGCACACGAGAAATACAAAAGTATGCTCGAACAGAACGCCGAACTGCGCAACTTCAAAGACGCGCTGCAGTTGGATATCGAATTATAGCGAATTGAACGACATGAGAAAGATTGCATTATGGTTGGCCGGCCTCCTCTTCGCCATGGGTACGGCGGCGGTTCACGCCCAGGATTTGAACCGGAAACTGCCCATAGACCCTGAGGTCCGCATCGGCCGTTTGGAAAACGGATTGGTCTATTACCTCCGCCAAAACGCCAAGCCCGAAAACCGGGTCATGATGCAACTGGTCGTCAATGCCGGTTCCATCTGCGAAGCGGAAGACCAACGGGGCATCGCCCACTTCTGCGAACACATGATGTTCAACGGTACGGCGCATTTTCCCAAAAACGAACTGATTGATTTCCTGCAAAACACGGGCGTGCGCTTCGGTGGCGACATCAACGCCTACACGACGTTCGACGAAACGGTCTATTTGCTCGAAATCCCCACCGACAAAGAAGGTTTGCTTGAAAAAGGCTATCAGGTGCTTGAAGATTGGGCGCACCAAGCCTCGCTCGACAGCCAGGCCATAGACGGGGAACGCGGCGTTATCATTGAAGAATGGCGGAAAGGCCTGGGCGCCGACGACCGCCTGCGCAAACAGACGCTGCCCGTCCTACTGAACAACTCGCGCTATGCCGACCGCTTGCCCATCGGCACCATCGACAACCTGCGAACCTTTAAACCCGAAAGCCTGCGCCGATTTTACCGCGATTTCTACCGACCCGACCTGCAGGCGGTCATCGTGGTGGGCGACATTGACCTCAACGAAGCCGAAGCCCAGATTAAACGGCGGTTCGGCGCGCTGCAGAACCCCGCCGACGCTCCCGCACGGCCTTCGGTCACCGTGCCCGACAACCGGGAACCGCTTGTTGTGGTAGCCACCGACCAAGAAACCACGAACAACACGGTTGTGGTGTTTTTCAAACAGCCCTACCGTCCGATTGAGACCGTGGGCGACTTCCGCAACGACCTGATACGGGATTTGGTAGCCGAAATATTCAACACGCGCCTCAACGAGACCGTACAGGAGGCCGACGCGCCGTTTATCCATGCGGGACAAGGCTACGGCCCTCTCGTCCGTCAGGTTTACGTCAACCAGTTCTACGCCTTGGCCAAGGAAGGACGTACGGCCGAAGCCCTCGGCTCGTTGCTGGCGGAATGCTACCGCGCGGTGCGGCACGGCTTCTTGGAAAACGAACTGGAACGCGCGCGGCAGAGCCTGCTGACCAACTACGAAATAGACGCCTCCGAAGCGGACAAAACGCCGTCCAGCCGCCTTGCCACCCGCTATGTCTCCAACTTCCTGAACCAAAGTCCGATCATATCTTCAGCCGACTGCTACAAATTGGCCAAGCGGCTGTTGCCCGGCATCTCGGTGGAAGAGGTGACGGCAGCCGCCCGTGCGGGCGTTACGGAGCACAATATGGTGATTGCACTCACCGCATCCGACAAAGCGGGTTCGGCCATACCGACCGAAGCCGAACTGCTGGCCATTTACAGGGCGGCCAAAAACGACACGACCTTGGCACCCTACGAAGACCGTTTCAGCGATGAGCCCTTGGTTAACCTGCCCGCACGGGCGGCCACCGGTGTGGAAATCCTGGGCGAAGACACGCACGGCATTACAACCGTCAGGCTTTCCAACGGCCTGATCGTTCAGCTGAAACCCACAACGTTCAAGAACGATGAAATCCTGCTGGGCGCTTACAACCTCGGCGGCTCGTCGCTCGTGGATTTACCCGACCTGATGTCGGCCACGATGGCCGGCGCCATCCAAGCCCAAAGCGGTTTGGGACGCTTCGACCCTACCGAACTGAACAAGAAACTGCAGGGGCATACCGTCCACTATCAAACCAAAATCGATGATTTGCGCGCCCTCATTCAAGGTTCGTCCTCGGTCAAGGACTTGGAATTACTGTTGCAAATCAACTACCTGACATTTACCGCCCCCCGCAAGGACCGCCGCGCCTGCCGCAGCCTCGTTTCCAAACTCAAGACACGCTATAAACTCCTCAAATCCAGCCCCAACTATGTCTTTTCCGACAGCCTGTTGCGCGTGGCCTCCAACCATGACCCGCGTTATAACTTCCTGTTGGGCGAAGCGCAATTGGACCAAATCGACGCCGACCGCGCTTACGACATTTTTCGCGAACAGTTCGGCAACGCCGGCGGTTTCCATTTCTATCTGGTGGGCAGCTTCAAGATTGACGAGGCGTTGCTTTCGCTTTTGGAAACGTATTTGGGCGCGTTGCCCACCCGAGCGGAAGAACGGCAGTGGCGCGACATTTCCGTGCCGTTTCCGACGGTCAAGACCGAATTCGAGTTGGCGATGGGAGCGGACGAACAGAGCATGGTGGGTCTCGTGTTCACGATGCCGTACAGTTGGGATTTGCCCACGCGCCAAAGCCTCTCATTCTTCAGCGATTTAATGGAAATCAAATTATTGGAGAAAATCCGCGAGGAAATGGGCGGCGTCTATTCGCCGGCCGTCAGAATTGAATTGGAACGCTACCCCAAAACGGAAGCCTCGTTCATCGTCCTGTTCGGTTGCCAGCCGCAACGGACGGACGAAATTACGGAAGCCGTCCTCCAGCAGATCCGGCTTTTGATAAAGGAGGGGCCGGGCGAGACCGACTTGAACAAGGTTAAGGAAACGCACAAACGGTCGTTTGAAAAGAACCTCACCAACAATGCCTTTTGGCTTTCGATGATGATGCAGGCCGATTATATCGGTACGGATTTGGACGGTTTGACCAAAGACATCCAGTTTCAACGCATCGACAACCTGAAAGCCAAGACAATCCAAAAGACGCTGAAAAAATATCTGAATCCGGACGTATATGTGCGCGGCGTTTTGAAACCGGCCCCGGAAGACGCGGAATAGGCGGTGACACGGGCAACGACTTTGTTTTTCGATAATTTATCGCTATATTTGCAGGCTTTTGCCCCTTGTGGCTTCATCGTTTCAAGGGGTTATAGAGCTGAAATTTAATTACTAACACTTTAAAAAGTAAAACGATGAACCAGTATGAAACCGTTTTCATTATGACTCCCGTTTTGTCTGATGAACAGATGAAGGAAACGGTAAAGAAGTATCAGTCGTTGCTCAAGGAGCAAGGGGCTGAGATTGTCTATGAAGACAATTGGGGATTGCGTAAATTGGCCTATCCCATTCAGAAAAAAGGCACCGGATTCTATTACTTGATAGAATTCAAGGCCGAAGGCAAAGTGGTGGACGTCTTGGAGACGGCTTTCCGTCGTGACGAAAAGATGTTGCGCTTCCTGACCGTTAAGTTGGACAAATTCGCCATCGCTTACAACGAGAAGAAGCACAACAAGAAGAAAGAAGAAAACATTAACGCTTAAAACGAATAGGAAATGGCTGCTAACGATAACGACATAAAGTACTTAACGCCGATTGCAGTAGAAACCAAAAGAAAGAAATACTGCCGGTTCAAAAAGAGCGGTATCCGTTACATCGATTATAAGGATGCGGATTTTCTGCTCAAATTCGTCAACGAACAAGGTAAAATTTACCCCCGCCGTCTTACCGGTACTTCGCAAAAGTATCAGAAGAAAGTCGCTCAAGCCATCAAGCGTGCCCGTCACCTGGCTTTGATGCCCTATGTCGCGGACTTATTAAAATAAGGAGGAAGTACTGATGGAAATCATTTTAATGCAAGACGTGGCTCACTTGGGCTACAAAGACGATATCGTAACCGTTAAGAACGGCTACGCCAACAACTATCTGATTCCGCAAGGCATGGCGGTGATGGCTACGGCCGGCGCCAAGAAAATGCTGGCCGAGACCTTGAAACAACGTGCGTTCAAGGCCGAAAAGATTAAACAGGAAGCCGAAGCCGTTGCGGCCAAATTGAACGGTCTGACGGTTCGCATCGCGGCCAAGGCCGGCGCTTCCGGCAAGATTTTCGGTTCGGTCAACGCCATTCAGATTGCCGACGCGCTGAAAGAACAGCACCAAATCGAAGTGGATCGCAAGAAGATTATGATCGTGGGCGACACCATCAAGGAAACCGGCACGCATACGGCCAACATCAACCTGCACCGCGAAGTCAAGGCGGAAATCACGTTGGACGTTTACGCCGAATAATTTTTTCGACGCACATCAAGAAAAACGCTTTGCATTGCAAAATGCAGAGCGTTTTTTGTTAAACCACGATACCATGCCCCTCTCCAACCAACAAATCAAAACGTTGCAAGCTTACCGACAGAAGAAATTCAGACGGGAAGACGATGTCTTTGTGGCGGAAACGCCCAAAGTCGTCGAAATGCTGCTGGACGCTCCGCTAAGCCTGCACGCCTTGTATGCATTGCCCGGCTATGCGGAGACGGCGGCCCGGCGGTTTCCGGCCTGCGTGCCGCAGTTGCAGGTCATTACGGAGAAGGAACTATCGCGTATTTCCGGTCTGACGACCCCGCAGCAGGTATTCGGGGTGTGGGCGCAACCGCACCGCCGGTTGACCCCAAAAGAGGCGTTCCACGGCTTGAGCCTCGTACTGGACGGTTTGCAAGATCCCGGCAACTTGGGCACGATTATCCGCATCGCCGACTGGTTCGGCATCGACCGCCTGATTTGCTCCGAAGACACGGCCGATGCGTTCCAACCCAAATGCGTGCAGGCTTCCATGGGGGCGGTGGCCCGCCTCCCCGTTTACTATACCGACCTCCCGCCGGCGGCCGCTGAAGCACCCGACGGTTTTCCGTTTTACGGCACGTTTTTAGAGGGTGAAAACCTGTTTACCCAGCCTTTGGCAACCACCGACGCCTGGTATTGCATCGGCAACGAGAGCCATGGCATCCGCCCCGCCACCGCCGCGCTCATCAACCGCAAAATCCACATCCCGACCTTTGCCCCCGTCTCCGAGCCCAACCGGCCGCACGCGGCCGAATCGCTCAACGCCGCCGTGGCCGCCGGCATCCTTTGCGCGCAGATAAGGGCGCATATCGGCGCATAAAAAAAGCGTCGCCGGTTGCCCGACAACGCTTTTCCTTACTTTTTTCCGCCTTATCTCAGTAAGCCCATTTGAGCCAAATCGCACCCCAGGAGAAACCGGAGCCAAAGGCGCAAATCACGAGGTCATCGCCTTTCTTGAGTTTATTTTCCCATTCCCACAACAGCAGCGGAATCGTGGCCGCCGTCGTGTTGCCGTATTTCTGAATGTTGATCATGACCCGTTCCGACGACAGTTCCATGCGGCGCGCCACGGCGTCGATAATCCGCAGGTTGGCCTGGTGCGGCACGAGCCACGTCTTGTTCGGATCCAAATGGTTGCGTTTCATAACGGCTTCCGCCACATCCGCCATCTTGACGACGGCCCATTTGAAAACGGGCTGGCCTTCCTGATAGACATAATGCAGGCGTTTGTCGATGGTTTCGTGCGAAGGCGGCATCAACGAACCGCCGGCTTTCATATGCAGATGCACGCGGCCATAGCCGTCCGTGCCCATTTCCTCATCCAAAACGCCATAAGCCTCGGTGGAGGGTTCCAGCAGAACCGCGCCCGCACCGTCACCGAAAATGGGGCACGTGGCCCGGTCGGTATAGTCGATAATGGACGACATGACTTCCGCCCCCACGAGTACGACTTTCTTATAACGGCCGGACTCCACGAAACGGGCGGCCGTTGACAGCGCGTAAACGAAACCGGAACAGCCTGAAGTCAAATCGAAAGCGAAAGCGTTTTTGATGCCCATCTTGTCGCAGATGATGCAGGACGTGGCGGGGAAACGCATATCGGGCGTTACCGTTGCGCAAATCAACAAATCCACCTCTTCGGGTTTGGTACCCGTCTTGGCAAACAGATTCTTGACCGCTTCCACGCCCAAGTCGGACGTCGCCTTGCCCTCTTCGCGCAACAGACGGCGTTCCTTGATACCGATGCGGGTCATAATCCATTCATCGGTGGTATCCACCATACGGCTCAACTCGTCGTTGGTCAGTATATAATCGGGAACATATCCCCCGACGCCTTTGATAACGGCGTGAATCTTTTCCATACCTCAGTGGCTCACGTATTGCTCAAACATGAAGTTGATCTTCTCTGTCGTCTTGTTTTCGAACATGCTTTTCGACTGCAACACCATGTTCTTGATGGCGGTCGGACTGGAAATACCGTGCCCCAGCACAACGGGCGCATTGACGCCCAAAATGGGCGACCCGCCGTATAATTCGTAATTGAGCCGGTCAATCAACGGATCCGAAAAATGACGTTTCTGAAACAAACGGTAGAACGTCTCTATCTGTTTGATCAGGATATTGCCCACAAACCCGTCGGTTACGAACACGTCCGCCTTGTTCTTGAACAAATCGCGCGGTTCCATGTTGCCTACGAAATGGAAATAAGGCGTGTCTTTCATGAGCTTGAAAGCCGCCTGGCATTGGAGATTGCCTTTTCCATCCTCCGTACCCACGTTCAGCAGACAGACCCGCGGTTGGGCGATGCCCAAAACCGTTTGGGCATAGATGCTGCCCAGCATCCCGAACTGCAACATGACGTCCGGTTTGGCGTCCGGTGTGGTGCCAATATCCAGCACGACACTGTCGGGGCCTTCTTCCTGCGGAATCGTCGTGGCCGTACAAGGGCGTATCACGCGGTCGATGGTACGGACGATACTGGCGGCACCGGCCACCATCGCGCCCGAATTGCCGGCACTGGAGAAAGCATCGAGTTGCTTACCCGCCAACATTTTGAAACCGACGGCGATACTGGAGTCCGGTTTGGCCTGAAGCGCACGGATCGCCTTTTCCTCCATCGTGATTTGCGAGGGTGTATGCACGATTTCGAAACGTTCCGGCGCCACCCCGCGTTTTTGCAGGCCCGCCCGAATCACGTTCTCGTCCCCGAGCAACACGAGCACGTCGTCACCGATATGCGGCAAAGCCGCTATGGCACCGTCGAGCGTGTGGTCGGGCGCGAAATCGCCGCCCATGATATCCAGCCCTATTCTCATCTGAAACAACGACAAATAAGACGAAACGCCTATGCGTTAGGCGTCATTTCGATGGCCTGTTTGCCACGGTAGTAGCCGCATTCGGGGCATACATGGTGGTACAGAACGGCCGCACCGCAATTGCTGCAGGTGGACAGCTGGGGAGCCGTCAACTTATCGTGCGTTCTTCTCTTGCGCGTTCTCGTCTTGGAGAATCTCCATTTAGGATTAGGCATAACAACTGTATTTTAATATATTAAACTTCACTTCAATCGGCGCAAAACGGCTAAATTGTCTTCCGACAACGTGCCCGCCGGCTTTGTCCGTTCCGTTGCGCCCATACGCTCAACCACCGCGGCGTTGCAGGTGGAACGGCCGGCTTCGTCTTCCGGGCAGAACATCTGAATCGGCCGCTGCAAAGCCACCGTTTCGTAGAGATACTGGCTCAGGTCCAGCTTATCCCGATGCTCTTCCACCCACCACAGGTTGTCTTCGTCTTCCTGCCCGTCGGCATCGGCCGTAAAACGGACAATGACCTCATCCTGCAAGGATACCGGACAATCCAACTCGTTCAAACAGCGGTCACAGGCGGTCTTGAAACGCCCTTCGAAGTTGAAACTCAAACGCATCAAACGTTCCGAACGTTCCAACGTCAAATCNACCGTCACATCCGCCTGACGGATATCGCCTTCCGGAAAGCAGGCAAAGAAAGCGTCGTCCAACCGGTACCGGAACGCGTGCTTGCCCATCGACAAGCCCGAAAACGACAACATATAATCCCCCAATGCCTTCACACTTTTCGGAATTAAGCTTGCAAAGTTAAACTTTTTTATTCAGATTTACAACTTAGGCGCGCCGACGGCCAACGGGCGCAACCGCCGCATCTTCCACATCGAATTCGTCCTCGATTTCGCCGAAGATTTCCTCCATCAGATCCTCCAGCGTCAACATGCCCGAAACGGCTCCGTTGGCATCGAATACGGCGGCGATACTTTTATGTTTCTCTATCATTTCCTTTAACAGCGTACCGGCCGCGGTGGTTTCGGGTACCGCATGNATCGGGCGCAGGATTTCCGCAATGGCTGCCGGAGCGGGCTCGCGGAANAAATCGTAGGCATGGACGTAACCGNCTATCTTATCCGGACTATCCTTGTATATCAGTATCTTAGAAAATCCCGTCTGCGTAAACAGCGCCACCAGTTCGTGCAGCGGCGTTTCNAAAGACGTCCGCACGATGTCCGAAGCCGGCACCATGCAGTCGCGCACCTTGGACTTCCGCAGTTCCATCACGTTTTGAACCATGCGGCCNTCTTCGCTGTATTCCGGCGACGCGTTGTAATTCTCACGCAAATCGTTCAACGACTCCTCCACCACCCCGTCGGCATAATCGTCGGCCGCGCCGACGGCGGGATGCGCCTTGCCGAGCAAACGNCCCAAGCCATAGGTAACCGGATAAAGCAACGCATAGGGAATCAAGAGGATTAGNGCGGCGGCCTTGAGTAAAGGCAACGGATAGAGCCTGAAAAGCACCCCGGCCAAGGCCCAGGCGACCGCGATGAAAACGGCCAAACCGCCTAATATATACCAAACGTTTGAATACGCCCGCATGAGCGCACCGACATAGACGGCCGTTGTCAGCACCTGCCCCAACCGCAGGAATACGGGGAAGGCCGACGGTTGCCCCGCCATCCACACGAAGCAACGTGAAAGCCAGGACGACGATCCACGCTCTATCNCCAGNTGCAGGTTATTGAGCGCCTTGTAGGCCGCCCCGCTGCCGTTGATCAAGACAGCGACCGCCAACGCGCCTATCATCCAGTCGATGCCGCAGGTTTCCATGGCCCCGGTCGCTATGCGCTATAANATAACCCCGCGCGGACGGCGCAACCGCACGTCGTTCATTTCCTCGTCCGAATCGAAACCGTCGCCCTCCAGAATCAAACCGGCGCTGACCTTGCGCACATGCACGTCGGAATAAATCTTGCGCGTCTGCTGGTTCCAATACAGGGCCTCGGTATAAAGCGTATCGCCGTTGCGGTAGTCTTTGACGATGACNTTGCCGTAGAACTTCATCATCTTGTCGTCCTGAATGTTGATGGCCGAATCGGANACCAAATCGACGTTGGTTTCCCCGAACTCGTTGAGGAAAATAGAATGGACACCCGTCGGGAATATCTGCGTGCCCTTTTCGTCCGAATAGTTATACATCAACGGCGATTCCATCGTCATCTGCACGCGGCCGGAATCGGTAAAGGCGGACACGGAGTTATAGACCGCCTGCACCGGCGCGGTTTCGGGGTCNTCATAAGGCAAGCCCTTATGGGACGGACGGCAGGCCCAAACCAGACCTGCCGCCACCCCCCATACGAGGAGCAAACGNCCCCTCAATAAAGGTAGGTTCTTCATCTTCTAAAAACTATCGCGCACGNATCGTCGTCGTGGCGCGGAACCAACAGTCTATCGTATAGCTTTCGCCCTCTTTATAACCGAACGTGAACAAGTCGTCGCCCGAGGGGAAATAGGCCTTGTAGGTCGAAATCAGCTTGTCGGCCGTTTCGGCGATGGACGGATCCACCTGCTTGGCCTTGATGTAGGTATCGACCGCCACCCAGTAGGCCGCCCGCTGGGAGACCTGCGCATCCGCGCCGCAAGCCTTGGCGCCGGCGGCATAAATATTGCCGAGCACCAGGTAGGCGCGACCGCTTTCCGGGTTGATTTCAATNGCCTTCAGACAGGCCGCACGGCCGTTCGCATACTGGTTCGTATTCTGATAGGAGTCGGCCAACAGCAGATAGGCGTTGACTTTCTCGTTGTCTTTCTCCAAAGATTCCTCCTGCCCCTGGATGTAGTTGATGGCCGTTTGGTAGTCCTTCTTGGCATAACACATCTTNGCCATNAGGTAAGCGGACTGCGGCGTGGGCGCAATCGCGTGCAGGGCCTCGGTCATCTTGAAGAAGATTTCGGCATCGGTGCAACCGCGCTTATCCAACATCCCCGTGGCTTTTTTGAGGAAATCGGCGTTGTCTTTGTTGTCGTCGAATTTCTTTTCGTACAGCGGCACNAGNTCCACNCACGTGGCATAGGGTTCAAGCAACGCATCCAGACCCACCATGGCTTCCCCTATTTTCTCGTCGTCGGGTTTGGCGGCCTGGAAAATGTCCAAGAGCGCGCTGCCCTGTTCGTAGGCTTCGATAATCTCGTCCTTTTCGGCCTGCGAAGCCTTATAGGCATCGATGACGGTGCGCAGNTAGAGGAAAGGNATCGCATAGTTGCGCACTTCCTTTTCGTCTGTCATGGCTTCGAGGAACAAGGCGCGGGCTTCCGCGANGGCATCCGGCATATACGTACGCATATCGCTCGCTTTCTGCCCCTTGCAATAGGACGGTTCGCCATAATATTGCATACGCAAATCCCACAGNTGCATCAGTTCGTCGATATACTGCTTTTTGGCTTCGGCATCCGACGTTTTGGCAATCATCTGCTTGAGGATGACGTTACCGCGNATATACGTGTTTTTGGATGTATTGGGGCAATATTGCAACACCTCTTTCCAGGCCGGATAGGCATCTACATAAGCNTTTTGCTTGTAGAACTCCTGATAGATGGAAAGGTTCTTGATACATTCGATGCTATCTTCCGGCGTGGCCCCGTACTTTTGGGCCGACAGGGGCGCCGCCATCAGGACGGCCGCCGCTAAGAAAACCAGTTTTTTCATGATATGTTTNTGTATTTATATATTTTCTAATCGTATTTCCGCTTGACGAACCACGTCTCCACCGACGAGAATCCGACGCCGATCTTGAAATAGTTCTCCGCAATCTGCCCCACCTTGAGGCGGCCGACATGGCCATACTCCAAGCCGACGTTAATCATCGAACGGCTCCGGCGTACCGGGATGCCCACGCCGAGGTTGACGGCATAGCCGAACAGGTTCCGCTGNCCGAAATCGGCATAATAGGTCTCGTAGCGGCCGCCGATACGGTAAGCCACGCGCCGCATGGCGGATGCGCTCTGGTAGTTGGGCTTCAACTCCATGCCGGCCGCCACGCGGAACGTATTGCGGAAATAATCGTAGGTTTCCCCGTATTCCTTGTATTGCGACCACCACGCGTACGTAAAATCGACGCCCACGAGCCAATCGCTGTGGTCGTCGTAGGAAACGCCCACCTGCAACTTGCCGGGTATGACGACCTCGCCCTTGCGCCGCGGCACGAAAAAGGCCGTATCCTTGGCCGCATACGTATAATAGGCCGAGCCCGACGTGCCCCGCTTGGCGTACATCGTTGTGGAGAGGCTGTACGAAGCGCCGATGCTCAAATGGCCGTGCCGTAACGGCTGGGCGTACTGCAAGCCCACATCGATGGCCAAACCGTTCAAGCGGGTGGCGGTCAGCACATGGGAGCCGGCGGCCCCCGACGTAAGACTGTCGTTTTGAAACGCCAGCGTATAGACTTCCTCTATGCTGCCGAACTGGTAGTTCAGATTGATGCCGACCGAAACCGGCCCCCAGCCGAAAGCGTTGCCCCAACCGAAACGGTTCAGGCCGCCCGTGCCCTCGTGCACCATCCGCGTGAGGCCGATATGCGCGTCGTCGCGGCTCCGGATATCGGTGGTCGAATAGGCGACTTCCGTATAAGGCAACAGATAGACCCCCATTTTCCACCATTTGAACACCGGAAAATAGAACTCCATATTGCCCAAACCGCCGCCCGTGCTCTGATTGCGCAACGTCTGACCGTCCACGTCCTGCCGAAGCGAGTTCATATTCAAATAGAAACCGATGTCGAACATGACGCTCAGCGTATCGACGCCGCGATAATACGAAGCCGGATTGAGAGGCGTGGCCTCACGGTGCCCCGCAAGCCCGACGGCGATGCCGCCCATCCCCATGGAGCGCGCGTTGAGATAAGGCACTTCGCGACCGACNCCCAAAGCGGAATACGGCGAAAGGACGCCGATTTGCGCACGGGCCTCCCGCAGGTTTACCAGCAGGAAAAGGCATACGCATACCGCCCAAAAGCGACCTGTCTTATTTGTTATAGTCCAATATCTCATTCAATCCGACGAGCACCAAATTAGGCTTCGCAAATATCCTCTTTTTTGGCGAAAATTCAAAATAACCGGCATCGCCGCCCGTGAGCACGACNGGAATNGGGCCGCAAGCGGTCCGGTAGCGTTGGATGAAGCCTTCCAGCTCGTGTCGGACACCCTCGACGGCNCCGCACCGCAAGGCCGTTTGCGTATCGCGGACCGCCATCGGGGTGGGCCATACGGCGGCCNGCCANTCCAAATCGACCTGCGGCAAGGCGTGCGTGAACGCATGCATGGCCTGNGCCCGCATATAGACGCCCGGCGAAATCGCCCCCGGNTCCAAAAGGCCGTCTCCATGCACCAANTTATACGTGATNCACGANCCCATGCCGATGCCCAAAACCGTCTGTTNCGGNTANAAATANNTGAGCGCCACNCCTATCGCGANCCGNTCCCGCCCCAAGGCGGCCATATCGTAAGCACTGTGAACCGGATAACGCCAAGCGGGCTGAAAGCGNTCCCATATCAGAAACGGCACGTCGGCCATGGCCGACGCCACCCAGCCGGGCGTACCCGACACCGTGGCCAGAATGCCGCCGTCGATGGCATAGGTCTGCCGCAGNTTGTCCAAATCGGCCCGCCGCCAAGTGTCATACGCCCGAACCTCGACGAGCCGCTTGCCGTCGAANANCCCCGCCTTGACCTTGGTGTTGCCGATGTCCACGACGAGCTTCATACCAAAATCCGTCTTATTTTTTCCGACAGCACGCGCCGCACCGCCTCGCACTCCTTTTTATATTGCAGACACTGCAAGCAATCCTCNTCGCTCAGGTCGGCGGCCTTGAGCCGCTCGGCCAACGCCCGCTCGGTCTTTTCGATTTGCCGCAATTTGAAATTGGCCAGCGTCTCCAGCACCATCCGGTTCAAAATCCGCGCATCGGCCGCCGTGGGCACACGGATGAGTTTTTTCTCCCAAACNGGNCTGATTTCGTGCGGGTTGTAGGTAATATCGACGATGCGGTTCTTGACGGTCTCGTCCTCCATCGCCATCAAGTCCTCCAACGTGGGCACNTATTGGTTGTTTTCGGCCACCGACTTTTGGAACGCCGAAAGAATNCGCTGGTTGACCGGGTCGGAGAACCGGAGTTCGTCTTCTTCCAANTCCCGCAACACGTACAGTCCCACCGTCATCGCCTCCTCCAGCTCGTTGCCCTCCTCGTCGAGGAANCACTGCGTGGTGGTCTCGCGGCCGTGGCTGATGAGCAAACGCANGATGCTGCGTTCCAACGTGTCGTCGCGTTGCTGTTCCAGCGCTACCGCATCCTCCTGTTGTTGGGCCGCCGAAAGCCGGTCGGTCANCCGATCCGCCGCTGCCGCNGTCTCGGCCACGGCCTCCGCTTCAGANGCCGATGCCCCCGAACGCCGCTCATTTTCACGCAGCTTCTGTTTGTAGCGTTGCCTAAGCACCTTGTTGAGCCGGCTCACCAAATCGCCCTCCTCGATATGCAGGATGCGGCTGCATTCCTGAATATAGACNGCNCGGTAGATTTCNTCGGGGATGAGCGCGATGCTCTCGACGATGTCTTCGATGAGCGCCGCCCGCTTGATGGGGTCGTCGCCTATTTCCTTGAGCAACAGNTGGGTCTTGAAACGGATGAAATCNACGGCCTGTTCGCTGAGATAGGCCGNAATCTCGTCTATGCTGTGGGTGCGGCTGAACGAATCGGGGTCGTGCCCGTCGGGGAACANNACGACACGCACGTTGAGNTTGTTTTCCAACAGCATGTTGATGCCGCGGAACGAAGCCTTGATNCCGGCCGCGTCNCCGTCGTACANNATCGTGATGTTGCGCGTAAANCGCGANACGAGNTTNATNTGGTCTTGCGTCAGNGACGTGCCGGACGANGCCACGACNTTTGTGATGCCGGCCTGGTGCAACGAGATGACNTCGGTNTAGCCCTCCACGAGATAGGCCATNTCCTTGGCGATGATTTCNCGCTTGGCCTGAAAGATGCCGTAAAGCACCTGGCTTTTGTTGTAAATGACCGACTCCGGCGAATTGACATACTTGGCCTTGGTTTTCTCGGTCAGGAGCACGCGGCCGCCGAACGCGATGACGCGCCCGGACANGTTGTGAATCGGGAACATGACGCGCCCGCGGAAACGGTCGTACAGCTTCTTTTGGTCGTTTTCCAACGACAGCCCGACCTCAACGAGCAAATCCTTGGAATAGGCCTGCTTGACGGCGGCCTGNGTNAGCGCGTCCCAACCCTGCGGACTNTAGCCCAGCGAAAACGCCTCGATGGTGGCATCCGAAAAGCCGCGTTCCCGGAAATAAGGCAANCCNATGCGCTGCCCCTCCTCCGTCTTCCAAAGNTGTTCNTTAAAGTAATTCTCGGCGAAAGCGGACAGCTGCATCAGGCTTTCCCGATGGTTCATCTGNTGAATCTGCTCGNCCGAACGGGGCGCCTCGGCGATNGTGATGCCGTANTTGCGCGCCANGGCNTTCANNGCCTCCGGATANGTCANCTGGTCGTGTTCCATGAGGAACGAGACGGCGTCGCCGCCCTTGCCGCAACCGAAGCACTTGTAGATACCCTTGGCCGGCGAAACGATGAACGAAGGCGTTTTCTCGTTATGGAACGGNCANAGNCCGATAAGGTTCGTGCCNCGCCGCTTGAGCGTCACGAAATCCCCCACGACCTCTTCGATGCGCACGGCATCCAATACCTGCTGTTTGACCTCGTCCGTTATCATATTCCGCAATGAATGTGCAAATGTAGTTTTTTTTTCGTACTTTTGCGTCCGTCTTCGNCTTNGAGGCCGAGTCCATCTTCAAGCGGCAGTAGCTCAGTTGGTAGAGCGCTAGCTTCCCAAGCTGGAGGTCGCGGGTTCGAGACCCGTTTGCCGCTCAATGTAAAATGCAGGAAATCAAAGCCCCGCCATATATGGCGGGGCTTTTGTGTTTTTTCAAACGGATACACATTTGCGGTCATTTGTTTATCCATTGTTTACCCCAAAACGTTTCAAACGTACACACTTTTGCGTACCTTTGTAATTAAAAGCCCACTATTCCCAATAACTCCTGTTGCCACCATGCCGCCTATTCCGGAAGACATACAACGCAAATTAAAGGCTGTGCTCCGTAGAATCGATATTATTCTGCAAAGTTATGCTTTTTACAGCAATAATAATCTCAACTTTATTTCGTACTTTTGTGCATTATAATCAATTTCCTATGTTTTCTCAGCTCGCTTATATCACATGGACCGTCAACCCGACGGCTTTCACGGTTTTCGGTTTGGAAATCCGTTGGTACGGTGTTTTGTTCGCCATAACGTTCGCGCTCGGCTACCTGATTCTCGCCAAGATGTTCCGCAAAGAGAACCAGCCCGAAACCCTGATAGACAAAATGTTGTGGTATGTTGTGCTGGCCGTGGTCGTCGGGGCGCGACTGGGACACTGCCTGTTTTACGAACCCGCCTACTACCTGACGGCCGACCATTGGATTGAAATCCTCTATATCCGCGACGGCGGTTTGGCGAGCCACGGCGCGGCCATCGCGATTCTCATCGCCGTCTATCTCGTGGCGCGGAAATACAAGCTCGCCTATTGGTATCTGTTGGACCGCCTGGTCATTGTCGTGGCTTTGGGCGGCCTGTTCATCCGCACGGGCAACCTGATGAATTCGGAGATTTACGGCCATGCGACCACGCTGCCGTGGGGATTCCTGTTCCTGCGCAACGGCGAGGTCATGCCCAAGCACCCGACGCAGATTTACGAAGCGCTGTCGTATTTCCTGCTGTTCCTCGGGCTGCTGGCCTATTATATCAAGAAAGACGGCAAGCCCAAAGAGGGCGTACTGTTCTCCTGTTTCCTTATCGTCTGCTTCGGCATGCGCTTCCTCATAGAGTTCGTCAAGGAAAACCAGGAGTTGTGGGAAGACGACTACGTGCTGAATATGGGACAGATGCTGAGCCTGCCGTTCATCGTAACCGGCATCGTGCTGCTGGGGCTGTCGCTCGGCGGGAAGTTACCTCACCGCAAGGCTATCTCCGCGCCCAAGGCTTCCAAAGACGTCCAATAACCTTCGAACGATTTGCCGACGACGGCGGGCTCCGCTATCGTAATCGGCTGCACGACGGCCCACATCGAAAAGGCCAGGGCCATACGGTGGTCGCCGTAGGTCTGTACAACGGTTTCCGGTTTTATTTCGGGCTGACCCGACGGGATAACCAGCGTGTCGTCGTCCGGGGTTTCCGCTTTGACCCGCAGACGGTTCAATTCCGCGACGACGGCGGCCACGCGGTCGGTTTCCTTATACTTTAGGTTTCGGATGCCCGTAAAGCGGGCTTCGACGCCCGAGGCGGCGCAGACGACGGCCATTGTCTGCAACAGGTCGGGATGGTGCGTGAAGTCCAAGGCCACACGCTTAGGACAACGCGGGGTACGGCGTTCGATATGCAGGCCGTCCGCCTCAAAGCGGCTCTCTATGCCCCAGGCTTCAAACCATTCGGCGGCGATGCGGTCGCCCTGACAGCTGTCTTTAAGAAAACCCGGCAGATGCAACGCGCCGCCGGCGCTCAACGCCAACAGGCCATAGAAATACGAGGCCGAACTCCAGTCGGGTTCCACGCAGGTCGGCAAAGCGGCCGTCGGCAGCCCGCAGACCTCAAACGCGGCGGCCTCCGCATCGCCCACCGCCACGCCGGCGGCGCGCAACAGCGCGGCCGTCATGCGGATATAGGGCTGCGACACCGTCCTTTCGCCCGTCATCCGCAGCCGCACGCCACCCGGCACACGGCAACCCGCCAGCATCAGGGCCGAGACGTACTGACTGCTCAGCGAGGCGTCGATGGCCCAATCCTTCGTCTTGACGGAAGCGGCCTCGATGCCGCGTATCGACAGCGGCGGGTAACCGGCCTCCCCCGCATAGCGGATGTCGGCGCCCACGGCTTGCAGGGTTTCCACCAGCGGGGCGATCGGGCGGCGGCGCATACGCGGGCTGCCGTCCAATAGCCACTCGCCGGGCTCGAACGCCAACAGCGCGGTCAAGAACCGCAGGACGGTGCCCGCGTTGGCGCAGTCCAAACGGACTGCGCCGGTGTTGTCCGCGCCGGTGGCGCGGACAACACGCTGCGCCGCCACCTCGTCCAACAGCCGGCGCATCCGCACCGTATCGTCGGCCGTAGCCATATTGTCGGGATGGTAATCGTGAAGCCGCCCGCCGAGATAGGCCAATACCAACAGGCGGTTGCCGATGCTCTTGGAACCGGGTATCGCGACCTTGCCCGTCAAAGACGGCGACTTAAAACGAATAGACAGCGTCTCCATGTTCCAGAATTTCCATGGCCGCGGCAAACGGCATACTGAAGTCGTAATCCCCCCGGCCGGGTGCCGACAGCACGACCGGACGGACGGCACCCGCCGCATTCTTCTTGTCTTGCCGCAGATAACCGGCCAAAGCCTGCAGGTCGGCCGCGCCGTAGTCCGGCCGCCCGTAGTGCGCGGTCAGCATATCGCGGGTTTGGCGGAACAGGGCCGCGTCGAAACCGCATTGCATGACCGAAAGGTAGAGTTCATAGACCATGCCCCAGGCCACGGCGCGGCCGTGCGGCACCGCTTGCCCCTTGGCCATGCACAATGACTCGAACGCATGGCCGAACGTATGGCCGAAATTGAGCAGCCGCCGCGGCCCCGCCTCGGCGAAGTCACGCGCCACCACATCCCGTTTGTCCCGCACGGCCGTCACGATGGCGTCCAGCGGCAAACGTCCGGCATCGAACAAGCCCTCGGCGGCCTCCGGCCGGAAATCCGGCTGGAACAACAATTGCATCTTCAGGATTTCCGCCACGCCCGATTCAAATTCTTCCACCGGCAACGTCCGCAAAAAACGCGGGTCGATAAAGACGGCCTCCGGCCGCGCGAACACGCCGGCCATATTCTTGACTTCCCCTACATCGACACCGGTTTTGCCACCCACCGAGGCGTCCACCATCGCCAACAGCGAGGTGGGCACTTGGATGAACGGGATGCCGCGCTTGTAGGTGGCCGCCATAAAGCCGCCCATATCGCCGACCACGCCGCCCCCCACGTTTACCACAATGCCACGGCGGTCGGCGCCAGCCCGCGCCAGGGCTTCCCACCCCCGCGTCACCTGCGCGATCTGCTTATGCACTTCGCCCGGCTCAAAACAAACGGCCAGGTCGTCCGCACGGCGGCATACCCCCTGCGCCTGCAACAGCGGCAATACCTGCGGCCAGATGCGGCTGTCGGAACAGAACAAGACCTTGCGCCCGCTCCGCTCCGCCGCCGAAACCGTCTGCGCCAACAGCGGCAAGGCCTCTCCTATCCAAATGTCGGCTTCCCCGTCCTTGAAATGTTCCGGTGTCATGACTTGCCTCCCGCTTCGGTTATCGTGAAGGTTCGGCTACCGTCGGCCTCCGCGCGGATATCCACGCGCACGTGCGGGAAATCCAACAGCGGCGCGATGCGTTCCGGCCATTCGACCAAACAGGGCCGCCCGCTGAAGAAATAAGTCTCGTAGCCGATGTCGTAGGCTTCATCCAAACGGTTGATGCGATAGAAATCGAAATGATAGACGGCACCGTCGGTGCCCGCATACTCGTTGACAATCGAAAACGTGGGGCTCAACACGGGCTCCGTCACGCCCAACAGACGGCAGAACGCCTGTATGAACGTCGTCTTGCCCGCGCCCATCTCGCCGTAGAACGCCCAAACCGGCAAAGCGGGATACAACGCCCGCAACCGGCCGGCCAAGTCCGTCAGATTCGACAGACCCACCCCGCAGAATATCCGTGCCTCCATGCTTCTCTTATTTAGGCCGCATCACGGCGAACGGCACCATCATTTCCTCCATCGAGATGCCGCCGTGTTGGATCGTGTCCTTGTAATAACCCACATACTGGTTGTAGTTGTTGGGATAAACGAAGAAATCGTTTTCGCGGCAAAAGATAAACGAGGCCGTCATGCTGACCTTGGGCAGGAAGATATCGCCCGGATAACGCACGTAGAACACCTGTTGCGGGTCAAATTCCATATTGCGCCCCACCTTGTAGCGCAGGTTGACGCTGGCCTCACGGTCGCCCTTGACGCGTACCGGATTCGTGATACGCACCGAACCGTGGTCGGTCGTCAGCACCACGATGGCCCGTTGCCCCATCAGGTTCTTCAGCAGCTCGATGAGCGGCGAATGTTCCACCCACGACAGCACGAGCGAACGATAGGAGTTTTCATCGCTCGACATCTCGCGCAACAGTTCCACTTCCGTACTGGCATGGGAAAGCATGTCCACGAAATTATAGATAATGACGTTGAGCGGCGTCTGCAGCATACGCGGCAGATGGTCCAGCATTTTCATCCCGTAGGCATGGTTCAGCACCTTGTTGAACGTCACGCGCGGTTCTTTGCCGTGGCGTTTCAGGTATTCCTCCAGCAACTCCCGCTCGTATTGGTTCTTACGCTCGTTGGAGTCTTCCGGAATCCAATACTGCGGGTATTTCTTCTCTATTTCGGTCGGCAACAGCCCCGCGAACATACTGTTGCGCGCGTAATGCGTTACCGAGGGCAGGATGCTCATATAGGTGGAGTCGCTGATAACCTTGACATAGCGTTCCAATACCCCTTGCATGATTTTCCAATGGTCGTAACGCAGGTTGTCGATGACGAGCAGGAAAACGGGCACGTCATTGTTCAGAAGCGGGAACAATTTTTGCTTCAACACCGTGTGCGACATCTCGAAATCGTTGTCTCCCTTACGGCCGTTGATGAAGTCGATGTAGTTTTTCTCTATATACTTTGAAAACAAAAGGTTGGCTTCCCTTTTCTGCGTGCCCAATATTTCCAACAGGCCGTCATCGCCGGCTTTCGGCAATTCCAAATCCCAATACGTCAGTTTTTTATAGACGCGCTCCCATTCCTGATACGTCAGGTTGGCCGACAATTCCATGCTGATGTTCCGGAATTCCTGTTGATAGGCCATGCTCGATTTCTCGCCCTCCAACCGCGGCGCTTCCAACTGCTTTTTGATGGCCAGCACGATTTGTCCCGGATTGACCGGTTTGATCAGATAATCGGATATCTTGGAGCCCAAAGCCTCTTCCATAATCTGCTCTTCTTCGCTTTTGGTCACCATAACCACGGGCAAAGACGGCAACATCGTCTTGATTTCCGTCAACGTCTCCAAGCCCGACATACCCGGCATCTGTTCATCCAGAAACACGATATCGACGGCTTCCGACCGCAACGCGTCAATCGCGTCCCGCCCGTTGTTCATCGTCAACACCTCGTAGCCCTTCTTTTCCAAAAACATGACGTGGGGCTTGAGCAAATCGATTTCGTCATCTATCCACAAAACCCTTACTCTATCCATATCGTTCCTTTCGTTTCTTAATGTAAAACCTTATTTAGGCGTGACACAGCAGATGTTTTTCGTCCACTTTCATCACGAAATGCCGATCCAACAAATCGGAAACCGTCGTCAAATCGACCACCTGGCCATCCTTGAGCAATACGCGGATGCCGTCGTCCTCTTTCGTATCATATTTGTACGACTTCGTACTCAAACTTTTCTCATAGAAGAAGTAAGGCAACCAATCCGCGTTGCCGACCTTCTCCAACGTCTCCGCCCCGACCCGCTCTATATATTCTTTTTCGAACGGGACGTTGCGCATCTCCGACTTGAACAGTTTCCGTTCCAACAAACGTTGCGAGAGGGTCCGCAACACCATATCCCGGCTCTGCGTCCAAGCCTTGAGGCTGAACCATATATCGCTGTCGTCTATGGCCGAGAACGGTTCCAACAGCGTGTCGTCCGCCGCCTGACCCGACGGACGGCGCAACAGCTGCAACAAGGCCGGACTACCCGCCAACTCTTCGTTTTCCCCCAACAGAAACCGCGCCCTGTCCAACGTATGCCCCAGCATCAGTTCCGCGCAAACCGAAGTCTTGTGCAGATAGACCTGCCAAAACATCATGCGGCGCGACAGGATGAATTTCTCTAACGAATAGATGCTTTTTTCCTCAACGACCAACTGGCCTTCGTGCACGTTCATCATCTTGATGATACGCTCCGTGCCGACCACGCCTTCCTGAACGCCCGTATAGAAACTGTCGCGGTTGAGATAGTCGAGGCGATCCACATCCAATTGCCCTGAAACGAGTTGATGCAGGAACGGCTTGTCGTACCGACCGTTGAAAATGGCCATTGCCATATCCAGGCGGCCATTCCATTCCCGGTTGAGCCGTTGCATGATGAGTTGGCTGACCGCCTCGTGCGAGACGGACGGCAACAGGGTGTGTTCCAATACATGGGACAAGGGGCCGTGCCCGATGTCGTGCAGCAGGATGGCCGCACAGGCCGCATCCTTTTCTTCGGCGGTAATCGGCACGCCTTTGGCCTGCAACATATCCAAGGCCTCTTTCATCAGATGCAGGCAGCCCAACGAATGGTTGAACCGCGTGTGCACGGCACCCGGATAAACGAGAAACGAAAGCCCCATCTGGACAATCCGTCTCAGACGTTGGAAATACGGATGGCTCACAATGTCGTAGGCCAGTTCGGAAGGCAGTTGGATGAAACCCCAGACCGGATCGTTGACGATTTTGTTTTTGTTCATAAATTATGACAAAGATAACGAAAAAATTTTTGTTTTGCGCTCACATTGCACTATCTTTGCTGAACCATCCTTTATCCGTATCGGATGAGGGCTAAAACACAACGACATAAAACCAGAAGCCTTATGCTGAAATTCACGCTATCCCAAATCGCACAGGCGGTAGGTGGTACCGTAGAGGGCGATGCCGCTGCCGAAATCTTTACCGTTTGCAAAATCGAGGAAGGTTGCCAAGGCGGCCTCAGTTTCTTAGCCAACCCCAAATACACGCACTATATCTACGAGACCAAGGCGACGGCTGTTTTAGTCAACGCCGATTTCGTGCCGGAGCAACCGGTACCCGCCGCTTTGATCCGCGTGGAAAACGCCTATCAGGCCTTTGCCAAACTCCTGGCTTTCTACAATGAACACACGATGCCGGCCGAAGGTGTTTCTTCGCTGGCGTTCATCGACCCAACCGCCAAAATCGGCGAACATGTGTATATAGGCGAATTCGCCGTCATCGCGGCCGGTTGCGAAATCGGCGACGGTGTCAAGATTTTCCCGCACTGTTATGTCGGCGCGCACAACCATATCGGCGCGGACACGGTACTGCACGCCGGCGTCAAGGTTTATGCCGGCAACCAAATCGGCAAACATTGCGTCATCCATGCCGGCGCGGTCATCGGTGCGGACGGCTTCGGCTTTGCACCCAACAACGGCAGTTACGAAAAAATTCCGCAAACGGGGCACGTCGTTTTGGAAGACAATGTGGAAATAGGCGCGAACACCTGCGTGGACAAGGCCACGATCGGCGCCACGGTCATCCATGAGGGCGTCAAATTGGACAACCTGATTCAAATCGGCCACAACGTGGTGGTGGGCAAGAATACGGTCATGGCCTCCCAGGTCGGCGTGGCCGGTTCCACCAAAGTAGGCGAAAACTGTATGTTCGGCGGACAGGTCGGCGTGGCCGGCCACGTGCAAATCGCCAACGGCGTCATGCTCGGTGCCCAGAGCGGCGCGCCCGGATCCATCCGCAAGGAAGGTGCGGTTCTGCTTGGAGCGCCCCCCATCGACGTGGAAATCTTCCGCCGCTCTTCGGTTCACTTCAAGAACCTCGACAAAATTGTAAAACGTCTGGACGAACTGGAAAAGAAACTTGGAGACGCCCGATAACGAACTGGAAGCCGGGCGCGCGCTGTTGATCGACAAGCCCTACACCTGGACTTCTTTCGATGTCGTGGGCAAGGTACGGGTTTGGGCCAAACGCCGCTGCGGCAAAAAAATCAAGGTCGGCCACGCGGGCACGCTGGATCCGCTGGCCACAGGCCTATTAATCGTATGCACGGGCAAGTTTACGAAGCGCATCGAGGAATTTCAGGCACAGGAAAAGGAATATACGGGTACTTTCAAATTAGGCAGCACGACCCCCAGTTACGATTTGGAGACGGAGCCCGTGCCCGGCGGCCCTTATGAACACTTGCAACCGCAAGACCTGCAAGCCGCGGCCGAACGCCTGAGCGGCCCCCAACAACAGGTGCCGCCCGTTTTCTCGGCCGTCAAAATCGGCGGTAAAAAAGCCTACGAATACGCCCGCAAAGACAAGGAAGTCGTATTGCAACCCAAGCCGATTACGGTTTACTCGTTTGAATTGACGCGCATCGCGTTGCCCGAAGTCGATTTCCGCATCGTATGCAGCAAGGGCACGTATATCCGCGCCTTGGCGAGGGATTTCGGCGAGCTGTTGGGGTGCGGCGCGCACCTCACCGCCCTCCGCCGCACGCGCATCGGCGCATTCGACGTGCGCGACGCCATTTCCCCGCTCAATCTACCTTGACTTTCTTGCTTAATTTTCTTATATTTGCCGCCTTTTTAAAAAGCGTGTTCAAAATCTATAAACTTACTGATTATGAAACTTTCGCAGTTTAACTATAATCTCCCTAAGGAACTGATTGCCGACAAGCCGTGCACCGACCGCGACGAATGCAAGCTCATGGTCGTGGACCGGAAGAAGCAGAAGATTGAACACAAGACCTTCAAGGATATCCTCAAATATTTCAACGAGGGCGACGTCTTCGTCATGAACAACACGCGCGTCTTCCCCGCCCGTCTCTGCGGCGAAAAGGAAAAGACCGGCGCGCAAATCACGGTGTTCCTGTTGCACGAACTCAACCGCGAATCGTTGCTGTGGGACGTTTTCGTCGATCCCGCCCGCAAGATCCGTATCGGCAACAAGCTGTATTTCGGTGAGAACGATGAACTCGTGGCCGAAGTCATCGACAACACGACTTCGCGCGGCCGAACGTTGCGCTTCCTGTACGATGGCTCTTACGAAAATTTCAAAGCCCTGATTTACAAACTCGGCGAAACGCCGTTGCCCGAACACATCCTCAAAGTGCGCTCCATAGAACCCGAAGACGCGGAACGCTACCAAACGGTCTATGCCACGGAAGAAGGCGCGGTCATGGCGCCGACGGCCGGCCTGCACTTCAGCAAAAGCCTGATGAAACGCCTTGAAATCAAAGGCATCGACACGGCATTCCTGACCTTGCACTGCAGCCTGGGCAACACGCGCAACATCGATGTGGAAGACCTGAGCAAGCACAAAGTGGATTCGGAACGGTTGATTATCCCGGACCGGACGGCCCAAATCGTCAACCAAGCCAAAGAGCAGAAAAAGAAAGTCGTGGCCGTGGGCACCACCGTCATGAAAGGCATGGAAACCTCGGTCAACATCGACGGCTTCCTCAAGGCCTACGACGGTTGGACCAACAAATTCATCTTTCCGCCTTACGATTTCCACGTGGCCAACGCCATGATCACGAACTTCCACCAGCCGTTCTCGGCCCTGATGATGATGGTGTGCGCCTTTGGCGGCTACGACCTGATTATGAAAGCCTACCAGGAAGCCGTGGACAAGAAATACAAATTCCTGACGTTCGGCGACGCCATGTTGATTCTGTAGCCGGTTGCCATTTGCCATGAAAGCACCGACGTGTGTGGCCGTCATCGTGGCCGGAGGGAAAGGGCTTCGGTTGGATCCGGAACATCCCAAACAATACCTGCCGCTGGCCGGCAAGCCGGTTCTATTGCATACGCTCGAACGTTTTTACGGTAGCCATCTGTTTGACCACGCCGTGGTCGTATTGCCCGCCGCCGATGTGGCCGCGTGGCCCGAACTCTGCACGCAATACGGGCTGGACCGCGACTTTTTCGAAGCCGTGGCCGGCGGCGCGACGCGCTTCGACTCGGTGGGCGCCGGCCTGCAAGCCTTGTTGCAACGCTATGGCGACGGCCAAACCTGCGGCAACGACCTTTGGGTGGCCGTGCACGACGGCGTGCGGCCGCTCGTAGATACCGATTTTCTGAAAAACTGCCTGGACGCGGCCTTTCAACACGGCAACGCCGTGCCGGCGCTACCGCCCGTAGAAAGTTTCCGGTATGTTGAAGCCGACCCTAAGACCGCCGCAACGCCCAACCGACCGATAGACCGCCATTGCCTGCGCAGTTTGCAGACGCCGCAATGCGCCCGCCTGTCGCACCTTACCCTCGCGTGGCGTCGCGCCGCCGACCGGCCCGAAGCCGAACGCACCGACCGTTTTACCGACGAAGCCACCGTGCTGGAATTTGCGGGCGACCGCATCCATCTCTGCGAGGGTTCGCCGCGCAACCTCAAAATCACACGGCCGGCCGACCTGCAATGGGCGGAAACACTGTTAACGGACACGCCATCCGACGGAAAGACCACCGGTAAGCCCGGAAAGACCGGCAAGACCGATCCAGCGGCCAAACCCGCCGCCTCCAGAACCATCCTGGGCATCGACCCCGGCACGATGCTGATGGGCTACGGTCTCGTGGAAGCCTGCGGCTCCCGCATCACCTATATTGACATGGGCGTGCTTGACCTGCGCCGCGAAGAAGACCCGCTCGTCAAGCTCAACCGCATCCACGCCGAAGTCAACCGCCTCATCGACCGGCACCATCCCGACGCCCTTTCCATCGAAGCCCCGTTCTATGGCAAAAACCCGCAGTCGCTCATCAAGCTCGGCCGCGCACAGGGCGTGGCCATCGCCGCCGCCATGGCCCGCGGACTCAAAGTATTTGAATACGCGCCGCTCCGCATCAAACAGTCCATTACCGGCAACGGCAACGCCTCCAAGGAACAGGTCTGCCAAATGGTGTTCCGGATTCTGAACCTGAACGGCGACCGTCCCAAGCATTTGGACGCCACCGACGCCCTGGGCGCGGCCGTCTGCCACGCGCTCCAAAACCGCTTCGAAGACCTTGCGCCGGCCGCCGCGCCGCCCGCTGGCCTCAAGGCCCTGCGCGCCACCGGGGTGGGCCATAAGGCCGGCGCCGGGCACAAAAAAAAGCCCTCCTCGTGGGAGAGCTTTCTCAATCAACATCCCGACCGCGTCAAATAGGCGGCGCGGCGGCCGGCTCCTAAGACCGGTTTAGAGTTTAGACGCAATCGCGGCCGCCAATTCCTTGAACTCCGCTTCCGACAATTGCAATTTTTCCTTGCGGAAATCGATGTCGTTCACACCATGAATGGGCACCAAGTGGATATGTGCGTGCGGCACTTCCAACCCGATGACGCTCATGCCGATTTTAGGCGCCGGGCAAACCTGAATCAAAGCCTTCGACACTTTCTTGGCAAAAGCCATCAGATGCCCCAATTCCTCATCGCTCAAATCGAAGATATAATCGACTTCCCGTTTGGGCACCACGAGCGTATGCCCCTTGGCAATCGGCGAAATATCCAGAAACGCGAATGCGTGTTCGTTCTCGCCTATTTTATAGCAGGGAATCTCGCCCGCGATGATTTTAGAAAAGATGGTGGCCATATCCGTATGTTTTTGAATGCAACCTTAGCGTGAAATCTCCGTGATTTCGAACGGGATCGTGCCGGCGGGCACCGTAATGTCCACCTTGTCGCCCACACTCTTGCCCAACAGTCCCTGGGCGATGGGCGAGCTGACCGAAATCTTGCCCGTCTTCAAATCCGCCTCGTTTTCGGGCACGATGGTATAGGTCATCTGCGCGCCGTTCTTCAGGTTCTTGATTTTGACGACCGACAACAACAACACCTTGGAAACGTCCAGTTTGGATTCGTCCAATAACCGCGCGTTGGCCAATTCCTGCTGCAGTTTCGAAATCTTGAGCTCGCACAGCCCCTGGGCCTCTTTGGCGGCATCGTATTCGGCGTTTTCCGACAAGTCGCCCTTGTCGCGCGCCTCCGCAATCTGCTTGGAGATATTGGGGCGTTCCACCTTGACCAGATGATCCAGTTCGTCCCGGAGTTTCTGCAAGCCTTCCTTACTGTAATACTTAATCTGTGCCATCGCGCTATACGTTATAAATGAAAAACAAAAAACCCCCGCGAATCCATCGCAGAGGCATCCAACACATAAAATAACACCGCAAAGGTACGCTTTTTTTTTGAATTTGCGAATCTCTCGGTTTTTATCTAATTTTGAAGCATGATGAAGGGGTCTTTNTTCTGNCANTCCATCCGCCTNCGGTNCGGCTTGNTGACCATTGGGNTNGCCNTGNCCGCGGCNNTGTTCTGCGNNTGCCCCGGCCCGGACGAATACCGCAAGGTGCCGGTACCGCCCGTGCAACNCCGCNTCTATCCNTACGGNATGGACAACGAATTNGNNCCCGTCGGNAATTACAANCTGTTNCCNAACNACGGCTANGNCGGNATCATCGTNTATCACTTCACCGAAACCGAATANTTNGCCTACGACTTGGCNTGNCCGAACGATTACGAATACGGNTGCAAGGTGACGTATCATCNCGAACTGCTGANCCTNAAGTGCGANGGTTGCGCCGGTTGCCNGGACTGCNNNACGGGNTGCGGCACNGTGTANANCNTNNTGANNGGNTTTCCNGAAGANGGNTANNNGCCNAANCCGCTCCACATCTACTCNACNANGTGGNATCCCGCNACACAANNNNTGTTGGTNTATAATTAATGAAGAACATCAAAACCTANNATACCATGAAAAGAATCCTTTTTTCNGCCTTGACCCTCTGCGGCCTCACGGCCGGCCTGTTCGGCCAGGCGTCCATCACGCTGCGGGACGGCAGCCTCAAGAAACTGACGCAAGAAGAGCAGGACAGCATCGTGTTCGTCCACCCCACGTTTACGGAAGGTACCGTGTTGTTCCGCAACGGCCAACGCAGCCAAGCCGAAATGAACTACAACTGCTTTAGCCAGCAATTGCTGTTCAAGCAACAGAACGCCAAGGGCGAGACCGACATTTTGAGCGTTTCCAATATGCCCGACATCCTGATGGTCTCCATCGCCGACAAAACGTACATGCCCGTCGGCAATTCCCTGGCGGAAATCTTGGTGGACGACCGCGTTTCGTTGCTTTCCTCCCGCAAGGTATCCAATACGGAGAAGAAAACCGGCGGCTACGGAACGGGCGGCAACACGGCCGCCATCAGCAACCTGACGAGCTTTGACGGCGGCACGGCCGTATCGCAAACCGGCACGGCCGACGGCGGCACCACAACGCACGCCACTTCCGGCGCCGGGGCGGGCCTCGACCGGAGTTCGTTCGGCCCCAACTCCATCCTGACGGTCAGTACGCGGCTTTTCCTTATGAAAGACATGAAGGTCATCCCGCTCACGAAAAAGAACCTGTTGAAATCTTTTCCCAAAAGCGGCGCTTTCATTGAACGGTATTTCGAACTCAACAAGGTAGATTTGGGTGACGCCGACCAAATGACCACACTTATCGGCCTCTGTCTGAACGAAGAAAAGAAATAGTCGTTGTCTGCNACCCAAGGCGAAGACCAGAAAAGGCGTTCCCGCATGCGGGAACGCCTTTTCTGTTAAAAACTTGAAATTAATCTTAATTTTTCCTAAATTTGTGCGCTTAACGGGGTCTATTCCCCTTTGGATCTCTGTGCCTTTCGATATCGAATACACAGAGGTTCAAAATTTTATGCTATGAAAAAAAGCGCCTTGAAATTCGTTTTGGGCGGTTGCCTCGTTTGGGCGGCCGTTGGCTCAGTCGGATTAAAGGCCCAGCAAAACGTACAGATTACGCAATATATGCTCAATACATTGTCATATAACCCGGGGTTCGCCGGCCTGTCCAACGGGCTGTGCGCGTCCGCGCTTTACCGGCAACAGTGGGGCAATATCTACGATGGAAGCGGCGAAAACAAGACCCGCGTATCGCCTTGGGACGTGCTCGTATTGGTGGATGCGCCCGTGAAGGTGCTGAAAGGGGCGTTGAGCATGGAAATCCTGTCGGATAACATCGGCTATTTCAGCGATATCACGGTCAAACTCGGTTACGCCTACCATCTGCAGACCTCTTTCGGCAAAATCGGCTTGGGCGTGCAGGGCGTATTGCTGAACAAGAAAGCCAAATACAGCGATTTCAAACCGGAAAACGCCGCCGACCCCGTTCTGTCGGGCAAAGGCGATGAAAGCGCGTTCTTCGGCGATGTTTCGGTGGGAGCATACCTACAAGGCTCGCGCGACTATTTTGTCGGCGTATCGGTCAGCAACATTATCCCGCAGCACAACGAGAACATGGGCTACCGCATACAGGGGCCGCTTTTGAGTGTAAACGGCGGCTACAATTTCGGTTTCCCNGCCCTGCCCAAGGTGCAGTTCACGGCCACGGGCTTCCTGCAGACCGATTTCAAGGCCGTGGATTGGAGTTTGAGCGCTTTGGCCACATTCAACCGGCTGTTTTGGACGGGACTTTCGTTCCGCATGGACGCCGTGTCGGTGTTGGCCGGCATCAATATAGCGAAATTCCGTATCGGCGTGGCTTACGACATTGCCACCACCCGGCTGATTAAGGCTTCCGCCATGGGCGGCAGCTTGGAAGTATTCGTCAAATACTGCTTCAGTTTGGACGTGGACAAGGTCAATACCGAATACAAAAACGCCCGATACCTTTAATGTGTAATTTTTAACGTTCATATACCTATGAAAAACCTGAAGAGTTTGTTAGACGTCCGGAACATGACGCTGTTGTTGATCGGTCTGTTCCTGATGTTCGGTTGCGGTGGCGGTTCTAACGGCGAATTGGTCGGGATGCCCGGACGGACGAGTTTTGAACAGCCCACGCCTTTCGGTATGGTGTATATTCCCGGCGGTAGCTATATGCGCGGCACGGGTAGCAACGACCCTTCCTANCAGTTGCTCAACACCAGAAGAATCAGTATTTCGGCTTTCTACATGGACGAGACTGAAATCACGAACAACGAATACCGGCAGTTCGTGCAATATGTGACCGACTCGATTATGAGACGGATGCTGGGCGAAACCTACCCCGAGTTCCTGATTGAATCGACCGACGAGGACAGCGATGCCGAACCGGCCATCAACTGGCGCACCAAGATGAAACCCGGCATGGAGAACGACGAGGCCTTGGCCGATCTCTATCTCCCGTCCGAGGAACGTTTTGAGAACCGCAAGGAATTGGATGTCCGTAAATTGAACTATATCTATTACACCTATGATTATGAACGGGCGGCTCAGAAGAGTTCCGACTTTTCAGAGGTGACGCCGGATCCGGAAATCCACTACGGTTCTTTCGCCAGCCGTCCGCACAATATGCTCTCGCGTCAACGCTTCGTCCGCAAGCATATCGTGAACGTTTACCCCGATACGCTCTGCTGGATTTTCGACTGGTCGTATTCGTACAACGAACCGATGGTGGCCAACTATTTCAGCAGCCCGATGTATGACCACTATCCCGTGGTGGGCGTCAACTGGAAACAGGCCAATGCGTTCTGCGCGTGGAGAAGCAAGATGTACAACGCCGGCTTGAACGCCAAAGGCTATCCGAACGCCCAGGCGTTCCGCTTGCCGACCGAAGCCGAATGGGAATACGCGGCGCGTGGCGGCCTGAGCGAGAACCCGTATCCGTGGGGCGGTCCGTATGCCCGCAACATCAACGGTTGCCTTTTGGGCAACTTCAAGCCCGGCCGCGGCAACTACACGCTCGACGGCTCGCTCTACCCCTGCATCGTGGGGCACTACTCGCCCAACGACTACGGGCTGTACGACATGATGGGCAACGTTTCCGAATGGTGCATCGACGCTTACGATGAATCCATCGCCAATGTACACGACTTCAACCCCGTCTTTATCTATGAGGCGAACGAGGAAGACGGCGTTGGGCTGAAACGCAAGGTTATCAANGGCGGTTCGTTCAAGGACTTCGCCGAACTGGCCAAAATCCAGTACCGCGCCTTTGAATATCAGGACTCCTGCAAGTCGTACGTCGGCTTCCGTTGCGTCCAGTCGTATCTGGGTCGCGGCAAGAACGCCGGCAACTCTTCGGGCTCCAACGTTTACTAAACCAACTAACCGAATACAAACCATTTAATTTTCACTTCAAAACCTGTAACGTAGAATCATGGGAATTTCAAAACTCGTCGAAAGCAAAGGGTATAAGAAATTTATGGCGTACCTGTATGGTTGGGGCGCCTCCATTGTTATTGTCGGCGCCTTGTTTAAAATCAACCACTACCCGGGGGCCGGCCTGATGCTGATCGTGGGTATGAGTATCGAAGCCATCATCTTCTTCTTCTCGGTGTTCGAACCGCCTCACAAGGAACTGGACTGGACGAAAGTTTATCCGGAGTTGAAAGAGGAAGCCGAACCCGTAGCGGAAAGCCCGAGAAGAGGCGGTGGGGGCGGTGCGACCAACCCGCTGTCGGCCAAAATCGACGAAATGTTTGAACAGGCCAACATCACGCCGGAGATTTTCGATAACCTGCGTGAAGGCTTGACCAAGTTGACACAGACCACCACGGCCATCAATAACGTGACGAACGTGGTAAACGCGAACGACCAGTACGCCGGTGAGTTGCAAAAAATGACCGATCAATTGGTCAAACTCAACGACTTTTACGCCAATCAGATGCAGGTATCGACCAAACAGATGGACGATACGCGCAAGTTGCAGGACAACATGAACCAAATCATGGAAAACCTGAACGAATCGTTGGACGACGCCAAGAAATACAGAACGGAAATCAACGAATTATCGCAGAAAGTGGCCGCGCTCAACACCATGTACGGCAAAATGCTGGGTGCATTGTCGGTAGCGAACGGCGTAGCGGCGAACAACAAATAGGGAACACGCGACTATGAGTGGACAGAATGAGACCCCGCGTCAGAAAATGATCGGGATGATGTACTTGGTCTACACGGCGTTGTTGGCCCTGAACGTTTCGACCGATGTTTTGAAATCGTTTCTCGTCGTCAACAGTGCGATGGAGGAGACGATTTCCAGCATCAACCAACAGGTTTCCGCCGCTTACGACATGATGGACCAAGCCTATGCGCTCAACAAGGCCAAGACGCAGGAAGCGTGGGACAAAACTCAGATCGTCAAAGAGAAAAGCGAAGACTTGCTCAATTACCTCGACCGGATTAAGACGGAGTTGATCGCCGCCTGTGAACACGTGCCGGTGGAAGAGGCCGCGAACCTGACCGCCAACGACATCCAACGGCAGGACAACTTCGATGACCCGACACACTATTTCATTGGGGAAAGCGAAGACGGTTCGGCCGGCGAAGCGCACATCCTGAAAGAGAAATTGGAGGCTTTCCGCCACGATATGCACGAGGTTTTGGGCGAAGACTCGACGAAAGTGCCCCTGACGGCCTTGCGTACCGACAAGCAGTACGCCGTGAGCTGGGAAGTGGAACACTTCTACCACATGATTGTCGTGGCCGACTTGGCCATGCTCAACCGGTTCTATTCCGAAGTATTGAACGGTACGTATAACGTGGTATCGCAACTCTACTCCGGTATCAGCGACAACGACTTCAAATTCGACCAAATTGAAGCGCGCGTGGTGCCAAAATCCAATTATGTCTTTGTAGGGCAACAGTTTGAAGCGGAGATTTTCGTAGCTGCCTTCGATTCTAAATCGGAATTGTCGGCCACAATCGGCGGTACGACCTACAAGGGCGAGAACGGTATCGTCAAGTACAAACGGGCCGCCACGACGATTGGCGAACAGAAAATCAACGGTACGATTGCCGTACCGGCCGCCTATGGTATTAAGGAATACCCGTTCGCGATGTCGTATATCGTGGCCGAACCGACGGCTACGGTATCGGCCGATGCCATGAACGTGCTGTATGTAGGGGTGGACAACCCGATTTCGGCCCTCGCCGCCGGCATCGCCGACGCCAACACGCGCGTGACGATGACGAACGGTACGCTGAAAAAGGAGAAAGCCGGCAAATACACGGCGCGCGTAACCCAACCCGGTGTACAGGCCGTAATCAGCGTCTATGCCGTGGAGAACGGCAAGGAACTTCTGATGGGCAGTCAGACCTACCGNGTAAAACGCGTGCCCGACCCCGTGGCCCGTATCAACGGCCAGGATGAAGGCGCACGTAACATCGACAAGAACACGTTGGCCAACGCCGGCGGTTTGCTCGTGAGCATGAAGGACTTTGAATTCCAGCTCTCGATCAAGATCGGCTCCTTCAGCCTGCAGATTTCCAAAGGCCAGGAACTGACGAACGTCATGCGTTCGAGCAGCAACCGCTTTACGGACGACATGATTCAGAATATCAAACGTTGCAAACGCGGCGACAAGGTATTTATTCAAGATATTGTGGCGCAGATGCCGGACGGTAACCGGTCGCTGGGCGATATGATTTTAACGATTAAATAAAAACACACGCGATATGAAAAGGATTTCAGTAATCGGCCTGTTGGCGGCTTTCGTGCTCACGTTGGCCGCGCAAGGAATTTCCAAAGCCCAGGTTTTGGAAGATACCCCGCCGCGCGATAACTTCTTTGAAAAGGAAAATACGAAGGACCGTCTGCCGCGTCCTTATGTCTATGTACGGGAAGCCGACGTCTATATCAAGAACCGCGTATGGCGCATGATTGACTTCCGCCTCAAGATGAACCAGTATTTCTACTACCCCATTTATCCGGTTCAAGACCGTATCAGTCTGATGAGCCTGATTATCCAAGGGATGGAAGAAGGTACGATTGTGGCGTTCGACCCGATTACGGACGACTTCACCAAGCAGTTGACGTATGAGGAATTCATCCGCCAAAACACGTCCATCACCGAATTGGAGAAAGAAGACCTGGATAATCCCGGCACGTATTACACCACTTACGACACCTCGTCTTTCCGCGTGGAAAACGTAAAGATGATCCGTCTGAAAGAAGACTGGTTCATTGACAAACAGCGTTCCATCCGCGATATCCGCCTTTTGGGGATGGCACCCGTTATCCAACAGTTTGACGACAACACGGGCGAATTTAAAGGCACGCAGACGTTGTTTTGGCTGTACTACGACTACCTGCGTCCGACATTCGCCAAGACGGAATCGTTTAACCGCCACAACAGCGCGATGCGTCCGTCCTACGATGACGTTTTTGCCTGGACCCGTTACTTCGAAAGCTATATCACGAAGATCGACAACCAGCAGGACCGTAGCATCTCGCAATATGCGCAAGGCGTTCAAGTCATGCTCGAAGCCAAACGCATCGAGAATATGCTGTTTGAGATAGAACAAGACCTGTGGTCGTACTAAGATTACGGTTCAAACCGTAAAAAAGAAAAGCCGTCCGGAATCCGGGCGGCTTTTTTTATACCCCATACCGCCTTTTTTTCGTACATTTGCGATATGTACGATTTCCTATCCACGAACATCGAATACCTCAAAGGCGTAGGCCCCGCCCGGGCGCAGATTTTACGGCAGGAGGCGCATATCCATACGTTCGAGGACCTGTTGTACTACTTCCCTTTCCGCTATATCAACAAGAACAACATCGTCAAAATCGCGCAGATTCAGGACGACCAGACCTATATTACGGTGCGCGGCCGTATTGTGGGCGTAAGCGAAAAAGGCGGCGGCCGGCAGAAACGCCTGGTGGCGAGCCTGCACGACGATACCGGCCATATCGAACTCATTTGGTTTTCGGGCATCAAATGGATNAAGGATAAAATCAAGGTGGGGCAATGGGTGTCGGCTTTCGGTAAACCCAACTTTTTTCAACACCAGTTTTCGCTGGCGCATCCCGACATAGAGATGCTGCCGCCGGACGCGGGCTTTACCCCGCCGGCCGACCGTGCCGCCGGTTTGGAGCCGGTCTATTCCACCACCGAAACGATGAAGAAAAAGGGCGTCACGGTCAAAAGCCTGGCGCAGATTACACGTCAGCTGTTCCTGTCGGGNGCCGGGGCCATTCCGGAGGTTCTGCCGCGGGAGGTGTTGACCAAATACGGCCTGTTGCCGCGCGAGGAAGCCTTACGCGAAATGCACTTCCCCACTTCGCCCGAACGGTGGCAAAACGCACGGACGCGTTGCAAATTCGAAGAATTGTTNCTGCTNCANATCAACATCCTNCAAAACAAACTTGCCAAAAAGCAACAACCCGGCTTTGTATTCNCGGACGTGGGCGAAAACTTCCTGCATTTCTTCAACCACAACTTGCCTTTCGAACTGACGGGGGCACAAAAGCGCGTCATCCGCGAGATACGGCAGGATACCAAAACCGGCCTGCAGATGAANCGCCTGCTGCAAGGCGACGTGGGCAGCGGCAAGACGATGGTTGCGCTCATGGTCATGCTGTTGGCGATTGACAACGGGTATCAGACCTGCCTGATGGCGCCGACCGAGATTTTGGCACGCCAACACCATCAGAGTTTTTTGAAAAACCTGAAAGGGATGCCCGTAAGGACNGCCCTGCTCTGCGGCGCCACGCCGAAAGCCGAACGCAAGCCGCTNTTGATGGCCTTGGCGCAGGGTGACATACAGATTTTAATCGGCACGCACGCACTGCTGGAAGAAGAGGTCGTTTTCAAAAACCTCGGCCTGGCGGTGATAGACGAGCAGCACCGCTTCGGCGTGGCGCANCGTGCCAAACTGTGGGCCAAGAACGNCAAGCCGCCGCACGTATTGGTCATGACGGCCACGCCCATCCCGCGTACGNTGGGCATGACGCTCTACGGCGATTTAGACACGTCGGTCATNGACGAACTNCCGCCCAACCGCAAGCCGATACAGACGCTCCATTTTACCGACAGCGCACGCTTGCGCGTATTCGCGTTTATGCGTGAGGAAATCAAGAAAGGCCGGCAGATTTACGTGGTTTACCCGCTCATCAACGAATCGGAGAATTTGGNTTTGAAAGACCTGATGGACGGCTTTGAGGCCATTTCGCGCGCGTTTCCATTGCCCGAATACGGCGTAAGCATCGTGCACGGTCAGATGAAACCCGATGTAAAAGCCTANGAAATGCAACGCTTTATCAAGGGTGAAACGCAAATCATGGTTTCGACGACCGTGATAGAAGTGGGCGTGGACGTGCCGAACGCAAGCGTAATGGTGATTGAGAACAGCGAACGNTTTGGCCTGGCGCAATTACATCAGCTACGCGGCCGCGTGGGNCGGGGGGCGGAACAGTCGTACTGCCTNCTCATGACGTCCGACAAACTGAGTGCCGACGCCAAAAAGCGCATCCAAACGATGGTGGAAACGCAAGACGGCTTCAAGATTGCCGAAGCCGACCTCAAACTACGCGGCCCCGGCGACCTGCAGGGCACGCAACAGAGCGGCGTGTTGGAACTGCGCGTGGCCGACCTGGTGGAAGACGCGCCCNTCGTGCAGGCGGCCCGACAGGCCGCGATGGAAATTCTGACCGNCGACCCGACGCTNGCATTGGAAAAAAACTTACCTTTGGCATTGGAAGTGAACCACCGGAAACGNGAAAACTTTTGGGCCCGAATCAGTTGATTATGGATAACAAAACCTTGGACATATGGGGCGCGCGGGAACACAACCTCCGCGACATCGACCTGCATCTGCCGCATGAATCGTTGATTGTGCTGACCGGACTGAGCGGCAGCGGCAAGTCGTCGTTGGCCTTCGATACGATTTACGCCGAAGGGCAAAGACGCTATATGGAAACGTTTTCGGCCTACGCGCGTCAGTTCATCGGCCATTTGGAACGGCCGAACGTGGACAAGATCGACGGCCTCAGCCCCGTTATCGCGATAGAACAGAAAACGACGAACAAGAACCCGCGTTCCACCGTGGGCACGATTACCGAAATTTACGATTTTCTCCGTCTGCTCTACGCGCGTATAGGCGAAGCCTACTCGTACGTGACGGGCGAAAAGATGGTCAAATATACCGAAGACCAGATTCTGCAACTNTTGACGGAACGGTATGCGGGCCACGACATCCTGATTCTCTCGCCCTTGGTCAACGGCCGCAAGGGGCACTACCGCGANCTGTTTGAGTCGGTGCGCAAGCAAGGTTTCCTCAAAGTGCGCGTGGATGGCGAACTCACCGACCTGACGTTCGGCATGCACGTGGACCGCTACAAGGTACACGACATCGAGCTGGTCGTGGACCGCATCACGCCCTCCGAAAAGACGGAAAAACGCCTGAAGGTNAGCGTACAGACCGCCCTGAAACAGGGTAAAGGCTCGCTGATGGTCTATGACCCTAAAGACCGCAGCGCGGTGCATTACAGCAAGAACCTCATGTGTCCGACGTCAGGCATCTCTTATCCCGCACCGGAGCCCAACACGTTTTCGTTCAACTCGCCTTACGGCGCATGTCCGCACTGCAAGGGACTGGGCATCGAATGGCAACCCGACATAGACCGCCTGATTCCCGACCCGGCCAAAAGCCTTAAACAAGGGGCCATCCGCCTGATCAGCGACAANGAGGAAGCCTCGTGGAAGGGCGAACATCTGGGTTTGGACTGGATAAAATCGGAATTGCGGCTGATTGTTAAGCAATTTAAGNTGACCGAAGACCAAGCGTTGAACACTTGGCCGAAAGAAGCCGTAGAGATGTTGGTTTACGGCAGCCCGGCCTGGCGGGCGCGGATGGCGGAAACGGACGAGGAGGGCGAAGGNGCGGAAACGGCCGGAAAATCGACCGCCAAACCGAAAGCCAAGGGTGAACCCGAAATAAAAGGCCTGTTCTGGTATCTCTCGCAATTGGCGCAGAACGGCAACCTCCCCACCTTGCAACGCTGGGCGGAACAGTTTATGGCTAAAAAGACGTGCCGGCACTGCGGCGGCACACGCCTGCAACCCATGGCGCTGCACTACCGCATCGACGGGCGCAACATCGCCGAACTCGCCGCCATGAGTTTGGAAGAACTGGCGGAATGGACGGGCGGCATCGAAGCCAAACTCGAACCCTGGCAGCAACAAATCGGGCACGAAATACTGCGCGAAATCAACCACCGCATCCGCTTTTTGCTGGACGTNGGCATCGGCTACCTGAGCCTCAACCGCGAATCNACGGGGCTTAGCGGCGGCGAGAGCCAACGCATCCGCCTGGCGACGCAAATCGGTTCGCATCTGGTCAACGTATTNTATATATTGGANGAGCCGAGCATCGGCCTGCACCAACGCGACAACCTCAAACTCATACAATCGTTGCAGAAACTGCGCGACATGGGCAACACGGTGCTGGTGGTGGAACACGACGAAGAAATGATGCGNGCGGCCGACTATATCGTGGATATCGGGCCCGGCGCGGGGGCCAAAGGCGGCAAAATCATGGCGCAGGGTACGCTGGCGGAATTTCTCAAGCAAGACTCGCTGACGGCCGAATACCTCAACGGCAAACGCCGCATCGAACTACCCGCCAAGCGGCGGCCGGGCAACGGCACGTTCCTCGAACTGACCGACGCTTCGGGTCACAACCTCAAACACGTGAATTTCAGGCTGCCGTTGCAGACGTTTACGTGTGTGACGGGGGTTTCGGGCAGCGGTAAATCCTCGCTCGTCAGCCAGACCTTGCTGCCCGTCCTGAGCCGCCATTTTTACCGTTCTTCGGTACAGCCGCTCCCCTACGGCGACATCCAAGGGTTGGAACATATCGACAAGGTCATAGAGGTGGACCAGTCGCCCATCGGACGCACGCCGCGGTCCAACCCCGCCACCTATGTGGGCGTGTTCGAGGAAATCCGCAAGCTGTACGCCAGTCTGCCCGAAGCCAAAATCCGCGGCTACAAGGCCGGCCGGTTCTCGTTCAACATACGCGGCGGNCGGTGCGAGCGGTGCGGCGGCGCGGGGGTGGAGACCATCGAAATGAACTTTNTGCCGGACGTTTACGTAACCTGTGAGGAATGCCACGGCAAACGCTACAACCGCGAGACGCTGGANATCCGNTACAAGGGCAAGTCCATCAACGACGTGCTGAACATGAGCATATCGCAGGCCGTGGCGTTTTTCGAAAACATCCCGCAGATTTTGACCAAAATAAAAGCCTTGGACGAAGTGGGCTTGGGCTATGTGTCGCTGGGGCAACCCGCCACCACGCTGTCGGGNGGCGAAGCGCAGCGCATCAAATTGGCGGCCGAACTGTCGCGGAAGAGCACGGGNAAGACATTATATATATTGGACGAACCGACGACGGGCCTGCATTTCGAAGACATACGCGCGTTGTTGCAAGTGTTGCAACGGCTCGTGGACCAAGGCAACACCGTCTTGGTNGTGGAACACAACNTNGACGTGATCAAATGCGCCGACTACCTCATCGACATCGGCCCGGAAGGNGGCCGCGACGGTGGCCGCATCACGGCCGAAGGCACGCCGGAGGCCATCGCCAAAATCAAAAAGAGTTATACCGGACGCTACTTGGCGCCCTTACTGAAATAGCATCGACATGAACACGAAAATCCGCATCCGCTGCGAAAACACGAACCTCAGCAAGGAATACCNGCGCGGTATTACCCTGAAAGAAATTGCCGAAGACCANAAAATCAAACTGCAGGACGACATTTTGGGNGCCACGGTCAACAACCGCGTCCGGGAGTTGGACTANGAACTNTATAACCCNAAGACCGTCCGCTTCTTCGACATCCATGCGGTGGAAGGTTACCGCATGTATATGCGTTCGCTGATTTTTGTATTGGGCAAGGCCGTCAAAGACTGCTATCCGCAACTGACCCTGCGCGTGGAGCACTCGTTGCCCATCGGCTTTTACTGCGAATTGGACGGCTTGGACAAACTCGGCGACAAGGCGCAGGAGGAGACCGACTCGAACGGCCACCGCGCGTTNCCGCTCAGCCTCGTGCAAACGCTCAAACAACGGATGCAGGCCATCATCCGGGCCAACCTGCCGTTTACCCGCGAAGAAATCCCGTCGGAAGAAGCCGTAACCCTGTATCGCGAGCGGCACTACCCGGCCAAGGCCATGCTGTTTGAAACGCGGCAACAGGCCTATTCGTCGGTATATTATCTGGACGGTGAGCCCAACTATTTCTACGGNGCGCTCGTACCTTCGACCGGTTATCTGAAAACGTTTGACATTGACCGTTATTTTCAAGGCCTGGTCATCGTATGGCCCGACCACATCGAGAAATTGGCGCAAAACCGCCAGCGCGTGGTGCAGAACTATATCCGGGAACAGAGCGAAGGCGGCACCAAACTGTTCCGGATTTTTCAGGAACACAAGGACTGGCTGGAGATTTTGGGCGTGCCCTACGTCGGCTACCTCAACAAGGAAGTACAGGAACAAGGCCCNGGCCGCCTCATCAAGATATCGGAAGCCTTGCAGGAAAAGAAAATCGCGCATATNGCCGACGAAATCGCCAAACGGCCGGACTGCCGGCTCGTGCTCATCAGCGGCCCNTCGTCGTCGGGCAAGACGACGTTTTGCAAACGGCTTTCCGTCCAGTTGCAGGTACTGGGCTACCGCACGGCCGAAATCTCGATGGACGACTACTTTGTGGACCGCGATCACACGCCGCGCGACAAAAACGGCGAATACGACTTTGAGTGCATCGAAGCGGTGGATGTGCCGTTTTTTACGCAACAGCTCAACGAATTGTTGGCCCTACAGACGGAACAGACCGTAGAAATGCCGGTGTTCGACTTTATCAGCGGCAGCCGCAAATGGGGCATGAAACAAATCCGCATGAGTCCGCAAACGATTTTGATTGTGGAGGGCATCCATGGCCTTAACCCGCAGCTGTCGGCCGGCATCGACCCCAAATACATCTTCAAGATTTTCGTTTCGGCGCTGACCCATATCGCAATCGACACGCAGAACCCGATCCGAAGCACCGACAACCGCCTGATCCGCCGCATTGTACGCGACCACAACTTCCGCGGCAATTCGGCCTTGAACACNCTCCGACGCTGGAACAGCGTGATACAGGGCGAGAACAAAAACATNTTCCCCTATCAGGAAAACGCCGACATCATGTTCAATTCGGCCCTGCTGTTTGAACTCTGCGTACTCAAAGCCCATGCCGAACCGCTGTTGCGCGACGTGCCNGAAGCCTGCCCCGAATACGCCACGGCGCGGTCGTTGCTCAAATTCCTCTCGTTCTTCTGCTATATCTCCGAAAAAGAGATACCGCCGACTTCCATTTTGCGGGAATTTTTGGGTGGCAGTAGCTTCGTTTACTGATTTTTTGTATATTAGCATAGTTTTAAATTAGGGNTATTATTTTTAATAAATAACTGAGGATGAAAGCTTTCAGCTCCGCAGCGGAAATCTACAGATTGTTCCGCAAACACCGGAAAGTGTGTACGGACACGCGTCAAATCGTGCCCGACAGTCTGTTTTTCGCGCTGAAAGGCGATAAATTCAACGCCAATACCCTGGCGGCGGAAGCGATTGAGAAAGGCTGCGCCTACGCCATCGTGGACGAACCCAAATACGCCAAACACCCGCAATGCCTGCTGGTGGAGGATGTGCTCGCCAGCCTGCAGGAAGTGGCCCGTCTCTACCGCCGCGACCTTTTCATCCCGTTTATCGGCATAACGGGCACCAACGGCAAGACGACGACCAAGGAACTCATGCGTTCCGTCCTGTCGGTCCGCTTTAGGACATTCGCCACCGAAGGCAACCTCAACAACCACATCGGCGTACCGCTATCCATTCTGTCCATTCCGGCCAATACCGAAATCGCCATCATCGAAATGGGCGCGAGCCATCCCGGCGAAATCGCCGACCTGTGCCGCATCTGCATGCCCACGTTCGGGCTGATTACGAATATCGGCGCGGCGCACTTGGAAGGCTTTGAGACGTTTGACCGCATTGTGGAGACCAAAACCGCNCTCTACCGCTTTGTGGAACGCACCAACGGCAAGTTGTTCGTCAACGCCAACAACCCNCTGCTGCTCAAACAATCCGCCGCGGCGGAACGTTTCCTCTACGGCGGCCAGCCCAATTACTACACCCAGGTCGAAAACCTGAGCGCCGAAAACATCTACCTGAACGTCAAGCTCTCCGGNCCGTCTTCAGCCCCCAACATTACGGAAATCGCCACGCACCTTATCGGCGGGTTCAACCTCGACAACGTGGCGGCCGCCGCCTGCGCGGGCCGTTACTTCGGGCTCAACGACAAGGAAATCAAACAGGGCATCGAGAACTANACGCCCCGGAACATGCGTTCGCAGATCATTCAGACGAAAGACAACATTTTGGTGGCCGACGCTTACAACGCCAACCCGTCGAGCATGCAACTCTCGTTGGAAAGCTTCTTCGAGATGCACACGCCGCACACCAAGGCCTATATTCTCGGCGACATGATGGANCTCGGCAAGTTTTCCGAATTGGAACACCTCAAAATCGTGGATATTTTGAAGGAACAACGCGCCGACAACGTTTTCCTCATTGGACCGCACTTTGCCAANACCCAGGCCCCCAAAACATTCAAGCATTTCAGCACCACGAAAGCGCTTTTGGACTATCTGAAAACCAATCCATTGAAACAGCACTGCATCCTTATCAAGGGCTCGCGNGCCATGCAGTTGGAAAAAGCCATCGAAGTCCTATGAGAATCCGCCCGTTCCTGACACTCTGTCTCCTGTTGTTGTGCGGCTTCCCGCCNCGCCTGACGGCTCAGGGAAACCTCTGTTTGGACTCGTGTCTGCAATGGGCCGTTGACAACTACCCGCTCGTGGAACAGTTGCAACTCATTGACCGTTCCCGCGACTACAACCTCAAGAACATCAACACGGGTTATATCCTGCACGCCAACGTCACGGCCTTCGGCGGCTATATCGAGGGNATCCCNGACCTGTCGGGCATGGGCATGGANGTGGATCCGTGGCGGTTTGCCGGCATCCTGCAGGTGGAACAACCCATTTGGGACGGCGGCCGGTTGGAGAACAGGAAGAAAATAGCGCGGGCGGAAGCCGAAGTCAATAAAAGCACGGTTGAAATCAAGATTGCCGAACTCAAGGACAAGGTCAGCGAGATTTATTTCGGCATCCTGCTGGCGCAAACNCAACGCGAACAGTTGCAACTGCAACGGGAAACGNTGGAACAGTCGCTCAAAACGCTGCAATCGGCNGCCAAGGCGGGCAGCGCGTTTACNTCCGACGCCGACGCCGTGGAAGTCAAGTTGCTGCAAACCGAACAGCAAGGCATTCAGCTACGCAGCTCGGAACGGGCCTACCGCCGCATGNTGGCCATTTTCATAGGCCGGCCGGTGGGTGAAACCACGGTACTGGACGTGCCCGCCGTGGTGTTGCAAAGCGGCCGGGATTTGGACAACCGCCCTGAAATGGCCTTGTTCGAACACCGCAAGCAGCTGTTGGACGCCTACAACCCCGGCGCGGGCGAAGTGTTGCCGCGCGTCAGCCTGCAAGGTATGGGGCTGCTGACCGTCCCCAAATTGGAAATGCAGAACGGAACCGACTGGAACCACCTGTTCATGGGCGGCATCAACGTGAGCTGGCCGATTGGCGGACGCACCTATACGATGGGCGTGGACAAAAAACGGCTCAAAGTGGAGAAAGACCAGGTGGACCGGGAGAAAGAGAGTTTTGAGATGGGGCAACGCATCAGTTTGGCGCGGCAGGCCGAAATGCTGACGCAATGGGACGACCTCATCGCTTACGACGACCGCATCATAGACCTGCTCGCACGCCGCACGCGCACAATGGAATCGAGGTATAAAAACGGCGTGGTGCCGGTGGCCGAATGGTTGCAGGCCGTAGGCGAAGAGGGGGCGGCGCGGCAGGCCAAGGCCATGCACGAAATCCAGAAAATGATGACGAGCCACCAATACAACCGGAAATTGGGCTATTAGAAACAATGATTAGAAAAGACGGTATCATGAACCTTCGCAAGACCTGTCGGCATCGTGGCGCGCTTTTGGCCATGGGATGCCTGTTGTTGCTGTCCGCCTGCAAACAGGGGGTATTCGACTACGACGCCACGGGCGTTTTGGAAGCCGACGAAATTTTGATTTCGGCTCAGGCCAACGGCGAAATCATGGCCTTTGACATAGAAGAAGGCGATGCCGTGACGGCGGACATGCCCGTAGGCTATATCGACACCACCCAGCTCTATCTGCAAAAATGCCTGCTGATGCTGGGGCAGAAAGCGACGAACAGCCAAAAGCCCGATATCAACAAACAGGCGGCCGCCACACGTGCCGCGCTCGAACACGCCCGTTCAGAGGCCAAACGCCTTGAACGCCTGCAGAAAGAGGATGCCGCCACCCAACAGCAAATTGACGACATCCGTTCCCAAATCAAACAGCTGCAAGCGCAATTGGACGCGCAGGTGGCAACGATGGAACGCAACATAACGGGTATTGACGCGCAGAGTTCGGCGCAAGACATTCAGATAGCCCAAATCGAGGATTTAATCCGCAAGAGTTTGATACGGAGCCCCAAAGCCGGCACCGTAATTCAGAAATACGCCGAAGCCGGTGAACTCACGGCACAGGGGCGCCCCTTGATGAAAGTGGCCGACCTTGAAACGATGACACTCAAGGCCTATGTTTCCGCCGCCCAACTCTCGCACATACGGCTTGGCGGCAAGGCCACCGTCTATGCTTACAGCCAAGAGGAATACCGGGCTTACGAGGGGCGCGTAACGGCCATAGCCGATCAAGCCGAATTTACGCCCAAGACGATTCAGACGCAAGACGAGCGGACCAATCTCGTGTATGCCGTCAAAATCCGCGTGCCCAATACCGACGGCTTGCTTAAAGCGGGTATGTACGCCGACGTAGCGTTTGCCGACCATGCCGATTAGCATCGCCATCCATCAAATCAGCAAGTATTTCGCGGTGGGCAAAACCGGCCGCGTACAGGCCTTGCATCCGTTTTCGCTCGACATAGAGGAAGGGGAAATCTTCGGTTTGTTGGGGCCGGACGGTGCGGGCAAGACCACGCTGTTCCGCATCCTCACGACGCTCTTGTTGCCCGACGGCGGCACGGCTACCGTAGGCGGCTACGACATCCTCAAAGACCTGAAGAAAATACGGGAGACGGTGGGCTATATGCCGGGGCGGTTCTCACTTTATCAAGACCTGAGCGTGGAAGAGAACCTGCGCTTCTTCGCCACGCTGTTCAACACGACCTTGGAAGCGCATTACGATTTCATCAAGGATATCTACACGCATATCGAACCGTTCAAGAAACGCAAGGCCGGCAACCTGTCGGGCGGCATGAAACAGAAGCTCGCGCTATGCTGCGCGCTGATCCACAAGCCGCGCATCCTGTTTTTGGACGAACCGACAACCGGCGTTGACCCCGTTTCGCGCAAGGAGTTTTGGGATATGCTCAAACGCCTGCGGGCGGACGGCATGACGATTTTAGCCTCCACGCCCTATATGGACGAGGCCGAACTCTGCGACCGCATCGGCCTGATACAAAGCGGCCGCTTTATCGGTTGCAACACGCCGGCCCAGCTGCGGGCCGAATTCACGGCACCGCTACGCGCCGTCCGCGCCACGGAAATGTCGCGCCTGTTGCGCGACCTGCGCGACTACCGCTACTGCCGCAGTTGCTACGCGTTCGGCGAATTTCACCATATCAGCCTGAATCCGGGCTTCAACGACGAGGACTTGGCCGGTTACCTGCAACGCCTGCACTTCTCTCAATTGGAAATCCATCCGTTGGACCCGACGATAGAAGACTGCTTCATGGCCTTGATGCAGAAAGGAGGCGACCATGAGTGAGGCCGTTATCAAGGTGGAGAACCTGACCAAACGCTTCGGCGACTTTACGGCCGTGGACCATATCTCGTTCGAAGTGCGGAAAGGCGAAATCTTCGGCTTTTTGGGCGCGAACGGCGCGGGCAAGACCACGGCCATGCGGATGCTCTGCGGCCTGAGCCGCCCCACCGAAGGGCACGGCACCGTGGCCGGCTTCGACATCGCGCGGCAACAGGAGCAAATCAAGAAGAACATCGGCTACATGAGCCAGAAGTTCTCGCTCTACAACGACCTCCGGGTATGGGAAAACATCCGGCTGTTCGCCGGCATATACGGCATGAAACCGAAACAAATCGCCGCCAAGACCGATGAACTATTGAACCGATTGGGCTTCATGGCGGAGAAAAACACGTTTGTGGAAAAACTGCCGCTTGGTTGGAAACAGAAACTGGCGTTTTCGGTGGCCATCTTCCATGAACCGCAAATCGTCTTTTTGGATGAACCCACGGGCGGTGTGGACCCGATTACGCGGCGGCAATTTTGGGAACTCATTTACGAAGCCGTGGAACAGGGCATCACGGTATTCGTGACGACCCATTATATGGACGAGGCCGAATATTGCGACCGCGTGTCGATTATGGTGGACGGCCGCATAGAGGCTTTGGACAGCCCCCGCGAACTGAAAAAACGCATGGAGGCCCGCTCCATGGACGAAGTATTCCGACAACTGGCCCGCAAGGCCCAAAGAAGCGCCGACTGATGAAACAATTTTGGGCATTCGTCAACAAGGAGTTCCTGCACATCTTCCGCGACCGGCAGACGATTCTCATCCTGCTGCTCATGCCGGTGGTGCAGGTGCTGCTGTTCGGCTTCGCCATCACGACCGACATACAGAACACCTCGGTGGTGGTATTGGACGAATGCAAGACGGCCGAAAGCCGCGCCCTGCTGCACGAAATGGAGTCGGGCCGCTATTTCGACATCGTGCAATACCCGGCCTCCGACCGCGACATAGACGCTATCTTCAAGAAAGGCAAGGTCAAAATCGCACTCGTCATTCCGCAGGACTGGAGCCGCCGTCTCGGCTCGGGGCAGGAAGCGCCGCTCCAACTCATCGTGGACGCTTCCAACCCCAACGAAGCCAGCATCCTGACCGGCTACCTGCAAGGCATCACGGCCCAATTCGCCGGCCTCGAACCAGTGGTGGAGGTGGAAACGCGCATGCTCTACAATCCGCAGCTCAAAAGCGCCTATACGTTTGTGCCGGGCGTTATCGGGCTCGTGCTCATGCTCATTTGCACGCTCATGACCTCGGTCTCCATCGTGCGCGAAAAAGAGACGGGCACGATGGAAGTGCTACTTGTATCGCCTTCCAAGCCCTTGTATATCATCTTTTCCAAAACGATCCCCTATTTCGTTATCGCGCTCATCAACATCGTAACCATCATCCTGCTCTCGATGTTCGTGTTCGACGTGCCCGTAAAGGGCAGCATCGCGCTGTTGTTCGGCGTGAGCATAACGTATATATTCGCTTCTTTGGCCTTGGGCCTGCTCATCTCCACCATTTCAAGCACACAGCAAATCGCGATGATTATCTCGCTCATGGGCTTGATGCTGCCGACCGTACTGCTGGCCGGCCTGCTGTTCCCCATCGAGAACATGCCGTTGCCCTTGCAATGGGTTTCCAAAATCGTACCGGCCACCTGGTTCATCGACATGACCAAGGCCATCATGATCAAGGGGCTCGGCATCGGTCTCATTTGGAAACAATGGCTCATTCTGTTGAGCATGACGGTACTTTTTATCGGCATCAGTGTGTCACGCTTTAAAATCCGGCTATCGTGAGGACGTTTCTGTTTCTGTTAGAAAAGGAAATCAAGCAGATTTTGCGCAACCGCATCATTCTGGCCATGATTATCGCGCTGCCGACGATACAGTTGGCCATTCTACCCTATGCCGCCACTTACGAAATCCGCCACATCAACCTGGCCGTCGTGGATGCCGACCATTCCACGCTGTCGAGGGAGCTGACGGCCAAATTGAACGCCTCCGGTTATTTCAACCTCATTTCGGCCGGCACGTCTTACGAAGAGGCGTTGGAACTGGTGGAAGACGGCAAGGCGCACCTGATTTTGGAAATTCCGCCGCACTTTGAAAAAGACCTGCGCCTGCAGGCCAAAGCCGGCCTCATGATAGCCGTAGATGCCGTGGACGGCACGATGGGCAGCATCGGTTCCTCCTATCTGAACCAAATTCTCCAGTCGTTTGCGACGGAACTCATGGCCCGCGGCGACATCGCCTACCCCAACGCCGCCCTGCAGGCGCGCGTGCAGGTTATGCCGCAATACCGCTACAACACGCANCTCGACTANAAAACCTANATGGTGCCCGGCATNCTCGTCATGNTGCTNACNCTNGTNGGCGGTATNCTNGCCGCGCTCAACATCGTTTCGGANAANGAACAGGGNACGTTGGAACAAATCAACGTGAGCCCCGTNCCCAAACAGTCGTATCTGCTGGCCAAGGTTATCCCGTTTTGGATTATCGGCTTGCTTACGCTGGCCATCGGACTGGGTATCGCCCGCTTCCTGTACGGCATCGTGCCGGCCGGCAGCCTGCTCACGCTGTTCGCGTTCTCCGCCGTCTATGTNGTGGCGTTCACGGGCTTCGGCCTGTTGATTTCGGTNGCGGCCAAGACCCAACAGCAATCCATGTTCATCGCCTTTTTCTTCCTGTTGATTTTCTTCCTGATGGGCGGCCTTTTTACCCCCATCAGCAGCATGCCCTATTGGGCGCAGGTCATCACGTGGTTCAACCCCACGGCCTACCTCATCGACGTGGTGCGGCTCATCGTCATGAAAGGCAGCGGCTTTGCGGACTTACTCCCGCAATTCTTCTGCATCCTCGGCTTTGCCGTGGTATTTAACGNATGGGCTATTTTCGGTTACGATAAGACGGCTTAGAACGCCACNTCCAGTTTGAGATTGACCTGCATGGGCGTGAGCCGGTTGGGGATNGCGAACGACCGGCCGTCGAACGTGTTGATCCACGTATAGGAAATCGTATTGTTCATTTGGAACATATTGAACAGTTCCAATCCCAACCAAATGCTCTTGATATAAGCCAACGGATTCTTTGGGCCGTATTCCTTGCGCTGAGGCTTGAGTTGNAACGCCATACCGAGATCGACGCGCTTGTAAGACGGCAAACGTTCGGAGCCGCGCCACTTCATGCGCTCGGGGTCGGTCAGACGCTCCACGTTACCGCTCGGCATCCCCGTGGCGAAAACNCCGTTGACATAGACCTTCATGTTTTTATTCCGCAGCAAATAGTCTTGGAAAAACACGTTTATGGAGAACAATTGGTCGGTGGGGCGCGGAATCATGCCGGTCTGCGTCGTAATGCCCGTGGTTTCGTCCACAAACGTGATGTCGTCGCTGGTTTTGAGGAATGCCACGCTGACCCACGATTCGGCCCCCTGTACGAACTCACCGGAAAGGCGCAAATCCACGCCCGTGGCATAGCCGTAAGCGCAGTTACGCCCCATGTAACGGATGCGGACATTATCCATTTCGTAGGGGTTCAAATCGTAAAGATATTTGTAATAGGCCTCACCCGTAAACTTGAACGGCCGGTTCCACATATCGAAACTGATTTCGGATCCGAACACGACGTGAATGGATTTCTGCGCCTTGACATCCGGGTGCAGGTTGCCATAAACATCGCGAAGCTCCTTATAGAGCGGCGCCTGCACATAATGCCCCACCGCCAGACGGAACATCGTCGGGACTTTCCAGTCGGGATGGTACGAGAAATTGAAACGCGGACTGATGCAGAACTCCTTGTTCATTGACCAAAACGACATCCGCACGCCGGCGTTGAGGAGAAACTTTTGACCGCTGCCGAAATCGAACGACCCCTGCGCGTAGCCCGTAAGCCGGTGCGACTGCATCCGGTGGGCCGAGACATAGCGCGATTGGACGTTGGGCGCATCCAAATCGGGGTTTTGTCCGGGCGCGGTATGCCAATCGTCCGGCAGCACATAACCGGCCGAATCCGCCATGCTCCACTCGTTGATGCGGTCGATGATATCCTCGTACCGGTAGCGCAGATCCCACTGGATGAATGCCGGCCGCGTGATGTAAGTTCCCCGGTAGGTCAAAGANGTGATGATGCCGTTGAGATAATTGCGCCCGTGGTTAAGGAACGTGCCGGCGCCTATCGGTTCACCCTGCCCGCCGAAGCTGTCGTCTTGCCCTTCTTCCACGGCACTGAGCAGATAAGCGCCTTCTATGTCGTAGTTTTCCCGTTCAATAGTGTTGAAAAAACTGAACGTAAGGCTGTTCTTGAATTTTTGAGTGGTTTGGTTCTCCCACGTCAACGCACCGAAATAAGACGTGAACACATCCCGTTCCTGTCCCTCGAACGCCACCGTGAACATCAGCGGGTCGTTGTAGGCNCCGATGCGCGTCTGCTGCGTGGTCGGGATAAACTTATAGATATTGTAAGCCACGTTGCCCAACAACGAAAACTTGTTGCGTTCATCGAGCTTNTAGGTCATATAGGTNTGGAAATCGGTAAAAGACGGCTTGTAGTTGCCTTTCTTGTCCAAGGATTTGAGTACGTATTGCGTGGCCTTGTGCCNAAGTCCGAGCAAATACGTAAACTTTTTGTCTTTCGAGAGGCCTTCCAGATGCAGGTTNCCCCCCATAAAGTTAAGACCGACCGATCCGGCGAAAGCCTCGGGCTCGCGGTAACGGATATCCAACACCGACGACATCTTGTCNCCGTATTTGGCATCGAAACCGCCGCTGGAGAAATTNGTTTCTCCCACCATATCGGGATTGATGAAGCTCATGCCNTCCTGCTCGCCGCTCCGGGTCAGGAACGAACGGTATATCTCTATNTCGTTGACATATATCAGATTCTCGTCGTAATTGCCGCCCCTGACCGAATATTGGGAACTCAACTCGTTGTTGGAGTTGACGCCNGGCAAAGAGCGCAACACTTCCTCCACGCCGCCCGTAATACCGATCATGTTNTTGGTGATGAGCGGGTCGATGGTCACGAAGCCCTTGCGGCTGAGCCGGTCGCCCGAAACCGTTACTTCCGAGAGTTGATATTCCTTGCTTTTAAGCCGTTGTTGCACGTTTTTGACTTCGCCCTTGATGAGAATCATCGAACGGGAAACCGGTTCGTAGGCGGCATGGGAAAAGCGCAACAGCAAGGATACGCCCGACGGCACCTGCAATTCGAAAAAACCCGCCTCATTGGTAACGGTACCGATGGGTTTGGCTTGATTGACCACGCCGACGGACACGAATTCCAATGGCCGGTTGTTTTCGTCCACCACCCGCCCGCGGATAACGCCTTCCGCCCACAACGAACCCAAGCCCGCCCACAGCATCAGAAGGCTGAAATACGAAATCCGGAACGTGCGCCTACAATTCATCCACTTCACTGCCATACGCTTCAAACTCGCCGCTCCGATGTTCTTTCTGATCTTGCTGGCGCTGCGCCTTCCACTTCTGAATGAATTTGGCCCAAGCAAACGGGTTGAACAAATTATTGGGGGCTATCTGACCCTGATAATACAATTTATCGACTTGATGCTGCGCCAGGTCGCGGTAATTCATACCGGCATCCATCTTGCCGGCCTTGGCCAGTTCGCGCATGGCGGCCAACGTAAAATTCTTGCGCAGGATATCGGCGTCCGTCTCCGGCAATTCGAGATTGACGAAAGCCTCACGGAATTTTTCTTTGGAAGGCCACGGATAGATGACGGTTTCCGTGAGCATAATCGTGTCCTGCACCATGCTCTGCACCACCGAATAGCGGTCTTCGCTCAACGTGTCCGACAGGTAGAGGCTTACCGGTCGGTAACCGACCGACGTAAAGACGATGCGGTCGCCGATCATGGCCGCGAACGTAAAGAAACCGTTGATATTGGAAATGGCGCCGCGGTTGGTGCCCTCGATCTGTATCGTGGCGTAAGGCAGGGGGGTTAGATCTTTGGCATCGACCAAAACGCCCGAAAACTGGATAACGCGTTCCCGCTTGCCGGTATCGGCGGCATATAACGCGGTGTGGAGCGGGAAAAGCCCCGCGACCAACAGGAAAATGCCCCTGAGCAAGCCCGAAAACGCCCGCCGACGGTTATATGCGTCACGCTCCCACATGGAGCAAAGATACGTTTTTTTTGGTTGTTTTCAAAAAAAAGCCTACCTTTGCAGTCCTTTTGCAAGCCCCTCGGGGGGCTCAGAATTAGAGATAAACGTATTTATAAACCATAAAAAGTTAAGAGTCATGCCCAGCGGAAAGAAAAGAAAGAGACATAAAATGGCGACCCACAAGCGTAAAAAACGTCTGCGCAAGAATCGTCATAAGAAGAAATAATCTCGCAAAAAGGGGAACTCCGTACGGAATTCCCCTTTTTGTTTACCGGCTTCGGCCGACCGGTCTATGGTTGGTCGTCCGGCCGGTATTCCAACACATCGCCGGGCTGACAGTCCAGCACCTTGCAGATGGCTTCCAGCGTAGAGAAGCGCACGGCCCTGGCCTTGCCCGTTTTCAGAATGGACAGGTTCGTGGCCGACACGCCTATCCGCTCGGCCAATTCGCCGGACGAAATCTTGCGCTTGGCCATCATCACATCCACATTCACTATAATCGGCATACCCGCTAATTATCGTTCAACCATCGGGCGGCCGGCTACTGCGCCGGAACCGCCGTTTGCGCCGTGTCGGCCTTTTCGGCCGTTTGAGCGGGCTGTTGCCGGTCGGCCGTCGCGCCCTTAAGGTAAGACGGCAGGCTCAATCCCGCCATTTTGAACAGGTCTTCCATAGGCGGCACCGACTTCATCATGCCGGAGATGAAATTGGCCGTGGAGGTGGCGCCGTCACCGCCCTTGCCGTTGCCGTCCCATACCGTTACCTTGTCTATTTTGATGCCCTTGACGGCTTCCACCTGCGTGCGCACCAGTTCAGGCAGCTTGTCGGCGATGAGCATGAGTACGGCCTGCTGCGGGTCGCCGGCGGCCGCCCGCACCATTTGGTTGAAACCCTCGGCCTGCTTGGAAAGCACCTCCAGCATACCGCGCGCCTGCGCGTCCATCTTGGCGTAAATGGCATCGGCCTCGCCCTTGGCCATACGGCGTATTTTCTCGGCTTCGGCCTCGGCCTCGATAATGGCCTTTTCCTTGTCTATTTGCGCCGGCACCACCACATTGGCCTGTTGCGTGGCTTTTTCCCGCTCGGCGCGCGCCAACTCGGCATCGCGTTCGGACTTGTAGGCTTCTTCCATGGCCTTGGCCGCCTGCACCTTTTCGGCCGCTATCGCGATACGCGCGGCTTCGGCTTCTTTCTCGCGGCGGTTGGCCTCCGAATTGGCAATCGCGATTTTGGAGTTGTTCTCCCCTTCTATGGCCTTGGCGTTGGCGTCGGCCGTGCTGATACGCGTATCGCGCACGGTTTCCGCAATCCGGATGTCCTTGTCGCGGTCGGCCTCGGCCTTGCCGATTTCACCGTGACGGTTCTGCTCGGCCACGCTCTTTTTGGCGTCGTTGATGGCCTTGGCGGCCGCTTCCTTACCCAAGGCTTCGATATAGCCCGACTCGTCGCGGATGTCGGTTACGTTGACGTTGATAAGCTTGAGGCCTATTTTACGCAATTCGGCCTCCACATTCGCGCTTACGTTGGCCAGGAATTTGTCGCGGTCGGCGTTGATTTCCTCGATGTCCATCGTGGCGATAACCAAACGGAGTTGCCCGAACAGAATATCGGTGGTGATGCTCTGGATGTTCTCGATCGAAAGCCCCAACAGACGCTCGGCCGCGTTGGTCATATTGTCGGGTTCGGTCGAAACGCCCACCGTAAAGCGGCAAGGTACGTCCACACGGATGTTCTGCTTGCTCAGCGCGTTGGTCAGGTTGCATTCGATGGAAATAGGCGTCAAATCCAAAAAGGCGTAGTCTTGAAACACCGGCCATATAAAGGAAGCGCCCCCGTGTATGCAGCGTGCCGACGAACGGCCGCCGTTNTTGTTGCGCCGCGTTTTACCGTAGATCACGAGAATCTTGTCGGAGGGGCAACGTTTGTAACGTTTGAGGATGGCCGTAAACGTGACGAACACGACGGCCACGATAATGAGAATCAGATAGACTGCCATGGTTTTATGATTTTATAAGATGATTTCGAATGGTTTTGAACGCCTAACGTTATACGATAAGCGAATGGAGTTCTTCCACCGCCAAGGTATTGCTGTTCAGTACTTCCACAACTTTTATCGGCGTGCCGGTCTTGATTTCGTCGCCGTCGGTCACGGCGTTGTATTCGCGCACCGAACCGTTGATGGTAATCTGAACCTGCCCCTCGCCCTTGCGTTCGGCCGGGATGGTCAGATACACACGTCCCTGGCAACCCACCCCCGATTTGAACACGTCGATGTTGCCCGACTGCTGCATGCCGTTGAGCCATTTGAACAGATACATGACCACCGCCACGAGCGCGAGGCCGACCAACACCGCCANCACCATCAGCCAGCCGAGGGGCAACCGGTCGTGCAACAGGATGGCCGTCCACCCGAAACCGAGCAGAAAATTGACGAGGTTGCGGAACGTATAGAGGTTCATGCCGGGGTCGGCTTCCAATGTGGAAAGATCGTTGAAGTCCGTTGAAAAATCGCCGTCGAAACCGCCGTCCCCGCCNCCGAGACCGATAAACGTCAGGACACTTTGAATCACGAAAATCAGCGAAGCCGATAACGTGATACCCCACAGCACCTTCATCAGAAGATCGAGGGAATCCCACCAAGTCGCTATCATAATCATGNTATTTTAAGGTATCTTTGGAACTGCAAGCCGCTTTGACCGCCATTTCCACCGCAAAACTACAAAAAATTATCGAAAAACATAAATTTTTACAAAAATATCAGATAAAATTTTCACNTTTTTGATTTTTGCCAACAGCGTTGCGTGAATAAATTTGGTTTTATGAAAAATATTGCCGACCTTTGCACTCCTTTTTGTGAAAGAACTAAAAACCAATTGAGCCATGTCGAAAGTTTGTGAAATCACGGGAAAACGGGTTATCAGCGGTAATCACGTATCGCACTCCAATATCAAGACCAAACGCAAATTCTACCCGAATCTGCAGGTCAAGAAATTCTACGTACCGGAAGTGGATGCGTGGATCACGCTGAAAGTATCGGCGCGCGGCATCAAGAACATCAGCAAGAAAGGCATCTACAACTGCCTGCTCGATGCCGAAGCCAACGGNCTGATTCGTTTGTAAACGNCCCTAAACCCCTATCAAATAGAAAAGCCGTCTTTCCCAATGGGAAAGACGGCTTTTTCATGCCCTTCCGCAATGTCCTCCCGCAATGCCCNGTCGGATACCCCGACGCACGCGGCCGATTCGCTACCGCCGCATCACTTGATTTGGAAATACCAACGCATCCCCAAATAAACGCCGAATTCATCCAAGCGCCGTTTGCCGCCGGTAAACAGTTCAACCCATTCCGGCTTGTAGTCGTAGTAGCGGTACATAAACGCAAGGTGGGCCCGCAACGGCAAACGCGCGAACGGCAGGTATTCCACCGCCGCCGAAACCCCGTAACGGGCAAACATATCTTCCTTTAATTCCGTATCNTAGCGGTAGTCNAACGTTCCTTTTAGAATGGCGTTCCAACGCGGATGGAAATGGTATTCCACATTCAAGGCCGCCGACTGGTCGGCCACATAGTGGTTCATCGCCGTATCGATGCCGTATTGGGGATAAGCGAAGGTCGTGGATTCGATGTAACGGCCGTTATAGTAGTCTAACGTGGCTTTCCACGGCCCCCGCTCGAACTTAAGGCCGCCCGTAACGAAATACAGATCGTGATGCACCGCATTGTTGAACAGCGTGACCGAAACGGCGGGTTGGATCATGCCGTCGAGAAAACTGCCCACATAGCGCAACGTCCATGCGAACGAATTGCGCGTGTCGGTAAAATTGACGGGACTGCTGTTGATAACCTGAAAGGCCACGTGTTGATCGTAAAAACGGTAGTCGAGGTTAACCCCCGTTCCCACACCGTCGATTTTGTCGTTGACGACCGTAGCGATATACATATCGGCATAGTTTTGGTCGTATTCCCACGCCGCGAACAGCAGATCCTGCCGCCCCACGGTAAGACTGAGATTCTTGATGTCGAAGGCCACCCAGGCCTTGTTCAACGCACTGCCCGCATTGTCACGGTAGGTTCCGCTCGAGGAGGTAAGGCGCACCTTGACATAGTAGCGCACCTGCGGCAATACCTTGCCGTCAAACACCAGCTTGAGGCTCTGGACATTGAACTTGGTCTCGTATTCGTCGGCGCGGCTTTTGTTGACTTGCAGGTCCACACGGGCGTCGATGCCGAAACCGAACTGATTCCAAAGTTCGGAGAAAAACTTATGGGCCTTGCCGTCTTTGACCACCTTGTCAACGGCACTGTCCACGGCGCGTTCAACCGCCGCGTCGATAACACTGTCCACCGATGCGATGGAATCCATGACGGCATCCGCCGCCCGCGCCGGCACCGCCATACTTGCGGCCAGCCAAACCAGTCCCGTCAACAGTCGTTTCTTCATGCGGCGTTATCAAGGTTTATAAGCCGAAATACGCAACACTTCCTGCGCCGGACGCGTCCACAATTCCGGGTCGTCGGCCGGCACCCGTTGCAGGTAGCGGCTCACGATACGCCAACCGATATACTGCGCAAGCCGCGGCGGGGCGCCTTGAAACGCCAGATTGGCGGGGCCGTCGTTGATAAAGTGTTTGGTACGGTTCAAATCGGTTTCGTAGAGCAACTGCTCTTTCATCCAATGATGCCAAAGCGCGGCCTCGTTGTCTTTGCACCACCGCCATTGCGCCTCGTCGTAAAACAGCTTCTGCGGGGCGTCCACCTCGGGCAACAGCCGGTCCACGACACAGAGGATTTTGCCCTGATAGACGACTTCGTCCAGCAACGTGCCCATGCGCATCAAGCCCTGTCCTCCCTCCGACGGCCCCGCCGCCCGGGACGGCAACCGTTCCACGGCAATGGCCTGCGCCACCTCCACGGGCAAGGCGCCGGGGTTAAGCCGTTGTGCGATATAATTGGGAAAACCGGCCGCCCGATACGCTTCGGCATGGTCGGGCAGATACAGGTCCAAGGCCAACGAAAGCACGCTGTCGGTATAAACCACGCGGTTGGGATAGTCCAAACCCGATATATAGGTATATACTTGCGGCGGTTGCCAGTCGGCGAACAAGGTCTGCGCCCGCGCGAACAGCCGCCCCAAATCGGCGGCCAAACCGCCGCCGTCGCCATAGCAGGCTTCCACGGCCGCATAGGTTTCCCGCACCCACGGATCCAACACAAACGTCTGCAACTGCAACACATTCTTAGGGTCGGTCAAATCGGCTCCCGAAAGATAGGGGGCATAGCCGGCGGCCAAAGCCGGCAGGGCCGCCGCAATGCTGTCGGGCGGCAAAGCCAACAAGGCCTGTTCGTAACGGTGCAGGTTGACCGGAAGCGGCCTTACCGCCGCCCGCCGTCCGCAAGCCACCGCCGATAGCGCCAGGCCGAGGACGACAGCCCAAGCCCATCGTTTATCTATCCAATGTTTCATCATGCTCAAAATATCGTAAAGCGCAACAGGCATTCAAAATGCCCCATCGTGAATTTTTGACCGGACACGCGCATGATGGGCAAAAATTCGTGTTCATAACGCAGCGCAAGACAAGCGAACGCATAGTGTAACCCGCACTCCAACCGCAGCCCCACCGAATTGAGATAGGGTTGATCGGGTATATTCTGCCGGTTGATGCTGATAGCCGGTTCACCGCCCCGGTCGGACGGGAAATTACCCATCACGCTGAGCGCCAACGTCAGGTTCAGGTCCGAAGTCTGCGGCCAAAAGCGGTAGCCCACCCCGATGGCCGGCATCAAATCCACATAGGGGGCCTTGATTTCGAAGTTCCCGTAGGCGGTATCGGCCGAATGGCCATTGGCCTGCAACGTGGACGAGCCTACCCCCAATTCGACATGCAGATACCACTGCCGGGACTTTTCGAAATCCCAGTCAAAGAACGCGCCGCCGCTGAAGCCCGCCTTGGTTTTTTTGCTATCGAACGACCAAGGCGTATGCTTGGCCGGATAAGTCGTATGCACGCCCACCCCCGCCTGCACGCCGAAATGGATGACGCCCGCCTCGGTAGATACCATCGTGGATTGCGCCCGCACGGACGCTATGCAGAACACACAGATACAGAGCGTCATAAAGCCACCTTTCAACCCATGGCCGCCGCTTTTGTTTTTTTCCGCTTTTTTGGCGTAAATTTGCATATTAACTGACACGTTGCTCTAATTTTACAAAAATACGTAAAAAAATGAGAAAAACAGCATGGATTCCGGCGGCCGTCTTGTTCTTGAACGGCCTCGCCCTGTCGCCGACCATCCTGGCGGCCCAATCCGGCAAACCCGTTTTTATAGACAGTCCGGCCTACGTATTGAGCGGCGGCAACAGCACCCGCCCCTCGGCCCCTGAACCGACGCCGGTCGCCAAACCCGCACCCGCGCCAAACCCGGCAACATCAACGGCCTCCGCCACGCAAGCGTCCCTCGGCACGAAAGCCCAACCCGTGCCGGCCAAGCCCGCGTCCACCGCCCCGGTGCAAAACCCACAGCCCACCTACGAAGTGGCCTCCACCACGGCAGACGCCCATGCCGCCAGAGACCAAGAAGCCAAATCAAAAAAATCGCTGGCGCGCCAAGGCAAACTTGTATATATCTCCATTGACGCCGCACAGGTATTCAACTGGTACGGAAGCGTCAACCGGCCATACAACTCCAAGGGGGCGCGCGCCATCGTCAACCCCACGGTTTCCGTCGATTTCGACTTAGGCTACTATATGTTCCTCGGCACGGGGCTTTCGTTCAACACCACGGGCGGCCGCCTGCAATATCCGTCGGACTATGTGGAACAATACAAGGACTTGGGCTTTTCCGCCTACGACGAAGTGCTGCGCGCCTACACGGCCTCGTACCTCGAACTGCCGATTGTGTTCCGCGTGCAGACCAACCCGCTGAACAAACATTGGCGCGTGTTCGGACAGGTGAGCGGCCATTTTGGCGTGCGCGTCTTTACGCGTTACCGCGACACTTACGAAGACTTTAAATTTCAAGGCGCGAACGGACAGACCCTCGCGGGCAAGCTGGTGCAGACCGGCAAACTCGGCAATAAAATCAACCCGTGGCAGGTGGCCATGGGGGCAAGGGTGGGCGGTTCCTACCAACTCCTCAACATCATGGCCCTGCGCTTTGGCGTGGGCTACCGTTACGGCTTTCTCGACGCGCTTTCCAAGAACCACGAACGGCCCAACGGCGTGCGCGCCACCGCCAAGCCGCAACAATTCGAAATCTTTTTGGGGCTGACGTTTTAACGAAGCCCTACAACGAAGTACGACATGAAAGACATTGTCTTGCTACAGGCGGCCTTTTCGGCCGAAGACATCGCCGGCAACCGGCAAACGATAGCCGAAGCCTATCAAAAGGCCGAGGCGGCCGGCGCCGAAGTGGCGGCGGCTCCGCTCCAAGCCATCTGCGGCTTTAAGCCCGGCCGGCGGCTGCAATCGCCCGCTTTTGTAAAAGCCTACTGCGAGGCGGCCGAAGAACTGATTGCCGCCACCGGCAACACCGTATTGGTGTTTGAAGTGCCGCTCGCGTTGCAGGACAACGGCTACACGCCCCTGTTTATCGCCGCCCGCAACGGCAAGGCGGAACGCGCCGCCGGCCGCCTTACGTTCCAATACGGCAACGGACGTAAAGCCCTGGTCTGCGCCGCCAACGAGGCGCATGTCTATGCGGAGGCCGAAAACCTCAAGCCGGATTTACTCATTTTGCCCGACTGCCATGCCTTGACGGTGGACAAGGAAGCCGAACGCGACCGACGCCTGCAACGGGCGGCCGCCTCGGCCCAGACGACGGTTTACGTCAACCAGGCCGGCTGTTTGGACTATCATATCCTGAGCGGCGGCTCAACGCGCTTTGACGATTATGGCAAACGACGCGCTTCCCGCCCGCTGTTCACGGCCTGCCTGCCCGAAGCGGCGGCCGCGCAAGCCGATTTCCTACCCGACTACGCCGACCGAACCGCCCTCATACACGATGCGCTGGTGTGCGGCATCCGTGACTACGGCCGCCGCAACGGCATTACCTCGGCCCTGGTGGGCCTGTCGGGCGGTATCGACTCAACGGTGGTGTTGCCGTTGGCCGTGGAAGCCTTGGGCGCGTCCAACGTGTTCGGCCTCATGATGCCGTCGCGCTTTTCGTCCGACCACTCGGTCAACGATGCCGTACAATTGGCCAAAAATACCGGCATCGCCTACGAAATCATAGCGATTGAACCGATTTACACCGCCTTTTTGCAACAGTTGGCTCCCGTTTTCAAAGACACGCCCTTTGGCTTGGCCGAAGAAAACCTGCAGGCCCGTGTGCGCGGCAACCTGCTTATGGCGGCCTCGAACAAAAAAGGCGGCATCGTGCTCAATACGTCCAACAAAAGCGAGGCGGCCTGCGGCTACGGCACGCTTTACGGCGACCTATGCGGCGGCCTGTCGGTTATCGGCGACCTTTACAAGAGCGAGGTGTATGACTTGGCGCGTTACCTCAACCGCCAACGCGAAATCGTGCCGCTCAACTGCATTGAGAAAGCCCCCTCGGCCGAATTGCGCCCCAATCAGAAAGACAGCGACTCGTTGCCCGACTACGACTTAATTGAGCGTATCCTGCGCGGCCANNTGGAACGCCATCTAACCGCCGCCGAACTCGTAGCCCAAGGCCTGCCGGAAGCCGATGTGACCAAGGTGCTGCGGCTGTTGCGCAACAGCGCCTACAAACGCTTGCAAACCCCGCCCGTGCTGCGGATTACCGACACCGTATTGTCGGAATACCGGCCGTTCTAAAAAGGCGGCACGGCTTTTGCAATACACGGTTTCGCAAATATTGCGTATATTTGTTTTTGATATGCCGAACCGTTTGTCTTTATCCAAACTCCTATGGAGTATAGGCCTCTGCCTGTGGCTTACCGCCGGGCTTTCCGCCGCGACGTTTTCCGACACGCTCCGGTGGGAGACAGGCCCCTATCGGCTCGACCGGGGCTTTGATGCCGATATTGCGGTAACGGTTTCGTTTGACAACGCCATTTCGGAGGGGACAGCCTATTTTCCGTTACCCGTTTATCATTTCGACTTACCCACCGCCCGGGCGCAAGCCGTGGCCTGCGATTTCGACACGCTGGCGTTTCGACCGGCCAACCCGTGGGAAACCCGTCTTATCCAACCTTACGGAGATTTGGTTAACACGGATTTCCAACTGCGCTACACACCGGCCGAATTCCGTGGCGAAATGCGGCTGACCGGTTTCATTTTCCCGATACGGCGCAATGTCTCCGGCGATTACGAATTGCTGACGGCTTTCCGCCTTCGGTTTGCAGAATCGACCGCCACCGCGGCCACGGCAGCCCCTTTCTCCGCCAAAACCACCGCCACGGCCTCCATGCTTTCCTACGGGCCTACGTTGCGTATCGGCGTGGAGACGGACGGCATCTACCGCATCACCTATGCGGATCTGCAACGCGAAGGCCTGTTGAGCGCCCCCGTACCGAGCGAACGCATCGCNCTTTACGGTAACCGCGCCGGCATGTTGCCCACGCGCAATACGGCTGACATCCGCGACGATTTGGCAGACCTGCCGATAGCGATGTACGACGGAGGCGACGGCCAGTTTGACAACGGCGACTACTTCCTGTTCTACGGCCAGTCGCCCGTAATTTGGACATACGATGCCACGGCGACGACGCAGCCCGCTTTCACGCATCGGCAAAATACCTACAGCGACCGCACCTATTATTTTATAGGTCTGAACCATCCGGCACCGGCCGCCCGCATCGCGGACGCACCCCGTGTGGAATTGGCCGNNNACGAAAAGGATTTGACGAGCTTTCCGGACTATCTCTGTTACGAAAAAGACCTCTATAACATTGTAGCGGGCGGCCAGGCTTGGTANGGCGAATCGTTCTACACTTCGGGCGAGACTACNTCCATTCCGNTGNCNCTGAACGACATAAGCGGTGATCCGCTTTGCACGCTGTCGCAGACCGCCGAATCCAACGTGCAGATGCGGGTGGCTGCCAGCGCCCTGACNTCAAGCGGTTACGGACGCATGGAGGTACAGGCGGGCTCGGCGGCCGGGGAAATCAGCCTGCCATCGACCGCGAGCAGTTCGGCCCGCGTTTCCGGCCTTTTTGCCACCGCTTTCCGCCAAACCGCCACCGATTTGCCGGTCAAACTCACTTACTACAAAACGGGCAGCGCGTTGCGGGCCTATTTGGACTATATCGAAATCATCTACCAGCGGCAACTGCGGCTTTACCGGGGCGAACTGCTGTTCCGCCATCCGGCCGCCGTTCGACTGGCCGCCAACTTCCGCATAGACAACGCACCGGCCAATACACAGGTTTGGGATGTGACCGACCCCTATGCCGTAAAACGCCTGCAACCGCAGGCGGCCGGAGGGGGCATCCGTCTGCGGGCGGGCGGCCAAGACACGTTGCAGACGTTACTCGCGTTCGACGGTTCCGCTTATCATAGNCCCGCTTTCGAGGGTATCACGGCCCAACAGAACCTGCACGGCCTNCCGCAGACGGATTACGCGGTCGTAACCCNCCCCGACTTCCTCGCCCAGGCGGAGGAAATCGCACGTCTGCACCGNGAACGGGACGGCTACCGCACCACGGTGGCCACCACGACACAGGTNTATAACGAATTCAGTACGGGGATGCCCGATCCTTCGGCTATCCGGTTGTTCTTGAAGATGTTTTACGACCGCGCCGAAGCGGACGGCTCGGAGNCCGACCGCCCGAAATACCTGTTGCTGTTGGGCAATGCCTCTTATGATGTCAAAAACCGCTTGGGNTCNAACACGAACAANATTCCGACGTTCGAGGTGCCCAAGGCNNATAGCGACGAGTCGCCGGCCACGGACGACGGCTTCGCGTTCATGGGTATGGACGAGGGNTTGGATTCGCCGGTGGACGGCGATTACTTNNCNTACAACGGCATTATCGACATCGCGGTGGGCCGTCTGCCGGTCAAAACGGTGGCCGAAGCGGAAGCCGTCGTACGAAAAATAGACAACTACGGTAATCCGTATTTCGNGCANCTGACCGACTGGGAACANAAATCGGGNAACCTAGGTGACTGGCGGCAGGAAATCACGTTTGTGACGGACGACGACTTCGAAGCCGTTTATGAAAACACGCTCGACTTTACGGGCGACGTGGCGGCCGTCGATCCGAATTTCAANATCGAAAAGATTTACGCCGATTCGTATATCAAGAAATCGGACGCCGTCAACGCGGCCTATCCCGANGCCCAGGCCGCCCTGCGCCGCCGCATGAACCGGGGCGCNTTCTTCGTCGGGTATATCGGCCACAGNNGCTGGGATGCNTGGGGNGANGAAAAATACCTGACNCTCAACGNNATTCATCAGTGGGAACCGATACTTTCCTACCCGATGATGTTCGCNTCCTCCTGTACGTTCGCNTACTACGACCAACCCGACAAGACTTCCGGNGCGGAAGAGGCCGTATTGCACCCCGATGGCGGNGCCATCTCGATGATTGCCTCCACGCGTTCGGCCTCGGTGGGCACGATAGAATACGTACAGCATGACTTCCTCATCGGCNGCATCGACCGTCGGCAGGACCAACCGCCCACCATCGGCGACGCCTTTCTGAATTGCAAGGTCAANAACCGCAACCGGTCGGGCACCGGTATCTTCATCCTGCTCGGCGACCCCGGCCTNAAAACGGCCTTGCCGCGCTACGACATCCGCACGCTGACNTTGAACGGCAAGCCCGTGGACGAAGCCATCGACACGCTCAAAGCCTTTTCGCACATCACGGTGGAAGGACAGATTGAAAACAACGGGCAACGTGTGAGCGGCTTCAACGGCNTGGTGCAAATCAAGATTTTCGACAAGGANAACCATCTCAAAACGCTCGGCAACGCGCAAAGCCGCGGCGGNTTCAATGAAGTGGTGGAATACGAATTNCAGANCANCATGATTTACCGAGGNTCGGCCGAAGTCAAAGACGGNCGCTTCTCGTTCTCGTTCATCGTTCCNAAAGACATTACCTATTACTACGGCCCCGGTAAAATCAGCTACTACGCCTATTCCGACTCCAACGGCGATGCGGGCGGCGCGTTTACCGACCTCANCGTGGGCGGGTTCAATACGGACGTGGAGACGGGCACGGACGGNCCCACCGTCAAACTCTACCTTAACAAGAACAACTTCCTGCCCGAAGCCACGGGCGGCGCCTCTCCCGTGCTCTATGCCGAAATCAGCGATGACTANGGTTTGAACACGACGGGCGTCGGCATCGGACACGACATGACCTTAGTGATTGACGGTGACTATAAGAACGCGATTGTCGTGAACGATTTGTTCGAATACAATACGGGTAGCTATACGGAAGGTACGCTGACCTATCCGCTTGACCTGCCGGAGGGTGCGCATACGGTGGAACTCAAGGCCTGGAACATCTTCAATATTTCCGGTACGGGTGANNTGAAATTCGGCGTGAGCGAATCCAACCGCTTCAAGGTGACGGCCCTGNGCGCCACCCCCAATCCCAGCCGCAAGGACGGCGAAGTGTGTTTCTACTTTACCCACAACGGNGTAGGCGGCATTGACCGCTACGAACTGCAGGTATATGACCTCTACGGCCGCAGCGTGGCTAAATTCGAAGGCCGGGAAAGTTCCGCCTACGGGTATTCGGTAGGTCCGCTGGTATGGCCGACGGGAGCCACCGATTTGCAGAAAGGCATCTATATCGTGCGCGTCGTNGCCTACAACCGCGCGGGCGAAANGAGCACGCGCCACACCCGGTGGATTTTGATGTAAGGCCTGAACCGACGGATAGAATCCGGTTTGAACAGACCACAAAAAAAAGCGACCTCTTTCGAGATCGCTTTTTCTTTTTTACACCCGCTTCTTACATCGAAACCTTTTCAGCTTCCGACTGCAGATGCTGGATGTAAATGGCCTTTAGACGACGTTCCCGGGCAACCACCGACGGTTTCGTAAACTTCTGGCGGTTTCTCAACTCTCTAACGACACCCGTCTTGTCAAACTTACGTTTGAGTTTCTTCAAGGCACGTTCGATGTTTTCACCCTCTTTAATAGGAACAATGATCATACTAAATACCTGTCCTTTCTTAAAAATGGTTAATAAATGGTTTTAACAAGCCGCGAAATTAGGCAAAATCATCCGTAAAAACAAATCACGCCCGGCGACGGCCGGTCGTGAAATTATACGAGTTCCCCCAACAGCGTCACGGCCGAGCAGCGTGTCACGCGCACCTGCACGTAGTCGCCGGGGCGTACCACGGCCTCCGTAGGCTCAAACAGCACCACCTTGTTTTGCGGGTTGCGGCCGATATACTGGTGGCCACGTTTTTCGGAAACCCCCTCCACGAGCACTTCCACCGTGCGGCCGACATACTTTTGATTGCAGGCCAAAGACAGTTCGGTCTGCAACGCGATGATTTCGTTGAGCCGGCGCGTCTTTTCCGCCTCCGGGATGTCGTCGGTGTAATGCCGGTGCGCGAACGTGCCGGGACGGTCGGAATATTTGAACATGAAGGCCGAATCGTAACCCACCTCGCGCATCAACGACAGCGTTTCCTGATGTTCGGCCTCGGTTTCGCCGCAAAAGCCGGCGATGATGTCGGTGCTCAGGCTTACATCGGGCAGGTACCGGCGAATGGCCGCCACCCGTTGCAGATAGTGCTGCCGCGTATATTTGCGGTTCATGCGTTTGAGCATACTGTCGCTGCCCGCCTGTACGGGCAGGTGGATGGCCGGGCATATATTGGCATGGGCGGCCATCACTTCCAGCAATTCGTCGGAGAGGTCTTTGGGATGCGACGTGGCGAAACGCACGCGCAGTTGCGGGTTGACGGCGGCCACTTCGGCCATGAGCCGCGGAAAGCCGATTTCGCCGAAGCGGTAAGAGTTGACGTTCTGCCCCAACAGCGTCACTTCGCGATAGCCCTCGTCCCACAGCCGGCGCACCTCATCCACGATGCTGTCCATCGGGCGGCTGCGCTCCGCGCCGCGCGTATAAGGCACCACGCAGTAGGCGCAGAAATTCTGACAGCCCCGCATGATGGAAACGAAGGCCGACACCTTGTTTTCCGCGGCGCGGAGCGGGATGATGTCGTGGTAAGTCTCTTCTTCAGACAGGGCCACGGCCAGCCCCTTGCCGCCCCCGGCCTCCAATTGGTCGAGCAGGTCGGGAATCTGGCGGTAGGCGTCGGGCCCCACGACCAAGTCCACGCGCAAGGCTTCTTCCAACAGTTCGTCTTTCATGCGCTCGGCCATACAGCCCACAATGCCGATATGCAAGCCGGCGCGGCGTTTCTTAAGCGCCACGAACTCCCGCAGACGGTTCAGCACCTTTTGCTCGGCATGGTCGCGGATCGAACAGGTGTTCATCAGAATCAAATCGGCCGACTTGTAGGTGTCGGTGCGGTCGTAGCGCGGCGCAAGGATGGCGGCCAGCACGTCCGAATCGGCGAAATTCATCTGACAGCCGTAGGTTTCGATATAAAGTTTCGGTTTCATCGTGTATCAATCAAAAAAGGCCGCCCTTTGCAGAGCGGCCTTTGGAGGTCTCGAGCAGAATCGAACTGCTGTAGGTGGTTTTGCAGACCAGTGCCTAGCCACTCGGCCACGAGACCCTATCGTAAGAGGATGGCAAAGGTAGGTAAAATTTTCGGATTTGCCAAATCGCCATCCCCCTACATCCGCTATCAGTACGCCCGCACGTTTTTGTTCTCCATATAGTTGACAAACGCGCGGTTGACCACCGAATTGCCGCCCGGCGTGGGATAGTCGCCCGTAAAGTACCAGTCGCCCGTGTGGCGCGGACAGGCCTTGTGCAGGTTCTCCACCGTTTGGAACACCACCTTGACTTCCGCATTCATCCCCTTGGTGGTAAGCAATTCGGCGATATGGTCGGAAATCTCCTCGTAGCTGAACTGATCGTAAATCCGCTTTACGGAATTGCTCTGTTTCTCGAACGGACGCGCCAACTGCAGGCGGCAGTCTTTATAGACTTCTTCTATGATGCGTTCCTGACCCGAACGTTTGAGCAGGCTGATGGCCGCCTGAAACGCAATCAAATCGCCCATCTTGGCCATATCGATGCCGTAGCAATCGGGATAACGGATTTGCGGTGCGGACGAGGCCACCACGATGCGTTTGGGCCCCAGACGGTCTAGAATCCGCAGAATGCTGCGGCGCAGCGTGGTACCGCGCACCACCGAGTCGTCGAGCACCACGAGCGTGTCTTTGTATTCCCGGATTTTGCCGTAGGTCACGTCATAGACGTGCGACACCAAGTCGTCGCGGTCTTTGTCCTGCGTAATGAACGTGCGCATCTTGGCATCCTTGACCACAATCTGATCGGTGCGCGGGTGAAAGTCCAACACCGAGCGGATTTGATCGTCGGTAAGCATCAGCCCCGTATTTTCCACCTGCAACCGCTGCAAGCGTTCTATCTTTTGCGTGTCGCAATACTGTTCCAAGGCTTCCGAAAGCCCGTGGAACGCCACCTGCGCCGTATTCGGGATTGACGAAAACACCGTGTTTTCCAAGTCGTAGTCGATGGCCTTGAGCAAATCGTCACAGAGCAACGCGCCCAAACGTTTGCGCTCATTGTATATATCAGCGTCTGTGCCGCGCGAGAAATAGATACGTTCGAACGAACACGACCGCGGTTTGGCCGACGGTTTCATGTATTCGGTAATCTCCACCTCGCCCGTGCGTTTAGCCCAAATCATGCCAGCGGGCGGCAGCTCGTGCACCTCGGTGAGCGGCACGTTGAACGAGGTTTGGATAACCGGCCGTTCCGAAGCCACCACCAAAATCTCGTCGTCTTTATAGTAGAACGCCGGCCGGATGCCGTTGGGGTCGCGCACCACAAAGGCGTCGCCGTAGCCCACCATGCCCGCGAACACGTAGCCGCCGTCCCAGCCGGCCGACACTTTGGACACAATCTTTTTCAAATCCAAAGCCGCCGGAATCATTTCCGAAATCTGCGGTTTGGTATAGCCCTGCGCCCGGTAGCCGTCATACAGTTTTTGATTGTCGTGGTCGAGTTGCGCGGCCAGTTTCTCCAGCACAATCCGCGCGTCGCTCATATTGACCGGATGCTGTCCCACATCCACGAGTTCGTAGAACAAATCCTTGACGTTGGTAAGGTTGAAGTTGCCCGCCAAAATCAGGTTGCGCGACTTCCAGTTGCTTTCGCGAATAAACGGGTGCGTGTTTTCTATCGTATTGCCGCCGAAGGTGCCGTAACGCACGTGCCCCAAAAACAGTTCGCCGCAAAAAGGCGCGTCCATTTTGAGTTCGTCCATGCTCTTATCGCGATACGATTCCAAATCGGGTACGTCCGCCTTGATGCGGGCGGCCGCCTCGGCAAACGCGTCCTTGATGGGCGTGGACGTTACCGAACGCGCGATATCCACATAGGTTTTACCCGGCATCGTTCCGAACTTGATGCATGCGAAGCCCGCTCCGTCCTGCCCCCGGTTGTGCTGCTTCTCCATCATCAGATACATCTTGTCCATGCCGTAAAAGCTGTTGCCGTATTTCTCCCTGTAGTAAGAGAGGGGCTTAAGCAGCCTTATCAGTGCAATGCCGCATTCGTGCTTGATAGAATCACTCATATATACAATATTTTGGCGTTTCCACGCCGTCTTTTTTATCTAAACAAACGCATCAAATCGTTGCCGAACGCAAAAATCATCAAAGCCATCAGCAACAGCATCCCCACCTGCTGGGCCCGTTCCAAAAAGGCGTCGCTGGGCTTACGGCGCGTTATCATTTCATAGACCGTAAACAGCAGGTGCCCGCCGTCAAGCCCCGGAATCGGCAACAGGTTCATAAACGCCAGCACGAGCGAAATCATGCCCGTGATATACCAAAAGCGCGGCCATATCCACTGCGCGCCGTATATCGTGGCGATGCCGATGGGCCCCTGTATGGATTCGGAGGCCTTTTCCTTGCCCGTCACCACTTTGCCCAAGCCCTTGGCGTTGGCCGCTATGAGGTTGAAAGCGTCTTTGGCCCCGTAGCGGAACGAAGCCGCGAACGAGTAAGGCGTATATACATACGGCGCGCGGGACAACACGCCCACATAGCCGCTCGAATCCAAAACCACCCGGGCCGTGAGGCTGTCACCCTGCCGGATAAAGCCCACCGAAACCGTCTGCATGGGATGCTCGCGCACATAGCGGCGGAAATCGCCGAACGTAAGGCCATAGAGACTGTCCATGCGCCACACGCGGTCGCCCGCCCTAAGGCCGGCCGCCGCGGCGGGGAGGTTATCCAGCACCGTGTCTATCTCCAACGCATAGGCCGTAGGGGCGAACAGATAGCCTTCGGCACCGGCGGAAGCCAAGCGTTTGTAGGTATCGGACGGAATCTTAACCGTGAGCGTGGCCGAATCGCGTTTTACCGTCACCTCCCCGCCGAACAGCAACCGCAGGTTCTGTACATCGTCAAAACGATGTACGCGGCGGCCGTTCACGGCTAAGATGCGGTCTCCCGTCTCAAAGCCCAGATCTTGCGCCAAGGCCGACACCTGCACGCCGTCCCGGTTGACTTCTTCTACGGAAAGGTATTGCCGTTCGCGCGTAAAGAGCAGCATCGCAAAGATAAAGACGCCCACCACCAGGTTCATGAACACCCCGGCCACAATGACGATGAAGCGTTGCCAAGCCGGTTTGCTGCGGTATTCGTAAGGCTGCGGCTCTTTTTTGAGGCTCTCGGTGTCCATCGACTCATCCACCATGCCGGCTATTTTGCAATAGCCGCCGAACGGCAGCCAGCCGATGCCGTATTCGGTATCGCCTATCTTGAAGCGGCACAGCCGCCGGTCGTAAGCGTCGAAAAACAGATAGAACTTATCGACGCGGATGCCGAACATACGCGCCGCCACGAAATGCCCGAGTTCGTGGATGAATATCAGCAGCGACAGGCCCAACAGCAGCTGGCCCGCCATAATTAGAGCGTTCATAGATTGTGTTTTTCTATTGCCTCCCGCGTGGCGGCTCGCACCTCGGCGTCCAAGGCCAGCAGGTCGTCCAAATCGCGGCCACGCTTTACAGCGTCCGCGCCGGCGGCCTCCAACCGCTGTTCTATCAAGGCCGGAATATCCATAAAGCCGATTTCCTCATTCAAATAGGCCGCCACGGCCACTTCGTTGGCCGCGTTGAGCACGCAGGGCATGCCGCCGCCGGCGCGTGCCGCCGCCTCGGCCAAAGCCAAACACGGAAAATTCTCCCGGTCGGCTTCCTCAAACGTCAGGCTGCCGATTTGCGACAGCGACAGCCTCGGCGTCTGCGCCGCGCTTTCGGGCAAACGGTCGGGCGAAGAAAGCGCGTACAGGATGGGCCCCTTCATGTCGGGCAGCCCCAACTGCGCCTTGACGCTGCCGTCGCGGAACTGCACAAGCGAATGGACAATGGACTGCGGATGGATGACCACGTCTATGTTTTCCGGCCGCACCCCGAACAGGTGGGCGGCCTCGATGAGTTCCAACCCTTTGTTCATGAGCGTGGCCGAATCGATGCTGATTTTGCGCCCCATGCGCCACGTGGGGTGTTTAAGGGCCTGTTCGGGGCGCACGTCCCGCAGGTTTTCGCGGGTGCGGCCGCGGAACGGCCCGCCCGAGCCCGTCAGAATCAGTTTTTCCACCCCCGCTTCCGGTTCGCCCTGCAAACACTGGAAGATGGCCGAATGCTCGGAGTCGATCGGGTTGACCACGGTGCCGTAACGCGCCACGGCCTCCCTTACCAACAGCCCGCCCATAACCAGCGTTTCCTTATTGGCCAGTGCTATTTTCTTGCGGTGCGCCACCGCCGTCAGCGTGGGCCGCAACCCCATGCCGCCCATCACGGCCGTCACCACCGTATCTACGGTGTCGAACGCGCAAACCTCGTTCAAGGCTTCGTCGCCCGCAAAGACTTTAATATCGGTGGAAGCCAAGGCGTCGCGCACCTTTCCGTAGCCCGCCTCGCCGATGACCACGGCGTTGGGCTGAAATTCCAAGGCCTGTTCTATGAGCCTGCCGGTCTGCGTGCCGGCCGCCAGTACCTCCACCGCAAAGCGGTCGGGATGCCGCCGCACCACCTCCAACGTCTGCGTGCCGATGGAGCCGGTTGAACCCAATATCGCCAACCGCTGCGCGCTTTCTTTCGGTTCCGTCGTCATATCAGAACGTTACATAATTTTGAGGATCCATCGGGAATCCGTTATACCAAAGTTCGAAATACAGGCTCACCCCCGTCATAGCCACCGCCTCGCCGGCCTCGACATATTCGCCGGGCATCTTCAACAGGGCCGTATTGCGGGCATAGATGGAAATGAGGTGGTTTTCGTGTTGCAACACCAATACGTAGCCGCTCTCCGGCGACCAGTCGGCATAGACCACATGGCCGGCCATCGTGGCCTTGACCGGCACGTTGGGCCGCGTCTCCACCTCGATGCCCGTAAACGAACGCGGGTCAAAAGCGCGCAGGCACTTACCCGTTACCGGTGCGTAGAACAGCCAGTTGTCGGCCAGCGACTTGCGGTCGTCGGCCCGCATGGCGTTGACCACGTAAGGGTCGGCCGCCTCTATTTCCCTGCGCAACAACGAATCGGCCTTGCCGCGCCGATATTCCACGTTGGTGTAGTCTTTGAGCGAGTCTTTCATGACCGTGGCCTGCGTCATGTTGACTTTGCCCGCAATGGCCGCCTGCATGAGCTGCAACATAACGGTTTGCCCTTCGAGGCAATTCTGCAACGAGTCGAGTTGAACGCGGCTGCTGTAGATTTGATGCGTGAGTTCCTCGCGCGTGTAACCGGGCACGAACTGGCGCAACGGGGTAAACAGGATGAGACAGGCGGTGAGTACCATCGTGACGAGCACGAACAGCCCCACCGTGGTCCACAGCTGGGTGCGGGACAGGTTCCACGACAGCTTCTCGTGGTAGTTCTGGTCGGTGACCACCACGCGGTATTTGGTCTTCCAGTCGGTGAACCAACGGCGGTAAAGCCGCTTGATATGGGAAACTTGCTTGTTCATGTATTCAATTGCAAATATACCATTTTTTGCGTACTTTTGCCAAGTTCAGAATAATGTTGAAAACGGCAAAAACGGCAACCATGGAACTGACCGATCAGGAAATCTACCGGCGTCAATCGCTCAAAGAACTTGAAAAATTGGGTATCAACCCCTATCCCGCCCCCGAATACGAGGTTAACGTCAACACCGCGCAAATCAAGGCGGAATTTGAGAAATCGCCCGAAAAATTCCAGGAAGTCAGCCTTGCCGGCCGTTTGATGAGCCGCCGCATCATGGGCGCGGCCTCCTTTGCCGAACTGCAAGACAGCAAAGGGCGCATCCAACTCTATATCAAACGTGACGAAATCTGCGAGGGCGAAGACAAGACGCTTTACAACCAGGTTTTCAAGAAACTCACCGACATAGGCGACATCATCGGCGTCAAGGGCTTCGTGTTCGTGACGCAGATGGGCGAAATCAGCATACACGTCAAATCGTTTACGATGCTGAGCAAGTCGTTGCGCCCGCTGCCCATCGTCAAGGAAAAGGACGGGCAGACCTACGACGCGTTTACGAACCCCGAACAGCGTTACCGCCAGCGGTACGTGGATTTGATCGTAAACCCGCAGGTGCGCGACGTGTTTATTAAACGCACGCGCCTTGTCAACACGATGCGCCGCTTTTTGGAAGAAAAAGGCTATCTCGAAGTGGAGACGCCCATCCTGCAACCGCTTTACGGCGGGGCGGCGGCGCGACCCTTCAAGACGCACCACAACACGCTCGATATGACGCTCTATCTGCGGATTGCCAACGAACTCTACCTCAAACGGTTGATTGTGGGCGGTTACGACGGCGTGTTTGAATTTTCGAAAGACTTCCGCAACGAGGGCATGGACCGCTTCCACAACCCCGAATTTACGCAGATGGAACTCTACGTAGCCTATAAAGACTACGAATGGATGATGAACCTGGTGGAAGAGATGGTGGAAGCCGTGGCCCTGGCCCTGCACGGTAAGACGCAGGTAGAGGTAGACGGCAACATCATTGACTTCAAGCGGCCCTGGAAGCGTTTTACGATGGCCGAAGCCATCGCGCACTTTACGGGCATCGACATTTCGGATATGGACGAAGCCGCCCTGCGCGCCACGGCTCAGAAATTGGGCGTGGCCGTGGATGCTTCGATGGGCAAGGGCAAACTCATAGACGAAATCTTTGGCGAAACCTGCGAAAGTAAACTCATCCAACCGACGTTCATTTACGACTATCCCATCGAAATGTCGCCGCTGACCAAGAAACACCGCAGCAAGGAAGGCTTGACCGAACGGTTTGAGGCCATCTGCAACGGTAAGGAAATCTGCAACGCTTATTCGGAACTCAACGACCCGATTGACCAGCGCGAACGGTTTGAAGCGCAGTTGGAGTTAGGCAAGCGCGGTGACGAGGAGTCGATGGTATTGGACGAAGACTTTTTGCGCGCGTTGGAATTCGGTATGCCGCCCACCGCCGGTTTGGGCATCGGCATCGACCGTTTGAGCATGATTATGACCGACTCGCATTCAATTCAGGACGTGTTGCTGTTTCCGCAGATGAAACCCGAAGTAAAGGCGGAAAAGACCGAAAAGCCCGAAGAGAAGTAGCCCCTTACACAAGGTCGGCGCCGATGCCGGACGACAGCACGTCGGCCACGTGCAGACACTTGATGTTCAGTTTCTGCTTCTTGATATAACTTTCCATTTGCGCCATACACGTTACCTCGGTGGTAACGATATATTCCGCGCCCGTGGCCAGCGCGTTGCTGATTTTTTGCTCGGTCATCGCCACCGAAAGCGGTTCGTATTTGAGCGAGAACGTGCCGCCGAAGCCACAGCAATGGTCGCTTTTGTCCATCTCCACCAATTCCAAGTCGCGCACGTGCGAGAGCAACAGCCTCGGTTCTTCACGTATGCCGTAATCGCGTAAAGCCGAACAGGCGTCGTGATACGTAACCTTATGCGGAAACACCGCCCCCAAGTCGGTTATACGCAGCATATTGACCAAATAGTCGGTAAACTCGAAGATGCAGTTCTGCAGTTGCCGGTATTCCAAATGCAGGCTCGTGTTGTAGAACAGCTTGGCGTAGTGGTTGCGGATATAGCCCACACAGTCGGCCGAGGGTGAGACAATATAGCGTCCGTGCCCGAAATTGCGGATAAACTTTTCGCCTATCTCCTTGGCCTCGTCCCAATAGCCGTTGGTAAACGCCCCCTTGCCGCAACACGTCTGTTCGGCGTTGTAATGCACCTTGACGCCAAGATGCTTCAACACCTTGATCATGTTGAAAGCCGTTTGCGGATAGAGTTGATCTACGCAGCACGGCACGAAGATATCCACATCATTTACGTTCATCGTCCTCCGTTTTTCGCAGTTCTTCGCTCAGGGTCTTGCGTTGCGGGGCTTTCCCGCCCGTTTTGCGTTTGTAGTAATCGAGCAGGGCGGAGGCCGAACGGCTCAGCACGCCGATATCGTTGTCTTCGTCGTCCTCGTCGGTGTCTTTGGTGGAGATAAAGATGCTCTTGCCCTTTTCCTCGTCATGCACGCCGTAAAGCAAAAAGTAGAAGCGGCGCATGGCCGGCCATTTGTCCACGAGCAATATCATAACCGACACCCACAGGATGGAGAACAGAATGACGGCATAGGTGGTGTTGCGGATGAACTCGCCGCCCGGCACGCCCGCCGCCAGCGGAATGCCGGCCAAAACGGCCGCGGCCAACCCCTTGGGAATCATAATCGACGTGATGGTTTTGTCGAAGATGGGTGCGGTTTTGGGCATAACGAAGCGCGTAAGCACGATGCGGCCCACAAACAGTACAAACGTGATGGCCAAGCCCGCCAACAGTGATTTGATGTCGGCGAACTCCATCGACATACCGATATATACAAAAAAGACGGTTTTGAGCAGGAACACGATTTCGCCGAAAAAAATCTTTTCGGTGCGGTTGAGTTGATGCCCCTTGCCGCCCATAATCCGAAGCAACAACGGGTTTTTGATTGTGTCGATATTGGCCATGCTGATGCCGAACACCAAGGCCGCGATGGCACCGCTGTAGCCCAGGATTTCGGCCACCCCGTAGATGATGAACACAAAGGCCGGCGTGGTGAAGATGGAGTTTTGCAGTTTGCGCATACTGGTGATGAGGCGCGACCACAGCACCGCGCCCGCAAAGCCCAGCAGGCCGGCCAACACGAACGACGAGAGCACGTTGCCCACAACACCGCCCACATTGACATTACCGTTTTCAAGTCCTTCGAGAAAGGCCAACGCAAACACGATACAGAGCACGTCGGTGGCGGCCGACTCCAAAATCAGCACCGTGCGCGACTCCTCGCCCAACTGCAGGTTTTTGACCAACGGGATGACGACGGCCGAAGACGTGCCGCCCAAAATGGCACCGAGCATCAAGGCCGTAAGGATGTCCAAGCCGAACAGCATGGCGATGCCCGCCGTAAGTAGCATGGCCACGAAGAAGCCGGCGAACGAAAGCGTAACCGTTTGTTTCCACGACGACTGCAACACGTCGAGCGTGAGCGAGGTGCCGCTCTCAAACAAAATGACCACCAGCGTGACGGACACGAACACCGAGCCGCCCACGCCGAAACTGTCGGGGCTGACCCAATGCAGCACCGGCCCCAACAACAGGCCGATGACCATCAGCAACAACACGTCGGGGATGTTGCGGCGCGTATAGATGGCCGCAAAAAAGTGGGCCAAAAACACGAGCAACCCCAAAAACACAATCGAGAGTGCGGTATTCATACTATGTTTTTTTATCCGTTGAGCCAACCGGCGGCGGGGTCGGGGCTGCCGGCGTGGGCGGCTCCGGACGGGCGTTCGGGCTCAACAGGCATATATACTTCTAACAATTCACAACCCTTGACGTCGGGATAGAGCGCCACACGGTCGGTGCAGGCGGGCAACAGCACGAGCTCGCCCATGCCTATTTCCACCACCTGCCCGTCGGCCTTGAGGACGGCCTGGCCGGCCGTGCACATATAGACCACGAACGAATCGATGTCGGAAAGGTCTTTTTCGATGGCCGCCGTAAGCCCGATATAGCCCGTATGGAAATGCGGGCCGTCTATGAGGGTTTGCGTACGGTTGAGCTGGCGGCGGTAGCGGATGGGGCCGGCCGGCGGCTCAATGCCGCCGCGGCTACCTTCGTGGCCTTGGCCGTCCTCATGGCCGTGGTCGTGGCCGCAGCCGCAATGGTCGTGATGTTCATGCGCCTCGGCCTGGCCGGGAAACGTCAGGGCCTCCATGGCTTCCACCACATGCAACGGGCGTTCCTTGCCCGCGCTGTCTTTGCGATCCCAATCGTAAATGCGGTAGGTGATGTCGGAACTCTGCTGGATTTCGGCCACCAACAGGCCCGCGCCCAGCGCGTGGACGGTGCCGGCCGGCAGATAGTAGGCCTCGCCCTCCTGCACCTTATAGGGTTGCAACACACGTTCAATGCGGTGATCCTGCAACGCGCGCAGATACACGTCTTTGGTAACGCCGTCCTTAAAGTCGCATATCAGCCGCGACCCCGGCCGCGCCTCGCGCACGAACCACATCTCGGTCTTGCCGAGGCATCCCTCGCGCTCCATGGCCAATGCATCATCGGGATGCACCTGCACCGACAGGTCGGTTTCGGCATCTATCCACTTGAACAACAGCGGGAACTGACAGCCGAAACGCTGATACACCGCCTCGCCCACCAAGTCGCCCATATAAACTTCGGTCAGTTCCGACAACGTATTGCCCTCCAAAAAGCCGTTGGCCACCACCGAATCGTCGTCTTCGAGCCCCGACAGCATCCAGGCCTCACCGCAAGCCGGCATTTCACCCGGATCGAGCCCCAACACCGTCTTGATGCGGTTGCCGCCCCAAATCCGTTCCTTGAAAATGGGGATGAACTTCATCGGATATAAACGCTTCTCTTCCATGCTACAAAACACGTATATAATCCACAAAGCGGTAGGTCAAACCGCTGTTTTCGTCCAACGTCCACGCGCCCTCTTCGGTCACGTGCCACTGCGCCGCCTCTATGGCCGGAAAGAACGTATCGGCCTCGAAATCGGCCTGCACCTCGGTCAGATACAGCCGGTCGGCATAGGGCAACAGTTGTTTATAGACCTGTCCGCCGCCTATAATGAAGATATCCTCATCGGGATGCGCCGCAAAATAGGCTTGGCAGGCCGCCACGTCGGCCAGGCGTTGCCCGCCCTCCGGCACGGGATAGCCCGCGTCCGAGGTCAGAATCAGATGCTTGCGGTTGGGCAACGGTTTCTTCGGCAACGAATCGTAGGTACGCCGCCCCATCAGTACCGTATGCCCGCCCGTCAACGCCTTGAAACGCTTGAGGTCGGCCGAAATATGCCACAACAGGTCGTTGTCCTTGCCGATGGCGCCGTTGCGCGCCATGGCCACTATCACTGCAATCATAAGTATTTTTATTGTTTTACAACAACCGCCGTACCCATATACCAATCGGAAGCCAACAGCCGCACCACATACGTGCCGGCGGGCAAGCCCGCGAGCGAGAACGGTTTTTGCGCCAAGTCGGCGGAGGATGAGAAACGGCGTTGCATATAAACCCTGCCCTGCGCGTCGATGATTTGAACGACGCCCGCGCCGAAATCGCATTCCGAGCTTACATAGACTTCATCGGCGGTGGGATTGGGCCACGCCTGCAGCGCAAGGTAGCGTTCCGTGCGGTAACGCTCAACGTAGGCACCTGTGGTATCGCGTCCCGTATCGACGACAACGGGACGCGGGCCACCCCCCGGCGGGAAATCGCCCTCATACTGCCGGTCGTACCAATACACGAGGTAGGACGCGATATAATACATCGGATTGTAGGTATCATTGCAATCACAAGACGGTACCGTATCACAGCCCGGGTTGTTGGGATGGCAAAGATCCACATAGTTTTCATCGAACACATAGGCTATCTTGACCTGCCCGTCGGGGATATGTCCCGTCAGGTTGTAGTGGTAGCCCGGCGCGATAACGCCCGGACACCAGCCCGCACGGTCATCGCCCCAAGCGCCCAATTGCGGCTGGCAACTGTCGGGATTCGGATAGCACGTCATCCACAGCAACTGCGAGATGGCCGTATCGTTGACGAGCACCTTGTGCGTGGCCTCATAGAACTCGGCCGCGTTGCCGGTGTTGTTCATGCCCCATCCGTGCCCCGTCGTGACGATGCGCAGACTTAGACCCGCCACCTCGTCCGGAATCGGGGTCGTTAGCGTATCCAAAGGTTGTAGGCGCGCCGGATCGCCAAACGGGAAGACTCCGTTCCAAAGCGGCACGGGCTCTGAATAGAGAAACTGCGCCGGCCCGCTGACATACTCGAAATCGAGCGTGATTTCCCAACCGCCGGTGCCCCAGGTTTCGATGTACATGCGTATCGGCACCTCGCCCTGTAGATAGGAGGCGAACTCGGTAACGTCTATCGTGTGGTTGCAGGGTTTGCGGTAAGAGGTGATGTAACGGATGATTTCACGCCACTGACCATCGGGCGTCTGCACCTCTATCCAGCCCACGCGGTCCCAATCGTCGCAGTCGGGTTTGCCGCCCTCCACCAAGGTGGGACACGTGACGCTAAGATGAGCGATAATACTCTGATAATGTCCCACATACTGCGGAAGCGTATAGACTCCGCCGTTGGTTTGTCCCGGTGTGGGGAAGTTGATCAACACCTTGTCCATCGTGCGTACCGTGCGGTTTTGGGCGGCCGTATCGCCTTGCACCACTTTCAGTTGCCGTTGCAATGTGGCCGTGAGCCCGTTTTCGGAGCGTGCCTCGAAGCGCACCGCCACCGTTTCGCCGAACGCCTCGGGGGTGTACCAGGCGCGTACCGTGGCCGTGGCGGCGTCGAACTGTGCCTCCACCTGCACTTCATTGACAAACACGTTAATACCGGTAATGCGATCGGCCTCGTCATTGACGCGTGCGCCGGCCTCCAGACGGTAGGCGTAAAGTTCGTTCATCGTAATCGGTTCCGCCTCCGTAAGATGCGTAAAGATTGTAACGGCCACCGCGGCCGTATCTTCCGAGCCGCCGGCCTCTTCCGCCGAAACCCGTTGTCCAAGCCCGCCCGGCATCCACAAACACCAAGCCGCGCACAGGGCCAAAACCTTTGCAAATCCTTGTTTCTTCATGATTACACGCTATTAAATCCGCGTACTTTATTATAAAAGCAGACCACAAAGATACNAGGAATTCCCGTAAAAACGAAAAGACCGTTTNCCTCCCCCAAAACGTCTTTTNCTTCTANTTTTTTTAATACACGATATANAACTGTAAATCAAAACATAAAACACAAAAGTTAANTTTTGTGTTTTTGNNNGTTANAAAACGTTATATATATGCAGCTCAAGTATGCTTCTTTGTTGTATCTTTATTCTCTANTTGNGAAATAAACACATAAAACNCTGATTGACANAANATTTACCGCTTCACATATCGCAATCCCCTTAAAACGNAAACTCAATAAAATTATTTATATAACTAACTATCAACACAATGAAAAAGTTTCTCACTTCAGTGGGAGTGGCTTTGGCCCTGCTGGGCTCGACCCTCTCCCCTACACGGGCGCAATCGAGTTTCTTTGCCCCCGTAGTTCAAAGTTACGAGGTACAGTCACANGCCGGCACGTTTACCGACATCAGNGGCATGAGCGGTACCGTTCTGCTCAATGNCCTNGGCAACAACGTATCCTTGCGCGGACAAGTCTTAGGCGCCACGGCNCCCGGCGGCACGAGTCCGAAGGCTACGGCCATTACNACCGCAGGCAGCAGCGCCACCGTGAATTGTTTTCCCATCGGCTTCNATTTCCAATTCCTCGGCAAGACGATGAAATATTTTGCCGTCAACGTTGCCGGCGGNGTCTTTTTCAGCGAGACGGATACCCGCGCCGTGCCTTGCCCTTTCAACCCGACCGGCAACGCCTCCACGGACTGGGTCTTGNCAATTCCTTACGCCAAAGACACGGCCCACACGTGCACAAAGGAAACGGGCATTTTTACCAAGAAATGTACAGAACATGCGTTTACGGGTACATTAAAGACCAGCAGCACAGCGTGCAGCCAATTCATCNGTACCCCCGCCAGCAAAGCACCGGCCTGCTACCGCATAGACGGCACGGCCGGCGACCGGGTCTTGACNGTACAGCACAATTATTGCATCACCCGGCCCAAGACCAGCGAAAGTGACCTCGGTACGGACGAATGGATTTACCAATTCAAGTTCTACGAGCGCGACGGTTCCTTCGAAATGGTCGTCAAAGAACTCCAGCAGAACCATAACACGTCAACAGCCACTTCGATGTCGGACTACAAACTGTCTATCGGCGTGGCGGAATCAAACGCCACCATTACCGACGATGTCTTCGGCAGTAAGTTTTTGAACATACAGCCGAACAGTGGCTCTACCCACAAGATGTCTGTCGGTGATGCCAGCTACAACGTCAACAACAACTGGCAAAACATCAAAGAGACCAGTTACGGCAGTTCCACATGCCTATTCCTCACGCCCGACAACCACCCCGAAACCGGACGCACGATCCGTTGGAACTCCCGGTGCGCGACCCAACAGCATCCGGCCGTAGGCGAAGACGCCTTCCTCGTTAACGTAAACTATCCGGACGCCACGAGCGCCAAAGTCCAAGTCCAATACGACATGACGAAATTCGCCAGCCTGACGGAACTTTACCAGGCGGGCACCATCGTGGGCGTCCTGTCCGACAGCNAAGAGCCCGACTTTACGTTGCAGAACGGCACGCTCTACCTCAAGNACCATACGTTCCCCGCCCAAAACGGGAAGGCAGCCCCCACCGTTGTCTTCAACCAAATGTACTCGCTGTCAACGGCTTCAGCCGATGCTGAATACCCCTGCGGATACAAGAACTCCACGTCCGCCAATACGACATATGCAACTTATATTCTGGAGACCACGGTCAATGATTTGGTAAAAGGCTACAAGCGCTATCTCCATCTCTACCGTATGTCGTATGTCTGCGGCACGCCCCTCTACTCCCCGCTCTGCCATACCATCGAGATTGCGAACAAGTTCCGGAGCGTGGCTCCCGACCTGCTGGAAACCGNAGGCATGCCGACCATCCATACCATCGGGCTCAAAGTAAAGCCTCACGATGGGGATGACGTGTTGGTCGTCAAAACCCACGACCTGAACAAGGTGAAAAGCATACCGGACGAAGGGCCGCTCGCGGCGGGCACCGTCATTACCNAGGATCTCGTCGTGATAGGCACCTACAGTGAGGAAACGACGTTTGAGGNAACGGGCTTGCCCGACAACGACATCTGTTATTTTGTGGCGATTCCGGTCAACAAGACGACCCACGAATACGATAACGCCCATACGCTTAACCGCCGCGCCCGCGTTGCCCACAACGGGGTACCGTTCAACCTCGACTTCCGCCAGGAGGCCAACGGCAATCCTTATAAATGGATTGACAAGACGACTCAAAAAGAAGAATATTACAAGGATATTTACCGTCCCCTGCCCGTAGGCTGGACGCGTACGGACAACCTACCGGCAGATCGGCGGGACCTCGGGCTCGGGCTNGGCATACCGAATTTCGGCCGCACCGCGGTGGCCATCTACGGCCAACTGGAGGTTCAAGGCACGGACGCGGACGCCATNTCGACCCCCATCTACCTGAACGCTGAAAAAATCGGCGTAACCTATTATATGAAGTTTCAGGCCAGAGGGAGTTCGNNTGACGGCGACGTCAGTGAGACAACCCCCAAGACAGACGACAAATTCATCATTGAATACAGCATCGGNACAGGGAACAACTGGTCGGACTGGACGCAAATTGCAAGTTTCCAAGGCAACGCNCTCCCCGCTAAGACTACGTGGAACGGGGCGGAATACTACCCGATCGCGGCCCGCCTGACCGCGCCCAACGGCTCCACCGGCAAATACCTCCGCTTCCGTTTCCGTATGCAGACCGGCAGCGGCCACGCCGCTTTCCCCCAATGCGATTATGGGTGTATTTACATCATGGATGTNTATGAGTCGCCGGAGTGTCTCACNCCTACCAANATACAGCAGAACTACGACAATACGACCGGTACCGNGATGCCGGTTTCGTGGAGCGATCCCAACCCCAGCGCCAACAAGGCCACGGCATTCGAGTTATCCTATCGGAAAGCCTATACCGGAGAAAACTGGCAATCGCTTACCGTCANCACGACCAACACCACGCTGACCGGTTTGACTCCCTCCACCCACTATGCATTCAAGGTGACCGCCGTTTGCCCTAGCGACAAATCCNTTGCCACCGACTCTGCCATTATCAAAACGCTCTACGGATACGCCTATAAGGAGACGATGATTGAAGACTCGGGNTATTTTTATANCGTATCCGGTTCTAATGTGTACGTCAGAGGCCGTGGCCCGCTGGAGCGGGACATCACATCCTACACCGGGACGTTGCCCAATAGCGGTAACGCCTCCTTGACCGCAGCGGAAGATCCGATGTCCGGTGACGAAGTATGGGCCACCAAATGGGGTTGGGAAAAGTGGCTCCTAAANCGCAGGTGCCCGCAGTCGATGGGGGTTAGCCAAAGCGCGCAAAACGCCTGGCTGATAACGCCTGTTATAGAGAACACGACNCCGCGCCATGCACAGGTTATCCGGTTCCGGGCCTCCGCCGGTTGGAACTCTTCCGAGAGCTCGTCCGCGGCCAATTGGACCTTGGGNTCCGTCAATCCGAGTGTTTATGGTAATTGCACGCTACAAGTCCTGNTGTCAAACAACGGCTCGTTCACGAAACAGGATGTGGTTGGCACACTCAACATCAGTTCCTATACCGACCTCACCGACAAGGANTTGGAGATAAAGGTACCGTATTCAAAGGCCAAGACGGGCCGCGTGCAGGTTGCGCTCTTTTTCCAAAACCCGNACAGGCAAATAATGGAAAACAAAGGCACCTCTGTTACCGAGATCTCGGATTTTATGTTTTTCGAAATCCAAGACCTCGAATACAAGAACGACACCTGCCCCGAATTCGAAGCGGGTGCCGAACTGACCTCTTCCGACATCACGACCCAAGGGGCCAAGCTGACGTGGCCCCNGCTCAACGTGGCGTCCTACGTCCTTAGCTGTAAGCCCGCGGACGGGAGTGCAGAAGCGGTTACTTACGACCTNTTACCGGAAGACATCCAAACGGATGAAGCCTCCAACTGCACCTATACGCTGACCGGCCTGAACGCCAACACCGCCTACAAGGTGACCGTGGTTGGCTATTGCGACGAGGAAAAATCCATGGGCACGAACGAATTGGAAAACACATTCACGACCATGGAAGTCTGCAATACGCCCACGGCGTTCAAGGTGCAGGACATTACCTACTACGGTGCGACGTTCTCATCGGTCAACAACCAGAGTATCTTGTTGAAACGCCAAGTGTACGTGGTNTCGGAAGACAGTACCTACTCCCACNTTTTCGAACANACGGGCAATTCNCTCGTGGTGACGGAAGACCTGCTCGACAACATGACCTACACGGCACAGACGCGCAGCATCTGTACGAAAGACAGCAGCGCGTGGACCAAGCCCATTACGTTCCAAACGCCCGTTGACCCCGCCAACATTCTGGACACGTTCGCCATTACGCTGAACGTACGTCCCCAGGGCGCCGGTACGGTAACGGGCGCGGGCCGCTATGAGGAAAACACCGAAATCACGATGACGGCCACGGCCAACCCGGGCTATGTATTCAAGGGTTGGGTACGGCTCAACGGCGATACGGTAAGCCGGAACGCCACCCGCAAAATGATTGTCAAGACGCACGACTCCACGTTTACGGCCGTGTTCCGCGAAGTGTACGACATCCAGCTGAACACGCAACCGACGGGTACGACCGGCGGCACGGTAACGGGAGCCGGCACGTATGAACAAGGTTCGAGCGTAACGCTGACGGCCACGCCCAGATCGAACTATCTGTTCGTGGGTTGGGTAAAAGCCCCCGGCGACACGCTGAGCAAGAACGCCACCCATACGTTTGTGCCGACGGCCAGCGCAACCTATACGGCCGTATTCCGCACCAGAAAGCAATTCGCGCTTACCCTGCAGGCCGAACCGGAAGACGGNGGCTCCCTGACGAGCGAAGGCGACGACGAGGGCACGATTCTGGAAGGCAGAACGATTAAGGTAACCGCCACCNCCAACGAACACTTCAACTTCGTGGCCTGGCTGAACACCGCCGACGACACGCTCAGCAAAAAGGCCGAATATGAGTTCACCGCCACTAAAAACACGACGCTCAGNGCCATCTTCACACCNCGCATCTACAAGGTGACGTTGGAGGTTCAACCGGAGGAAGACTACGGCACGGTCAAGGGNGCCGGCAACTATAACGGCGGCACCACGCGCCGCATCGTGGCCACGCCCAGAGCGGGTTACACGTTCCTCTACTGGAAGGACCTCGCCGGCACGACGCTGACNACGGATACCGCCTACACGTTTACGCTGACGCGGGATATGTTCTTTACNGCCCATTTCAAGGAAAAGGATTCGCTCAACGTAACGCTGAACGTAACGCCGGCCAACGCCGGCACGGTCAAGGGCGCGGGCAAATACAAACGCGGNCAGGACGCGGTGCTGACGGCCACGCCGGGTGCCAACTATATCTTTGTGGGCTGGGTAAACAAGGCCCAGGACACGATCGAAGANAACCCCTATACGTTCCAGCCCTTGCGGGATTGGACGTACACGGCCGTATTCCGNACCAAAAANCAATTCGACATTACGGTTGTGACNCTGCCGAACGATGCCGCCGGTACGGTAACGGGGCTGGCGGCCAACGGCAAGGCCAGGGAAGGTGCNGAAGTGACACTGACGGCCACGCCGTCCACGGGCTACCGATTCGTGGAATGGCAGGATGCCGCCAACAACCGCCTGACCACAAACGCTTCTTATACGTTCACGGCCATGGCCAATGTAACCTACAAGGCCGTATTTGAAGAAATCCCGACCCCGCAATACAAGGTGACGTTGGTGCGGGAGCCCGTGGCCGGCGGTACGGTTTCGGGTGCNGGCGACTATGACGAAGGCACGGTACGCACCATCAAGGCACGCCCCAACAGCGGCTATACGTTCGAAGGCTGGTTTGACGGCACGACGAAACTGACCGCCGACACCGTCTATCAGTTCACGCTCCGGTCGAACGTAACCTATACGGCCAAGTTCAAGGAAAAGGAAATCGTGGACGTGGCGGTTGTAGTACGCCTGGGCNCCGAAGTCAACAACGAAGTGGGCTCGGTGACCGGTGCCGGCCAGTACGAAAAGGGCAAGTCCGTAACGCTGNCGGCCACGCCCGCTTCTGACGAATACGTCTTTTCCGGCTGGCGCGACCTCGACAACGACGACGAGCTCATAGGATCGGCCAACCCCTTCACGTTTACGGCCACCGCCAACGTGAACTACGCGGCCGTATTCCGCGAACTGTTTGAAGTGACGCTGAACATCCTGCCGGACGACAACGCCGGTACGGTAACGGGGGCCGGTCCCGCCCGCCAGGGCTTTGAACGGACGATTACGGCCGAAGCCGCCGAGGGCTATACGTTCGTAGGCTGGCTGGACGAATCGGGTAACACGGTCAGCTCGGCCGCTTCCTATACGTTTACCGTTCAGGGCAACGTAACCTACACGGCCAAGTTTGAGACGGAATCCGAAGACGAACACACNATCCGCGTGGTCAAGCTGCCGAACGACGCGGCCGGCACCGTAAAAGGTAACGGACGCTACGCCACCGGCGAGGAAGCGACGCTGACGGCCACACCCGCCGAGAACTACCTGTTCGTGGCTTGGTTGAACGCCGCCGGCGACACGCTCAGCAAGAGCGCGACCTATAAGTTTACGGTTGAAGGCGACGCCACCTATACCGCCGCTTTCCGCGCACGGGCCCGCTACACGATTGAAGTGGAAATAGCGCCGAACGATGAAGCCGGTACCGTGGAAGGCGCCGGCCAGCACCGCGAGGGCCGGACGGTAGAGCTGACGGCCACGCCNGCCGAGGGTTATACGTTCGTGGCTTGGGTTAACCCCGCCAACGCGGCGCCCAGAGACACCGTAAGCCGGAACGAGACCTATACGTTTACGGCAACGAAAAACGCCACCTACAGAGCCGTATTCAGAAGAACGGGCGTCAACTACACGGTGACGCTGAACGTAACGCCGACCAACGCCGGTACGGTAAGAGGCTCCGGTAGCTACCGCGCCAACCAGACCGTAACGCTGACGGCCACGCCCAAAGCGGGTTACAAGTTCGTGGGCTGGCGTCTCGACGACGGTACCATTGCGAGCNCGGAACCGTCCTACCAGTTCCAGATAACGCGCAACATAACCTTTACGGCCGTGTTCGAACAAAAAGAAGTGCTGACCGTGACGCTGAACGTAACCCCCGAGAACGCCGGTACAGTAACGGGCGCGGGCGAATATGTAAGGGGTGCGGAAGCCACGGTGACCGCCGCTCCCGCCAGAGGCTACCGTTTTGTGGAATGGCAGGATGAGGACGGCGAGACACTGAGCACGGAGGCCGCCTATGCGTTTACCGTGACGACCGACGTGGTTTACACGGCCCTGTTTGAAGAAAGCGACAAAGAGATGTACGCCGTCACGCTGGAAGTGCTGCCCTCCGGTAGCGAAGCCGGCACGGTAACGGGCGCCGGTTTCTATGAAGAAGGCACGATGGCGACGGTAACCGCCACCGCCAAAAACGGTTACGTTTTCGTAGCCTGGTTGAACAACGCCGGCGACACGCTCAGCAAAGAGCCCGCCTACACGTTTGAAGTGGTGGCCGACATTACCTGCCGGGCGTTGTTCGCCCCCACCGCCACGCCAACGGAAACGGTTACCATTGCGCTGAGAGCCCTGCCGAGCGGAGAAGCCGGTACGTTGAAAGGCGCCGGCAAATACAACAAGGGGCAACAAGTGACAATTGAGGCCAAAGCCGCCGCCAACTACACGTTCGTAGCCTGGATCAACGCCACCGGCGACACGGTGAGCAAGAACCCCACCTACACGTTCAAGGCGGAAACCGACGAGACCTACTCGGCCCTGTTCCGCGAAAAGACGGCCAACGAGCAGTCGCTCAAAGCCGCCTTCAACGTGGCTGCGGGCAACGGTCATCTGTATATCGACAACCTCAACGCCATAACGGTAAGAGAGGTAGCGGTATTCAACACGGTTGGCCGCCAGTTGGCCCGCTTTACGCCCAACAGCAATGCGAACCTCGCCTTGCCGGTGGATGCCCGATACACGGTATTGGTTGTCCGCGTGGTTTCGGAACAAGGCTTGGCGACCTACAAGGTGTACCTGCACTAAAGGCCGTTAGTTTATAATTAACCCGGGTCCGTCGCTTGTGCGACGGACCCGCCAAAGGGGCGCCCCGANTCGGGGCGCCCCTTTTTTATTAATCAATATAAATCATATAAAAATCAACACNATAGACACNAAAGTGATTGTTTGTATTTNGGGCGTTTTAAAAAGTTATATATATATTTCNCGCAAATCAGCTCCTTTGTTGTATCTTGCCAACACAGATAGGCCACANAAACCGCACAAATATTTCATAAAGAACGATTTACGCAAACAANAGCATTGNAGCGAATAAATATAACAACCTATAAATAAACNAATTACAAACTTTAACACCATGAAAAAGTTAATCATTTCATTGGTTGTGGCCTTAGGCCTATGGGGCTTGACCACCACCCGTGCCCAGGCACAGTACAAACAGATTGAAGAGGTTTTCCCCTGGCACATCGACACCTATGAGGTAACCTCCACCGAAGGGACGTTTACCGACATCAGCACCGCCANCGGTGTCGTTGCGTTGACAACGACCGAAGCGCAATTACTTAAGGTGCTCTTCCATGCCACAAGCGAAACGGACGCAACCCCGACCGCCACGAAAACCGCGGCTTTTTCGCCCGCCGACGACTTTACCATGAGCGGCTTCCCGCTCGGATTCGAATTCAACCTNTGCGGCTACAAAATGACCCATTTCGTGGTTTCGGCCACGGGCGGCGTTTATTTTAACGACAGCAGCATGCAGGGTACTTATACGTCTTCACCTACTGCCGCAGGCCGATGGGCCGTATGGACGATACCTTATGTAGCCAAGACCGCCAACGCCTCCACCACNATGGCTACCGGGGCCGGACAGATTGTACAGGCCGAGGGCAAAACACCGGCCTACTACCTGATTGAAGGNACGGAAGGCAACCACGTTTTGACCGTACAGTACGACTTTATGGTAGGCGCCACCGCCACCACCGCCGACCGGGATGAATGGATTTTCCAACTCAAGTTTTACGAGGCCACGGGTAAAATCGACTTCATCGTCAAACAACTCACGGCCAACAACGCCCTGACGACATCGGCCGGCAAATACCACCGTATCCTGTTGAACGTTATGGACTTTGGTGCAGCGTCTCCTGTTTATAAANAGCCCAATTCGACAACAAACCTCTTTGTTGACCCTTACGCCTCCACCCAAATGCGTATTGNGGCAAAAGGTTCCAACCACAAAATTTTTGTGGGACAGACCAACGCCATGTATGAGGNCGACGGTTGGAATTCGTTTACGCTGGACGGTACCCTTTCCGAGACCAATACGATGCGCGTNGAGGCCAACGGTCCGNGCGAAGGCCGCACGATTAGCTTTACACCGCAATCCGCACCCGAAACGGCTGACATCACGCCGTTTACCGCCGATTACTACAGCCTCTCCAACGAAGCCATAACGGCCAGCAGCTACAGCGCCGATATCCTTTACAGCGCAGCCAAGTTCCCCACTGCAACGGCATTCCATGAAGCCGGCCCCATCGTAGCCGTCATCTCCACAAGCGAGACACCCGACTATACNTTGGAAAACGGNACCTACTANACAGCCGGCCATGAGTTCGCCGAAGCCAACGGCTTTAAACCGCGCGTCATCGCCAACCAAGCCCCTAACATTACCGCCACATGGACTAAAGATACGTGGACGTATCCGAGCAGAAACTTTGCCGTCAACCTCAGTGCATCCGGTTTGCAAAAAGGGCAACCTTACTACATCCATCTGTACCGCCTGGCGTTTGCCGGCACCGACGCGCCCGCCTATTCGGCCCTGTGCCATACGATTAGCTTCATGACGTCCTTCAACGACCCCAAGACGTTTGAAACCGTCGGACTGGCGGATATCGACGGCGTGACGCTGAAAGCCGAACCGGCCGAGGGCTTGAGCGTATTGGTGGTCAAGAGCAAGACCCCGAACGTCAAACCGAGCGGCTTACTTAAAGTAGGCGACAAAATCGGCGACGCCGAAGTGATTGAACTGCTGAGCGAGGCGAAGGAATGGAAATTGCCGCTGGAAAACGGCGAAGGTTGCTTTATCGTGGCATTTTCGGTCAACACGAACGATGCAGACAACTATATCTATTCCCCCACCAAGCGATACATAGCCGTAGGTACCGCCTACGACGGCCTGCCGGGCGTGGTTGACTTTACGACCCTGNCCTATGGCGTNCCCAACTGGGAATACAACGGCATCAATNTCCGTTCCGAAGAGTTTAANGNTTTGGAACCCAACACTTACCGCGATTTGCCCTTCGGCTACACGCGCACCGAAGTTGCGGGCAACAAATCCCGCGATTTCGGCCTTGGCCAGCCGTCCTATAGCGCCAGAGCGCCGCACTTTGTCTATGCGAAGCTCGGCAGCGAGATGGATTTCATTACCCCTCCCATCGTAGCCGACCAAAACCGCATCCTGGTAACGTTTAACGCNCAGTGGTTGACCAGCGATGACGGTGGCGATGTTATCACCGCAACGGTTGGCGGGGAGACAGACAATGCCAAATACTGCGACATCGAATACGCCATTGGCGACGGCGAATGGCAAAANGGCGCCTCTTTCCAAGGCTTTGAGTTGCCCGAGCGCGAAAACGGCTACTTCCCGGTATCGTTCAGCCTCATCGCCGAAGAGGGNCAGTCTTTCATCGGCCAAAAAATCCGTTTCCGCTTCAAATCCACAAGCGAAGCCAGCGGGTGGGTCGGCATCGGCTCCATCGACATCAAGGAAGATAAAATCTGCCAGACGGCGAAAGCCATCGTTATAAACGATGCCTNAACCACCAATACCGACCTCTCGTTCTCTTGGACCGACCCCAACGAAGATGATTTATCTCCGGCCGAATCGTTTGAAATCGCCTACAAGCCGGCCGACGATGAGACGGCCAACTGGACCACGAGAAAAGCCGAAACGGCCAGCTATACCCTCAGCGGCTTGAAAACCAATACGGCCTATACAATCCGGATTACCGCGGANTGCGGAACCTGGGGCAAGGCTTACACGAGTTCTCCCGCCACGCTCTCGACAATTCGCCTGTTCCCGTACATGGAAACGATGAAGCAAGACCCCAAGCGCCCCGTTCTCGTTGGCAAAGACACGGTCATGGTTAACGGCGACACCCCGTTCGAACGCGGCGTTTCCGCCATGATGGGCGGTCTGCATGAAGAAGGCGTGGCTAACCTGAATCCGGTATCCGGCACTCCCCTCAGTTGGTCGCCTACTTACTGCACCGCCAAAANCATCAACNANGAGGGCATTTCCAATGCCGTAGGTATTCGCGAAACCGCGAAAAACGATACCGGCTGGATGCTGATGCCGTTTGTATTCGTACCCAACACCGGCTTCAATTTCCCGCAAGTTATCCGCTTCAAGGCCACCAGCGCCAGCCAATTGAGCGAAGCTGACCCCTGGGAAGTGGGAACCGTCGGAGAAAAATACAAGGATGCCAAATTGTTCATCCTCCTGTCTCACGACGGCACCTTCTCGATGGACGACACCATCGCAACGATTGCGGTAGGTACCGAAACCATCAATGAACGGGAGTTTGAGTTCGAAATTCCCGAAGCTTTGTTGCAAGAAGGACGCGCCCAAGTGGCGTTCCACTTCAAGAACCCGGCCGGCACGGATGCGGAATCCAACGAAACGCTGATGCTGTTTGAAATTTTCGATTTCGAATACACTTACGCCGACGACGTTTGCCTCCCGATCAGCAATCTGGAATACGCCAACGTTACCACCGACAACGCCACCCTTACGTGGGAAGGTTCTTCCATGTCTTACAAAATCTCCTGGGGATTGAGAAGCGAAGAAGACTACTCGAATTTTGCCTCGACGACGGAAACCACCTACACGTTGAGCGGTCTGCAAGACAAGACGCAATACAAAGTCATGGTCGAAGGTTTCTGCAACGAGGAAGAAACGGAAAAATCCCCCACCGTTCTGACAACTTGGTTCACGACGCTGGAACGCTGCGTTGCGCCGACCGACTTCACGGTTTCGGACATCACGACCAACGGTGCGACGTTCTCCTCAACGAATACTTCGAGCATCATGACCCAACGCTTGGTTTACATCACGGCCCAAGAAGAGGACGAAACCAAAATCCTTGAACAGACCGCTGACGAATTGGTCGTAACCGGTTTGTTGGACAAAACGGTTTATATCGCCAAAACGCAATCGGTCTGCAATCAGGACAGTAGCGAAATGAGCGAGCCCATCACATTTACAACCCTGGCGGATTCGTTCCTCATCATGCTGAACGTGTTGCCGGATGACAACGCCGGCACGGTAACGGGCGCAGGCCGCTATGAAAAGGGACAGGAAGCCAAGATTTCGGCCGCTCCCGCCGCAAACTACGACTTCGTGGCCTGGTTGAAAGGTAACGACACGCTGAGCAAGGAAGCCATCTATACGTTTAACGTAACGGCCGGCGGCACCTACACGGCGCTGTTCACGGAATCGACGGCCAACGAAAACCTGGTCAAAGCCGCTTTCAACGTGAGCACGAAAGCCGGGCACCTGCACATCCAAAACCTCCAAGGGTTGACGGTTGAAGAAGTAACGGTTTACGGTTTGACCGGCCGTCAGATCGGCCGCTTTACGCCCAACAGCCGCGAAGACCTCGTCCTGCCGGTCAACGCCGAACGCGCGGTATTGGTTGTCCGCGTGGCTTCGGAACAAGGTGCAGCCACCTACAAAGTGTATCTGCACTAAACCCGCTCGGACTAACGAAGAATGCAGCGATGAAAAAGCCGCCCCGGATGGGGCGGCTTTTTTGTTACATTGTTTCGGGCAGTAGGGAAAAGTAATGCCGGGTATCGGGATGTGCCCGAAGCCATCGTTCCGCTATGTCATCCGTCAGATTGGCGTTCGTGTACAGACGGGTTCCCGCATTACCGTCAAAGCGCAGGACAACCCCTGCTTTCAAACGGTAATGACATTCGAGTTGGGATTTCAACTGTTGGACATCGTTTTTCAAACGGATGCGCAACAAGATAAGTGCATCGTACAGACAATTGACGCAGTGACGGTTTATTTTCTGTTTGAAGACGGCTTGATAGGCCCTATCCAGCCATTCGGCATCGCCGGGCGTATGGGTGTTGGACCGCAAACGGTGTTCCAACGCCGCATCCCCGACAATGCCTTCAAGCTCTTTCAACGTGATATGCCTTGGCATAGCAATGGTTTAACTGGCCGGAACGGCTATGGTTTTGAGGGCGTCGAAAGCCGCCGCCGTTGTTTCCAAATCCGTGTCATAGAACGACAGGGGCAGCGCCGGTTCCAGCCCCGACACTAACGTTATCGGGATAGCGCCAACCCCTTCGGCCGCCACATAGTCTTGCGTAACGGTGGCGGTGGCCCCGAGACCGGAATACCACCCGAACACCTCGTATTTACTGTCATCCGGAGCCGTTTTGTTGACAACGACGGCCACGGTCCGGGTGTTGACCATATTGGCGATGGCCTGCTTGGCGGCCGGGCTTCGGTCAAACGAAACGAACGCGAACGTATGGTTGAAGCCGGTGGTATAGGTGCCGTCGGCCTGCGCCACCGCCGTACCCGAAAAACTGTCCTTGACCTGCACGATGGTATTCGCCTTTTTGCCGGTTTTCAAGACCAGTTTGGTCAACACGGTTTTAGCGCCTTGCTGACCGGTGGCCGGCGTGGTAGTTACGACGGAGGCCACGCGGTCAATGTCGTCGAAGTTGATGAGCAAGGCTTCTTTTTCAAGCCCTGCAGCGTTGGGGTTTTCGCAGTCATAGCCGAAATCGTGCAAGATGCTGCGGTCGCAAATATCTGACATAATATAATGTTTTTTAAGGTTATTGATTTTATTGTATGGATGAATCGGTTTGGAGCGCGGAGGCGACCGCTCGGTTCTGACGGTTGAGAAAAAACGACACATATGCTATTGGATTTAATAATACATATTGCTTTCGGCCACTTTAACGCGGTGTTCCACGGCGTTGATTTCTTCAACGCTCACAATGGGTGCGGGCATGGCGGCAAAAGCCTTGACAACGGCTTCGGTCATCATGTCGTCTATTTCCAAGCCCATCGTGACAGGACTGACGGATATAGGCACCCCGCCACCCGCCACGTTCATGGCCGACAGCATGGGCGCGAACATGGCGGTGGCCGCCGCCGTCATCACGCTCTCACCGTTGCTGAGCATCGCCGGTATGCTGTCGCTCGTGCCCGTGCCCGGCCCGCTGACCAGACCGCCCGTGGCGAACTTGGGCGCGGGTTCTTCCTTCTGCTGCGAAAGCGTCTGCTTGGCTTGCACAATGCCCGCCGTTACCGCCGCCAACGCCGCCACCATAGCCGGAATACAGGCCGGGAAGCCTACATCCATCGCACCGGCCACCGCGCCGGCGATGGCTTTCGCCATGTCGATGCCGATTTGAAACAAGGCCGTTGCTTTCAAGAATTTCTGCATCGTCTCGTTGTCGCCGCCGATTTGGTTAAACAAGTCGGTAATGCTCCCCGCAATGCCGCTGATGCTGTCCATCTTACCCACGGCATCGTCTATGGCCGCCAAACGCGCTTGCTTCGATGCTTCGGCCGCTTGCTGTTCCAACGTCATGCGTTCCGTGACGAGTTCTCCCAAAGCCAACTCGTATTCCTCTTCACTCGCAAACATCTCGGCTTTGGTCTCGGCATCCAAATTACGCAACGCTTCCTCTCTCGCCCGCGCCTCCTCCAATGCCACCGCAGTTTTGGCGGCTTCGTTTTCCGCAAGATTTTCCAAATCTTCCTGATAGGCCGCCATCGTGTCGGTAAGCAATTGGGTCAAGCGTTCCGAACGGGCGGCCATGCGGTCTTGCTCTGCCTGTTCTTCCAAGTCGGCGGCGCGTTGCGCATACGAAGCCTCTATCTCTTCCACGGTATCGCCCGTTTCTTCGGCATTCTGTATGGCGGCGGCTTTTTCTTGATCCAACAGTTCCAGTTTGAGGGCTAATTGCTTATCGACATTTTCACGGGCCAATTCCAGTTCCGCGTTCATTTCTTCCGTGCGGGCGGCCACCGCCTTGTCAAGCGCTTCCTGACTGTACTTTTCATCGATAGCCGCCACATCGCGTTGATAGGATTCGGTTAGTTGTTCGCAGATCTGCGCCTTCTGTTCCTCCGTGCCCTTGGCGGCGGCAAGGTCTTCTTGGTATTGCTTTTTGCGCAGGGCTTTCAGTTTTTCGACGCCTTTACTTATGAGATCGATTGTGAGCCCGTACAAAGAATCGGTCGTATCGGTCGAGGCCGGTTGGTCGTTTTCCGATTGGCCGGCCTCTTGAACGGCTTTGTCCATGGCCGCCGCACCGCTGTTCACTCGGTTTATAAGACGGTTTATGCCGTTGTCCACCTTATCCAACAGCCCGGAAAGGCCATCGAAACCGATGGATTTAAAAAGTCCGGACAAAGATGTAATACCCTTGGATGCCCCCGAGAGGATGGTGGTTACCGGGGTTTGAACGGCACCTTTCAAGGTATCGCCCACCTTTTGCAAAACCGTTTTGAATACCCCTTTGAACCGACTGCCCAAGCCGCCGGCACCTTCCGACAAGGTATCGTCCGCCCCTTGCAAGGCCGTCTTGAAAAGGTCTTTGAGCAAATGGCCCAACCCACCGGAATTCTCCGATAGTGTGTCGCCAACTTTTTGCAAGGCCGTTTTGAACGACCCTTTGAGCAAATTGCCCAACCCGCCGGCACTTTCCGACATCTTTTGGATATTCTTAACAGTGGCCAGAAAGCCGCCGTCCGCATCTTTCAGCACTTTCACGATATTGCGGATGGTTTCCCCGAACTTGCCGGTATTCAGATTGGTAAGGCCAAGCGCTTCCTTAGCCTGTTGGAAGAAAGCGCTCACCCCTTGGATTTTGTCGCGTAAGGCCTGCCCGTCCGTGGTTTCGCGTTCGGCCTTATCCAGGCGTTCGTATTCCGTTATCAGGCCGTTTAGATACGATTTCAGGCTTTTGAGGGTACTTTCCGTATTCCGTTGGTCGGAAATGTTTTGGGTAATCTGTTTGGTATTCTCGTCAAGGTCTTTGTTGTATTGCGCAACGGCCTTGCTGTTGGATAGAATCTGCGTTTTGTTCTTTTCCAACAGGGCGTTCAGCGTAGCGAACTCACTGCCGCCTTGCTTGCCGGCTTTGGCCAATGCCGCCAGTTGTTTCGCCAAGTCCTTGTTCTGATCCGACAACTTCTTGTTCGACCCCGTCAGTTGGTCAATCAAACTCCTTAAACTTGAAATGGCCGCCAAGGCCTGCGTATTATCGACCTTTATCCGCAGCAATCGGTCTTCCGTTTCATTTGCCATTTGTGTCCTTTACCTCCTTTCCGGTTTCCGTACCCGTTGTTGTAGATTCGTTGGTGGATTTGACCCTTTGGGGGAAACCTGGAAACGACACCTCATAACTCTTGTGCCATCCGCTCGCCAATGTCCATAGGCCATTCGGCGACAGGTAGGGCGCTCCATCCTGTTCATCAGGATCTTCTGGAATTCCCGAAACGATAAGCGTAGCAATATAGCCGGGGTAAACCGTCAACACACCGCTGTAGTCGTAATCGGCAAGCCGTTCCGGCAAGTCTTGTATCGGATGGTCAAACGTATATACCTTCATGCCCGCAGATGGGAATGGCGGAAAGTCTGCGCCGGCTTCAAGGGCGATAGTCTTTAACTCTGACGCATCAGAATAATCACCCGCAACGCTGAGTACGCCATTGGTTATACTTAAACCAGTGCCCACCTTTATACCGCCAAGCGTGGAAGCGGATGCCACCGGTAGCGTGTAGTCCGATCCGCCGCCCATTTTCGTCCACGGGATTGCGGGGCTGATTGCCGGGAACGCCCGCATCCATATCTCCCCATGGTTGACATCGAATACCACAATTAAGCCATAAACCAACATCATGATGCCTTGGACGTAACGCTTGGCATAGCCATTCGTATAGTCGAACGAATTGTTCACTCCTCCTACCATTCCCATGGATCCATTCAAATAGAACGGGACGCCGTAAGCCATAAATTCGTACACTGGATTGGCAGGCG
>JAAVBS010000002.1 GCA_014802725.1 bacterium
AGCCTTCCACATAGCCGCTGCCGTCAATGGCCGCTTCGCCGCTCACGAAGAATTGGCCAGGTTCGAAGATGGCCAAAATGGCGGTGTCGCGGGTCATGATGAAGTTGGTGGTCTGCATTGTGGAGAACACCGTTTCGGTGGCCTGTCCGTCTTTATCGGCCAGCACCCATTTGACGAACTGATAGCCGTAAGAGGGTTCGGCCGTCATCTTTACGGAACCGAGATAGGGCTGTTCCATGCCGCCCGAGTGCGAAACCGCCCCCATGGCCGGGTCGGCGCTTTCGGCAAAGAGCGTGAACGTGACCGGTTCAAACTTGGCGATGACGAGCGTGTCGGACGTTACGGTCAGCGTCCACGGATTGGCGGTGCTGAGTTTGCGGCCGAGGCGGTCGGTAAAGCAGGCAAAACGGTAATGCGCCGCATCCTTGACGGTGGCGTTGAAGGTGGCCTGACCGTTGTGGATAACGGTGGCGGATGTGTTGGCCGCCGTTTCCGTTCCGCCAATGGTCATCGAAGCCGCCCCCAAGTCGATTTGGCTATTTTGGAGCGTCAGCGTATAGGTGTTCGTGTCAAACCGGGCCTCGGCCGTTGTCGTTCCCGTTATCGTAAAGGTATAGGGATTCTGTTGAACCGTAACCGGCAGACCGTCGCCCGTCAGCACCCAAGCCGAAAAATGGTTTCCTTCGGCCGGAATGGCGGTCACGGTGGCTTGGCTGCCGTAAAGGTAGTTGCCGTCGCCGCGGGTGCGGCCCTTGTAGGCTTGGTTGGCGCGTGTCGTCAGGTTGTAGGGCAGGGGCGTAAAGACGGCACGGTAGCTTGCGTCTTGCGTTGCGATGCCTTCGTAGGGCGTTTCGGTGCTGAGTATGGCCTCCGACCCCACCTGTTGCCAATAGGCAAAGCGGTAGCCGGGAGCCGGCTGCGCGTTCAGTTGGAAGCCGTCGCCATGGCGCAGCGTGCCGGCGGGCAGGATGGAAGCCTGACCGGCACTGTTTGTTTCTATCTGTAATATATATTGGCGTTTCTCGAAGATGGCTTTCAACTGCGTGTTGTCGGTCAATTCAAGGGTGTAGGTCGAGCCGGTGCCTATCGTCTGGCCCGCTTCGTTTTCCCAACGCGCCAGTTGATAGCCCTCCGTCGGTTGGGCCGTCAACGGTACGTATTGGCCTATCGGGTGGTTGCCCGCATTGGCGACGGAGCCGGCCGCTTCGGGCTCCACCGTTACCGCCACCGTTGCCAAGTTGGTGCCGAAGTCGGCCTCTATGCGTACGTCCCCGGTTACCGTATAGCGGATTTGCGCCGTCTTGCCGAGGCTCGCGCTGCCGCCTTGCTTTTGCCAGTTCGAGACCTTGTAGCCCCCGGTTGTGTCGCGGGCGTAAAGCGTCAGCGTGCTGTCGCGGGGCAGGGCGGCCGTGCGTGCGGTGCCAAAGGTCACATTGTCAAAGCTGACTTCCCCCACGTTCCGGTTACCGGCCACGGCCAACGTAACCGTATAGGTGCGTGGTGTAAATACGGCCTGTACCGTCGTGTCCCGGCTCATCTTCAGATTGAAGACGTCGGCCTTGTTCAGCAGGTTGCCTTGCAGGTCGTACCAACCGCCGAAACTATAGCCCTCCGCCGCTTGGGCTTTCAATTGCGCTACCGCGCCGTCTTCGTAGAGACCGGCCCCTAATACATCTCCGCCCTGTTGGGGTACGGCTACCGCCTTCGCTTGTTTGCGTTTTAGGGTAAAGACCGCCGTATAGGGCTGGGCGGCGGTTACGGTAACGGTGGCTTCGGGGGTTTTGGCCACCGTGTCCGATCTGTCGTTGTTGCGATACCAATAGCGGAATTCGTAACCCTCGGCGGGCGTGGCGCGCAGGGTGGCTTCGGCGCCGTGCGTATAGGTGCCGCCGCCGCTTACGCTGCCGTAGGCGGACGGGTCGCTTTTAACGGTAATGTCGTATGATTCCAACTCAAAGCGGGCTGTCAGCCGTCTGTCGGCGGTCACTTGCAAAGTATATACGGTCTGTGCGGACAGGTCGGTTCCCGTCGCGGCATCGCGCCAACCTACAAAACGGTAACCTTCCGACGGAACGGCCGTCAAACGCGCCTGCGATAGGTAGATGTAATAGCCGTCGCCCTCTACGCTGCCGCCCTGTTCGGGCTCCGCCACGGCCGTGATGCGGTAGCGGACGGGTTCAAAATGAGCCGTACACGCATAATCGCTGTTGATATGTCCCGAAACGAGCGTCAGCGGATTGTCCGATTCTTCCCGTGTCTCTCCGTTGGCCGTGATGGCCCAATGCGAGAACGTGTAGCCGTCTTTGGCTTCGGCGGTCAGTTCGATTTTCTGCGACTTGGACGCGGGGTAGTTGCCGCCGCCGGTCACATCGCCGCCCGCGGTCGGTTGGCTCGCCGTCGTCACGCGGTAGGTCATTTCCTCGAAAACGCCCGTAATGCGGGATGCCGCCGTTACCGTGTAGGCATACGGATTAGCCGTGCTCAGCGTATTGCCGTCGGCATCCTGCCAGGCCACGAAGCGGCAGTAGGCGTTGGGGGTTGCCTCCAGCGTGGCGGAGGTTTGGTATCGGTAAGAACCGCTGCCTTTTACGTTGCCTAAGGCCGCATTGTTGACCGCCACGGTCAGGTTAAAGGATTGCAGTTCGAAACGGGCCGTCAGGTTCAGGTCGCGCACGATGGCAAATGTGTAGTCGGCTTGGTTGTTAAGCAAGGTCGTGCCGTCGTAAAAGCCCGCGAAACGGGAGCCGGTGCCGGCTTCGGCCTGCAAACGTACCGGCGTGTTGTGGATAAACCGGCCGTTGTCGGCTTGGGGTGCTACGGCCACGGTGCCGTTACCCTCGGTCTGCACCGTAAAGGCGTAATAGTTGGTGTCGAAATGTGCCGTGAGCGTGCGGTTTCTATCCACGGTAAATGTATATGCCGCGCCGGCGTCCGCTATGGGGTTGCCGTTTTCGCTCCAGTGCGAGAAGTGGTTGCCCGGCGTGGCCACGGCCGTCAGCGTGGCCTGCGTGCCTTGCTTGTAGGTCTGACTGCCGCTCACCGAACCGCGGCTCGGCGCGGAGGCCTTGCCTTCTATATAATAACCTCTGAAAAGTTCGATGTCCTTGCCGTTGTCGTCCGAAACGCGTGGGTAGTTGGTGGAGCGCACGCGGATGCGGTAGCCGGTGCCCACCGGCAGCGTGGAGGGGAGGGAAGCCATGATGCTGCCGCTCTCATCGGTCGTGAGCCGGCCTATTTCCGTAGGGGCGGCGAACGAGCCTTGGGCATCCGAAAGTTCGGCTATCACGATGTTGTCGTCCCCCATTTGCGGCGACATCGTACCCGTAATGCGGAACGGTACCTCCACCGTCACGTTTTCGCCGTCGCGCAACCCGATGGCCGTCGTGGTAAAATTGTTGAGCCGTAGGGTCGGGTTATAGACAAAGAAAATATCGTCAATCAGCAGTTCATCGTTGGCCTTGCCGCCGCCCGGCGTCTTGTTGGTCGTAAAGGAAGCGAGCACATATTGGGCGTCGTTCGTCGCACCCGTCTTGACGAAAGGCACGGAGAACCGTTGCCAGCCGTCGGTGGCCGATGGGTTGAGCTTGGCCTGCGCCACCACCTGGCTGCGTTCGGTACCGGGGTCTATCGTGCGGTTGTCGTTGTGGATGATAACATTGATCTGCGCCTGTTCCGAAGCGGTTTTGGGTTTGAACCACAGCCAGACCACAAGCGAGTCGGGTACTGTGGTCTGCCGCCAGTAAAAGCCGTCGTTGCCGCGGTCGGTAAAGTTGTAGTTGGAGGCGTCGGTGGCCGTGGTGCTCCCCATGTTGATGCGGCCCGTCGTCACGTTGCCGTTGGCCACGATACCCAACACTTCGGTCGAATAGATGCGGAGGTAATAGGCCCCTTTGCTACCCGGGCGTCCGCCGCTCTCTTTCGTCAGACGTTGGGATTTCCCGGCGGAGACTAAGCTGTTTGCGGTAGCGGCGGTCATAAACGAGTTCCAACCTTGCGGTTCAATGCTGGAACTTCCTTCGTTGTCATAAAGTTCAAAGCCGCGGTTGGGCAACTGTTCGGTGCCGTTATGCGACTGTGCGTTCAGGTATTGGTTTCCCCCGGCCGCAATACAAAAAAAGGCCGCGCCCAAGAGCAGCCTTTTTTTGACGGTATGGAAAATATTCATCCCGTTTAGAGTTTTAACGCTTTACCTTTGACCACCTTGCCGCTGTTACCCACGATGCGGTAGATATACAGCCCTCTCGGCCAGGAATCGGTCGTCATGATGGTATGCGTGTTCGAGTTGATTTCGTATTGCGCCACTTTTACGCCAAAGGCATTGAACCACACTATTTTGTCCATGTTGTCGCCTTCAAGGTGAACTTCGCCGCTGAAAGGCGTCGGATAAACGATGCTGTGCATGTCTGTGTCGTCAATCTTGCGGCCGAATTCGGCAATATAGTACACGTCATCGCCGGCCGTGAAACTGAACGTTTGGTCGAGGCTGACGATGTTCTGCCGGTTGTCCACCCATTGGAGGAAGTCGAAGTTCTCGTTCGGAATCGCGTTCAACGTTACCCGTTCGCCTACGCGGTATTCGCCACCGCCGGTCACCGTGCCTCCGTCTAAGGGCGAGGCGTTGGCGGAAACCGTTGTGGTCAGTTTTTTCATTTGCGCCACAATTGGCATATCGCGTTCGGGAACAAAGCGGTAGGTGGTTTCGTGCGACAGCGTATCGCCGTCACAGGTCCAGCCGATAAAGGCATAGCCGTTGGTGGGCGTTACGGTCAGCGTTACGGTGTCTTGCGCGCTGTAAGCCCCGCTGCCGCTCACTTTGGCGGCGATGGTCGGGTTGGCTTCCACCTGAATCTGGAAATAGTGGATTTGGAAGTCGGCCAACAGCATGCGGTCGTTGTCGGCTTCAAAGCGGTAAACGGCGTCCGTGCTCACGATTTCGCCGTTCTCCGACCAATGCATGAATTCAAAGCCCGCGGCGGGCGTTGCCGTCACTTCCACGGTTTGTCCCTGCGGATAGATGCCGTCGCCGGCGGTGGTGCCGCCCAGCGAGAGGTTGGTGCCCGTCGTGATGGTCCAGCCGGCGGGTTGGAACACGGCTTTCAGTTGGCTTTCGGCCAAAATGCGGTAGGTATAGGGGTTTTCGGTGCTGATCAACACCCCGTCTTCTTCCCAACCCACGAACGTATAGCCGCGTGCCGCCGCCACTTTCAGCGCGATGTCCTCACCGTATGTAAACGCGCCCGCATTGTCGGTAAAGCCGTCGGTAATGACCGAACCGGCACCGGCCGGCTCGATGGTTACGTTCAGCGGCAACAGACGCGGCGTGCAGAGCGGCGTCAGTTGCAGGTTGCCCAAAACGGTCAGGCGAAGCGGGTTTTCGGTGCCGACGGTGTTGCCCTCGGCATCCGTCCAAGCTACCAAGTCAAGCGTATTCGGCAAAACGGCTTCAATAACGGCTTCCGTGCCGTGCGCCGCTTCACCCGTACCTTTTACCTTAACGCCCTCCGGTATGTCGGTGGCGGTTATCTGCCACATCATCGGCGTAAAGACCCCCACGATATGGCGGTTTTCCGTCATCGTGAACGTCCAGGCCGTCTCTCCGGTCAGCATTAGGTCATATTCGCTGAAGCCTTGCCAGATATACCCCTCGTTGGCCGTCGCGCTCACCGTTACGGTTTCGCCGTAGGTCTTTTCGCCGCCGCCTTGCAGCGTACCGGCTTGCGGCAGGTTGGCCGTCAATTCCAACTGCAGCGTCTGGCGTTTAAAGCAGGCGTAAATCGTGCGGTCTTCGGCCGTCATCGTATATTGATACTCGGCTTCGTCGGAAAGTATCTCATGGCCTTGCGGGTCGGCGCTCCAGTGCGAGAACGTATAGCCCGCCGCCATCGGCCAGGCTTTAACCGTTACCGTCTCGCCAAAAGCGAACAGACCGCTGCCTTTGGCCTGTCCCAGCGTCTTGTCGGCCGAAACGGCGCGGAGCGTATAGGTGCGCGGTGTAAAGCGCGCGTTCAGGGTCAGCGGGCCGTTGATAGTCGTCGTAAGGGTCTCTTCGTAGCTCACGGGCTTGCCGTCGGCGTCTTCATAGGCTTGGAACGTATAACCGTCGTTGGCCGTGGCGGTCAGCGTCACGGTTTCGCCGTACCGGGCCGTGGCCGGGCCGGCGATCANGCCGCCCGCTTCGGGCAAGGCGGCTACGANCAGGTCATAAGATTCCGGTTCAAACACNGCCGTCAGGCTGAGGTCGCCATCGAGATTCCAGGTCAGTTCCGCTTCCGTGCGGTCGAGCGTTTCGCCTTGGGCATTGCGCCAGTGGGCNAAGCGGTAGCCGCGGGCGGCCTGGGCCGTCAGCGTCACGGTTTCAAAATAGCGGGTTTCGCCCGTCAGCGTCACTTGGCCGGCCGGTTCCGGCTCGCAGACGGTGTGTACGGCCACGGCCTTGGCTTCGAACCACGCCACGAGCGNCCGGTTGTCGAACGTGAACGTATAGGCNGTTTCCGTCGAGCGGATTTCGTTCTCGGCATCGCGCCAGCCTGCAAACGTATAGCGGTTGTCCGTTTGGTTGACTTCAACGGTATAGGTTTGGCCGTAAATCCAGTTTTCCGGCAGGTTGACCAGTTGGCCGGCGTTGGCCGGTTGAACGGTAATGTCGGCGGCGTTGAACGCGCGCGGNGTAAAATGCGCCGTCAACTGCAAGTCGTTTTCCGGNTTCAGTTTCAGATTGGCCGTTTCGTATCGTTTGCCGTCCGCATCCGTCCAATGGCTGAAAGTATATACTTCGTTCGCTTGAGCCAAGAATTCAACCGGTTCGTTGTAGAAGAAGCCGGCGTCGGCNTGTCCGAGACGCTTGATTTCGCCCGCTTCGGCCGGTTCGCAGGCCAGTGTGATGCGCAAGGCCTTCGGNCCGAAATGCGCCGNCAGCGTTTCNTTTTTCAGTACAGTCGGATAATAGACGGNCTGCTCGGAAACCAACACGCCCTGTGCGTCGAACCAGCCGTTGAATTGCCAGCCTTGGTTCGGCAGNGCCTCCACTTTCGTATTGTAGCCGTACGGACGTTCGCCGCCGCCCGTCACCATACCGCCCTCGGTCGGTTCGGCGGTCAGGTTCAGCGTATAGTTGTTCCGGTCAAAGCGNGCCACATAGTAAACGGCTTTTTCCACNGGGAAAGTCAACGCGGGGGCATCGCTTATGCGTTCGTCNTGCTCGTTGTACCAGCCCGTGAACGTAAAGCCGAAGTGCGGCTTGGCTGTCAAAGTAACTTCCGCGTTAAGGTAATAAGTGTCACTGCCCGTAATTTCCGCCGCTTCCGTCGGATAGGCCACGCCTTGTACGGCATAGACGGCCTCGTCGAACACCGCCGTCAGCGTCATGTCGGCGNGCATCGTCAGTTGCAACGGGTTGTCGAACAACATTTCGGCCGTTTCGGCGTTCCGCCAGCCCACAAAGCGTTTCTCGGCCGCCGGGGTGGCNGCCAGCGTTACCGTGTGCAAGTACGGGAACGTCGTGCAGGCTTCGGCCGGCGTTTCCCCGTTTACGGTATAAGTGCCGAAGCCGGGCAGCGGGTTGTCGAGNCAAAGTTCAAACGGCATCGNTTCAAAGTGTACGGTCAGCGTCCGGTTGGCGGTCAGNGCGTCGATGCGGAGCGGATTGGCGGTATAGGTCTCGCCTTCATCGTCCGTCCAACTTATAAACCGATAGCCGAAAGCCGCGTTGGCCGTCAGTTCGGCGGCCGCGCCGTGTTCGTAAAGGCCTTCGCCCGTCGTCGTGCCGCGTTCCTCATGCGGATTCAGCACGCTCAGCTGTTTGCGCAAGGGCGTAAAGAACGCCACCACGGTCTTGGAACCATCTACGGTCAGTGTTAAGACGGCTTCACCGTTTACATCCTCGCCGTTGATAATCCAGTGGCGGAATTCGTTGCCTTCGGTCGCTTCGGCCGTAACGGTCAATGCCGTAAAGTGTTCGTAAGNGCCCTCGGCTTCGGTCGGTTGCGTAATCCGGCCAAGGGTCGGGTCGTTGACGCCAAACGTCAGCGTATAGGTCAGCGGCGTAAACATGGCCGTCAGATGCCGTTCGGCCGTCAAGGTCAGCGTCAGCGTCGGTTCGGAGCCGAGCAGGTCGCCGTTTTCATACCAACCGTTGAACGCATAGCCGTAGTCGGGGGTTGCGCTCAGCGTCACTGCCGCACCGTGTTCAAACGTGCCGGCGCCTTCCGCCATGCCGTGTTCGGCATCAACCGTCAGNGCATAGCGGTTAAGGTCGAAATGCGCCGTAAACGCATAGGCGTGCGCCACATGGCCGTTTTCAACGAATANCAGCGGGTTGTCGGTCGGGCGGTCGGTTTGGTTCGTGCCGTCAATGGCATACGTCCAATACGTGAAATGATAGCCTTCGTTGGCTTGGGCGCTTACCTGCGCCTGCTGCGTCAACGGGAAGGCCTCGTAAGTGGCGTCGCCCTCCGTCCGTCCGCTTTCGGCCGGTTCCACCGCCGTCGTCACGTCAAACGTCTGCGAGGCAAAGACGGCTTCGTAGGCCACCGCCGCGCTCACCGATTCAATCAACAGCGTGGGTTCGTAAGAAACCGCTTCCGTTTCGCCGGCCTTGCGCCAGTGGCTGAATTGGGCGTAGGGGGCGGGTGTGGCGGTCGAAGCCGCCGCCGTAAAGTGTTTGTAAGCNCCGCTGTTGGAAGCCGAACCCATGTCGGCCGGGGTGGCGGAGAAAGCAATTTCGTAAACGTTGGTGTCGAAAACGGCGGTTAAGTCCGAAACGGCCGTTACANTGTAAGTCAGCGGATTGTCGGCCGACAGCGTTTCGCCGTTCAGTTGCCATTCGCGGAAGTGGTAACCGAAATCGGCNGCCGCGCTCAGGTTAAGCACCGCATTGTGGATNATNTCGGCTTCGTAGCGGGTCTGNGNGCCGTCGGCTTCCGCGCCGCCCGGTTCAAAACCGCCGCCCACGGTGGCCAATACCGTTACGGCGTAGTAGTTCGTGTCGAATTGCGCCGTCAGCGTATAGTCCCGATCCATCGTCAGCGTGTACGACAGGGCATTTGAAACCGCTTCGCCGTTCAGNAGCCATTGGCTCAGATGCAGGCCCGGCATAATGTTGCCGCAAAGNGCCGTATAGGCCGAGTTTTCAGGCAACAGCGTATCCACGGTATTGATTTCGGCTGCCCAAGCGGGTTCCGGTTCGGTAATGTTCAGACGATAAACGTAATAAAACGCCAATTCCACCGTATTTTCGCTCAAGAGCGGATAGTTCGTGGCGCGCAGGCGGAGTTTGTAGTGGCTTTCGTCGTTAAAGGGCAAGTCGCTTGCAAATTGGCAAACCATCGTGCCGCTTTCGTCGGTCGTCAGGCTGCCGAGGGTTGTCGGCGTGTCGAAAGAACCGTTTTCATCCGAGAGTTCGGCGTAAATCACGTTGTCTTCCTCCAGGTTGAACGGGCTCATCGTGCCNTAGAGCGTGTACGGCACTTCAAACGAAACGAGCGGTTGGGTTTTGTGAACCGGCACCGGNACCACNTCGTCCAAGTCNATGTGCAGGCTCGGCTTGTAGATGAACATCATGTCGTCCACATAGAGTTCGTCGCCTTCCACCACNTCGCGGAAGTTGTTGCCGGCCGTAAAGCTGGCCAACAGNTAGGCGGGCGTTGCNTCGCTCGCGTATTCAATCGGCAGGCTGATACGCTGCCAGTCGGTGTTCGTGATTTTGCAGGAGGCCGAACCGATAACGGTACCGGAAGCCGTGCCGTTCGGGTTGCGGTCTTCCAATTTGGCGTTGTCGTGCAGATACATCGTAAAGTCGGCCGGNCGTCCGCCGTTNNNGCCNTTCTTTACCCAAAACACCACCGAGTCGGGGCGGCCCGTAAATTCCCANCGTTTGGAACCGTCNCCGGTNTTCGTGTAGAGGCAGGACTTTTCGTNTTGGAGATTTTCGTTAGCATAATAGGGNACCCCCGTCGTCAAGGAGCCCATAAGGGCGGAAATCTTAGAGAACCAATGGCTTAAATTTTTCCATTTGGATAGGGTAACTTGAAGGCGGGCCGAATATTGGCCTTTGCTACCGGGGCGCGTGTCGTTGGAAGACCATACGGATTGGTTTCTTTCTTNTGATGAGGGGACATTCCCCGCCTCAAAGCTCGAACTCGAATTCCAACCCCANGGTTCGGGATTNTCCCAANCCTCNAANTCGTAATTGGGNGCCTGGGGCGTGCCGTTCTTTTCCGTNACTTCCTGTCCGAAGGCGGTCGAACCCAAGCCGAACGCCATGCAGAGGGACAGCGATAAAGCAAACAAATGCTTTTTCATAGTGGTTTGTTTTAGTCAGCCGTGGGCGGTTCCAAATCCACGGCCTTATTCAACGAGGACAAATCTAAACTATGTTACTGACAGTTTCCTGACAAAAATACCGAACTTCAGCCTCGCGCGCGTATATTCATTATATGGATANNTGTTAACTATCTGATTGTCATGATTAAAATATTTTATTTGACCTGATTTCGGCGCGTAAGGGAAATTTTACNGAAATTTNGATGAATCCGCAGGGCNATAAAACGCGGAAGCCGACCCGCAGGGGCCGGCTTCCGCTCGAAAAAAGCGTTTTTTCAAACTTATTTCTTGATGAATTTNCCGCTGCCGTTCTTCTGCGCACCCATCACGCGATAGGTGTAGAAACCGGCTTTGAGGTTGGCGANGTTCAGCGNGTTTTCGCCCGCCNNNACGGCCTGTTGCATCAATACGCGGCCGGCTTGGTCAAAAATCGTCAGTTGGGCGTTTTCTTCCACCACCACGTTCAATACGTCCGTCGCNGGGTTGGGGTAGGCTCTTACGTGAATGGTGTTGGCGGCTTCGTTGGCGGTAGAGCCATGATAATTCTCGTCCAAAACGAAACTGCAATCATCTACCCAAAGCGTGCTGCCGATTTGGCCTTTGCAGTTGAACAGGTCTTCGAAGTCGTAACCCGCGCTCGATACAAAGAGTACGCAGATGGAGTCAATGACAGCACCTTCATCGTTGCGGTAACGGATGGGAAGTTCGAATTCCGTCCAGTCTTCTATGGCTCCGCGGTAAATCTGTTCCACGCGTCCAATCATTTCCCGTTCGCCGTCTCTCGTCGTGTAAACTTCCACGAAAATTGCAGCCGAGTCATTATTGACGGGTTTGTATTTCATAAAGCCTTTCAAATACGTGGGTTTGCCAGTGTAAGGGCGACCGAATTGAGCGGTTTGTTTGTCGATGATAACGGTCATGGCACCTACCACGCCAGGCAGGAAGATGGTTTTCTCGCCCAATGTCAATTGGTTGGATTCCATGCGCGGGCAGAAACCCGTTTTACCTTGTTCCTTGAATACGACCACGGGGCCGGTTCCCATTTCGGGCGGTAACGTGGACAATACGTTCAAGGTTTGCCAAAACGGATTTGCCAAGTCATCGAACGTTTCTTTTTGATAGTTTTCTCCGGTTTTCCATTCTTCAAAACTGCCGTCGGGCAACTGTTGCGCCCAAGCGAAGCTTACCGTCAATAAGGCGGTCAGCAATACCAAAGTCTTTTTCATTATGGTCTTTTTTAGGGTTAATCAAATATTTATTCGGTTTTACGTTCTCTATATTTCTCGGTAAAGCGGTACATGACCTGCACCTTGGTCAAACGCGGCGGTTCCACGCAGAGCGGCCGCAACGCATACGTGCTGTTGAGCACGTTGTTCATCATAACGGCAATCGTAAACGAGCCCAATTCCACGCTGGCGCGCAAATCCAAAATCAATGAGCCGTCCTTGTGCTCTTCCATAAAGTTGACCATGCCGTCGAACGGCATAACGGTGTTTGGCATCAGGTCCAGCCAGCCGGCATGGCCTTCCGCCCGTTTGTCCAAATCCAAAAACAGCCTATCGACCACTTTCATTTGGCTCATATACTGCAAACCCACGCCAATGGTAAAGCGTTTGAGAAAATTGAGGTTGACATCCAGTTTGGCCATGTGCTGGATGCGGTATTTAAGGATACCGTGCGAGGGGTCGGACGCGCTGTTTTCGTACGTGTAATTGTATTCAGTCGGCAAGCCCTTGTTCGTCGTGGCATAGACAAAGTCGCGGTCGCGGCACACGGGCAGCGAATACGTATAGTTGAGCATCGTCTGCAGGTTGACGAAATCGGCCAATTCGGCCTCGAAGGTCAACGAGGCCTCCGCGCCCGAAATCGTGGCCTTGCCCGTGTTGAAATAGCGGAAGCCGTATTGTTCCAAAGTATTGGCGTTTCGGTTCCACGGGCCGAAGAAAAATTCGATGTAGTTGTCGTAAATCTGATGGAAGCCGGCCACGTCCAAAAAGCCTTGGATAGCACCGATGCGGAACATCTGCCTGATGCCGATTTCCATGTTCAGGCTGCGTTCCGATTTCAAGTCGGGGTTGGGATAGAAGCCGAACATGCCCACCTTCGTGATGATGAATTTTTCGCCTATCGTCGCGGCGCGGTAACCCTGGCCGATGGAGCCGCGGAAGAACGTATGCGATTTTTTGAGTTCGTAGTTGAGGCCGAGTTGGAACACCGGCGAATTTTCCATCCATTCGTCCACCATGCAGAGTTCCCAGCGGCCGCCGAGTTCGATGCCCAGGCTCTCGTCAAAGAATTTCTTGCTCAATAGCGCGAACAACGCGAAGTTGTCGCCCGTATGGTGGCCTTCGCCAAAGTTCTCCAAACTGCCGGAAAAGACCTCGCCGAACGAATAGGTAAACTGGTTGGTCGCGCCCGTGGCCAACGACAGGTCACCGGCCTTCTTAAACGTCTTTTTGTACTGATAGGCGTTATAGACGCTGCGCGAGAACGCATCCTGCCCGAGCACGTCGGCCGGCATGTCGATGGCGTGGTTGTCGGAGTAGAACACGCGCGAGTCGAACGTATGGACGCCGCCGTTGGGATGCACGTACTTGACGTGCGGGTCAATGAAAAAGATATAGTCCTTGAAGTGGGTCAACGAGCCGGGGTAAGAGTAATAGATACCCTCGTCGGCGTTGTACCAGAAGTTATACATCTCGTTGTCGGAATACATGAAGTTGCCGTTCAACGCCACGGTCCAGTGCTCGTTGATGCGGTATTGCATGCCCGTGTTGGCGCGCACGCGCATTTCCTGCCGCACGAGTTCGTTCTTTTTGTCGGGACCCGTGGAGGGGGCGCTACCGGGGCCGCGGTAACCGTCGTTGTTCTCGAATTCCGCGCCAAGCGTAAAGTCGAACTTCTTGCCGATGCGCCGCGCGTGTGAAAGGCTCGCGCCATAAACAAGCGGCAGGTTCTTGTTCCATGGGGCCAGATCTTTCTGCTTGGGTTTGCTGTAGGCGCCGATATGCAGTTTGGCCTTGGTTTCGGGTTCGGCCTTGGCATAGGCCGTGCGCACGTTGATGGCGCCGTTGATGGCCGCCGAACCGAACAGCACCGACGAGGCGCCTTTGAGTACCTCCACCTGCGCCACGTCTTCCATCGGAATCAGGTTCCACGTAGGACGTCCGGCATCGGCGCGCAAAATCGGCATTTCGTCCAGCAGCATGCCCACGCGGCTGCCCATACCGGAACTGAAGCCGCTGCCGCCGCGCATCTGCGGTTCGTTGTCCACGATGGCCAGGCCGGCCACGTTTATTAGGGCTTTGTCGAGCGTCGTCGCGTTTTTCTTTTCCAATTCCTTAAGTCCGACCACTTCCAAGGTCTGAATCGACGTTTTGGCGTCGGCCGTATAGCGTGTGCCCACCACCTTGACGGCACGGAGTTCCGTGGCCTTCATGCGGAGCGCGATGGAAATTTCCTTTTGGGTTTCGCCGGGTTTGAAGCTGACCTGTTGGCGTTGTACATCGTAGCCGATATAGTGGTAAATCAGCGTTACCTCGGGCTGGGAGACCGTCAGCGTGTAACGGCCGTCGAAGTCGGTTACGGCACCGACGCCGGCTTTGCCGTCTATCATGACATGGGCTTGCGGCAACGTCTCTTTGTTGGCGGCGTCCGTCACGATACCGGAAATCGTATAGGTCTTTTGGGCTTGTGCGGTGGAAAAGCCGAGTACGCAAAGCAGTAAAACCGTAATGATTTGTCTCATACTTAATTAGCCCTAATACGGGAATTTACAAAGATGCAAAGATAGGCAAAAACGCCGAAAGATGCTGGAAATCTCACCGAAGCAGGGGGATGAAAACGGTTAAAAAGTATTGTAAATATCTAATATATAGATATTTGTTTATGTGTAAAAGAAAAGCACCGAAATCAGGACGGAACCGCCTGTTTCCGGTGCTTTGCGGGCCGTGTCGCGCACGGTCTCAAGTCCGCCGCTCAGTAAGTGTAAGTGCCGTGTTCGCCCTTGACCGTCACCTGCTTGCGGTCGCTGGCTTCGCACCGGCCGATAACCTGCGCGTCGAGGTCGTAGTAGCGGGCGATTTTGATGATGTCGTCGGCGATGTTTTCCTTGACATACAGTTCCATGCGGTGCCCCATGTTGAACACCTTGTACATTTCTTCCCAAGGCGTTTGCGAGGAGGCCTGAATCATCGTGAAGACGGGCGGGGTCTTGAACAGATTGTCCTTCACCACGTGGATGTTGTCGCCGATAAAGTTGAGCACTTTGGTCTGTGCGCCGCCGCTGCAGTGGATAATGCCGTGCACCGACGGACGGAAACTTTCCAAAACCGTCTTCATAACGGGCGCGTAAGTACGGGTGGGCGAGAGCAACAGCTGCCCCACGTTCATGCCGGGCACTTCCGTAGCGTCGGTCAAATGTTTGTCGCCACTGTAAATCAGCGATGCATCCACTTGGTCGTCATACGATTCCGGATATTTGGCCGCATAATCCTTGCAGAGCACGTCGTGCCGCGCCGAGGTTAGCCCGTTGCTGCCGATGCCGCTGCAATAGGCCTGTTCGTATTTGGTCTGTCCGGCCGAGGCCAGCCCGATAACGAGGTCGCCGGCCTGGATGCGGTCGCCCGTAATGACGTCGCTGCGTTTCAGGCGCGTGCTGACGGTGGAGTCCACCACAATCGTGCGGACGCTGTCGCCCATGTCGGCCGTTTCGCCGCCGGCAAACGTAATGTCGATATGTTCCTTGGCCATGAGGTCGCAGAACTCCTGCGTACCTTCGATGATGGCGGAAATCACTTCGCCCGGAATGCGGAATTTATTGCGGCCGATGGTGGATGTCAGCACCATGTTGGTGGTTGCGCCGGCGCAAATCAGGTCGTCGGTGTTCATGACGATGGCGTCTTGGGCAATGCCTTTCCAAACCGAGAGATCGCCCGTCTCTTTCCAATACAGATAGGCCAATACCGCCTTGGTGCCCGCGCCGTCCGCGTGCATGATGTTGCAGTAAGACGGGCCGAACAGACTCTTTTTATTGTCGTTCAGCACGTCGGGGATTACCTTGCAGAACGCTTTGGGATACAGCCCTTTGCTCAGGTTCTTGATGGCGGTCTTCACATCGTTTTTAGCGGAGGATACGCCGCGTTGCTCGTATTTGTTGGCGTCGTTCATATTGGGGTATTTTAGGTTGGGTTATGCTTTTAAAATGTTTATTCGAACCGGATCTGTTCCTGTTCCGCGTCCACCGTATAGTCGCCGGCCTTTTTCAGGGCGGGGCGCGTGAGCAACAGGTCGGCCGGCAATTCCTCCACCGTCACGAATTCCGTGCGGTCGATATAGAAACGGCCCACCTTTATTTCCTGAATGCTGACGCGTTTGTTCGGCAATACTTCGCCGTCTTCGTCAAAGGCCGCGGTGCCGTCCTTAAAATGTTTCTTGCCTAATTTGTCGAGTTGCAACAGCCGCATAACGGCCTCGGTGCTGATTTGCGGCAATTTGGCCTTTTCGTTCAGTACGGCCTGCATGCCCGTTCCGTTTACAATCACCGTAAATTCGGGCATGCCGTTCGGGTTCTTCTGATACGGTACGTTGCGGTCTTGCAACAGGTTGCCCAAGCCGATGGTGTTGCTCGTCTCGTCGTCCCCCGTGGGAATGAAGTCGTCGCGCAACACGCTGAATTCGGTGCGTCGGTTCAATTGGTGCGCCGCTTCCCGTTGGTTGCGGTCGGGCAAGGAGTCGATATATTCCGGCGACAGTACGGTGCCGGCTTCAAAAACGAACGTCTCGCCGCCGTAAGTCGAGGCGAGGGGAGCCGTCAGCCGTCGCGGCGCCTGGGCGCCGTAGCCCCTGGCTACAAGGCGTTGGGCGTGGATACCGCGGGTAATCAAATAATCCACGGCCGACTGGGCGCGCAGTTGCGACAGCGAGTCGTTGCCCATGGCAATGGGCCGCACGTCGGTGTGCGAAGCCAGTTCAATGACCAGGCGCGGGTTCTTTTCCAAAAGCAGAATCAGGCCGAACAGAGAATCCTCGTATTGCGGTTTGAGTTCCCAGCGGCCGAGGTCGTAGAGAATTTCCGGCAATACGACGGGGCCTTGCGGAATTTTTGAAAGCGAAAAGTCGCGCACGAGGTCGGTGCTGGCAATGAGCCCCACCGTCGTTTCGGTCGCTTCCGCCCCCAAAAAATCCTTTTTCTCCACCGTCAACTGATAGGTGGTCTGAGGCTGTATCTGTTGGTTGTCGAAGCGGTAAAACCCTTTGGCGTTCGTCAGCGTGCGGATAATCATGCCGTCCGAGCCGGATAGGTGGATTTCCGCGTCGGCGATGGGCTGCATGTTGTCGTCGTTGCGCACGGTGCCCGAAAGCGTAAAGATGATGTCGGGCAGGTAAAACGAATAGAGGTCGTCACAGCCGCGTCCCTCCGCCCGGCTGGACGAAAACATGCCTTTGTTGAGGCCGGGCAGGAAGCAGATGCCGAAGTCGTCGGCGTTCGTGTTGATGGGGTAGCCGAGGTTCTCCACGTCCGTAAAGGCGCCATCTATCAACGTGGCCTTGAAGATGTCGTAACCGCCCAGGCTGTTGTGTCCGGTGGAGGCGAAATACAGCAACGTGTCGTTTCTCAGGAAAGGATAAGCCTCTTTCTCGCACGTATTGACAAAACGGCCCAGGTTGACGGGTTCGCCGAATTCGCTGCCGTTGCCTTTGGCGTACCAAATGTCTAAATCGCCTTCGCCGCCCGCCCGGTTGCTGGCGAAAAAGAGCGTGCCGCCGTCTTCGGTCGCGAACGGATGGATAAAGTCCGCAATCGTGTCGCCGCCGATGCTTACGTCCACGGGGTCGCTCCACGACATGCCGTCGAACGAGGAGGTGCGGATGATGCAGCGGTTGCGTTGCTTTTTCGTGTTATAGCAATAGGTGTAGTACATCGTGGCACCGTTTTGGCAGAAAGCGGCATCGCTTTCGTTGAGGTCGGTGCTCGTCACTTCGTTCTGATCCAAACGTTCCGGGGTACTCCATTCGCCCTTGGCGTCCATCTTCGCCACCCAAATGTCCGAAAAACGCTGGCCGCTCCACGGGTCGAGCTTTTTGCCGGTCACGCCTTCGCGCGTGGAGGTAAATGCAATGACATCGCCTTCCTGCGTGTAAAAACGCGGCGTCCAATCTCCATCACGGCTGTTGAGTTTCTTGAGGTTTTCGATTTCGTAGCGCGTGATGTTCTGCATGGCCTCCTCTATGCGTTGGGCGGCCGCCCGTCCCGCAATGGCCGTGCTGTCGTCCGGAATAAAGTCCAGATAGGCGTCGAAGTTCTCGTACGCGCCCGCAAAGTCGCCGAGGTTCAATTGCAGTTGAGCCAGATAGAAGAACACCTTGGGTTCGTACATATAGTATTTGGCGCGGATGGCGCGTTTGTACTGGGCGGCCGCCGGTTTACACTGGCCGGCGGCGCGGTAACATTCGGCAATCTGAAACAACAAACGGTCTTTTTCGGCCTTGTCGGCTTTTTTGAGTTTGGAGAACGCCTTTTGATACAGTGCCAAGGCTTTGTAGTACGAATGATAGGTAAAGGCCGTATCCGCTTTCTGAATCTGCCGTTTTTGGGCGGCCGCCGGCGTGGCGGCGCCGAACGCCCACAGGCAGAGCGTTGCCACGAAACACGTAAGCCAAGGATGCTTCATAAAGACCATGCGGATTTAAAACGGGGCTAAGTTACGAAAAAAAAGCGGCAAAAAAAAACGGACGGCCCGAGAGGCGAGCCGTCCGTCAGAATCTTCCGTAAAAGGATTATTTGGCGTTCTTCGCTTCCAGTTTGCGCTGTTTGCGCGTCAGCAGGTCGTAGGCCGTCGGCGCCGCCACGAAGATGGAGGCGTAGGTACCGATGAGCACGCCGCAGAGAATCGAGAACGTGAAGCCCCGGATTACCTCGCCGCCGAAGATGAAGATCATCAACAGCGTGACCAAAGTGGTGCCGGAGGTGTTGATCGTACGCGACAGCGTGGCGTTGATGGCCGCGTTCATGTTGTTCAGCAACGGATGCTTGGGCATGAGCTGCATGTTCTCGCGGATACGGTCGAAGATAACGACGGTGTCGTTGACCGAGTAACCGATAATCGTCAGGATGGCCGCGATAAACGCCTGGTCGATGTCTAACGAGAACGGCAGGATGCCATAGAGCAACGAGAACAGACCGATGGAAATCAACGTGTTGTGGGTTAAGCCGATGAGACAGCTCAAACCGAACTGCCAACGTTTGAATCGCACGGCGATGTAGGCGAAGATAAAGAGCAGGGCCACGATGACGGCGATGAAAGCCGAGCGCGTGATGTCCGAAGCCACGGTGGGGCCTACGACTTCCGAACTCAACTTGCCGAGCATCTTGTCGCTTTGTTCCGACTTGAATTCCTCCATCGAAATTTCATCGAGGAAGAACGGCTGGCAACCGTTGTACAGACGGCTTTCGATGTCGTTATCGACTTCGCCGCCGGTTTCGTTCACTTTATATTTCGTCGTGATTTTAACCTGGTTCGAAGGACCGAACGTCTTGACCTCGGGCGCGTCGCCGTCGAAAGCGTCCGTCAGGCTGGCGCGCAAGTCGTTCGTCGGTACGACCTGGTCGAAACGGACCACATACGTACGGCCGCCGCTGAAGTCGATGCCAAGACTCAGGCCTCTTGTGCAGAGCGAAACGATGCTGATCAGCACGAGGGCGCCGGAAATGATGTAGGAGTATTTCCGTTTGCCGATAAAGTCAATCTTCGTATTCGCGAGGAAGTTTTCGGAGAATTTGTTGGAGAAACGGATCGTTTTGTTCTTCGACAACCATCTCGTAAAGATAAGGCGCGAAATGAAGATGGCCGTAAACATGGACGTCAGGATACCGATGCAGAGCGTCGTGGCGAAGCCTTGGATGGGGCCCGTACCGAAGTAAAGCAGCACGATACCCGTAATCAAGGTCGTGACGTTACCGTCGATGATGGCCGAGTAGGCGTTCTTGTAACCGTCGTCCACCGCCATGCGCAGGCTCTTGCCCGCACGCAACTCTTCCTTGATACGTTCGTAGATGATGACGTTGGCATCCACGGCCATACCGAGCGTGAGCACGATACCCGCAATACCGGGCAACGTCAGCACCGCGCCCAGCGAGGTCAGCACGCCGAACATAAAGAACAGGTTGATCAACAGCGCGATATTGGCAACCAAACCGCCCTTGTTGTAGAAAATCAACATGTAAATCAGTACCATAATGAAGGCCAGGATGAACGACAGCATACTGTTGCGGATGGATTCCTGACCCAAGGACGGCCCTACGACCGACTCCTGTACGATCGTGGCGGGGGCGGGCAGTTTACCCGCTTTGAGGATATTGGCCAAGTCCTTGCCTTCTTCTACGGTAAAGCCGCCCGTAATGGACGAACGGCCGCCGGGGATTTCGCCGTTGACGGTCGGCCACGAATAGGCCGCGTTATCCATGACGATGGCGATGGAACGGCCCACGTTGTTACCCGTCATGTTTTTCCAAATGCGCGCGCCTTCGGTGTTCATCGACATGCTGATTTCCACGCCGCCCGTTTGGTCGTAGTCCTGACGCGCGTCGGTGATGGCGTCGCCACCCAGCGGGGCGCGGCCGTCACGCGTCGTCACTTTCAGCGCGATGAGCGCGTAAATATCGGTATTCGGCTGAATCGGTTTGACCGACCATACGAATTTGGCATTGCGCGGGAATTGTCTCTGGCAGAGTGCCAACAGCTGATCCACGCGCTTCATGTCTTTGGCCATCGCGTAACCTACGACCGGGCCTCTGCGGTTCTCGTCACCTTGGTAGAGCGACGGAATCAAAACCGCGAACAGCGGGTTTTCGGCCCGCCAGGTTTCGCTGTCGAACTGTTCGGCGTTGTCGGTGTTGCCGGCCGCCAGTTCGTTGAACAGCGAGTCTTCGGAAGCGTCCGCCGTAAGTTCTTTCGTCAGTTCGGCCAAATTGTCGGTTTCGCCGTCGGCAAGCGCGGGCTGGGTCGGCGTCGGTTCGGCGATGGGCGCGATGGCGCTCTCCGTCTTTTCGTCGGCCTGAACCTTTTCTACCGAAGCCAGGTATTCGTTGGCCGCCTGCAAGGCCGGCGCGAGTTCCGCAAATTCATAGGTTTCCCAAAATTCCAACTGGGCCGTACCCTGGAGCAGTTTGCGCACACGTTCCGGTTCCTTTACGCCCGGCAACTCAATCAAGATACGTTCGGTGGAGCCGAGTTTCTGAATGTTGGGCTGCGCCACGCCGAATTTGTCGATACGTTGACGCAAGATTTGATACGTGCGGTCGAACGCCCCTTCGGTTTCTTCCCGGATGGCCGCGATAACGGCGCTGTTGGGCGAGTTGGCGTTCACCGATTTCATTTCGAAGCTGAAGATGGAAGCCATCTGCGCGTTCGGGTCCATTTCGTTCCACACCGTTTCGAAGATGCTGACGAAGTTGCTGTTCGGTTCAATGCGGTTGCGTTCGATGGCCGCCGCCATAACGCGGTTGAACAGCGTGTCGGTGCTGTAGCCGGAAAGGGCTCTTACGACATCGGCCGTCGAAACCTCCATCAATACGTTCATACCGCCCCGCAGGTCAAGCCCGAGGTTCAGTTCACGCGCCTTACACTCCTTATAAGTGTATTTGCGAATCAGAATGTTGTAGATGACTTCGTTGCCTACGGAATCCTTAAAATATTCCTCGCGGTTGCGGGAAATGGAATCCAAATAGTACTTCTCTTTCAACGCATCGCCCATCGCCAGGGCTTTGGCCTGCGCCACCGCTTCCGGCGCCGTGGCGTAAACCATGGCCTTTTTGTCCATCCGCCGCGCGAAGAACGTAAACGAAAGCTGATAAAGGCAAATAATCGCAAGCGTCCATGCGAAGAATTTAATAACTCCCTTATTTTGCATAACTTAAATAATTAAATTTCCAGTTCAAACAACGGGTGGCCGTTCCCGACGGCACCCAATAAGCCGACAAAGATACATTAAAATAGGCGCAAAAGCAAGACAGAGGGGTTAGACCGTCATTTCGCCACGCAGGGGCGTGCTCAGCAGGTGGCGGGTTTCCTCGAACGGATGGCGCAACCCCAAGACATACATCATTTTCGTGACGGCGGCTTCGGTTGTCATGTCGTAACCGCTCACCACGCCCGCGGCCTTCAACGGATTGCTCGCGGCGTATTTGCCCATTTCCACGGCGCCTTCGGTGCATTGCGTCACATTGAGGATGGCGATGCCGCGTTGCACGGCGTCGGCCAACGTCCGCGCGAAGGCGGGCGAGGTGGGGGCGTTGCCCGAACCGTAGGTGGCCAGCACCACGCCTTTCAAGCCCGGTGTGTTCAAAATCAGGCCCAGGGCCTGGGGGCTCATGCCGGGATGGATCTTGACGATGAGTACGTTGGTTTCGAGGTCGGTATGCGCCACCAACGGATGATAACCCGCAGGGCGGTCGGCGGAGGCGGGGCAATACCATTTGATATGGACGCCCGACT
>JAAVBS010000003.1 GCA_014802725.1 bacterium
GTTTCCGCCAAATATCTCCTAGCATCATCTATTTCCTTTTTAGGAAGCGCATACTCAACCAACTTTGTATCAATATATTCCAACAAATCGTTTATACGAGTATTACCATTGGCATCAACTTTCAACATATGGCAATAAACTTTTGTTGATGTATCATCAATAGCCACATTGTAAGACAATTCCTCAATCCTCGACAAAATTTCGCCTTTAGTTGTGATGACAAGACTATCAATAGCCGCTTCAATATCCATTTGTTCCATAATATCCAATATAAACATATAGTTTTACAAATATACGGATTTTGAAACAATTCATACAAGAAGATTGATATAGAAGAAGTTTAAATCTGTAGGCTGAACATCGTCAGACTTCCCTTATGTTCCCAATCCTTTTTTTATAACGCCGACACACTGGCGATACCCTAGTTTGCAATGATTTTGTTAAATTTGCACGACAATTCCTCAACAGAACAACGATATGCCCGACACGATGACACCGGAGCAACGGAGCCGCTGTATGGCAGCAGTCCATAGCAAGGACACCAAGCCGGAAGTATTGGTTCGGAAATTTCTGTTTGCAAAAGGATTGCGTTTCCGCGTCTGCGACCGGAAGCTGCCCGGCAAGCCAGACATCGTGTTGCCCAAATACAAAACGGTTGTCTTCATTGACGGCTGCTTTTGGCATGGTCACGAGGGATGCAAATACTACCGCCAACCCCATACTCGTACAGATTTTTGGCAAAGTAAAATCAACACCAACAAACTCCGTGACCGCCGGAACGACACCGACCTAACGAACGCCGGTTGGCGCGTTATCCGGCTTTGGGAATGCGAAATCCGCAACAAATCAAGCCAAGCGGCAGCTTTGGACACCCTCTACCGCCACATCGTCGGTCAAACATCGCCCGTCCCCTATATTCAGTCGTCTAATCCCATGCCGATTGCAGCAGAGCCACGCTCTACATTTTCCCCGAAGGCCTATCGTCTTTCGCTTATCAGTAGCCACACCGCCCAAAGTGGCAATATGGCACTCACTATCATCGAGCAGGAAGAGGTGGACATCTTGGGAAATCAGGCCGATGCTATACCGCTATCAGACAACCGAGAAGAGGCTTAAGAAATTCTTAGGTTTCATCCTCGCCCAGCTGTTAGAAAGAAATATAAACTACTAAATATTAGATATTTAACATATTAGAAAAAAGTAGAATCTTAGATGCGAAAGACTATGTACCAACCGACCAAATTTAGTATTTTTGCAAACTGCAACTGTGCTTCCATTCCCAAAACTATAGAAACACATTTGCCTGGACGAAAAAGCACCTAAGTTTTACACCTAATAAGACCTGAACGATGAGCAAGACACCTATATCAAATAATCCGCCACGACTAATTTCTTTATTCTCTGGATGCGGCGGTCTGGATTTAGGCTTTGAAAAGGCCGGCTTCAAAAGAGTTTGGGCCAATGATTTTGATGCAGATGCTCAAGCTGTATATTCTCTCAATTTGGGGCCAATAGATGGAAGAGACATTTTAACCGTAACAGAAGACGAAATACCCGAAGGCGATATTTTAACAGCAGGATTCCCTTGCCAACCATTCTCCAGCGCAGGCAGCAGAAAAGGCGTTTTTGATTCAAGGGGCATGCTTTATAAGGAATGTTTGCGTATCATCAAGGACAAAATGCCGAAAGTCATTGTTTTTGAAAATGTTCGCGGATTACTATCCACCAAATATATTGATGGACGCAACTTGGCCGAAGTTATCATTGAAGATTTATCAAAGATGAACAACATTGGCTATAACGTTGTTTATAAATTATTGAACGCATCTGATTACGGCGTACCACAAAACAGGCAACGAGTTTTTTTTGTGGGGGTTAGAAAAGATTTGGGAGTAAAGTTCGTATTCCCTCCCAAACAAAAAAAAGACAATTTAGCCCTTCGGCACGTTTTAAACATACCTAAAAACGTAAAAAATCAAGTAGACTGGACTTTATCTCCCCAAGCGCTTGAAATGATAACTTACATTCCAGAAGGGGGCTCATGGAAAGATATTCCATACGAAAAACTGGCTCCCCGATTTCAACGCATAAGGAACGACATGAAAAAATATCGTTCCCCCAATTTTTATAGACGATTCTCTCGCGATGAAATAAACGGCACCATTACAGCCTCCGCTCAACCTGAAAATTGCGGCATAATTCATCCCATCGAAAATCGGCGTTATACGATTCGTGAAGTCGCACGTATTCAATCGTTTCCTGACGACTTCACTTTTATCGATGATTCGCAAAAGAACATCATTGCGATGTATAAAGTCATAGGCAATGCCGTTCCCGTATCTTTGGCTCAAAATGTAGCCACGGCTATTATGCAGCAGGTTTTTAAAAAAGACAATCATGAACACAGATAAAGCATACCTTTTTGGCTTAATAATTGGTGGTGGCGTTTTCGGGAACGCCGAAGACTATTTAAGAATTAGACTACCCTACAAGCAATGGGGGTCATATACGGCAAATCCACAACGGGCGTCAGAAATATCAAGAGATATAATGGGGTTTCTGAGTCCTTTGTTTAGAAATATTTATAACCTAAACATCAGTTATGAAACACCACCAAGCGGCATTTGGTCTGTCATATGCGAAGGAGATTTGTCTGAATTGATCTCGGATTTACAATCCTATAATATTCAATGCGAAGGTGATTTACGAGAAAACGTTTCTATCAGCGAGATCACGAAATCATTAGTCGATGACAACCTGAAAAGGCGTTTCATTGCCGGACTTGCAGATACTATTGGCAGCACTAACCCAAACCACAGACGCTTTACCAACGAAGTACAAATATTATCGTTTGAACTGAAAGGGTTTAATTTCTCGTTTGTGTGTGATCTTTGCCGCCTTTTATATAGCATAAATTGTTTACCGGATCAAGTACTATGGAATCATCCTAATTTTCACTGTACGAACAATCCATATTACAATCAATGGAACAAGGGCTTTAAATTGCGTGTACAGATTGACCAATATGATAAATTTGGCGCAGTGGCGTTTAAAACCAAAGCAAAGTCCTTAAAAGAAAATCGCAAATTACAACAGCAAGTTCATACGACTACCCCCTGCCCCGAACGAGAAATTAACGCAACTAAATCCAGTGTTCATCCTGCAGAATACGACAATAGACTACCAGCATGCATTCGAGGAGGCCACTTTCTGCATAATCGTCACGTCTGTGCGGTTATAGGCTGCGAGCACGCACCCTATAATGCCATTAAAGATTTATGCGCTCATGCAGAAACTTTAATCACGCCCTTTCCAATACTATGCAAAGACAGTGCGCCCGCCATCGAGCATATAATTTCCAATGACAAACTCCTTTCCGATAGGACATACAATATCGGCAAGTATCACATCAAACCATTGTATGACACCTATAAATCATGTCAGACCACATTAGCATTTGGAAATGATACGGATACCGGTTATCCCATATCAGAAATCATACAAGCTATGGCCTTCATCATTGCCGATGAAAAAGAGCTAAATGGGAAACGCGTCAAAGGAGGCTACAAAGAACTCATAGAAAAACATTTAGCCGTTAAGCCTGATTTATCTGTTGAAATTCGCATCCCAGATTTATTGACCCCTTTAGTGGTAATAGGCAATGAACGAGGCGCCTTAATCGGTGCTAACAATCCGCGCGTTTATAAATCTTTAATAACCATTGCACCTGACAACGAATACAAACTATGTGTCAGACCTATAACAGAAAAAGACTTAAGAAATGAAAAATGAACTTTCTTACTATAAAGAGATCCAGGAATTCATAGAAATACAATTAAAAAGTAATTTTTCCGCAAGCAATTATCGCAAGTTACATGTATATTGGGGGATTGGAGAATTAAAAAGCAACTTGTTTCAAATCATCAATGAACATCCTAATGAATGTTCTTGCGCCTTACATTTTGCGCAGCATATTCCTCCCTTAAGTCTTGATATATTTGCTTTAATTACCGATGGAAATAAATTTGAACTATTAATCCTCGAAATTAAGTTAGTCAAAAGCGCAGGATTAAAAGAATGGTCACAACTCGTTGGCTATTGTCTTGTCTCAGGAGCAAAATATGGTTTATTAGTAAATATCGATAATGGCAGTAGCGAACGATTAGTACAAACTCTATCCAATGAGCCCCATATGTCACACATACAAACCATTGTCCATGACAAAGAGCGTGAACACTTACTTGGCTTCATGCAATGGAATAGTTTGACTTATAATTTTGAATACACGAACCTGGGTTGCATCAAGTCATTATCCGATTTATGCGCTAAATTGATTTCTGATTTTTCCGAATAGGTCCATCCCCCATTTCTTAACAAAATAACACCCCAACTCTCATTATCCCCGATTCGGAAACTCTCATTAGCACCCCTCAATCGCCTCAATGAACGGCACATCATCGGGTTCACACGAACGCAACGGATAGCGCTCCACCGGGGCGCGTTCATCAACCCCATAGCCTATGCCGGCACAAAAAGCCAACGCTTCCGCCTCCGTGTCGAAGCATTCCGGTTCTCCGAAATAGAGCGTATCATCCTCGGCAAGATAGGCCTTGAAGCCGTCAAGGTCTTTGTTTTGAATCAAATCGATTGCCGTAGCGTCTTCTACGATGTAAACTTTGATTGACATATCGGTAGGTATATTAGGTATGTTAGACGTAAAATGCGTTATCTCGGACGCGAGGACTTTAAGGGAAACCCGAAGCTTCAGCAACTCCGCCGGCGAAAATGAGGCTGGCTTCCCGTTCACCGCATTGTTGTTGAGGCGCTGTATAAACCACGCTCTCGACCGACGGAAGAACCGCTTGGCTATGGCCGCGCAGTTCAACGCATCGAAGACCTGCGCCCCCTCGATTTCCCGTATCCGGATAAGTTCGCGTTTGGATTCAGCCATTGTTTACTACTTAACGGCACAAAGATAATAAACTTTTGTTAATTAAGCAAGGATACGGAGCAGATTTTTTTCACAAAACATCATTGTTGCCTATCGGCAAGATTGCCGTTCAAAAAAGGCGATAAAATGGCTAAAACTTGCCGATATCGGCAAGTTTTAGCCTGGATGCACCAACCTTTCATTTAATAGCGCAAAAACAGCAAAAATATTTATTATATGATAGGTTGCTTACCCCTCTCTACTTCCCAATACAAAACCGTCCGAATATCGCCCCCAACAGTTCGTCGGGATAGACCTCGCCGGTGATTTCGCCGATGTGGCGGAGGGCTTCGCGGATGTCTTGCGCCAACAGGTCGCCGCTCAGGTTGGCGTTCAGGCCGGCCAAGACGCGGTCGAGGGTGTCGGCCAGGCGGCCCAGCACCTCGTAGTGGCGGGCGTTAGTCAATATGACGGTATCGCCGTCGGGCATGGGCGGCAACAGCTCCCGCAGGGCGTCTTCCAACAGGTCAATCCCCTGCCGCTCCCGCGCCGACAGATAGACGGTGTCCGCATCGCGGCCGGCCGCCCGTCCCGCCGCATCTACCTTGTTGGCTACAAATAAAATACGCGGGGTCGGCATCACAGCCGCCTNAGCCAANCCGCCCNNNNCCGAACCGTCCGCCGCCGAAGCCCCGGCNTCCANCCGCCGCTGCCACGCGGCCGCTTCCGCCCGCGCCTCGTCCANNGTCATCGCCGCCGCATCGAACAGGTAGAGCCACGCCCGCGCCGTGCGCATCTTCTCCACCGTGCGCCTGATGCCCATGCGTTCCACCTCGTCCCGCCCCTCGCGCAACCCCGCCGTGTCGATGAAACGGTAGCGCACGCCCGCGCACTCCCACACTTCCTCTATCGTGTCGCGCGTGGTGCCGGGGATGTCGCTCACCAACGCCCGTTCCTCGCGCAGCAGCGCGTTCAGCAGCGTCGATTTGCCGGCGTTGGGCCGCCCGATGAGCACCACCGGCACGCCCTCTTTCAGCGCCAGACCCGTGGCGAACGTCCGCCGCAGGGCCGCCACGCGCGCCCCCGCCTCGTCCAGCAGCGTCCGCAGTGCCTGCCTATCGGCAAACTCCACGTCCTCTTCGCTGAAATCCAACTCCAACTCCACCAGGGCCGCGAACTCGACGAGCCGCGCGCGCAGGGCCGCCATCTCGTCGGAGACGCCGCCCCGCAGCTGCCGCCACGCCAAATCGTGGGAGGCCTTGTTTTCGGAGGCTATGAGGTCGGCCACGGCCTCGGCCTGGCTCAAATCCATCTTGCCGTTCAGGAAGGCGCGCTTCGTGAACTCGCCCGGCTCGGCCATGCGCGCGCCCGCGTCGGTCAGCGCCGACAGCAGCCGCCGCACGATATAGGGCGACGCATGACAGGCCAGCTCCACGACGTCTTCGCCCGTATAGGAACGGGGCGCGCGGAACAGCGTCACCACGCCTTCGTCCAGCACCTCTTCCGCCGCGCCGCCCGCCGCCACAAAGGCCGCGAACCTGACGCTGTGCGACGCCATGTCGGCCACGCCGCCGCGACGGCAACGCACCACCTTGTCCGCAATCTTTACGGCCTGCGGGCCGCTGACCCGGACTACACTGATGCCACCGCTGCCCGACGGCGTCGCGGTGGCACAAATGCTGTCTTCCATTACTTGTTGTAGCGTTCCTTCAGTTTCTCGATTTGCTTCTTGAGCGCGTCCAAGCACAGATCCACGGCTTCTTCGAACGTGTCGCACTGCTTGGAGGCAAACAGCTCCTCGCCGCTCGCCAGCACGCGCACTTCGCCTATCTTGTTCTTCTCGGACTGGTCTTTGTCCACCTTCAGCGTCACTTCCGCCTTCATCGCCTGCGGCAACAACGTCGCCACCTTCTTCATCTTCTTTTCGATAAATTCCACCAATTTCTCATCGGCTTTGAATTTGACCGCATTCACCATGATTTCCATAACTGTCCTTTCTTTTAAGGGTTTATATATCCGTTTTCAGGCCTTCGGATGCGCTTCCGCATAGGCCTTCTTCAGTTTCTCGATTGTGTTGTGCGTGTAAATCTGCGTCGAAGCCAGGCTGCTGTGCCCCAACAGCATCTGCACGGCGTTCAGGTCGGCGCCCTCGTTGAGCAGATGCGTCGCGAACGTGTGCCGCAGCACGTGCGGGCTGCATTTCTCGATGGTCGTATATTTGCGCAGGCACGTGTGCACGAGGCGATAGACATACGAGCGCGACAGCGGTTGCCCCGACAGCGTCATAAAAAACGTTTCGCCCGCCAAGGCGCCCACTTCTTCGGTGCGCAGCCGCCGGTAAACGGCTATGGCCTCACAGAGCGAGGCGTGCAGCGGTATCTGCCGCTCCTTGTTGCGTTTGCCCAACACCGTCAGCACGGCCTGCCGCGCATCCACCTTGCGGTCTTGCAACGACAGCAGTTCGGCCGACCGCATCCCCGTGCCGTAAAACAACTCTAAAATCAGATAGTCGCGATAGGTCTCGAACGGGCTTTTCCGCTTGGGTTTCCGCCCCGTGACGTTGGCTTTGATTGCGGTTTCCGGGTGACCCGACGGGCTGGCCGGCGCCAAGGGCTGCCCCGACGCGCCGACGGCTTCCTCCCGCGTGAGTTGCGCCATGCCGCCCTCCTCCACGAAAAAGACGAGCCGTTTGCCCGCCTTGGGCAACGGCAGCCGCAGGGCCGGATTGGACTTCAGCCGCCCCGCCTTCATCTCGTGACGGAAGAACGACCGCAACGCCGACACCTTGCGCCGGATGCTGTAAGGCGCCATCCTGCGTTCCGCCAACCACGCCACATACGAGCGCAGGCGCAGCCGGTCGGCCTCCGCCCAGGATTCATCCCCGAAAGTCTCTTGAACATAGGCCGAGAACTCGGCCAAATCGCGGCGATAGGCCTCCACGGTCAATGGCGAATAGCGCTTTTCCGCTTTCAGATAGTCCAAAAACCGCGCCACCCCATCCTGCATACCGCTATGTCGCCCGTCGCTTTCCATACCATAAAGGTAGTAAAAATTGAGCACATAGCCAAATGGTTTCGCCCGCTACGCCAAATATTTGGCCAGCAGGTAGCCGCCGCCCATCAGCCAGATATACAGGATAAAGGCCAACAGGAAGGGTTTAAAGCCGGCTTTCTTGAACTTGTCGAAGCTGGTTTCCGCCCCTAAGGCCGTCATGGCCATCGTGAGCATGAACGTGTCGAGCTGGTTGATGCCGTTGACGAGCGTGTCAAGCCAAACGAGGTTTTGGGGCAGCAGGGAGTTGATGCCAATCACGAGCAGGAATCCGAACGCGAACCAAGGAATCGTGATTTTGGTTTTTTCGGGTGACCCGACGGGCGTGGCCGTGGCCGGTACCGCCTTGACGCCCCGCGCCAGCGCGAAGCCCATGATGACCAAGACCGGCGCCAGCAGCATGACGCGGATCATCTTGACGATGATGGCCGGGTCGGCGATTTCAGCCCCCATCGCGTTGCCCGCCCCCACCACGTGCGCCACCTCGTGCAGCGTGGCCCCGGTGTAGAGCCCCATCTGTTCGGGCGTGAGGTCGAACAGGCCCACGCGGTACAAGACGGGATAGATGAACATCGACAGCGTGCCGAAGATGACGACGGTGGAAACGGCCACGGCCGTCTTGTGCGGCTCGCCCTTGACCACGGGTTCGGCGCCCAACACGGCCGCCGCGCCGCAAATCGCGCTGCCGGTCGAAGTCAACAGCGACAAATCGCGGTCCATCTTCAACAGCTTGCCCACGAGCAGCCCCAAAAATATCGTGACGGTAACGACGATGCAGTCTATCAGGATGGCCGGGCCGCCGATGGCCACGACGCTCTGGAACGTGAGCCGGAAGCCGTACAGGATGATGCCGGCGCGCAGAATCTGTTTGGTGCAGAACTGGATGCCGGGCACCCAGGTGGCGGGCAGATGGTTGCGCAGGCTGTTGGCGTACAGCATACCGAGGATGATGCCGACGATGAGCGGGCTGAACGACAGCCGTTTGACGAATTCGAATTCCGCGATGTAAAAGGCGGCGCACGAGAACAGCGCAATCAGCAGGATGCCGTGCAATACGTTGGCTCTTTGTTCGCTTATCATGATAACGGGCTTTAAATGATGGATGCAAAGGTACTACTTTTCGCTTTATTTTCCGTAACTTCGCGGCCGCGAACGGGGAGGTCCCCGCTTCGGAAAAAAGCAATGACGATGGACTTAAAACGGATGACCGAACAGGTCTGCGACCTGTGCCGCGAAGTGGGCGCTTTCATCGACGAACAGGCCCGCCGGTTCGATACGGCCAAAGTGGAATTCAAAGGGCCGCACGATTATGTAAGCTATGTGGACAAGACGTCCGAACAACGGCTCACGGAGGGCCTTTCGCGCATCCTGCCCGAAGCCGGCTTTTTGGCCGAGGAAGGCACGCGCAAGGAGGGCGACCGCTTTACGTGGATTATCGACCCGCTGGACGGCACCACCAACTTTATCCACGGCGTGCCGGTCTATGCCATCAGCATCGCGCTCCTGGACAAGCAAGCCTCGGTGGCCNNNCCGTCGGCACCCCTGGCGGAGGGCGGCATCGTNTTGGGCGTNATCTATCATGTGCCCATGCGCGAGCTGTTTTACGCCTGCACGGGCGAACCCACGCGCTGCAACGGCCGCGAGGCCCGCGTCAGCCCGATGGCTTCGTTCGACAACGCGCTGTTGGCCACGGGNTTCCCCTACTACGACTACAGCCGTCTGCCCGCCTATATGAAACTGCTGGAATATACGATGCTGCACACGGCCGGCATCCGGCGCTTNGGCTCCGCGGCCCTNGACNTGGCCTATGTGGCCTGCGGCCGTTGCGAACTGTTTTACGAATACGGGCTGCGTCCCTGGGATGTGGCGGCCGGGCTGTTCCTCGTACAGCAGGCCGGCGGCACCGTCACCGACTTTTCGGGCGGCGGCCGCTACTTGTTCGATAAGGAGATTGTGGCGACGAACGGGCCGCTGCACGCGCCCTTCTTAGATTTGCTCAAGCAACACGGCTTGGACGCCAAGGCCTGACGCGGCCGCCGCCCCTTAAGGTTAAGGCTGCACCTCGCCTATTTCNACGAGTTTGTGCACGATGGCATAGATGGTCAGACCCGCCGGACTGTGAATCTGCAACTTGCCGGCAATGTTCTTGCGGTGCGTCATGACCGTATGCGTGGAGATATTCAGTTTGTCGGCAATTTGCTTGTTCGTCCAACCCTTGACCACGCCGATAATGATGTCTTTCTCGCGCGGACTCAGCATCTGCGCCGCCTCCGTCTTTTCTTCCGTCCGCANCACCGCTTCCAGTTTNTCCTTGATGGTTTCGGCGCTGTCGTAAATCGAGACGGCCGTATCGTAATGCTGCAGCACCTGCCTATCGCCCAACACCGTCTGCAAGGCCACGGTCCGGCAAGACGGGCAGCCCGCCTCCTGCAACAGGCTGTCGGGCCGTTGCAGGCCCAGCCAGTTGGGGTTGATAATCAGCAAATCCGGCTTCTGCCGTTTGAGTTGCACCGGCAACAGGGCCATGTCCGTAATTTCGGAAACCTCCATGCGCAGGTCGCTCATCCGCTTCAACACCGCCATAAGCCCGCTCCGGACAATGACCGACGATTCGGCTACCACCGCTTGTAATCGCGTATTCATAGGCTCAGGCTTTGGCTTTGGAGGTTCTCAAGCTTTCCTGGATGCGGATGGCCGGCACATACAGTTCGTTTTCCACGGCGTTGTGCAGGCGCAGGTCGGAAGCGCAGTTGAAGATGTCGTAAAGCAGGCTGTTGATTTTGACGCTGCTTTGCGCCGGATAATATTTGATGATGAGATTCTTGAACTCCGTCAGTTTGTTTTCCACATGGTCGTGGTGCTTCGAGAAGATGGCGATTTCGTAGCCCACGGGACGGCCCTTCGCCTTCAACAGCGTTTCCACATACGGAAACACGATTTCGTCCTCGTAGTTCATGTGCTTGCGCACCTCATCCACGTATTCGTCGTAAAAGCGCATCATCAGCCGCGCGATATGCCGGCGGTCTTGGCCGTCGTCGCCCTTGGGCCGTCCGGCTTCGGGTTCGGCCAACAGCTCGCCCTCCATGATTTCGACCAACTTGCGGCGGATGGCCGGCAAACGGTATTCGAGGAAATAGACGTGCGAATGCCGCAGGAAATCGGTCAGCGCGGGAATCGAAATAGCCCCTTTGACCGCCTCCGACGGCAGTTCTTCATTCACAAACAGGTTGACGATGGCCAAAAACGTGTCGGTATCCACGCCCCGTTCGCGGCAAACCGCCTCCACCGTCTTTTCGCCGAAGCCGATAGGAATATCGAAGATGCTTAGAATCAGCAGCATGGCATAATTCTCGCAAATCAACGCCCCCATCTCGTCTTCTTTCTTATACAGTCCGACGTTATACATAAGCCGTCATTTTACCATGCAAATATAAGTTTTTTTCGGGTGACCCGACGGGCGAACCGACTATTCGGGCACGTAGATAATCTCGCCGCTCTCCAACTCGTAGGCAACGCCCACTCTCCGGCCGCGCGACGACTTGTCTTGCGTGCGTTCGTCCGAAGCCTTGTATTTTTCTATTTTCTCGCCCTTCTTCGTGATGATTTCCATCTGTTCCGTGCCCGGATTCTTGACCATCGTGAAGTCCTCCTGCGAGAAGATTTCGGTCATATTGAAGCGCGTCACCAAGGCCACCATCAACGCCACGGCGAACACCATGGCCACGTCGAACAGGTTGGTCAGCACCGACAGCGGGTCGTCGTCGGCGCCGTCGGCTTGCAACAGGCGTCTCTTACGGCTCATGCCAGGCCTCCTTTCAGCTTTTCGGCCACATAGGTCAACAGGTTCATTTCGCCGGCCACCCAGCGTTGACGCGCCTGCAACGTGATAAAGCCGACGGCGCCGATAATGAGGCCGACCACGGTGGTGGCGAAGGCCACCTGCATATTGGAGGCCATCGAAGCCACGTCGCCCGTCGCCAGGCCCAGCAAGGCCGGCCCCATCGGGATCAACGTGCCCATCAGTCCCAAAATCGGGCCTATTTTGACCAGCAGTTTGGACTTGCCCAACAGTTTGTCGGCCTCCACCTCATAGTCGCCCAAGCGTTTCTCCAACAGCGCGGCATCGCCGGCCGCGGAGCGCAACAGGCCGAGGTAACGTCCCTCTACCGAGCGGGCCACGTCGGGCTGCGCCAANACGTGGTTCAACCAGTCGGGCAGCGGCATTTCATCCAAGGTCTGATCCAAGGCGCGGGTCAGACGGCGGTGTTCGATGTATTGGCCGTAAAACCGGCCGATCATCCACAGCGCGTTCACGAAGAAATACAGCAGGAACACGATGACCGGCACCAACAATCCGGTCGAAATCCAATACAGTAAGGCGGTAATCTGATTCATATCGATAAGGCTAATGTTTGACGAATAAACGTTTCAGGGGCGCGAACACGGCGGCATAGCGGCCGCACGCGAACAGAAGCCCCGCACCGGCCAACAGGGCCGCCAACGCATCCCAGGCCATGGGTGCGCGCGGCGCGGAGACCGGCATCGGGAACAGGGCGGCATAGGCCAGGAGACCCGCCCCGAGGATAAACATATAGAGCAGGATGCGCAACTCCCGCTTATAGACGTTTTCGCGCACGGCCACTTGCAGCAGACTGCCCAAGCCCAAGACGCCAACGCCCGTCAGCAAGGCGAATTCAACGGCGGTCAACAGAAAACTGTGCCCGCCGGCCCGCAAGCCGAAATAGCGCGATTCGAAATAGCCGACGGCACAGAAAAACACCGGCCCCGGCAATGCATTGAAAAAACGGCAAACGCGCCGCGCTTTGGTCGGCTTATCGCCCGAGGCCCCCAACTGGAGCAGGATGGCGGCAATGGCCTCCACCGTAACGATCAGCGCCGCATCACCCACCCACTGCGGCATGGCCAGGTGCGCGTCCAGATACGTCATCGGCATACGGATCACCCACGGATAAATCCCCATAGCCCACAGAGCCGCCGCTAAGGCATAAACCGACCGTTTGAGGAGCCGGCCCGACAGGGCGGCTTGCAGACTATACTGTACTATGGCTAATACAAAGATGATTTGCGTCAACGTTTCCATCTCTTCCCTATTTCTTACGCGTGGCCGAACGGCGGCGCCAAATCCACACGCCCAACACCGATACGATGACGAAAACGGCCACCGCCAGGCTTTGCCAGGTCGAACGTTGCCGCACGTCCAGACGGGCCGTCTTGCGCTCCGGCGTCGCGGCTTCCTCTTTTTCCAGCACCTGTGCGCCGTCTTTGTCGAAGTTGTCGATGGCCGGCCGCAAGGCCTCGTCTATCTTGGCTTGATAGCGTTCGGGCGCGTCCAACTTGGAGGCGATAAACTGCTTCAAGGCCGCGTTGTCGCACACAAAGCCGCTGCAAGCCGCCTCGTGTTCGGTCACCAACTTGCCGTGCAGTTCCGCCACGCGCTTCAGCTGACTTTCGTCGGCCTGCCAAAGCCCCTTGCGCGCGCTTTCCATCATCACGGCCGTCACCTCCTGCAACGCATAGGGGTTCTTGTCGCTGAATGTCCGTTCCACGCCCAAGCCGTAGCGGTCTTCCACATAGATGTCGTAGTATTCGTCCCACAGCCGGTTGTCGATGGCAGAAGCCCGCATCGCGTTCCAACCGTAGGTGTTGCGCACCGTTTCGGCAAAGGTCGAAAGCGCGCTGGCCTCGCCCTGCAACATATGCGCGATGTATTTCGGATTCAGCACCGTGGAGCCGCTCTCCACGCCGATGGCTTCTTTGAGTTCCTGCACCTTGGCGCGGTCGCGGTTGCGGAAGTCGCTGAAATAGGCCGAGGGTTCGCGCCCCGTTACCTGCGTCACGGCCGCCGACAGCCCGCCCATAAATTCATAGACGTGGTCGAGGCTCAACGGCCCCCAGGTATTGCTCGCGCGCGGCTGTACAACCGTTTCTGTGTTGAGGAGCGCGGCTTCGAACACGTTTTCGCGCGTCTCGCCCCAGCCCTCGCCGCCGTCGGCCGAATAGAGGCCGCTCATGTTGGCGATATAGCGTTCGGCTATTTCACTGACCGAATCCCAGCTGTCGCCCTTTTCCACCATACCCATGATGGAGGTGCCGTAGTTGCCGTTCACGCCGCCGAAAATCCGCTCGCCCGCGTATTGGCGCGCCTCGGCGGGCGAATAGCCCTTTTCCAACAGGTAGCGTTCGGCCTGCTGACGGCCGCGCTTGACAAAGTTGTCGCCGCCGTCCTCGGCCTCGGCGGCCATCGCGATGGCTTTATGAATCAAGGCCAGACGGGAGGCCGCGATGTCGCGGAGCTGACCCGACGTCTGCACCACGACGTCCACGCGCGGACGGCCCAACTCATCGGCCGGTACCAAACGCAGCGAACGGATGTTGCCGAAGCCGTCGCGCAAGGGTTCTACCCCCAACAGGTGGAAGATCTGCGCCACCATCGCCCCTTCGGTCGAGACGAAATCGGTGGCCCAAAGCGTAAAGCTGACCTTTTCGGGATAGCGGCCCAGCCGTTCCTTTTCGGCGGCCAACAATTCGTCGGCCAGACGTTTGCCCACCTGCCAGGCCTGCGCCGTGGGCGTGGTCTCTGGGTTGACGGAGTAGAAGTTCTTGCCCGTGGGCACGGCCGCCGGGTTGAGCACGGGGTCGCCGGCCGAGCCGGCCGCTACATAGCGGCCGGATAGCGCCGCCAAGAGCGCCTGTTGTTCCGCACGCGTACTCTGCTGTAAGTCGTTCTTAAGACGGGCGGCCATACGTAAGGCCGACTGCAGGCCCGCAGCCGCCTCCGTCTTGCGCTGCGCCTGAATGGCCTTGCCGTCGGGTTGCGGCGCGCGGCGGGCTTGCGCCCCGCCGCCGGCCGCCTCCCCGTTCATCGACTGGGCCTGCGCCATACGCTGCATCCTGCCCGGCATGGCACTGTCGGCCATCCTATGCCGACGCGCGGCCATCTCCGCCAAACGCCGTTCCGCTTCCGCCAACAGCGTCCGGTCTTCTTCCGACAATACGCCACGCAACACCGCCTCCGGGCTTTCGCCCGCAAACAGCCGTTTGAGCAGCCGCGCGCCGGCCTCCCCGTAACGGTGGTTCACGAACACGGCCTCGCCGGCCTGTTCTTCCGTAATGCGCCCGTGCGCCGCATCCACGGCCGCGAGCCCGTAACATACGGCGTCTATGGCCATCAGGCGCGCCGTATTATCGACTTGTTCCGCCGTGTAGGGCCGGCCTAATATATATAATCCGTCCCCTACCTTGGCGTTCTCGATTTCCTCTACATAATGGTGCACGCGTTCCACCTCATCGTCCGTCAGCACACGCCCCGTATCGATGGACAGGGCCGACAGCACGCCGCTATGCGCGGCCAAGGCCGTGATGCTTTCCTTATAGTGCCGGCGCAAGTCGCCCTCCGGCACGTTCTCCAGCCGGTGCACCTCATCGCGCAGCCGGTGCAGTTCCGGATTGAGGCCGCTCGGCATGAACGGCGCCGTCAGGTGCGACAGCAACGTGGCGTAGCTGCGCCGCTTGGCGATAATCCCCTCGCCGATATTGCCGATCGTATAGATATAGAAGTGCGGCACGTCGCCGATCAAGGCATCCGTCCAGTCGGCATCCGACAGCGCCAACTGTTTGCCAGGAATGAACTCCAGGCTTCCGTGCGTGCCGAAATGCAGGATGGCGTCGGCCCCGAACGCCTTGCGTGTCCAAAGGTAGGAGGCCACATACGGATAGGCCGGCACCGAACCGCCGCCGTGTACGATCTTATCCACGTCCGTGCCCGCCGACGCCATGGGCTGCGGCAGAATCACGACGTTGCCGAATTGCAGGCGCGCCACGGCCACGGCCTTGCCGCCGTCCGCCCGTTCCACGCCCATATAGTCGCCGGGAAACGCGCCGTAGCGCGCCCGCAACGAATCGGCCAAAGCCGCCGGACATTCCGCCTGCATCCACTGTGCGAAATCCGCTTCGCTCACCTCAGCCGGATGGCCCGTCTTTAAGAAACGGTCATACGCGCCCTCGGCATACGGCCCCAGCACGACACCGCTCTCGGCAATCCGCCGTTCCAGTCCGGCGGCATCGGCCGGCAGCCCGCTGACGTCATAACCGTTTTCCTTTAAAAGTTTCAACGTATTGAACAAAGAGGGCACGCCTTCCAGTCCGGAAGCGTTGACGGCCCCTTTGCCCACGCCCTTATAGTAATAGATGGCGATTTTCTTTTCCGCATTGCTTTTTTGCCGCAGGTCGGCGTAATGCCGCACCAAACGGCAGAATTTTTCCGTATGGCCGGGGATGGCGTCAAAAATCTTCATGCCGTTGCGTTCGAACTCCGCCGCCACGGCATAGGGCGCCACCGCCCCGTCCAGTTCCGGCAACACGACGCTCATCGCGCTGCCGCTGCCACCGCTCAATCCCTGGCGGTTGGCCATCCAGTCTTCATACAGTTCGCTGACCGTCAGCGGCGCCAGCATCGGCGCGCCCCAAGCCGACAGCGAATCCGTGCCGCGTTGGGCCCCGCCCATGAGCAGCCGTCCGTGCGGCCGGTTGATGATGATATCGGGCCTTACGGCCGAAATCATATCCAATTTCTTTTCCCCGAACGAAAATATCGGATAGACGTTCAGGCCTTTTTCCTCCAACGAACGTACCAGGGCCGCCATATGCTCCTCGTTGGAGTTCTGCATATTGATGTTGCCCGAAAGCAACACCACGCGCGGCGCGTCCGGTTTATACAGCCCTTTGTTCTCGTAAAACGCCTGATAGTCGGCGTAGGAGGCAAAGAACTCGTCTTCGCCCAAATGGAAGAAATAGTCGGCCGGCACCGGCACCACGTCTTCGTAGGCACCGTTGAACCAGCGTTTGCCGTCAATTTCGCGACGGATATAGTTGAACAGGCTGCGGTAATTCCTTACCGAGCCGTTGTCCATCAAAGCGGCGACATACGCCAGTTGGGCACTGTCGAGCGAATTGATTTCCGCATTCGTGCTTTCGGTCGAAAATACCGGCACCCCCTTGGCGATGGCCGAGCGGATGGCGTCCAAATGCCGTTGTCCCAGCCCGCTGCCATGCACCCGTACCAACACCATGTCGTAACGGCGGATTTTCTCCACCTGTTCCAAATCCACCGGTTCTATTTTCACGAAAGCGTTGTCGTTGGCGCGACGCATCTTCTCCACGGTAAAATCCGGGAAATTCAGCGTCGCCACCTCCGTCTTCGCCCCATAACGCATATACAGACCGCACAACCCTAATAACGCGATCACGCATACGCCCACACTGCAGTATATCGCCTTGCGCTTCATCTCTGATGAAAAGCGTTTAGTTCATCTTCTGAACGTTGAACAGAATCTTGCCGCTCACGCCCTCCGCATCCTTGTACTGCGTGAACTCCACCTTGTAGATGCCCAAGCCGTCGGCCGTGCGGAACGCATAAACCGGCGCTTTCAGATAAACGGGCGGCATAATCGTCTCGCCGTCGGCGTTTTTCTTGAACAGGATGACCGTGGCCTCCGACTTGACCGTCAAGGTCGTGCCGCCCATGGTTTCGGTTTCGATGGCCTTGTCTTCTACAAAGGCCGCGCCGCCCGGCAGATTGGCGTCGGCGAACGTCACGCTTTCCGCAAACGTATATACACCGCCCTGCGCACCCACGGTCGTGGCTTCGCCGCTATTGGTACGGATCGAATATTTGTTAAACGCGATGTCCCAGTCCTTGCGCGCGAACCAAGCGGCGTTGTCGTCGCTCTCCTTGCCCGTGCCCACTTCCGCGCCCGTCGTGAACGAGAAATAATGCCATACGCCGGTTTCGGTCGCATCCACGGCCACTTCCGCCGTTTCCGCCTCCGGGTCTTTGTTGTTGTCGCAAGAGGTGGCCATGCTCAGTACGCCCGTCAGCATCAGGGCGGCCAGTAATTTCAGTTGTCGTTTCATATCACTTATGGTTTTTATATGGCTTGATTATTTAAATGCGTAGCGCAAGCCCACCAAATAGGTGCGGCCCGGATTCACGAACGAAGCGTCCTTGAAATTGAACAGGTTGTCGCATTTGAACGTGACCTCGATGGTATGGGTCTTGATGCGGAACGGCTTGACGAGCACGACCTTAAAGATGGCGTAGGGCTTGGATTGGTCGTAGGTCACGGTCTGTTCGCCCGTTTCGGCATCGGTAATCATTTCCTGATACAGTTTGGGCGAATGGAAGCGTCCCGCCATCTGCAACGAGAACGGGCTTTTGAGGATTTTGCCGTTCCACGTGATGGAGGCCGTACCGCTATGGCGCACGTTGTCTTCCAACTGCAAGCCCGTCGAATTATCCACGGCGTCGCAGAAACTGTAACTGCCCTTGAACACCAACTGCCGCAACAGCACGTAGGTAAATTGGAAATCGAAGCCCTCCAGCGACGCGCTGCTCACATTGCGGTAGTAGCGGTCGTTGCGGCCGTTTTCAAACACTTCGTATTGCGTGATTTTCTGATTGATGCGGTTGTAATACGTGGAAGCCGACACATTGAACGGCCCGTAGGTATATTCGACCGAAAACGAGGCGTAAAGCCCGTGTTCGGCTTTCAGGTCTGGATTGCCGTAAACCCAAAACATCCCCTGGTGGTCGAAATCGTAATAGAGTTCCTTGATGCTCGGCGCGCGGAACGAGGTGCCGACACCCGCCCGGAACTTGAGCCCGACCACCTCGTACATCAACGAGAACTTGGGCGTGAAGGCCGAACCGAACTGTGTGTTGTACGTATAGCGCGCCCCCGCTTCCAATTCCAAATCCTTGATGACCTTGTAAGTGGCCTGCGTAAAGGCGTTGAAATCGTCCACCGACTTGCGCGTGGGNGTCGTGCCCAGCGTCTTGATCGCGTANTTGGACTCATGGTTGTATTCGAGCCCGCTCACGAGTTCCCATTTCGTATTGATATGGAACGTGTGCAACAGCCGCGCCGACAGNTAGTCGTTGACGTTCTGNCGGCTCTTTNCGTTNTGCTTGCGCTCCAGCACGTCNTCGTCGAAATACTTGTCCCAGTTNGCGCTCAGCCGCAGGATATGCTTGCCGCNAAGCGGCCGCCATTCGGCACCCNCCCCCAGCGACATCTTCTGATCCANACCGTGCGTCGTGTTCANGCTGTTTTCCGGATTGAACACCTCGTGCCGGTAATAGCGGCCGTCCAAATTCAGCCGCCATTGTTCGCCGGGCTTGTATTCCGTCTTAAGNTGGGCGCCGTAGTCGGTATAGGGCGCGGCGTAGGTGCCGCCGTCCACGTCGAANCCCGCCGAAGCGTTGCGGAACGCGTTGGCCCGNAGCGTCACGTCCTTGAAGCGGCTGCCCACATCGGCCTGCACGCGCAGTTCGTTGGGCGTTTCCCAGGTGGCTTTCGCGCCCGCCTCTATTTTATGGACGGGGGCTTTCGTAATGATGTTGATGATGGCNCCCACCGCGTTGGAGCCGTAGAGCGCGGAAGCCGCGCCCTGCACCACCTCTATGCGTTCGATTTGGTTGACGTCGATTTGATCTAAATTGACATTGCCGCCCGCGCCCTCGGATACCAGGCGTTCGCCGTCCACCAAAAACAAGATGTAACGGCTGTTGAGCCCNTTGATACGCAGGTTGTTGCCCATGGCGTTATCCGAGCTCACGATGCCCGGCACCACGTCTTCCAANGCCGACAGCACCGAGGTCGCGGCCGACTTCTCGATTTCGCGGCTCGGAATCACGGTNGTCAGCACCGGCACGTCGGCCAAATGCCGTTCGGTCCGCGTNCCCGTCACCACNACTTCACCCAAGGCCAACGCCTGTTCCTTTATCTTAAGCGACAGCCCCGCGGCATCCGCCTTCAGGTCTATTTCAGCCTGGTCGCTCGTATAAGCGCTGTAATACATCGTGCGCACGGTNTAACGGCCCGCCGGCACGTCNTTGATAAGGAAGCGGCCCTGCGCGTCGGTCTGTGCGCCGTATTTGCCCGCCGTTACATAAACGCCGGGAATCGGGCTGCCATCGACGGCATCCGTCACNCTNCCCGATATCGTATAACCCGCCNCCTTGACCGGGGTTTTCACAACCGGATCGGCCTCGGGCGCAAAAGCCATCTGCGCGCGGGCGGCCCCCGACAGGACGGTCAGCNACAAGCCGACCGCCCACATCAGGACGCCTNCTTTCTTATAACTTATCGTGCGATATGGCCTTTGCATAGGTTTTATCTCCAATTTCGGATGCAAAGGTAGAATGAATCGCCAGCCCCGGCAATTCCTATTTGTNGGTATAATGCGGGTAAGNCCTACCCAAATAACATGAGAAACGNATTTAGCGGACGACCTTGCCGTTCAGCACCAACGTCTCTACCTTGTTGTTGCCGAACGAATACGGCATATATTCGTAGCTCGGNATCGGCTTGGTGACGAACACATTGGCGCGGCGGCCGCGGCCGATGCCGCCCAACTCNCCGCTCANCCCGATGGCGTANGCCGTATTGATGGTCGTGGCGTGNACGACTTCTTCCGGATACATCTTATAACGGATGCANCCCAGCGACTGGATGAACTGCATATTGCCCGAAGGCGCGGACCCCGGGTTGAAGTCGGAGGCNANGGCCACGGGCAGACCGGCCTGCATCATCTTGCGCACCGGCGAGAGTTCCATTTCGAGGAAGAAGGCCGCGCCCGGCAATACCGTCGGCATCGTGCCGCGNCCGCCCTTCCACGANGCTTTCANACAGTCGATTTCGGCCTCGCCGACGTATTCCANATGATCGACCGACAGCGCGCCGTGCTTGACGCCCACCTGGATGCCGCCCGAAAAGTCCAGCTCGTTGGCGTGGATTTTAGGNTGCAGGCCGTAGGCGGCCGCCGCNTCCAGCATCCGGTCGGTCTCCTCCACGGTAAAGAAACCGCGGTCGCAGAACACGTCGATAAAATCGGCCGACTTTTCCTTGCCNACGGCNGGAATCATCTCGCGCACGATCAAATCCACNTATTCGCTCTGNCGGCCGATGTATTCGCGCGGCACGGCGTGCGCCGGCAGGAAGTTGGCGCGTACCTGCGCCAGATTGAGGGCCTTGAGCCGCGCGATGACGCGCAGCATCTTNAGNTCGCTTTCCAAATCGAGGCCGTAGCCGCTCTTGATTTCCATCGCGCCCGTGCCGTAGGCCATCATCTCCTCGAAACGCGCCTTGGCCGCTTCGAACAGTTCGTCTTCGGTGGCGGCGCGCAAACGGTCGCAGGAGTTGAGGATGCCCCCGCCCCGCTTGGCGATTTCCTCATACGACAGGCCGCGGATCTTGTCGTTGTATTCGATTTCGCGGCTGCCGGCATAGACGATATGCGTGTGCGAGTCGCAATAGGCCGGAAACACGAAGCGGCCGTGCGCGTCTAATTCCTCCACGCCGCCCCAGGCCGCCTTCTTGGCCTCGTAGTCGGCCATCGGCCCGAAATCCTTTATCTTATCGCCCTCCATCGCGAGGTAGGCGTTTTCCAACACTTGCAATTTTTGCATATCCGCGCCCGCCACATAGCGGACATCGTCGGGCAGAATCTGCACCAGGCCTTTGATATTCTTTACAACGAGCATATCTTTTCCGTCTATTAAGTTTTCAATAAAACCCACTGCTTCACCCGATACCAAAACGGCACCCTGAAATCAGAGCGGGAAATACAAATTTACACAATCTTTCCGGCATTACAATAGTAGAGTTTAACTCTACCATGCACGTTCCATAGATTTCCCTAACAAAAAGTCTATCAGAGTACTTTCCTTTAGCGTTATATAGTTATATTCCCCCACTACTTCACCATCTTCAACCAATACGACTATCGGCATTACCCCTTTCGTCATATTCAGAAAATCAATAACCGGTACAGTTTGATAGGCATAAACCCTACCCGCTGTATGCTCGCGAAAGAAATCATTTACACTCATCGCCATATCGGATGATGTTTCCATAAAGACACAAACAATATCCTTATCATCCAATGCGTGCCGCGCCACCACACCCTCTATTTTCTTGGCACAACGGCCGCAATATTGGCAAGACGTACCATAAAGACAAAACACTTTCCGACCTTTCTCACAATATAGTTCTTCTGAAATTGTCTTTTTAAAGTATTCTTTCTCTATTCCTTCCGATTTATAATGACGTCTTACCATAACATCGGGCAGCGAATAGACAAACACACCAATACACAATACCAATGCGACCAATAAGACATACAAAAACTTTATCCCAGTCCCCGTACCAAAAGGGCGCCAGGTCACCCCCAAACCGATTCCCAACAATATATTTTTCAACAAAGACTCGCCTGGACTCATATCCAATACGTCACCGAAACAATGACAATTCGCCGTATCGCCAAGTGCGAGACGCCATATCAAGAAACCCGAAAACAGCCCTAAAACCACAGCACAAATCCAACATACCAATCGATGACGGTAATTCACCATAAAACAAAACCCCAGCAAGGCTTCGCCAACGATCAAGCATCTTGCCGCAATTGTCGCCGTGTCAAAACCCATAAGGCCAAATGCAAATACATATAGTTCAAATTCGTCTATTGAAATCAATTTGAATATCGCCGAAACGATAAAAATCATCCCCAATGCACAGGCAACGCCATACCGCCAATTCCATTTCATAATCAAATCCAATTAACCAAAACAACAAGGGGCGATTATTTTTACAAAACCGCCCCTTATCTTCAAAATATCCGGCTTAGATTTCCTTACAAGTCAAGGTCGCCGTAACCCCTTGGGTCGTGGATTTCGTATTCATGTCCGAACACTTGCCTTCAGTAATCGTCGTCTGCGTCGTAACGTCAGGCATATACTGCGGAGTATACGACATAACACATTCACAAGTTTTTTCCTTTTTGCAGGACGTCAGCAACAGTCCACAGACAGCAATGCCGACCAATACAATTACTTTTTTCATTGTTTGATAATTTTTATTATTGCCTACTCTTTGGATTTTCGGCATCCTCCTTGTTTTAATGATTTCAACTAAAAATAAACTTAGCAATGGGCTAACAAAAAAACGTAGAGCCATTGCCTACCGTCTCGAGGTTCACCACAAACCATACTCTGCATAGGCTTGACCCTACGTTATGCGCAGGATTTGCCTAAAAGCAGAGTAGTAGCCTTTATTCTTTTTCGAGGTGGTGATTTCGAGACGAATTTAGGCCGTATATCCGTAAAAGTCCAAAAACTCTTACTAGTGCAAAGATAGGTACTTTTGTAATAATAAACAAAATGAATGGTTCCTACGCATTGTCGGACAAAAGATGTATTTTTGCTATACTTTTTGAAATTGAAATAGAATGACCCGCACCCCCACGACGGCCGTCGTGATTCTGAACTGGAACGGACGGCATTTTTTGGAACGCTTCCTGCCGTCGCTCTTGCGCCACACGCCGGCCGAAACCGCCACCGTCATCGTGGCCGACAATGCCTCCACCGACGACTCCGTGGCCTTCCTGCGGCAACACTATCCGCAAATCCGGCTCATCGAAAACGACGCCAACTACGGCTTCGCCGAAGGCTATAACCGTGCGTTGCAACAGGTGGAAGCCGACTATTATGTGTTGCTCAACTCCGACATCGAGGTGGGACCGCATTGGGTGGAACCCGTCATCGAAATGCTGGAGGCCGACCCGACGGCGGCCGCGGCCCAACCCAAGTTGCGGGCCTTTGACCGCCCCACCCATTTTGAATACGCGGGCGCGGCGGGCGGCTTCATCGACCGGCTGGGCTACCCGTTCTGCCGCGGCCGCCTGTTCGGCGACGTGGAAGCCGACCAAGGGCAATACGACACGCCCTGCGAAATCTTTTGGGCCACGGGGGCCGCGCTGTTCGTGCGCGCCGACCTCTACCGCAAGTTCGGCGGCCTGGACAACGCGTTCTTCGCCCACATGGAGGAAATAGACTTCTGCTGGCGGCTCAAAAACTTCGGCTATAAAATACTGTACTGCCCCGCCTCGACGGTCTATCATGTGGGCGGCGGCACGCTCCCCAAGGGTTCGCCGCGCAAAACGTTCCTCAACTTCCGCAACAACCTGTGTCTCTTATATAAAAACCTGACGCCGGGCCGCTTCCGCCGCGTGTTCTGCGTGCGCCTCGTGCTGGACTGCGTGGCCGCACTCTCGTTCCTCGCCTCGGGCGGCTGGCCGGAATGCGCCGCCGTCTTCAAGGCCTACCGCGCGTTTTTCCGCATGCGCCGCGAACAGCGTGGAAAATACGGCCTATTGCCGCGCCACGCCTACGTGGACGGCATGTATAAAGGTTCTATCGTTTGGGATTACTACGTCCGCCGCATCCGGCGGTTCGACCGTTTGAGCCGAAATAGATTCTATAAGGAGGACGTCAAGGCTTCCACACCGAGCCGGTAGCTGTCTTTGCCGAAGCCCGCGATGCTGCCGCGGCAGGCCGCCCCGATGAGGGAGGTATGGCGGAATTCTTCGCGCGCGGCCACCTGCGACAGATGGATTTCCAACACGGGCACCCGGACGGCCTTGATGGCGTCGTGCAGCGCCACCGACGTATGCGTATAGCCGCCCGCGTTCAGCAAGATGCCTTCGCAGCCCTGGCGCAAGGCCATGTCCTGCACGGCGTCGATGAGTTCGCCTTCTATATTGGACTGGTAATAAACGAAAGTATGCGCCGGATAGCGCGTCTGCAAGGCCGCAAGGATGGCCTCGAAGCCGTCCCGGCCGTAAATCTCGGGTTCGCGCGAACCGAGCAGATTCAGATTCGGACCGTTGATAATACCTATTTTCATGCTACTCCCCATACGATGGGCGTTAAGCCGCGTTCCGCCAAAATCCGGTTGGTCTGCGAAAAATGCTTGCAACCGAAAAAGCCACGGTAGGCCGACAAGGGCGACGGATGCGGCGCCGTCAGCACCGTATGCCGCGTTTCGTCGATGAGCGGCCGCTTGCGTTGCGCCGGACTGCCCCACAGCAGGAACACCAAGCCTTCGCGCCCTGTGGACAAGGCCTTGATGACGGCATCCGTAAACGTCTCCCAGCCGTGGTCCTTATGCGAGAGCGGCTGATGCTCGCGCACCGTCAGCGTGGTGTTCAACAGGAACACGCCCTGCCGCGCCCACGGTTCCAGATGGCCGTTCGGCAACGGCCGACAGCCCGTATCGTCCTGTATTTCCTTATAAATGTTTTGCAGGGACGGCGGCAGCGGCTGGGTTTCCGGCACCGAGAAGCAAAGCCCCTCGGCCTGCCCCGGCCCATGATACGGATCTTGCCCCAGTATCACGACCTTGACGGCCTCGAACGGCGTGGCCTCGAATGCATGGAAAATGCGCCCCCCCGGCGGATAAACCACATACTGTTGTTTTTCCGCCCGCAGAAAATCGCGCAACGCGTACATATAAGGCTTCGCGAACTCGTCCTGCAATACCTTGAGCCACGAAGGCTCCAGTTTCGGTTGTATGGCGGGTGCGGCCATTAGAGGCGATCCATGATGCGCTCGAAATTCTCGGTGCGCGTCGCTTCCATGATGACGAACCAGTCGATGATGTACCAGATGCCGAGTCCGCCGAGCGTGATGAGCTTGAGGATGCCCAAACCGACCTGTCCCAGCAGGAAACGGTCCACGCCGAATAAACCAACGCTCATCGAGATAATCAGCATGATGAGCGGGCTATGCGTTTTGGCCGTCTGCAACGTATAAAAACGGTCTTCCGGCTGTCTTTCCAACTTTTCTTTCAGAATCAACAATTTGTTTTCCGGGAACCGTTCGGCGTGCCCAGCAAAGAAAAGGTCAATCTTCGTTTTTTCCATGACGATAGGTATTATTACTGACCACAAATATACGATTTTTTCAGAAAAATCCTTTTTTTGCGTATCTTCGCAAGACTAAAATCATCCACGACATCATGCGTCTTAAAAACTTATCGCTCATGGCACTCTTAGCCGTAAGCCTTATCGGCTGCAAGGGCTACCGCCCCAAAAACGCGGACGACTTCCGCTACACGATTGACCGTTTCGCCGACCTTAAGGTCATGCGTTACCGGGTTACCGAATGGGACAGCCTGAACCTGCAACAGAAAGAACTGCTGTATTACCTGAGCCAGGCCGCGCTCTGCGGCCGGGATATGCTCTACGACCAGAACTTCCGCTACAACCTGTTGATACGCCACACGTTGGAAGCCATCGAAAACACCTATGACGGCAACCGCAACACGGCGGACTACGAGGCGTTTACGACCTACCTCAAACGGGTTTGGTTCTCGAACGGTATCCACCACCATTACGGCGGCGACAAATTCGAACCGGGCTTTTCGGAAGCCTACTTCGCCGAGTTGTTGGCGCACAGCGATTTGACGCCGGTTTTGAACGCCAACCGCGAGGGGCTGAACACGGTCGAGGCCCTGCAATCGTTCCTGACGCCGGTTCTGTTTGACCCGACGCTCTACGCCAAACGCGTGAACCAAGACCCGGCCACGGGCCTCATCGAAGGCTCGGCCTGCAACTACTACCTGAACGTGAGCACGCCGGAGGCCGAAGCGTTTTACGCCGCCATGGCCGATCCTAAAGACCCGCAGCCGATTTCCTACGGCTTGAACTCGCGGCTGGAGAAAAGGGACGGCCGGCTGAAAGAGAACGTGTATAAAGTAGGCGGTCTTTATACCGAAGCCATCGAGCAAGTGATTTATTGGCTGGACAAGGCCGCGGACGTGGCCGAAACGCCGCAACAGCGGGCGCATCTGCGCAAACTCATCGAATACTACAAAACCGGCAGCCTCAAGACCTGGGACGAATACAACGTGCTGTGGGTGGAAGACCACTCCACGCTGACCGACTACAACAACGGCTTTATCGAGACCTACGGCGACCCGCTCGGTCTGAAGGCGAGCTGGGAGGCGACGGCGCAATTCAAGAACACGGCCGCCACCGAGCGCGCCGGCATCATCAGCCGCAATGCCCAATGGTTCGAAGACCAATCCCCGATTGACCCGCGTTTCCGCAAGGCGGAAGTCAAGGGCGTAAGTGCCAAGGCCATCGACGTGGTACAGCTCGGCGGCGACTGCTTCCCCACCCCGCCCATCGGCATCAACCTGCCCAACGCCGACTGGATCCGCCGCGACCACGGCTCCAAGTCGGTGACCATCGAGAACCTGACCGACGCCTACAACAAGTCGGCCGAAGAGGGCAAGAGCATGATAGCCGAATTTGCCTGCGACGAAACCGAAATCGCGCGCGCCAAAGCCCACGGCGCCCTCGGCAGCAACCTGCACACCGACCTGCACGAATGCCTGGGCCACGGCTCCGGTCAGCTGCTGCCCGGCACGGCCTCCGACGCGCTCAAAGGCTTCTCATCCACGTTGGAGGAGGCGCGCGCCGACCTGTTCGCGCTTTACTACATCGCCGACCCCAAGATGCTGGAACTCGGTCTGATGGAAACCGACGAGGTGGCCAAGGCCGAATACGACAGCTATATCCGCAACGGCCTCATGACGCAGCTCGTGCGCATCGAACCCGGCAAGAACATAGAGGAAGCCCATATGCGCAACCGCAGCCTGATTGCGCACTGGGTGTATGAAAAGGGCGCGGCCGACAAGGTGGTGGAAATGTTCAAGCGCAACGGCAAGACTTACGTACGCATCAACGACTACCCCAAACTGCGCGCGCTGTTCGGCGAACTGCTGGCCGAAATACAGCGCATCAAGTCGGAGGGCGACTACGAAGCCGGCAAACGCTTGGTGGAAGCCTACGGCATTGCCGTCGATTCCGAACTGCACCGGGAGGTGCTGGCCCGCTACGCGGCCTTGGATCTGGCGCCCTACGGCGGCTTCGTCAACCCGCACTTGGAACTGAAGACCGACGCGCAGGGTCAAGTGACGGATGTCGTGATTTCCTACCCCGACGACTTCAAGGCGCAGATGCTGGGCTACGGACGCGACTTCTCGTTCCTGCCGTACTAAGTTTTTTTAGGCTGAGGAATTTTACGTATCTTTGCGGTTGATGCCGCCAAGATAGGAGGCGGTTCACGCCGGGTCACCCGAAAAAAGTCGGGTCACCGGGGGAAAAAAAGAAAAATAAAACACTTAATACTATGTCTATTATCAAAGCTTTCAAGGGGTTCCGTCCCCCGGTGGACGTGGTGGAGAAATTGGCCTCCCGTCCCTATGACGTTCTGAATTCGGCCGAAGCCCGCAAAGAGGCGGCCGGCAATCCGCAGTCGCTCCTGCGCGTGACCAAGGCTGAAATCGACCTGCCGGAAGGCACGGACGAACACAGCCAGGCCGTGTACGACAAGGTGGTTGAGAACTACGCCATGTTCAAGAAAAACGGCTGGCTCGTTCAGGACCCCGAAGAAAAACTGTACATCTACGCCCAGACGATGGACGGCCGCACGCAATACGGTATCGTGGCCTGCTGCCATATCGACGACTACTTCAACAACGTGATCAAGAAACACGAGTTGACGCGTAAGGACAAAGAGGAAGACCGTATGATCCACGTCCGCATCACGAACGCCAACGTGGAACCGGTATTCTTCTCCTACCCCGCCCACGAGGAAGTGGATCAAATCGTTGAAAAAATCGTCAAGAACGAAAAGCCGATTTACGATTTCGTAGCCAAGGAAGACGGCTTCGGCCACCACTTCTGGGTTATCAACGACAAGGCGACGATTGCCCGTCTGATTGAAATCTTCGACAAGGAAATCCCCGCGCTGTACGTGGCCGACGGTCACCACCGCACCGCCGCCGCCGCTTTGGTGGGCAAGGAAAAACGCGGTCAGAACCCGAACCACACGGGCAAGGAAGAATACAACTACTTCATGTCGGTGATTTTCCCCGACAGCCAACTCAAAATCATCGACTACAACCGCGTGGTCAAGGATTTGAACGGCCTGAGCGAAGCCCAGCTCATCGAAAAGCTGAAAGAAAGCTTTGACGTGACCGAAATGGGCGCCGACATCTACAAACCGACCAAACTGCATGAATTCAGCATGTACCTGGCCGGCAAGTGGTACAAGATGAACGCGAAACAGGGCACCTACAACGACCAAGACCCGATTGGCGTTTTGGACGTGACCATCCTGTCCAACCTCGTTTTGGACAAGATTTTGGGTATCAAAGACCTGCGTACCGACAAGCGCATCGACTTCGTTGGCGGTATCCGCGGTTTGGGCGAGCTCAAACGCCGCGTGGATAACGGCGAAATGAAGGTGGCCTTCGCGCTCTACCCCGTTTCGATGAAACAGCTCATCGACATTGCCGACAGCGGCAACATCATGCCGCCCAAAACGACCTGGTTTGAGCCGAAACTGCGTTCCGGCCTCGTTATCCACGAGTTGAGCTAAACCCGCCGGCGGCGCGGCCTCCGCGCCCTTCGGCCGATAAAACGAAAAGCCGTCCGACTTGATGTCGGACGGCTTTTTTGCCTCATACACCAATCAGCAACACAAATAAAACCAGGGCCTTACAAGACAAACACCGAAGCCATCTTCGATATTGCTCAATAATTCATGGATACAGACCTATAGACTGCCGTTTTTATTGTGTAGTTTTGCGACACATTAATTCAATCTATGTTTTAACCTTTAAATATAGTTGTATCATGAAAAGAACGATGCAATGGCTGTACGACAACTGGATGAAGGCGACGCCCTTCCTGGCCCTCTATTCCGCCATCCTTATCTGGATGTATGTAAAGGATGTGAATTACGCCTTATTCTTAATTTGGATGCAGACCCCCATCTATTGGGCGCACGAATTTGAAGAATACATCTGTCCGGGCGGTTTTCTGAAATTCTTCAACCGCAAGCCCCTCAAGTCGGTTCAAGATGAATACCCGATGACCAAAGCGGTGTCTTTTTGGATCAATATTCCATTGGTCTATATCCTATTGCCGTTATCGGGTATCGTCGCCCATTTTTGGGGTATCGAATGGGGACTGTGGACGGCTTATTTCTCTGCGTTGAATGCGTTGGCGCATGTCGTCATGTTCTTTATCTTCGGCCTGAAGTATAATCCCGGGCTTGTCGCAAGCGCCATCCTCAACATTCCATTCGGCATATACACCGTATGGTATTTCCTGTCCAATCATTTGGTTTCAACGGGGGTGAACATCGCCAGCATCATTTTCGGCATCATCGCCCAAGCGTCCATGATGATATACGGGTTTGCCTACCTGGTTCCCAAAATCAAGAGAGAGGGATTGAGGGCCGAGTAAAACGGCACATCGACATTCAGGTGGAACATGGGAAAAGCCAAGGGAATAACTTCAGGAGAACCTTTGCATGCCTATTGGAACAAAGGTGGTTTTATACTTTGCACCTCCGGTCATGCCGATATAAGGATTGACGAGCGATGGTATCGACTGACCAAGGGCGTTGTTTTTGTGGTGACCCCCTTGGTGCAAGTCTATGACCTTGTTCCTTCGCCCGATTTTGAGACCATCCCGATGGTGGGCGAACTCAAATTTTTCTATCCGATGTTCCACCTGATAGCCGATACCGGTATTCCGCTCAAAGCCAAGGAAAAGCCTTGTTGGCAAATATCGGACGCAGAAAGCGCGTTCGTCATGGCGCAATACCGTCGGATGACCGAAAGCCTGAAAACGGCAGAGCGGTCGGATTCGGCGGATGAGCGGAGCGCCATGACCAGCCTGGCGCATATCATCTGCTTCGAGACCATGCTTGAGATTGTGAGCAACCACATCCGCCGCTATCCCGCCCCGGTTGATACCGTCAACCACAACCGCCGTATCGCATACGGATTCATACTTGCTCTCCATGAGAATTACCACACGCAACGCACCGTGAATTGGTATGCCTCCCTTGCCAATATGTCCACCGGGCATTTTTCCGCTATCATAAGGCAGGCGACCGGTCAGGCGCCGTCGGAATGGATTGCGTCGGTCACGACCACCTACGCCAAGCTTACGCTTGAGCAGACCGACAAAAGCATCAAGGAAATCGCGCAAGAATTCAATTTTCCCGAGCAATTCACATTCCGTAAATACTTCAAGCGCCATACCGGCATGGCACCGACCGAATACAGACACGCCGCCCAAAATCACCCGGCCGTATAAACACCTCGGGTGTTTTACCCTTGTCTTTGTCCCCATACGACAATGGACGGGCCACCGATACCGCATGGTTTGTCCGAAAACGAAATCAAGTAAAGCATAATTTATCTTATCGCCAATTTTGACACTTAAAGCAAAGTTTGCTATATTGTTTAAACAAACACGGTTTTATGACAATGCCCTGGCATCGCCCCTCCTTGTTTGGCGGAAAAGAGAAAAATACCTACTTTTGTATTCAAGCCTATTATAAGTTTATAGACTGATAATCTTTATCATTCATATCATGAGCAAATCAAAACAATCCAAAGGGATGCCCACATTTAACAAGACTGAAATTACAGAATTCATCAATCGTCTTTCCAAACTCACAGGTATCAAGAGTAGAAAAGGTATTGAATATGAAATTTTGTCCATCAATACCAGAATTAAAGGCAGAAGATTATCAACCCTAAACAACTTTTATATAAGCATCGACAAAATTCACCATGCTTATAATAAGGAAAGTCTAAATAGTCTCCCTGCACTAACAAACAATAAAATTAAGCGGAAATACGAAATTGAAGGTCGGGCACAATCTCCAACTTGGGCTATACTCAATGCACTATACAGAAACGAACAAAAGAATTTCATCCTTTAAACAATCATTAAAAATCTTAACCATGAAAAAACTATTTTTATTAATGGCCATCGCCATGATGACGATTGGCGTAACAAATGCCCAAGAAATCAAAGGCAAAGTGTATTGCGAATTAGTTGGCACCCAAAAGTTTTTCAGTTCGCAAGTGACTGTTGATGTGGATTTCGGCCAAGCCAGAAAAGCTTTTGTAAGCCAAAGTTTAGTAGATGAAAAAACGGGCAAGAAGATCTCATTTAACTCAATGGTAGATGCCATGAACTTCATGGGGGCTTTAGGTTGGGAATTTGAAAATGCTTATGCCATAACCATGGGGTCTCAGAATGTATACCATTGGCTCTTGTCAAAGTATATTACCGATGACGTGAACATAAATGACGGATTCACCACGAAGCAACAATTCAAGGAAAAACAACTTTCACAAGAAGAGAACCAAGAGGGGGCCGAAGAGTAATCCGAGCAACCAAAGAAGAGCCTTCGATATGGAGGCTCTTCTTTCTTTCGCATCCTCCCCTTTTCTTCTATCTCCAACCCGCATACCATTTCATTGTTTTAGACTGTATCTATTCGAAAAGCAAGCGCAATTCTTCTTAATTTTATGCAAATCTGAAGTGCAACTTCACAAATTACATAAAATCCACCCACGTTTGGCAATCCGCCAAAGCTTTATCTATTTGTATTTCTGATTTCAAACTAACACAAATCAACGCCAGGCGGACAACCAGTAGTCCGCCTTAAAATTAATTGTATCCCAGTCATCATATTTTGTGTACCATTTTGGTACATTTTTTGTTTTTCGTATCTTTGTACCGATAAAAACACCATGTTATGCTTACCATCAGTTCCCGCGAGTTCAGAACAAACCAACGCCATTATCTTGACCAAGTGGCGCAGGGTATAGAATTGCTCATTACGCGCAAGAAAGATGCTTTCAGGATATCAAGGGTTGAGAAAGACGATACGCTGATGAGCAAGGAGGAGTTCCATGCCAAGATAGAGCGCGCCAAGGAACAGGCCCGGCAGGGTTTGGGCTTTGCCATGAAGCCGGAGGAATCTTTGGCGGACTTTATGCAAAGAATGAGGGCTGAGGGCCATGTATAAAGTCATTTTTATGCCAGAAGCCTTGTCTGACATTGACAGACTTGAAAAATCCGAGCCCAGTTGCTTCAAAAAAGCGATGAAACTATTGGATGAACTGTCCCGGCACCCGACGACCGGCACCGGACATCCGGAACGGCTGAAAGGCTTTGAATCGCCCACATGGTCCCGCAGAATCAGCCATAAGCATCGGCTTGTCTATGAAATTCAGGAGGACCAAATCAAGGTGTTGGTTCTATCTTCGTACGGTCATTACGATTCGTAATGCTGAATCGTCCACCGTCCCCGCCCCTTCCCAACTAACGTAAAAAAGTGTTACCTTTGCAGTTTCTGTGCATCAGCCGATTGAATGACCGTAATATGAAAAAGATAAGACTGTTACTCGTGGGCTTGGCCGTTTGGACGGCGACCACGGCCGTGGCCATGGCCGACACGGCGCCCACCGCACCCACGACGCCCGCCGCCGCGCACCAACCCAAAGCGGGCGATTTGCCCAAGCCCTCCGGCGAGACGAAGGCCGCCAAGAAAAAGGCCGCCGCACGCAACGCAGCCGACTCCACCCAGCCGGCCAAAAAGCAACAGCCCATCAGCATCAAGTTCGACGTGCGCGCCGACTGGGAATACCACCACTACGGAGAGGATGGCCCGGACGACGAATCGGGCTTTGCCGGCAAGTTCCTCAACTTTATTCTCGACGGCAATATCAACGACCAGTTCTCCTACCATTTCCGCTACCGATTCAACAAGCTCAACTCGGCGCAGGACTTCTTCGAAGCCACCGACTGGGCCTACCTCAACTACGACATCAACAAGAACTGGCGGCTGTCGGCCGGTAAGCAGGTCATCGCCATAGGCGGCTACGAATACGACAAGGCGCCCATCGACGTGTATTTCTACTCCGACTTCTGCAACTACCTGCCCGCCTGCTACGAATTCGGCATTTCGGGCCAATACACGACCAACGACGGCCGCAACACGATTCTGTTCCAAATTTCCAACTCGCCCTTCACGTCCAAGTCCATCCGCTTTGAGGGGCTGTACGCCTACAACCTCATGTGGTACGGCAACTACGGCGTTTTCAATTCGATGTATTCGGTCAACCTGATTGAGTACAAGCCCAACCACTATATCAACTACATCGCGCTCGGCAACCAGTTCAACGCGGGCCCGGTCTGCATCGAACTCGACTATACGAACCGCTACGGCGGCGGCAAAAATTTCTTCAACGACTTTACGGTGGTGGGCAAAGTCAACTACAGCATCCATAACCGCGTCAATATCTTCGCCAAGGGCGGTTTCGACTACAACAACGCGCAGAGCCCTACCGTGATACCACCGGATATAGCATCTGAGGATNATCTAAAATACCTGCAAAGCCTATATTATTATGATTTGGCCGTACTGCCCGGCACGAGCTACGGCTTCTACGGCGCGGGCGTCGAGTTCTTCCCGATGAAAAACAGCCACAACGTGCGTCTGCACGCCTACTGGTGCTCCANCACGGCCAACACCAAGGCGCACAACTTTGCCATCGGTTTCCGCTGGCGGCTCAACGCATTTGAAAGAGAATAGCAAACAACATACACTATGAAGGCATTTAAAAATATGAAATTCACGACCAAGCGCAGCCTCGAGGCCTTGGTTTTCTTAGCCGTGTTCTTCGCGATTTTCGGCTATATCGCCCACCGGATGGGCGTGGCCAACATGCTGAACACGATTATGGGCACGTCCTACCGNCTGCTCGTCGATACGGTGCTCTACCTCATGGGCATNACGGTACTGTCGGGCGCCTTGGGNAAACTGCTCGTGGAATTCGGCGTGGTGCGGCTGTTGGAGAAAATCCTCAAGCCGTTCATGAAGCCNCTGTTCAACCTGCCCGGCGTGGCCGCGCTCGGCGGCGTGCTGACGTTCCTGTCCGANAACCCCGCCATCATCGCGTTGGCCAACGACAAGAACTTCAGCCATTATTTCAAGAAATACCAGCTCATTTCGCTGACCAACTTCGGCACGGCCTTCGGCATGGGGCTCATCGTCATCGCGTTTATGACNGGNAAAGGCTTCGGCGGCGGNGCCGTCGTCGGGCTGTTGGGTGCCGTNGTGGGCAGCATCGTCTCCACNCGCCTCATGCAACGCTNCATCCTCAAGGCCTANCCNCANTTCAAGGANGANGAGGCNGCCGGCGGCAACGAGGAGGAAATCTCGTTCAAGCAAGACAACGGCGTGTTCCTGCGCGGCCTGAACGCCATCCTCGACGGCGGCAAGACGGGNGTGGACCTCGGCCTGGCGATTATCCCCGGCGTGTTGGTCATCTCCACTTTCGTCATGATGCTCACGTTCGGCCCCGGCGCAAACGGCGAATATACGGGCGCGGCCTACGAGGGCGTGAACATCCTGCCCTATCTGGCCGGCAAAATCGACTTCGTGTTCCAATGGCTGTTCGGCTTTACCCATCCNGAGCTCGTGGCNTTCCCGATTACGGCCCTCGGCGCGGTAGGCGCGGCNCTCGGCCTCGTNCCCACGTTCATCGAACAGGGCTTTGTAGATGGCAACGTCATCGCGGTCTTTACGGCCATGGGCATGTGCTGGAGCGGTTTCCTCTCCACGCATACGGCCATGNTNGANTCGNTGGGCTACCGCAACCTGACGTCCAAAGCCATTCTCGCGCATACCATCGGCGGGCTTTGCGCCGGNGTGGCGGCCCACCTTTTCTACNTGCTNTTCNNGTTGATATTTTAGCGTGACCCGACGGACGCGTTGCGACGGGAGCCGGCGACCGGAACACGGCCGACCGGCTCTTTTCTTTTCCCGCCATTCTGGCATAATCCGCCGATTGGCACTATCTTTGCGGATGTCTTAAAAATCCTTAACATCATGTTGGACAGAAAGAAGCGTACCACTATGAAAGACAAAGATTTGAAGAAGCAGAACCCGAACGGNGAGCCGGCGGCCGAACCCCAAGCCGAGCCGCAGGCCGAGACGGNNGNAACGGCGGAAGCCGCCGCGGAAGCCACGNCCGGGTCGCCCGCCGACGCGGCGGAGACCGAAGCCGCTTCCCCCGAAGATGAAATAAACCGCCTGCAGGCCGAAATCGCCGANTGGAAAGACAAGAACGCGCGGCTGTACGCCGACTTCGACAACTTCCGCAAACGCACGGCGCGCGAACGTCTGGAGCTTATCAAGACGGCCGCCGAAGATGTCGTTGTGTCACTGTTGCCTGTCATCGACGACTTCGAACGGGCGTTGGCCGTNGAACTCTTCGGCCCGCAAGCGGCCGCCACCGCCGCCTCCACCGTTATCGAGCCCGATGCCGCCAAGGGCACGGCCTTCGAAGGCNTGGCGCTCATCTACCACAANCTCAACAAAATCCTGACGCAGAACGGCGTCAGCGTCATCGACGTCCTCGACCAACCGTTTGACGAAGAATGGAGCGAGGCCGTGGCGCAAATCCCCACGCCCGAAGGCAAGACGAAAGGCAACGTGCTGGACGTCGTGCTCAAAGGCTATAAAATCGACAACAAAGTGATCCGGCACGCCAAAGTCGTGGTCGGCATATAAGCATCAATAAGGCAAACGCTTTATGGCAGAGAAAAGAGATTACTACGAGGTGCTGGGCGTTGACAAGAACGCCACGCCCGANGAAATGAAAAAGGCCTACCGCAANCTGGCCTTGAAATACCACCCNGACCGCAACCCCGGCGACAAGGAGGCCGAAGAGAAGTTCAAGGAGGCGGCGGAGGCCTACGATGTATTGAGCAACCCCGACAAAAAGGCGCGCTACGACCAGTTCGGCCACGCCGGCATGAGCGGCGCGGGCGGCTTCGGCGGCGCGGGCATGTCGATGGACGATATCTTCTCNCATTTCGGCGATATCTTCAGCGATATGTTCGGAGGCGGCGGTTTCAGCGGGTTCGGCGGAGGCTTCGGGGGCGGCGGACGCCGCGTGGCCCGCGGCTCCAACCTGCGTATCACGGTCAAACTGACGTTGGAGGAAATCGCCAACGGCGTGGAGAAGAAAATCAAGGTGCGCAAGTCGGTGCCGTGCGAGACCTGCCACGGCAGCGGCGCCGCCGACAAGAACGGCCGCAAGACCTGCGAGACCTGCCACGGCAGCGGCCGCGTGGCGCAGGTAACGCAGACCATTTTAGGACGTATGCANCAGGTGGTGACGTGCCCGACCTGCCACGGCGAAGGCGAAATCGTCACGACGCCTTGCCCGGCCTGCCACGGCGAGGGCACGACCAAGGCCGAGGAAGTCATCACCATCCGCATCCCGGCCGGCGTGGAAGACGGCATGCAACTGTCNATGCAGGGCAAGGGCAANGCNGCGCCACGCGGCGGTATCCCCGGCGACTTGTTGATTCTGATNGAAGAACAGCCGCACGACCTGTTCCAACGCGACCATACGAACCTGCACTACACGCACTACGTCAACTTTGTAGATGCGGCCATGGGNGCNTCGGTGGAGGTGCCNACNCTCAACGGCAAGGCGCGGCTCAAACTGGAAGCCGGCACGCCCTCNGGCAAACTGTTGCGGTTGCGCGGCAAAGGCTTGCCCGACCTGCAGGGCCGCATGCCCAAAGGCGACTTGATTGTGAGCATACAGGTATGGGTGCCCAAAAACCTGAACAAGGAAGAAAAAGAAATGTTACAGAAGCTCAAGGACATGCCGGATATGCAACCCTCGCCCGACCGGCGCGACCCGGGCTTTTTCGAACGCATGAAAGAATATTTCAGTTAAGACCATGACCACTTCACTCCGCCCCCTNCTGACCCTGTCGGCGATGGTTTGCGTCTGCGGCTTCGGCCTGACGCCGGCCCGCGCCGCNACGCCCGCCCTTGTCCCGCCGTCGCCGGCCGATACGACCGCCCTTGCAAGGCCGACCGATACCGCCGCCGTGGCCGACACCGTAGTGTCGGTGGCCGACGGAGCCCCGACCGAAGCCGAAGCGGGCGCGCGGCGCGAAACCATGCAGAACCTCAAGGACAAGGCGCAAACCATGGCGGAGGATGCCAAAGAAGACTTGAAGGAAGGCTGGCGGGACGCCAAGGCNTCGTACAAGGAACAAGGCGTACAGTTTTGGAACACGCTGAAGGAGAAGGCGCAGGAATGGAAAGAAGAGGCCACGGAGTTGTTCGACACCTATGTCAAATCGCAGGTGGTCGGTAAATTCGANGACAACCGCCGGCAGTGCAACCAGGAATTCTGCGACCACCTGCGCGGCGGCTTCAAGGCTTACAGGATTCAGACGTTCAGCCCGGAGTTTCCCGAAATGCCGGCGCGGAAAACCGAGCCCGACACGGCTTGGCCCGCACTTACCTGGCTGGAGCCCGCCGGCTTCCGCAATCTGAACCCGCTGAAGGCACCGGCCGCGCCCGAACCGTTCTACGACGAGTTGATCCAACCCAACCGCCTGACCGTTGAGGCCGACGGCGTAAAACTGACGCTGGATTTGGAACCCCGCCTCAATTCTTACGGTATCGGCGCGCCGACGGAAAAGAACCTGGCCGCGTTTTGGCAGAAACTGTCGGAGAGCCGCTTCGACATCCCGCTGCGGCAACTCTACGATGCCGCCCGGAAACACCATCTCAACGACTGGGGCTTCTACCGCCTGACGCAGGCCGCGGCGGCCGCCATCTACCCCAAAAACAAGAACGGCGAACAGACGGTTTGGACGGTCTTTATGCTGAACCAAGCCGGCTATGCGGCCAAAATAGGCCGTATGGGGGCGGACAAACCGGCTTACCGCCTCGTGGTGCTGTTGCCGTTTTACGAAAAAGTCTATAACTGGCCCTATGTGGAAATCGGCGGCGCGCCGTTCTATCTCATGGAGAAACCGGTCGGCAAGCAACGCAACGAACCCGTTTACAGTTACGAAGGCTGTTTCGCATTGGGTACGTCGCCGCTGAGCCTGCAATTTCAAGAATGCGTCGGCATCCCCTGCCTTTATGAAAAGAACGACCGTTTCGCCTACAACCTGCGGATGATCGACTTCTATAAGAACTACCCCTATGCGCCCACCGCGCTCTATCTGCACGCCCCCTGCGGCGAGGTGCTGGGCAAGTCGGTCCACCACAAATGCGCGCCCGCGGTGGATAGCCTACTGACGCCCGCCCCGACGCAAGCCTGCCGGGAAGCGGTCATCGATTACCTCGGCCAATTCGCCGCCACCTATTTCAACGACAACGTCAAAAAGAAAATCAAGCCCGACGGTCAGCCGCTGTTTCCCGATGAAGCCTTCGCGCTCAAGGCCGGCGATGCCAAAGACCGCGCCATCCTGCACGCCCGCCTCGTGCGGCGCTTTACCGGCCTGCCCGTGATTTTGGCCGAATACGAAACGACGGCCTTGGTCGGCATCGCGTTGCCGGAGCCGCCCGCCTCCGCGGAGGGGCAAGCCCTCGCCGCCATCAAGGGCGACGACGGCACGGTGTTCTACCTGTTCAATCCCAACGCCAAAGACGGCCGCTTCTGGCATTGTCCCAAGCCGCTCCGCGACGTGCCGCCGATTGTCGTGTTGTAATACGGATTTTTTTTCGTAACTTTACAAGCCGAACCCGTTACGGATTCGGCTTTTTAGTTGTTAGTACGCAAATTTAAACACTTTATCATATTATGGCTCAGACGGTTATTCCGAAAGAACTCGTGGACAGAATCGTGTCCGAGAACAACTTGTCCAATGTGGGACGCGCCTCCATCCGCGAGGTCAAGAAACTCATCAACGACATCGAGGCCGCTTCCGGCACCCGTTTCATCCGCATGGAAATGGGGATTCCGGGGCTTCCCGCCTGCCAAATCGGTATCGAGGCCGAAATCAAGGCACTCCGCAACGGTGTGGCATCCATCTACCCCGATGTTTACGGTATTCCCGAACTGAAGACGGAAATCGCCCGTTTCGTCAAGAACTTCCTCAATATCTCGGTCAGCCCCGAATCCTGCCTGCCGACCGTCGGCTCCATGCAGGGCAGCTTCGCGGCTTTCCTGACCATCAGCCGCGCCCAGGCCGGCAAGAACACGACGCTGTTCATCGATCCGGGCTTTGCCGTACACCGTCAACAGCACAACGTGTTGCAGATCCCTTACGAATCGTTCGACGTTTACAACTACCGCGGCGACAAGTTGCGTGAGAAATTGGAAGAATACCTCTCGAAAGGCAATATCTCGAGCATCTTCTACTCCAACCCGAACAACCCGTCGTGGATTTGCTTCACGGAAAACGAATTGAAAATCATCGGCGACCTCGCCAACAAATACAACGTCATCGTGATGGAAGACCTCGCCTACTTCGGCATGGACTTCCGCAAGGACATCTCCAAGCCGGGCGTACCGCCCTATCAGGCTACGGTGGCCAACTATACGGACAACTACCTGCTGTTTATCTCCAGTTCCAAGGCGTTCAGCTACGCGGGCCAGCGGCTCGGCATGATGGTGATTTCGGACAAGTTGTTCCAAACCGACTTCCCCAACTTCAAGAACTATTATCCGAGCACGGGCTTCGGCCGCACGATGATTTACGGCACGATTTACCCCTTGAGTTCCGGTACCGCCCACTCGCCCCAATACGGCTTGGCGGCCATCCTCAAGGCGGTGAACGACGGCGACTACAACTTCGTCGAAGAAATCAAGGTTTACGCGGAGAAAGCGCGCCGCATGAAGGAAATGTTCCTGAAAAACGGCTTCCACCTCGTTTACGACAAAGACGAGGACATGGCCCTGTCGGACGGCTTCTACTTTACAATCGGCTACGAAGGCATGAGCGGCGACGAACTGCTGCACGAACTGCTGTACTTCGGCGTGAGCGCCATCTCACTCGGCATTACGGGCAGCGAACGGCAGGGCTTGCGCGCCTGCGTCTCGCTCGTGCCGATGGAAGACCTGCCCGAACTGGAAAAACGTTTGGAACAGTTCCGCGCCTGCCATCAATAAGCGACCCGTCCCATGGATTTCAAACTCACCTCCGCATTCCGGCCTACGGGCGACCAACCGCAAGCCATTTCCGAATTGTCGGAAGGACTGCGGAGGGGAGACAAGGGGCAAGTGCTGCTGGGTGTCACGGGCTCCGGCAAGACGTTTACCGTGGCCAACGTCATTCAAGAGGTACAGCGCCCCACGCTCGTACTGAGCCACAACAAGACCTTGGCGGCGCAGCTGTTCAGCGAGTTCCGCCAGTTTTTCCCGGAGAACGCCGTCGAATATTACGTTTCCTACTACGATTACTATCAGCCGGAAGCCTATATCCCGTCCTCCAACACCTACATCGAAAAGGATCTCTCCATCAACGACGAAATCGAAAAACTGCGGTTGCGCGCGCTCTCGGCGCTGTTGTCCGGCCGCCGCGACGTCATCATCGTGTCGTCGGTATCCTGCATCTACGGCACGGGCAATCCGAACGACTATCACGACAACATCATCATCCTGTCGGCGGGGCAACGCATCACGCAACGCGACCTCATGCTGGCCTTGGTCAACAGCCTCTATTCGCGGCACGAAATCGAATTCACGCGCGGCAAGTTCCGCGTCAAGGGCGACACCATCGACGTATTCGTGGCCTACGACGACTATGCCTACCGCATCATTTTCTTTGACGATGAAATCGAGAGCCTGCAGAAGATAGACCCGCTGACGGGCACCATCCTCGAAACGCTCCCGACCATCCGGATTTATCCGGCCAACATTTTCGTGCCGTCCTCCGCCCGCATCCAACAGGCAATTAAAGAGATACAACTGGACCTCGGCAAACAGGTGGACTTCTTCAAGGAAATCGGCAAGCCGTTGGAGGCCAAACGCCTGGAAGACCGCGTCTGCTACGATGTGGAGATGATCAAGGAAATAGGCTACTGCGCCGGCATCGAGAACTATTCGCGTTATTTCGACGGACGGGCGGCCGGCACGCGCCCCTATTGCCTCATCGACTACTTCCCCGACGATTTCCTGCTGGTGGTGGACGAAAGCCATGTGACGATGCCGCAAATCAAGGCCATGTACGGCGGCGACCGCTCCCGTAAAATCAACCTGGTGGAATACGGCTTCCGTCTGCCGGCCGCCTTGGACAACCGCCCGCTCAAATTCGAGGAGTTCGAACAGTTGGTCAAGCAGACACTCTACGTCAGCGCAACGCCGGCCGAATACGAATTGGAACAGGCGGAAGGCGTGGTCGTGGAACAGGTCATCCGCCCCACCGGCCTATTGGACCCGCCGATAGAAGTGCGCCCGACGGCCCATCAGGTGGACGACCTTTTGGACGAAATCGAGAAGACGTGCGCGCGCCAGGAACGCGTGCTCGTGACGACGCTGACCAAGAAGATGGCCGAAGAACTGAGCAAGTTCATGACCAACAACGGCATCCGTTGCCGTTATATCCATTCGGACGTGGATACGCTCGAACGGGTGGAAATACTGCAAGACCTGCGCGCGGGCGCCATTGACGTATTGATTGGCGTGAACCTGCTGCGCGAAGGCCTCGACCTGCCGGAAGTCTCGCTCGTGGCCATCCTGGACGCCGACAAGGAAGGCTTCCTGCGCTCGGCACGCGCGTTGACCCAAACGGCCGGCCGCGCCGCGCGCAACATGAACAGCCGCGTCATCATGTACGCCGACCACGAGACCGACGCCATGAAGCAGACGATAGAGGAAACGCAACGCCGCCGCGAGAAACAGATGGCCTACAACAAGGCGCACCATATCACGCCCAAGCCCATCGTCAAAAAAATCGACGACTCGCTGGCCGTAGCGCGCGGCGCGGAACCGAAAGCCTACGTGGAGACCGAAAGCCAGGCGCGGTTCGCCGCCGACCCGGTCATCGACTACGGTGACCCCAAAATCCTGGCGAACCGCATCGAAGTCGTGAAAAAACTCATGAATACGGCCGCCAAGGCCATGGACTTTTTGGAAGCCGACCGCTATCTGAGCGAACTGAATATGCTGTTGGCCAAGCAGAAAGACTTAAACGCCGCCCATTAACCAAAATCACATATTATGAAAAAGGAAAAATTCGACCCCGCTTCCCGCATTCAGGATTGCCTGCAATTCGGTGAGTTCGGCGACGTGAACCCGTCCGTCACCGACTCCGCCACGTTCACGTTCCTGCACGGCAAGGACATGACCGGCACGTTTACCGGCGAAGTACAAGGCTGCTTCCTGTATTCCCGCCATTGGAACCCGTCCAACAAATACCTGGCCGATGCGCTGGCGGCCATGGAAGGCACCGAGGCGGCCTGGGTGACCAGCTCCGGTATGGCGGCCATCACCTGCGCCATGTTGCAGCTCGTCAAGAGCGGCGACCATATCGTGGCCAGTCCGACCGTCTATGGCGGCACGTTCGCGTTCCTGAAAAACTATCTGCCCAAATTCAACATCGACGTGACCTTTGTCGATACGACCGACGTTAAGAAGGTGGAGAAAGCCATCCGCAAGAACACGCGCTTCGTCTATACCGAAACGATGAGCAACCCGATGTTGCGCATCGCCGACATTCCGGCCCTGGCCGCCGTCGCGCATAAGCACAAGGCCAAATTGGTGGTCGATAATACGTTTACGCCCATGATTTTCTCGCCCGCCCGCCTCGGCGCCGACGTGGTCGTTTACTCGATGACCAAATTCATCAACGGCAAGAACGACTGCGTGGCCGGTGCCATCTGCGGCTCGGCCGATTACATCAACTCGCTGATTGACGTCAACAACGGCACGGCCATGCTGTTGGGGCCGGTGTTGGACCCGTTCCGCTCGTCGAGCATCCTCAAGAATCTGCACACGCTGCACATCCGTATGCAGAAACACAGCGAGAACGCGCTGTATCTGGCCAAACGCTTCAAGGAAATCGGCCTGAAAGCCAACTACCCCGGCCAACCGTCCCATCCCGACCACGCGCTTATGAAGAAGCAGATGAACGCCGGCTACGGCTTCGGCGGCATGATTGCCATCGACCTTGAGACGGCCGAGAAAGCCAACTTCATGATGGAGACGATGCAGAAGCAAGGCGTCGGCTACCTGGCCGTTTCGCTCGGTTATTTCAAGACGCTGTTCAGCAATTCCGGCAAGAGCACGTCGAGCGAGATTCCGGAAGAATTCCAGAAAGGCATGGGCCTGTCGGAAGGCCTCGTCCGCTTCTCCGTAGGGTTGGATCAGGATATCGAACGCACGTTCCAACTCATCAAGGAAAGCTTGGAGCTGACGAACAAGCATTTTGCCGGCAAGAAAACGGCGGCCCCAAAACCTGCAGCCAAGAAGCCCGCTGTCAAGAAAGTAGCGGCCGCCAAGAAACCAGCGGCCAAGAAAACCGCCCGCAGGAAATAAGCCGGGGCGGCCATAAAAAA
>JAAVBS010000004.1 GCA_014802725.1 bacterium
CGGGTTGGCATAGCGGCAACTGGCGGTTCGTCGATGCGGGCGGCAAAGCCTTGCGCCGCGGCACGTTCAGCGACGGTCGCTTCGACATCTCGCTGAATGCCATCCCCGCCGGCCTCTACTTCATCGAAATCACCGCCAACGGTACCACCTGCCGCTTGAAATGCGTGAAAAAATAGCTTTTGCATCGGGCGGGAGGGGTTACGCTTTCCGCATCGTCTCCACAACCTCGGCCATATAATCCAAAAGTTCGGCCTTGCCCGTCGCGTTGAGCGCGGAGGTCAGGAAAATGGGCGGTAGGCTTTCCCAAGTGGCCGAAAGCGTGCGTTTCAGCGCCGCCAAGTTGTGCTGCACCTCGTTCTGCGATGTCTTGTCGGCCTTGGTGGCCACAATGGCCAGCGGCACGCCGTGTTCGCCCAGCCAGTTGATAAAGGTCACGTCCGACTTCTGCGGTTCGAGCCGGCCATCGACCAACACGAACACGCAGGCTAAGTTTTCGCGGTATTCCAGATAGTCGTAAGTCATTTTTCGCCATTTCTCGCGCGACTCCTTCGACGTGCGCGCATAGCCGTAGCCGGGCAAATCCACCCAATACATCATGTTTTTGTTAATGACGAAATGGTTGATGCACTGCGTTTTGCCGGGCTGCGACGAGGTCTTGGCCAGGGCCTTGTTGCCGCACAGCATATTGATGAGGCTCGACTTGCCCACGTTGGAGCGTCCGATAAACGCAAATTCCGGCACGTCCGTCTTGGGGCATTTGCGGTAGTCGGTATTGCTGATAACGAATTCGGCTTCTTTGATTTGCATGGCGATCCTTTCGGGCGTTTACCGCAGGGTTTCGATATGGGCGAGCAACTCGGCCCATACCTGTTCCTTGCCGATTTCATTCAGGATTTCATGGCGCATACGCGGATAGAGTTTGAACGAAACGTTGCGGTAGCCCACCTCGCGCATGCGTTCCACGGCGGCGTCGAAATGCGGCCGGTCGAAAAGGCAGGGGTCATCCTCGCCGGAGATAAATCGCACCGGCATATCCGGGTTGTGCATCGCCCAGCCCTTGGGCTTGTAGGCATACAGCATGAGGTCGAACATATTGCGGAAGCCGTTGACCGTAAACTGATAGTTGCAGAGCGGGTTGCGGTCGTAGGCCGCCACGATTTCGGGGTCGGAGCACACCCAGGCGTTGGGCGAGCCTTCGTTTTGGAAGCGGAAGTTGAAGGCGCCGACGCTTAATTTCTGCAGGAACTTCGGGCGGGCGTGTCCGCCGGCAAAGAGGCCGATGCCCCAAGCCAGCCAACGGCCGGCCATCGCACCGGGGGTATAGCTCGGGCAGCCGCACACCACGAGGCCCGCCAAACCGCGGTCATCCCGTTTTACGTAGGCGCGTACGGCCATCGAACCCATGCTGTGCCCGAACAATACGAGCGGCAGGTCGGGATGCCGTTGCCGGATCAGGTCGTTTACGATGCGGATATCGTTTACAAGCGCACGGTAGCCGCCCGAATAGAAATAGCCGAGGTCTTCGGTCTTGCGGACGGACCGGCCGTGTCCGCGGTGGTCGTGAATGATGCAGATCCAGCCGTGGGAGGCCATGTATTGCATAAACGGGATATAGCGTTCCTTGTGCTCGCACATGCCGTGCACGAGTTGCAGTATGCCCACGGGCGTTTCGGGCGTTACGCTCAGCACGTCCAGCGGCAGGCGGTCGGCCGAGGCCATAACGGTTTCCCGCTTGAAGTTACCGGGAATCGGCCATTCGGTGGCATTCAGGTCTGTCGGTTTGGTATCCATAGGTCAAAATGTTATCGTTTGAACCGAAGAGAATCGGGGGTAGTCGGAATATGGCGTTCTTTCTTGGAAGCGTAGATTTCCGCAATCCGGATCAGGATGCCGGTTTCCTCCACGTCGCCGAAATGATGGTTCACGGCCGTGCCGAACGACCGCATCGTGGGCGAGAGTTTGAGGTAGGAGTTGAACAGCGGCGGTACGTTTTCGCCCAAATCCCGCACGCGGCGCGACATCACCTTGTAGGCTTCTTCGAGCGGCAGGCCGTCGTACAGGGCCGCCAAGGCCGCGGGGTCGGTCTCCAAAGGCAACGGCTCCGCCGGATAGACGAGCCGGTCGGGGTCGGGATAATATTTCTGCACGAAATACAGCAAGGTGTCGCGCGCTTCCTTTTCAAAATGTTCGTACATCGTTACCTTGCCGAAAAATCCTTGTATTTCGGGATGTGTATATACTAATCCGCCTAAGCCGTCCCACAGGTTGTCGAGCGAAAAGATGCCGTTGCGCGCCGATTGGTATTTCGGCTGCACGAACGAACGGCCCAGCTCGATGATGTTCGGCAATATCTCGGTTAGGAATTTCGGCGAGAACTTGAAGATTTCGGTGGTGGAGAGCAGGGGGAAACCGTCGGGTGCAAAAACCGTTTCGGCTCCCTCTATGAACCGGTAGCCGCCTACGAATTCTTCGTTTTCGGTGTCCCAAACCACTAATTGTTTGTAAGGAACCGGCATCGTGTCGAATTCGTCAATGTCGGTCTCTTTGCCCGTGCCGCCGCCGGCCGCCCGGAACGTGAGTTCCCGCAGGCGTCCGATTTCCAGCATGGTGTTGGGGGCGTTATGCGCCGTGATGATGTGCACTTCCCGTTGTCCGAAATTGGTGTATCGGAGAAACGTCTCTTCGGTCAGTTCGGCCTTGATGAGGCGCCGGTCTATGGGGGGAATGGTCGGTTTCATGTCAGATGGATGGAGTGTGGGTGGGGCGGCCCGTAAACGTTGCTTGCGGGTCGTCGGCTAAATGGTATATATAATCTTTTACCGCTTGCGCCCAAGCGCGGTCGCTCAGGCTGCGGTCTTCGAACAGGGTGCGGCTGATCGGCCGCCCCACGGTCAGGCGGATTTCCTGTCCCTTTTGCTTGAACATCTCGTCCACGAGAAACAGTTGTTCGAGGTTGAATTTAAGTCCGAGGCGTTTCCGCCACCGTGCGAAGTTATAAAAAAAACTGGAATTTTTCCCGTCCACGAATACCGGGATAAGGTCGCGCCGCGTTTCCAGCGCTTTGGAAATAAACGTCTTTTTCCATTCTTCGTCCCGGATGCCGCCGTCTTTTTGCTTGCGTGAGCACAGGCCGGCCGGAAAGTAGAGCAACAGGTTGTCGGCGGCAAAGGCTTCGGCCAGCAACCTTTGGTTTTGCACGTTGCGGCCGGTTTTGTCAATCGGTACGAACACGGGGCGCAGGTTCGGCAAAAACATCAGGAAGTCGTTGACGGGGAACAGGATGTCGGAACGGACGGCTCCCACACGGCTGATGATGGCCATGCCGTCGAGCCCGCCCAGCGGGTGGTTGGCCACGAGGATATAGCGGCCCGAAGCCGGCAGGTTCTCCGCGCCCTGCAACGTGATCTTACAGCCGAAATCGTTGAGGATGGCGGTGGCGAAGTCAATGCCCATCGCGTCGCGGTTCTTATATAAGTAGGCGTTCAGTTCGTTCACGTGGAGCAGCCGGTTCAGCCAGCCGATGACGAAGCGTGGCAGGCGGCGGTGCAGTTTCTCGCTCTTGCTGCGGATAATCCGGTCCAAGTCGATGGTCTTTTCCGAAATGGGTAGCGTGAACATGGTTTGTCGTTTATGCGTGGTTCGGGGAACGCACGAATTTGATACAAAAATACTAAATTTGTGTCTAATTTCGGCTTGAACCGATAACTGCTTGATAAATAAATTTTTCGAAATTATGAAGACGGATATTGAAATCGCCCGCGAAACCCCGCTCCTGAAGATTCAGGACGTGGCGGAAAGTTACGGCATCAACCCCGACGTATTGCAACCCTACGGTGCCTATATCGCCAAAGTGCCCATCGATTGCATCGACGAGGCGAAAATCAAGAAACACCACCTGATTTTGGTTACGGCCATCACGCCGACCAAGGCGGGGGTCGGCAAAACGACGGTTTCCATCGGTTTGGCCTTGGGCTTGAATAAAATCGGGAAAAAAGCCATCGTGGCCTTGCGGGAACCTTCGTTGGGACCCTGTTTCGGTATGAAGGGCGGGGCGGCCGGCGGCGGTTATGCCCAGGTGCTACCGATGGAGAACATCAACCTGCACTTTACGGGCGATTTTCACGCCATTACGTCGGCGCACAACATGATTACGGCTTTGCTCGACAACTACAACTATCAAAACCGCAACAACTGCAAGGCGCTCAAGGAAATCAAGTGGAAACGCGTTTTGGACGTAAACGACCGCAGCCTGCGCAATATCGTGAGCGGTTTGGGCGGTTCGGCCAACGGCGTGCCGATGGAGACGGGCTTCGACATCACGGCGGCTTCCGAAATCATGGCCATCCTGTGCCTGAGCCGCGACCTGAACGACCTGCGTGAGCGCATTGACCAAATCCTGTTGGGCTATACGGCCGAAGACGAGCCGTTTACGGTCAAAGACCTCGGCATAGGCGGGGCCATTACGGTTTTGCTGAAAGACGCGTTGCTGCCCAACCTCGTGCAGACGACCGAACATACGGCGGCCTTTGTGCACGGCGGCCCGTTCGCCAACATCGCGCACGGTTGCAACTCGGTACTGGCCACCAAGATGGCGTTGACGTTCGGCGAATATGCCGTGACCGAGGCCGGCTTCGGGGCGGATTTGGGGGCCGAGAAGTTTTTTGACATCAAATGCCGTCAGGCCGGTTTGGAACCGGAACTGACCGTTATCGTGGCCACGTTGCGCGGCTTGAAGATGCACGGCGGCGTGGCGGAGGCCGACATCGCGCGGCCCGACAAGGACGGCTTGGTGCATGGGTTCGCCAACTTGGACAAGCATATCCACAACCTGCAACGTTTCGGACAGACCGTGGTCGTGGCGTTTAACCGCTATGGCGACGATATCGACGAAGAAGTGGAACTGTTGCGTGCCCATTGTGCGGATAAGGGTGTCCGTTTTGCCGTCAACAATGCGTTTGCCGAAGGGGGAAGCGGGGCCGAGGCGTTGGCGCGTTGCGTCGTGGAGGCCATCGAGAAGCGGCCTTCGGAGCCTTTGCAGTTTGCCTATCACGAGCAGGATGCCGTCAAAGACAAGATTTGGGCGGTTTGTCGCAATATCTACGGCGCGGATTCGGTCGTCTATACGTCTTTGGCCGAAAAGAAACTCAAGCAGATTGCGTCGTTGGGCATCGGGCATTTCCCTATTTGCATCGCCAAAACCCAGTATTCGTTCTCGTCCGACCCCAAGGCCTATGGCGTGGCGGAGCATTTCGAACTCAAGGTGCGCGACATCGTCATTAACCGCGGCGCACGGATGCTGGTGGTCATCATGGGCGAAATCATGCGGATGCCCGGCTTGCCGAAAGTGCCGCAGGCCGTCAACATCGGTCTGGATGAACAGGGCTATATCTACGGGCTTATGTAGCCGCACCGGTTTCTGTCCGGCGTAGGTTCGGCTTTGAACCGTCAAGCAGCCTCTCGGGTGTGTATCAGGCACATCCGGGAGGCTTTTTTTTATCCGTCGGCAGAATCGAGAAATTAACAAACCGAATCTTTGGCTGTTAGGCGGTTTTAGTCCGCCGAAACCCCTCGAATCCCGCACCGCCGTTTGCACTCAGGCGGTTTTTATTTGGCGTGAAAATGGGATTTTTTGAGAAAAAATGGAAAATTTATTAACAAAATGGGATGAATAAGATATTTTTGTGTACTTTTGCCTCGGAAAGGAAAAATGAACAAGATGTCAATACTCGTCGGCAAAGAGTTTTGTAAGGTGGATCCGGCCGGGCGCTTCAAGTTCCCGTCGGCCTTGAAGAAATTGCTGACTCCGGTCATCGAACAGGGGTTTGTGATTCGCGAGAGTATTTTCGACGAATGTTTGGAACTATATCCGAGAAAGGAATTCGAGGCCGAAATCGAAACCAAGATTGCCAAGTTGAATCCATACAACCGCAACGACCGTTTGCTGATCCGGAAGTTGTCGGAAGGCAACCCGGTGGAATTGGACGCCAACGACCGTTTGCTCATTCCGGCCGAACAGAAAAAGGCCAAGCATATCGAAAAGGAAATCGTGCTCATCTCCAAAATCAACATCATCGAGATTTGGGATGTGGAGACGTACCGTCGTGTAAACGAGGAATCGCCGGTGGATTTCGCCGAATTGGCGGCACAGCGTTTGGGTCGCATCGAGGAAGAAACACCGGGCTTAAACGCCTGATAGAGCGGTATGGATGCGGAATATCATGCACCGGTACTGTTGGAGGAGGCCATAGAGGGACTGAATATACGGCCGGATGGCATTTATGTGGATGCCACGATGGGGGGCGGCGGCCATACGCAGGCCATCCTTTCCCGGCTTTCCGAACAAGGACGGCTCGTGGCGTTTGACCAGGACGAAGACGCGGTTCGCCATGCACAGGCGGCATCGTGGCGGCAAGATTGCCGGGGCGGCTTCACGATAGTGGACCAGAATTTCCGCTTCCTTAAAAATTATCTGCGTTTCTACGAAGCCATGCCCGTGGACGGCATTTTGGCCGATTTGGGTGTTTCGTCCCATCAGTTCGATGTGGAGGAACGGGGGTTTTCGATTCGGGGCGACGGCGGGTTGGATATGCGGATGGACCGTCGGCAGAGCCTGACGGCGGCCACGGTGTTGGCCGCTTATACGGAAGAAGCGTTGGCGCGCTTGTTCTATCGTTACGGCGACCTTGCGCAGGCCCGTAAAATTGCCAAAGCCATTGTGCTGCGGCGTGCGGAACAGCCTATAGAAACGGCGGCCGACCTCATGGCCTTGACCGGCCGGTGGGCGGAGAAAGGCCGCGAGAACAAATTTTACGCCACACTGTTCCAGACCCTGCGCATGGAAGTGAACCAAGAGGAGGCCGTGCTCATGCAGTTTCTGCAGCAGGCCGCCGAAGTGCTCAAACCGGGCGGACGTTTGGTCGTGCTTTCCTACCATTCGGTTGAAGACCGTTTGGTTAAGCATTTTATCAGGAGCGGCAATGCGGACGGCGTGGTGGAAAAGGATTTTTACGGCAACCCGCTTTCGCCGTTCAGAGCCGTGAACCGCAAGGTGATACAGGCTTCGGAAGCGGAGTTGGCGCGGAACCCGCGGGCAAGGAGCGCCAAAATGCGCGTGGCGGAAAAAGTATAAAAATATGAAAGCCAAACAGATATTGGACGGTTCGACGATGCTGCGCGACATGGTGCAAAAGCATTGGTCGTTGCTGCTTCTCATTTTTGCGCTCTGTTTGGTGTTGATTGCCAACAATTATCTCTCGGAACGTATGGTACGGGAGACCAATGCGTTGAAAAAGGAGGTCAAGGAACTGCGTTTCCGGCAACTCTCCGTTGAAGCCGCCTATATGCGTCTGAGCCGTCAGTCGTCGGTAGCGCGGATGTTGGATTCGGCCGGCATCAAGGAATCGGTGGTGCCGCCGGTCAGGTTGAGCAGACACGACGATGGGAACCGCGAAGAAGAAAACTAACCGGAGCAAGGACACCTTGTGGGTAAAGGTATATCTCGTATATGCCTTTTTTCTCGTGTTCGCGCTGGCCGTTGTCATCCGCATGGCCGTCGTCATGTTTGTGGAAGGCAAGGAACTGTTGGCGCGTTCCGAGGAACAGAGCCTGCGTTACGAGGAAGTCAAGGCCGTTCGCGGTAATATATATTCCGCCAACGGCTCGTTGCTGGCCGCGTCGGTGCCCGTGTTCGAAATCCGTATGGATTTGAGCCCGAAGGTGGTGCCGGCCGATACGTTCCGCTGTTATCTGCGGCCGCTTTGCGACAGTCTGCACGCGATGTACCCGCAGACGAGTGCCGCCGCCTACCGTCGCAATTTGGAAAAGGCGCGCCGCGACGGCAGCCGCAACCACTTGATAAAACGGCGTATCAGTTACGACGAGCTGCAGCGGATGCAAAAGTTCCCGTTGTTCAACAAAGGGCAGTTCAAGGGCGGGTTCATCGTAACGGAGTCCGAACGGCGGAGCCAGCCGCACAGCCCGTTGGCGCGGCGCACGATAGGTTCCTACAATGCGGCCACGGGCTATGGCGCGGGCTTGGAAAAGGCGTTTAACACCGATTTGGAGGGGCAAAGCGGCCGCCGGTTGACCCAGCGCGTGGCCAAAGGCGTTTGGCGGCCCATCTACAACGAAGAGACGATAGAGCCGCGCAACGGCAAAGACTTGATAACCACCATCGATACGCGCATCCAAGATGTGGCGCACGCCGCTTTGGAACGATGCGTACGGGAGAATGAGGCCGACCACGGTTGCGCCGTTTTGATGGAGGTGGCCACGGGCCGTATCGTGGCGATTGCCAACCTGACGCGGCAACCGGACGGCAGTTATACCGAGCAGATTAACTACGTGGTGGGCGAGAGCGTGGAGCCGGGTTCCACGTTCAAACTGGCTTCGGCCATCGCCATTTTGGAAGAAGGACGGTTTGACACGGCCACGCTGGTGCCCACCGGCATCATGGAGTTTTACGGCAAGCGCATGATCGATTCGCACCGCGCTGGCTATGGCGACATCTCGTTTCAGGAAGCCTTCGAGAAGTCGTCTAACGTCGGTATCTCGTATCTGGCGCACGAGACGTTTCTCAAAAACCCGCAGAAGTTCGTGGAGTATCTCTACGGTATGCGGCTCAACGAGATAACGGGCATCGAAATTCCCGGCGAGGGGCGGCCGTATATCAAAAACCCCAAGGACAAGAGCTGGTCCAAGCTGTCGTTGCCGTGGATGTCGATTGGCTACGAGGTGCAACTCACGCCCTTGCAGATACTGTCGCTCTACAACGCCGTGGCCAACGACGGCAAGATGATGAAGCCGCAGCTGGTGGACGAAATCCGGTCGGGCGGCAAAACGGTCAAGAAGTTTGAACCGGTGGTGTTGAAAGAAAGGATTGCGAGTAAGAAAACCTTGGATAAGGCGCGCGGGATGCTTGAAAACGTGGTGCAACACGGCACGGGCCGTTCGTTGTCCAAGTCGCCTTACAAGATAGCGGGTAAAACCGGTACGGCACAGATTAACTACGCGCGGCGCGACGGTTCCAAGATGCTTTACCGGGCGTCGTTCGCGGGGTATTTCCCGGCCGACAAGCCGCTTTACTCGTGCATGATCATGATTACCGAACCGCATCAGCGGCGTGTATATGGCAGCGATTTGGCCGCGCCCGTATTCAAGGAAATCGCCGACAAGGTGTATGCCACGCTGTTGAAGGATAGGCCTGAGGGCGGTTTGAACATTGCGGAATTGGCGGCGCAAGGGCGGTATCCGTCGGGTGCGGCCGGCTATGGCGGCGATTTGCAGCGGACGTTCGCCGCACTGGGCTTGCCCACCGGCGAGATAGAGGAAACGGCCTTTGTCCGCATGACGACGGGAAGTGACGGCGCTTCGGGCGACTACCGCGTGCGCATCGTCGATAGGTTGAAGGATGTGATGCCCGACGTGCGCGGCTTGGGCGCGCGCGATGCCGTTTATATACTTGAAAAGCAGGGGCTGCGCGTGCAGGTCAGCGGCAGTGGCCGCGTCAAACGGCAGTCGGTGGAAGCGGGACAACCCATCCGTAAGAACGATAAAGTATGGCTGGAACTGAATTAAGCTTTGCATTGTCGGCCTTGGTGCCGGAAGCGGCCGGGACGGAAGTCCGGGTGCGGCAATTGTGTTTCGACTCGCGTTGCGTGGAACCGGGGGCGGTATTCTTTGCCGTCAAGGGCAGCGGTGTGGACGGTCATGCGTTCATCCCGCAAGCGGTGGCGGCCGGCGCGCGGGCCGTGGTCTGCGAGCGGATGCCGGCCGAAAGCGAACGCCAACCGGATGTGTGCTACGTGCAGGTGCCCGATTCGGCGGCGGCCTTGGGGCAAGCGGCTTCCATCTATTACGGCCGTCCTTCAGAAAAACTCGTGCTGGTGGGCGTAACCGGCACCAACGGCAAGACCACGATAGCCACCTTGCTGTACCGCTTGTTCCGCGCGCTCGGCCGCCGTTGCGGCCTGCTTTCCACCATCGAAAACCGCATCGAGGAAACGGTTGTCCCCAGTACGCATACCACGGGCGACGCCTTGGAAATCAACCGCCTTTTGGCGCAGATGGTGGAAGCGGGCTGTACGCACGTCTTTATGGAAGTAAGCTCGCACGCCCTCGTGCAACAGCGGGTGGCCGGCCTGCAGTTCCGCGGCGGCATCTTTACGAACCTGACGCGAGACCATTTAGACTACCACAAAACGTTCAAGGCCTATATCGCGGCCAAGAAACTGTTTTTCGACCACCTGCCGGCAACGGCTTTCGCGCTCGTCAACACCGACGATGCCAACGGCAAGGTCATGGTGCAGAATACGCAGGCGCAGGTCAAGACCTACGCGCTCAAGCGCATGGCCGATTTCAAGACCAAGGTGCTGGAAGACTCCTTGCACGGCCTGAGCCTGTTGATGAACAGCACGGAGGTGCATACACGGCTTGTGGGCGATTTCAACGCCTACAACCTGACGGCCATTTACGGCGCGGCCTGTCTGCTTGGGGAAGACCCGACGGCGGTGCTCACGGCGCTGAGTGGCCTGGCGGCGGCCGATGGCCGCTTTCAGCCCGTCAAGGGCGCAACGGCACAGGCCATCGTGGACTACGCCCATACGCCCGACGCGTTGGAAAACGTGTTGGCCACGCTCTCCGGCATGAAACAGCCCGGTGTGCAACTCATCTGCGTGGTGGGTTGCGGCGGCAACCGCGACAGCGGCAAGCGCCCGATGATGGCTGAAACCGCCGCCCGGTACGCCGACCTGTTGATACTTACGTCCGACAACCCGCGTTTCGAAGACCCGCAGCTCATCCTCGACCAAATGTACGCCGGCGTACCGGCGGCGCGCCAGGCCCAGTGCCTGCGGATACTCAACCGCGAGGAGGCCATCAAGACAGCCTGTATGATGGCGCGTCCCGCCGACTTGTTGCTGGTGGCGGGCAAAGGTCATGAAACCTATCAGGAAATCGAAGGAGTCAAACATCCGTTCGACGACCGCGAAGTGTTGAAGAAATATTTGAAATAACCCGATAAAAAAGAGCGTCATGCTGTATTATCTGTTCGATTACATGAGTAAGGCTTGGGATATTCCCGGCGTCGGCGTTTTCCGCTATCTGTCGTTCCGTGCGGCGGCGGCCATGCTGTTGTCGCTGTTCCTGTCGCTGGTGGTGGGCAAGTATATGATCCGCTACCTGCAGAAAAAACAAATCGGCGAAACCATCCGCGATTTGGGTTTGCAGGGGCAGATGGAAAAGAAAGGCACGCCGACGATGGGCGGCCTCATCATCATTATGGCCACGCTCGTGCCCGTATTGCTGTTCAACCGGCTCGACAACATCTATGTCATCCTGATGATCATCACTACGTTATGGCTCGGCTGCATGGGCTTTATCGACGACTACATCAAGGTATTCCGTCATAATAAGAACGGCATGGCCGGCAAATACAAGATTATCGGTCAGGTGGGCTTGGGCTTGATTGTCGGGCTTACGATGTGCTATCATCCCGATATCGTGGTTTCTCAAAAACAGATGAACCGGGAATACGTCGATAAGCACAATGTGTTGGATCAGAACGAATACGCCAAGGCGCAGGCCGTTTTTGAACAGAATACCGAAAAGGCCTTGACCACCACGATTCCGTTCGTCAAGAACAGCGAACTCGACTACAGCGTCATTCTGACGGCTTTCAATCAAAATTGGGCCAAATACAGTTGGATTGTGTTCGTGTTGCTCGTCATCTTGGTGGTGACGGCCGTATCCAACGGCGCCAACCTGACCGACGGCATGGACGGGCTGGCATCGGGTACCTCGGCCATCATCGGGGCCACGCTCGGGCTTTTGGCCTGGGTGTCGGGAAACGTCATCTTTGCCGACTACCTCAATATTATGTATATACCGCATACGGGCGAACTCGTCGTGTTCATCGCGGCCTTTGTGGGGGCGTTGATAGGCTTCCTTTGGTACAACACCTATCCGGCGCAGGTCTTTATGGGCGATACGGGCAGTTTGACCATCGGCGGCATCATCGCCGTATTCGCGATACTGATACGCAAGGAGTTGTTGTTGCCGATACTGTGCGGCATCTTCCTTGTCGAGAGCCTGTCGGTTATGATGCAGGTGGCCTATTTTAAATATACGAAGCGTATATATGGAGAGGGCCGCCGCATTTTCAAGATGTCGCCGCTCCATCACCATTTTCAGGTGTTGGGGCATCCGGAGCCCAAAATCGTGCTTCATTTCTTCATCGTCGGTTTGTTTCTGGCGGTGTTTACCATTGTTACGTTGAAATTAAGATAGCAGGAGATATATTATGAGTATGCAGAGTTTTTTCGTGCAGGGTCAGCAGACCGCCTGTGCCAACATGGCCGAAGCCGTCGCTTCCAAGATACAGGATATGCGCAAGGAAGCGGTACGGGAAATGTTCAGCGATTTTTCGTTGGAAAACGGCCGTCTTTGTCCGGTGGGGACAATCCGCGGCGTGCATTATGTCGATGATGCCATGGCCGAAAATGTCAACGCGGTATGGTATGCGTTGGAAAACGTACACGAACCGATTTACTGGATTGTAGATGGCGAACGCACCGATGACGTTGAACGTCTGGAAGTCTTGAAGCCGTGGATGAATAAGGTGAAACGCCTCATTTGCGTGGGCGGACAGGATGAATTGCGGGCCGCGTTGGATTTGGACCCCAACCGTTACCTCACGGTGCAGACGCTGGACGAGGCCGTCCGTATGGCCTATCTTTGCGCCGACGAGAAGCAGACCGTTTTGTATGCGCCGCTGTTTCCGGGCCGTGGCACGAGCGAGAGCAGCGAAAGCCGCAGCCACCGTTTCCGTCAAGCCGTCAACGAATTGTAAACAATGGGAAAAAACAGGGAAATAGGGTTGTACCGCTACTTGCCGGGCGATCGGAACATTTGGGTAATTATCCTGCTGTTATCCTTCGTTTCCGTTCTGATTGTCTATAGTTCGACCGGCATGTTGGCCTACCGCTATCAAGCGGGGCATACGGCCTATTATGCGTTGAAGCACGCCGGCATGATTCTGTCGGGCTGGCTCATCATCTATGTGACGTCCCGCATTCCCTATACCTATTTTTCCCGTATCGGCTGGATTCTGTTTTGGCTGGCCGTACCGCTGTTGGCGCTGACATTGGCCATGCCTAAAGTCAACGACGCGAGCCGTTGGCTCGAAATTCCGATTATCGGGCTCACGTTTCAGACCTCCGATTTGGCCAAATTGGCCTTGGTCATGTATTTGGCGCGTATCTTAGCCAAAAAGCAAGCCACGATAGGCGAGAAACAGACGTTTTATCAAGTCGTTTGGCCGCCCTTGCTGATTTGCGGCCTGATTTTTCCGGAAAACCTCTCCACCGCGGCCTTGCTGATGCTGACTTCCGTGGTTATGATGATGTTCGGCGGGGTCCGTACGCGCTATCTTGCGGGCTTGCTCGGCGTTATGGTGTTGGGGGCGGGCTTGTTGGCCGCCACATTATATATCGTGCCGGAAGAAAACCTGCCGGGGCGGTTCGCAACCTGGAAGGCGCGTATCGAAAACTTTGCCGGTTCCGACGACGGTTCCGACAGCAACTACCAGGCCACGCAGGCCAAAATCGCCATCGCCAACGGCGGCATCGTGGGCAAGATGCCCGGCAACGGCATACAGCGCAACTTTTTGCCGCACCCTTATTCCGACTACGCTTATGCGATTGTGGTGGAGGAATACGGTATGCTGGGCGGTATCGTGGTGTTGCTCCTGTATCTGTGGTTTATCCGGCGCGGCATCAAAATCGCGCGCCAGTGCCACGGTTCGTTCGGCTGTTTCCTCGTGTTGGGCGTCTGTTTCCTGTTTACGTTACAGGCCTTGGTCAACATGGGGGTGGCCGTAAACCTGCTGCCCGTAACGGGGCAGATTTTGCCGTTCGTGAGCATGGGCGGTACGGCCATGTGGTTCAACTCTTTCGGCGCTGGGCTTGTGTTGAGTGTGAGTGCGGCCGTAGAAAAACAAAATAAGGAAAAAGGAAAAGGCCTGGCCGATATGGAAAAGGCGACGGCCGTCAATGAATAAAAGACGAATAAAAACACCGATTGATATGCAAGAAGCCATGAAAGTGATTGTCAGCGGCGGCGGTACGGGCGGCCATGTGTTCCCCGCCATCGCCATTGCGAATGCCATCAAGGCGGAACGACCCGATACCGAAATCCTGTTCGTGGGCGCCAAGGGCCGTATGGAAATGGACAAGGTACCGGCGGCCGGTTACGAAATCGAAGGTCTGAATGTCATAGGGCTGGACCGCAAACGCTGGTGGAAGAACCTGACTTTGCCGTTCAAACTGATTTCCAGTCTGTGGAGCGTGCGCAAACTCATCAAGCGGTTTGCACCGGATGTGGTGGTGGGTGTAGGCGGCTATGCGAGCGGCCCAACCTTATATATAGCGGGTTTGATGGGGATACCCTATCTGATACAGGAGCAAAATTCCTTTCCGGGTCTCACCAACCGTCTTTTGGCCAAGCGGGCGCGGAAAATCTGTGTCGATTACGAGGATATGGAGCAGTTTTTCCCCAAAGACCGCATCTTGATGACGGGCAATCCGATCCGTCAGGATATCGTCGATTTGGAGGGGAAGCGCGCCGCGGCCTTCGAACATTTCGGCCTGAATCCCGACAAGCCCGTGTTGCTCGTTATCGGAGGCAGTCTGGGGGCGGGTTCCATCAACCGCGCCATGCTCAACAATATGGACGAAATCATGGCGTCCGGTTGTCAGATTCTGTGGCAAACCGGCGGCTACTATTACGAACAGGTTATGTCTATGATACCGGCATTGCGCGCGGGGCTGTTGATTAAAGACTTTATCAAGAACATGGATTTGGCCTATGCCATGGCCGATGTCGTGGTTTCCCGCGCCGGCGCCATCGCTATATCGGAACTTTGCGTAGTGGGCAAACCGGTCATCCTTGTGCCTTCGCCCAATGTGGCCGAAGACCACCAGACCAAGAACGCCTTGGCGCTCAGTGCGCGCAATGCCGCCATCCTGTTGCCCGACGACAAGGTTTACGGCGAATTGGGCAAGACGGTGGTGGAACTGATGCAAAACAGCCGCCGCAAGGAACTTATGGCCGAGAACATTTCCCGCATGGGTAAGACGACTTCGGCGCAGGATATCGCCAAATGGGTGTTCCGCATCGCCGAGGAAGATGCGATTGCCCGATTCGGTAGATAGAATATATATATTGATATGCAGGCAGCGGATTTGGATATCAGGCGTTACGACCGGATATATTTTCTGGGGATAGGCGGCATCGGTATGAGCGCCTTGGCCCTGTATTGTCTGCATGAGGGCAAGCGCGTGGACGGTTACGACCGGGTCGAAACGCCGCTGTGCCGCCGGATGGCGGCTTGCGGGGCGCGTATCCATTATACGGAATCGCCGGAACTTGTGCCGGCCGACACGCAGTTGGTCATCTATACGCCGGCCATCCCGGCCGACCACCGCGAATGGGCGGCCTTGCGGGCTTTGGGCGTGCCGGTCTGCAAGCGGGCGGAGGTGCTCGGTGCTTGCACGCGACCGTATCGGACACTGGCCGTGGCCGGTTCGCACGGCAAGACCACTACGTCCGCACTCTTGGCCTATCTGTTGCATGAGACCGATGGTTGCTGCGCCTTTTTGGGCGGCGTGGCCAAAAACTACGACAGCAATTTCCTCTATACGGCGGGCGCGGAATGGGCCGTGGCCGAAGCCGACGAATACGACCGTTCGTTCCTGCAACTGCACCCGCGTTACAGCATCGTCACGGCCATGGACGCCGACCACCTCGACATCTACGGCACGGTGGAGAACATGCGGGCGGCCTTCGCCGAATTTATGCGGCAGACCGACACGCAGGGCGGGGTCATCATCAAGGATACCTGGCGGGCTTATGTACCCGACGTACCGGTGTATCGCACCTACGGGCTCGAGGCCACGCCCGGCACGCAGGTCTATGCCCGCGGCCTGCGCGTGGACGACGGCGCCTACCGTTTCGACTACGTATCGCCCGATGTGGAAATAAACGACCTGCGGCTAACTTATCCGGGCCGTCACAATGTGGAGAACGCGCTGGCCGCGGTTACGGCCGCTTTGGCCGCCGGGGTCCGGCCCGACGACATCCGCCGCTTGCTGCCGGGTTTCCGCGGGGTCAAACGGCGTTTCGATATCCAGTACCGCGATGGCGAACGGTTGTATATAGACGACTACGCCCATCATCCGGATGAAATTGCCGTCTGTCTGCGCGCGCTCCGTGAACTCTACCCGAAGCGGCCTATCCGTGTGGCCTTTCAGCCGCACCTTTACAGCCGTACGCGCGATTTGGCCGCCGGGTTCGCGAAAAGCCTACAGTTGGCCGACGAGGTCGTGCTGTTGGATATATATCCTGCGCGCGAACGGCCGATACCGGGCGTTACGGCCCGTAGCATAGGCGAACTCATACAAGGCCGCCCCGTCCATTACGCCACGCTGCAAAACGCCATCGACGTACTGGGCATGTTGCCGCCTCTGCCCATCCTTGTGACGATGGGGGCCGGCGACATCGATACGTTGGTAACGCCCTTGCGTGCCCGTTATGAAAACGAACATACCGTAAACCCTGCGATGCAACCATGAAACGACGTGTCAGAAACCTCTTGATATGGGGGCTGGGCATCGGATCGGTCGTCCTGCTGATTGGGCTCGTCCGTTTTTCCGAACGGCAACGGCTGTCGGCTACGTGCAGTGGTTATGACATCCGCGTCAGCCGTCAGGGAGGCGTGTATCTGCAGGAACGAGACATAGAACAATGGCTCGACAAGTCGGTGCGTTGGAAGGTGGGGCAGGTGGGTGAACTCGATGCGTCGCTCATCGAACATATCTTGGACGAAAACCCGTACGTGCGCGACGCGCAGGTTTATTTTACGACCGACGCCACGCTGCACGTAAACGTGCGGCAACGCGAACCGTTTCTGCGCGTCTATGCGCCCGATCCGTTCTACTTGGACGAAGACGGGCGGCGGTTGCCGGTCAATACCGACTATCCGTGCCGTCTGCGCGTCTGTACGATGGAGGGCAAGGCCACCGATAACCGCTTGGCGCAGGCCTTCGCATTGGAAACCCTGTTGCAGCGAGACAGCCTGCTTAACGCAATGATAGACCAAATCCACCTGAACCGCCGGCAGGAGTTCGAACTGATACCTAAAGTGGGGCGGCAGCGCATCCGGCTCGGCACGTTCGACCGCATGGACGAAAAATTGGCGAACACCGTGCTGTTCTACCGCAAGGGGATGCCGCAAAGCGGTTGGGACCGCTACGCGGTGCTGGATATGCGTTACAAAGGGCAGATTGTGGCCGTGCGCCGTTAGATATATTATAGTATATAGAAAAATAAAAATCAAGAAATATGAAAGCAGAGGAAGGTAACATTGTGGTGGGTCTGGACATCGGTACGACCAAAGTCGTGGCCATGGTGGGCGAACAGGCCGAAAACAACAAAATCAGAATCCTGGGCTACGGGCATACCGTTTCGTTCGGGGTACAGCGCGGTACGGTTATCAATATCGTCAAGGCCTCCGAAGCCATCCGCGAGGCGGTGGATATTGCCGAAAAAAACACGAACGTCGATATCCGTTCCGTTTACGTCGGTATCGCCGGCCAGCATATTCAGAGTTACCGTCAGCGCGGCACCTCCATCCGGCCTAATCCGGATGCGGTCATCACCAAACAGGAAATCCGCGATTTGCAGAAATCCATGTTCAACAGCCAGACCAATCCGGGCGAGCGCATCATACACGTCATCCCGCAAACGTTCTCGTTAGACCGTCATCAAAACCTGACGGAAAACGACATCATCGGGATGGTGGGCACCAACCTTGAAGCCAATTATCATATCGTCACGGCACAGGAAGAAGCGGTAAACCTGATTCAACGCAGTGTGGAAAAAGCGGGTTTGGAATTGGCCGGTTTCGTGTTGGAGCCCATGGTTTCGGCCATGTCGGTATTGAACGACGATGAAAAACAGGCCGGCGTCGTGCTTGTGGATATAGGCGGCGGTACCACCGATGTGGCCGTATTCCAAGACAGCGTGATTTGGCATACGGGCGTTATCGCGTTTGCGGGCAACGCCATTACCGATGATATTCAGGATACCTGCAAGGTGTTGCCGTTGCAGGCCGAACGGCTCAAGGTGCAGTACGGCGCGGTGTTGCCGTCGGCCGAAAGCAACAACCTGTATGTGACCACCAGCAGCGTGACCGGCCGTGCGCCCCGCGAGATTTCCGTCAAAAACCTGATTGAAATCATCAAGGCGCGTATGGAGGAAATTTTGGCGGCCGTACAATGGGAAATCGAAGAGTCGGGTTGCAAGAATATGCTCGGCGGCGTGGTGCTTACCGGCGGCGGTTCCAAAATGAAATTCCTGCCGCAGTTGACCGATTACGTCATCGGGCGGGAGTCGCGTCTCGGGGCACCCACGCGCTATCTGAGCGATGATTCGCCGGCAGAGTTGAGCGACCCTATTTTTGCCACGGCCATCGGCTTGGTCATGTTCGGTCTGCACCATGAAGCGGAACTGGCCGAAGAAGAAGCCTTGCGTCAGCAGGAACGGGAAGTCCGCATGGCGGAGGTGGAAGCCGCCCGTCGCGAAGCGGCGGAGGCTCAGGCGGCGGCCGAAGCCGAAGCGGCGGAAAAGGCTGCGGAAAAAGAAGAAAAGCCCAAACGCAAACTGTTTGACTGGACGCAAACGACCAAGGAAATGTTGGTGAAATGGGTAAAAGACGTGGATGAGGACGATGAATTGAACTAAGCGGATGAGGGACGTCGGTTTTTCACCGTTTTTAACAGGGCTTGGTGCATAAGTTACTGAAAAGGGTGGTTTAAGGCGGCTCAGAATAGTTTAATTTTGTCCTTATCATAGGAATGATAGAAAATAGGTTAACAGCAATATGGAAAACACGAACAATTACGACGACATTCTCTCTTTCGTGGCCCCGAAGGAGAGCGATTCCTACATCAAGGTCATAGGCGTTGGCGGCGGTGGCTGCAATGCGGTCAATCACATGTACCGTCAAGGTATCGTAGGTGTGAATTTTGTCGTATGCAACACCGATGCGCAGGCTTTGCAACAAAGCCCGGTGCCGGTCAAACTGCAGTTGGGGCGCACGAAAGGCCTCGGGGCCGGTAACGTGCCGGCCGTAGCGCAGCAGGCCGCGTTGGAAAAGAAAGAGGAAATCAAGGAAATCATTTCCGACAATACGCATATGTTGTTCGTGACGGCCGGTATGGGCGGCGGTACCGGAACGGGTGCCGCGCCGGTAGTGGCGGCCGTGGCCAAGGAAATTGAACTCGACGACGATGTCAAGGAGATTTTGGTGGTGGGTATCGTTTCCACGCCTTTCTCTTTCGAAGGCCGCCGGCGTTTGCAACAGGCGCAGGAAGGCATCAAGGAATTGCGTAAATACGTTGACGCCATTCTGGTTATCAACAACGACAACCTGCGGACGATGGGCGGCAAGATGCCGTTCAAGGACGCGTTGGCCAAGGCAGACGACGTGTTGAGCACGGCGGCCAAGGGCATTTCCGAAATCATTACGGTGCATACGATGATCAACGTCGATTTCCGTGATGTCAATACCGTGATGAGCCAAAGCGGGGTCGCGCTCATGGGCGTGGGCCGCGCCAACGGCGAGAACCGGGCCCAGGAAGCCATTATGGCGGCTATGGATTCACCGCTGTTGAACGACAACAGCATCGAGGGCGCAAAGAGCATATTGCTGTGCGTTATCGGTAGCGAAAAGTCGCCGTTGCTGCTGGAAGAAGTATATGTGGTGGCCGAATTCGTCCGCAGCCATGTGGGCAACGAAGTGGAGGTTATCTATGGCGCGGGCGCCGACAACTGCGAGGAAGACTACCTGCAGGTAACGCTCGTGGCCACGGGTTTCAACGAGAGAAGTTACGAACAGCAAACGCGGATGCATATTGCCGAAATCCGGACCGACGGTACGGAAGTGCGCATGAGCGAAGAGGCGCACGCGCAACCGGTCGCTATGCCGATTCCCACGCTGACGGCTGCCCCCGCGGTAACGGCGGCGGTCAGGGAAGAAGAAAAACACGTGGTGGCTTTGGACGAAACGCCCGCCGTTGCGGTGGAAACGCCCGCCGTCAAGATGGAAGCGCCCGCGGTTGCGGTGGAAACGCCCGCCACGGCGCAGAATTTGGCGCAGGCTTGGTTTGACGATATGGGTAAGATGGAGGCGGAAACGCGCCCGATGGAAGCCCCGGCTTTCGCTCCGGCGGCCGAAACCGTGGTGCCGGTAGCCGCCGAAGCCCCCGTCTTTGCGCCCACCGCGGAAATGCCGGCCGAAATGCCGATGGTGGCGCAGGCGGAAACACCGGTAGTTGCCGAAGCTCCCGTGATGGCCAGTGCCCAGGCGTTTGCGCCATGGAACGGCGACCGTGGTTTTTCCGAAGCCGATTTGGAAGCCGCGGGGCAGGGCATGCAGTTGGTTTCGCGTCCGGAGGGCTATCAGCCCGAAGCGCAGCCCGAACACGCTACGCAGACGGCCGTTATGGATATGATGCCGGCAACGTCCTACACCCAACATCCGGCCTATCAGGACCGTATGAACCGCATGCGTCGCTTTAAGGAGCAGTTGGAAAGCAACGGTTTGGACTATATCGAACGGGTACCGGCCTGGAAACGCAAGGAAATGGAGTTGAATCCGTCCGTGCCGGCCGCGCAGTCCGAAATGGGGGATATGATGATGATGCCCGACGGCCGCCTCACGAAAAACGCCTACCTGCGCGACAACGAGCGTGTGGATTAAGGATTTACGGAGACGACAATAACGTATGCCGGTTCCATCGACGGGGCCGGCATATTTGTTTCGGGGAAAAAACGGCCGTATTCTCAAAAAAAATCCTTATATTTGGCCGTCTTTTAAAAACAGACCGGATGTCAAAACAAAAAATCCTCGTCGCGTTAGCGGCTGTATTGGGGGCCGTTTTAGGTTTATCCGAAACGGGTTTCGCCCAAATACCGGACCCGGATAAAGAAATAATCGGTGGCGGCGGTGCCGGTGGCCTCGTTCTCAGCCAAGAAGGCGGTGCCATCACAACGGCGGTCCCTTTTTTATTGGTTTCGCCCGACGCACGTAGCGGCGGTTTGGCCGACATCGGGGCGGCCAGTGCGCCCGACGCCAACTCCCAACACTGGAACGCGGCCAAATACCCTTATCTTACCGAAGACCTTTCGCTCTCGTTGACCTATAGCCCCTGGCTGTTGAATATGGTACCCGACATGTCGCTGGCTTATCTGACGGCCGCCAAGAAGATAGACCAAATGAGCACGGTGGCGTTCTCGTTGCTGTTCTTTTCGATGGGCGAAGTATTGTTCCGCACGTCGGCCGACGATCCCGGTACACCGTACAACCCCAACGAATTTGCGATTGACGCGAGTTATTCGCGCAAACTCATCGACGATCTTTCGATTGCCGTGACGGGGCGTTTCATTTACTCCAACCTGACGGTTGGGCAGAACGTGGAGGGCGTGGATACGAAAGCCGGTTTGGCCGGTGCCGTCGATATCGGCTTGTATTACCAGCATATGTTCGACCTCAAAGGCTTTGAGGGCGGTTTGTTGTCGTTCGGCTTGAGCATCACGAATATCGGCAACAAAATATCCTATGTGCCGGGCGCGTCCACGGCCGAAAAAGACTTTCTGCCGGCCAACCTGCGCTTGGGCTTGGGCTTCGATTGGCATATCGACAGCTATAACCGTGTGGCTTTCATGGGTGAAATCAATAAACTGCTCGTGCCCACGCCGGCCCTCTACAACGAGAACGACAATCTCGTCGCCGGCATGGACAACGGGGTGCCCGTGTTTACCGGCATCATCCATTCGTTTTACGACGCGCCGGGCGGTTTCAAGGAGGAGATGAAGGAAATCCAATGGAGCTTGGGTGCCGAATACTGGTGGAACAACCTCGTGGCCGCCCGTCTCGGCTATTTCCACGAAAGTATGGACAAGGGCGCGCGTCAGTACATGACCATTGGTGCCGGCATCCGCTACAATATCTTCGGGCTCGACCTTTCGTACCTGATTCCGACCACACAGGTTTCCGGTTCCAATCCGTTGAAAAACACGTTGCGTTTCTCGCTGCTGTTCCAGTTCGCGAGCACGAAGCGGAAAAACAACCAGCAACCGCAAGTGGCGGAATAAGCCGCACCGCTATGACGGATTTTCGCATCGGTTACGGGTACGACGCCCATGTGTTACAGACGGGGCGGCCGCTCATTTTGGGCGGTGTCGATATTCCGCACGAACGCGGTCTGCTCGGGCATTCCGATGCCGATGTGCTCTATCATGCATTGTGCGATGCGTTGTTGGGCGCCTTGGCCCTAGGCGACATCGGTCAGCATTTTCCAGACAAAGACCCGGCTTATAAGGATATCGACAGCGGTATTCTGTTGGGTAAAGTGTATGAACTCATCCGTAAGGCCGGCTACAGGGTCGGTAACCTCGACGCAACCTTGCGTCTGCAACGGCCTAAAATAGCGCCCTATATCCCACAGATGCGGCAAAATATCGCCAACCATTTGTCGATACCCGTCGAACGGGTTTCCGTCAAGGCCACGACGACCGAAAAAATGGGCTTTGAAGGCGAGGAAAAGGGGGTTTCGGCTTCGGCGGTCGTACTGTTGATTTGTGATAATTGATAGTCAGCTATTTATATTCTCATAGCGGGCGTTTTTCTGTAAAATTTCATATAATCATAGAAAATGCCTATATTTGCGGTTTGTTAGTTTTGGAATAAAAGGGCATGGATTTGCGGAATAAAAGCCATATAAACATAGGCATCAAGATGCTGTTGTGGATGATGGGCGTGCTGTGCTTTACGGCAGTACGGGCGCAGGATCCGCATTTTTCGCAGTATTTCGCGCACCCGCTTTATATCAATCCGGCTTTTGCCGGTGCCAACGAATGCCCGCGTATCAATATCGGTTACCGCAACCAGTGGCCCAACATCGCGGGCGGTTTCTCCACAATGAGCGTTTCTTACGACCAACATATCCATGCCATACGCGGCGGTTTGGGCGCCAAGGTGTTCGCCGACATCCAGGGCGGCGGAACCTATCGCAACATCAGCGCTTCGGTCATGTATTCGTACCGCTTCAAATTAGGCCGTAACTTCTCGTTGCGTTTGGCGGCCGAGGCGGCTTACGTCAACCGTTACGCCAATTGGACCTCCTTGACGTTCCCCGACCAGTTCGACCCGATGCTGGGCTTGGTACGTCCCACCACCGACGAAGACCTTTCGCAAACGCCTCTGGACCGTCATTACGCGGATTTTGCCGTCGGTGCGCTCGGTTATAACGATTATTTCTACGTCGGCTTGTCGGTCAACCATTTGAGCCGGCCCGACGAAGGGTTCATGGGCGTGCAGCGTTTGGCCATCAAATACACGGCGCACGTGGGCGGTGTCATTTATTTCAAAAAGGTTTACAACACGAAGCGGAGCGAAAAGGATATCAGCCTTTCGCCCAATTTGATATTTACGCAACAGGGCAAATTCGAAGAGTTGAGTTACGGGCTCTACCTCAATGTCTATCCGATGGTGGTGGGCGTTTGGTATCGGCATAATTTCACGAATTCGGATGCGTTGATTGCACTGTTGGGTTTTGAATACAAGGGCGTTAAGATAGCCTACAGTTACGATGTCTGTGTGTCGCAACTCCGCAAGAGCGGCGGCGCGCACGAGGTTTCGTTGGGCTTCCGTCTGCCGTGTCAGGAAAAACAGAAGTTGCGGAAGGTACAGGCAGTGCCGTGTCCCTCTTTCTAATTAAGTGAAAATATTGTATATTTGCACGCTTGCGTTGACCGCATAGCGATTAAACAAAGAAAATAAAGGCGAACGATGATAAGAAAAACGGCCAAGAAAATGAGTTGGGCGGTAAGCGGAATCCTGCTTGCCGGCTTTTTGGTTTCCTGCAGTAATTCGAGCCAGCAATCGCAATCCACGGGTTGGGCTATCAACGATCCCAAGTGGGGCGGTTATCAAGTCGTGAACAACTATCACCAGCCGGTGCCCCTCCGCATGGTTTTCATCGAAGGCGGTCGGTTCATGATGGGCAACACGCAGGAAGATGTGATGTACGAACACAACAACCGTCCGCGTCCGGTTACGGTAAGCTCGTTCTATATGGACGAAGTGGAAACGTCGAACAAGGACTATAACGAATACCTCTACTGGCTTGAACGTATTTACGGTCAGGACTATCCGGAGGTGGTTAAACAGGCCCGTCCCGATGCCTTGTCGTGGAACTCCATCGGGTCTTTCCGTGACGGGATGACCGAAAACTACTTCGTGCATCCGGCCTATGCCGATTATCCGGTGGTGGGCGTTACGTGGGAACAGGCCAACGATTTCTGCGCTTGGCGTACCGACCGTATCAACGAAAAAATCCTTATCGACGCGCACATCATCAAGTTGGAATTGGCGCAGACGAGCGACAACAACTTCAATACGGAAGCCTATTTGGCCGGTCAGTATGTGGGTATCGTCAACAAGGGCTTGCAGGATTTGAATCCCAATGCACCGCAAAAGACGCGTGCCGTGCGCAAGGCCGACGGTATCTTCATCGAGAAATTGCGTCTGCCGACCGAAGCCGAATGGGAATATGCGGCTTTGGCTTTGAAAGGCAACAGCGCGCAGGAACGGATCTTGGAACGTAAGATTTACCCGTGGAACGGCGCGGGGGTTCGGGCTGCCGAAAACCCGTACCGCGGTCAGATGATGGCCAACTTTACGCGTGGCGCGGGCGATGCCATGGGTGTGGCCGGCGCTTTGAACGACGGTGCCGAATATACGGCCAAGGTTTATTCCTATTTCCCCAACGATTTCGGGCTGTACAACATGGCCGGCAACGTAGCCGAATGGTGTATGGACGTTTACCGTCCGCTTACGTTGGAAGATGCCGACGAAGTAAACCCCTACCGTGGCAACATCTACAAGACGGTGGTGCTGGATGAGGAAGGCAATATCGCCGAACGCGACAGCTTGGGCCGCATCCGTTACCGTGAGTTTACGGATGAGGAATTGGCCGCCCGCCGCAACTTCAACCAGGCCGACAACCGTAACTATGTGGACGGCGACTTGGCTTCCGACCTCGTGGACGACTGGTTGGCCAAGCCGGAAGGGGAAACGACCTCCACCACGTCTTTGATGTACGAATACGGCAAGAACTCTTTGATTACCGACCGTTCCCGTGTGGTAAAGGGTGGCTCGTGGAGAGACCGCGCCCATTACCTCTCGCCGGGTACGCGCCGCTATCTGGAACAGGATTTGAGCGCCGACTGGATCGGTTTCCGCGTGGCGATGACGCGCGTGGGCGATGCCAACGGCGGTTCCCTCAGTGCCCGCTAATATTATAATAGGTAGCCAGTGGCCGAATCGTTAGAATTGCTGGCACCGGCGGCAGACAAGTCCGTGGCCAAGGCCGCCATCGACTGCGGTGCCGATGCCGTTTACATAGGAGCTCCCCGCTTTGGCGCACGTGTCAAGGCGGGGAATTCTGTTTCCGATATCGCCGAAACCGTGCGTTACGCCCATTTCTACGGGGCCAAAGTCTATGTAACGCTCAATACCGTACTTTCGGATGCCGAATGGCCGGAGGCCTGCCGCATGGCGTGGCAGTGCCATGAAGCCGGCGTCGATGCTTTCATTATACAGGATATGGCTTGGCTCACGGCCGACAACCGTCCGCCGGCGGTTTGGCATGCCAGCACGCAGTGCGACATCCGTACCCCGGAAAAGGCGCGTATGCTGGCCGAGGCGGGGGTAAGCCGGCTCATTTTGGCGCGGGAATTGAACTTGGACGAAATAGGCGCGATTCATGCCGCGGTGCCCGTAGAGTTGGAAGCCTTTGTGCATGGCGCACTCTGCGTAAGTTACAGCGGGCAGTGCTATATGAGCGAATATCTGTTCGGACGGAGCGGAAACCGGGGCGAGTGCGCGCAGGCCTGCCGTTTGGCCTACGATTTGGTCAATGCATCGGGCAAGCGTTTACAAACGGGGCTGCATCTGCTTTCGCTCAAAGACCTGGCCCTGGGGGCTTATGTGGCCGATATGGCGGCGCGGGGCATCCGTTCATTCAAGATAGAAGGGCGGCTCAAAGACATCTGCTATGTGCGTAACGTAACGGCCCATTACCGGCGCGTATTGGATAACGTGATGGCGGAGGCCGGGGCGGCCGCTTACCGGCGGGCGTCGGTGGGCACCATCCGGTTGGGCTTTGAACCGGACTTGGAAAAGGGGTTCCATAGGCCGTACGGCACGCATTTCATCGACTCGGCCAAGACGGGCGAAAAGGCTTCGTTATATACGCCCAAGGCTATGGGCGAGGCCATCGGCCGCGTGCGTTCGGGAAGCGGCCGCCGTTGGCTGTTGGAAACAGCCAAGCCGCTGCGCAGCGGCGACGGCCTCTGCTTCTTTGATGCCGGGCGGCAGCTGGTTGGCTTCGGTCTCAACGAGGTGCGGTCGGAACCTGCCGGTGGACGCGTATGGATTCAGACGGCCAAAGACGTGGCTTTGTTTCCGGGGGCGCAGGTGTTCCGCAACCAAGACCTCGCGTTTGAGAAGCTGTTGCGTTCGGACCGGGCGGCAAGCCGCCGCGTGGTCATTAAGGGCGGCTTTGCCTACGAAGCGGGGCGGGCCACCCTTTGGGCGCAAGACGAAGAGGGCATCGCCGTCCGTCTGGAATGGCCGGCCGATTACGCGGCGGCGGATAACATCGAACGGATGCGCGACAATTTGCGGAAGCAGATGCTTAAAACCGGCGATATGCCGTTTGAGTGGACGGATTTCGACACGGGCACGCCGCCGTTTATCCCTATTGCGGAACTCAACGCGCGGCGGCGGGAATTGCTCTCGGCCCTATACGAAAAACGCGTGGCCGCCCATACCGCGCCCGTCGTGACGGCCGCGCCGCCGGCCGGTACGTTGCCGCCGACGGATGAAAACGGGCGTGTACAGACCCGGCTGGATTATAGGGCCAACGTGGCCAACGAATGGGCCGAGCGGTTCTACCGGCGGCGCGGTGTAACGCAGGTTACGCGCGGGCGTCAACCGGGCCAGTGGCTCATGCAATGCAAATACTGCATCCGCTACGAACTGCGCCAATGTCCGCGTCATTTCAAAAATACCGACCCCGACTACCAACAGGATTTGTTCCTTATATATAAAGCCCATACCTTTGCGTTGCATTTCGATTGCGCCCGCGAGCGCATGGAGGTTTGCGCGCTGAAAAACGGCCACGACGCATGAAAGACCATTGTTTGCCGATATTGAAGACCCTGACTGTCTTGGCCGCGATGGCCTTGACTTCTTGCGCCAATCCCGGCGGTGCGCCGGAGGGCGGCCCCAAAGATATGATGCCGCCGGTGCTGTTGGTGGCCCAGCCGCCGCAGGGCACCGTCGATTTTCAGTCCCGGGCCGTGACGATGGAGTTCGACGAGTTTATCGAACTGCGCGAACAGGATAAGATTTACACGTCGCCGGTGCTGAATCAGGTCAATTATAGCAGCAACCTGAAAAAACTCAAGGTGGAAATAGACGACACGCTGCGGCCCGACTACACCTACACGATCCGTTTCGGCAATTCGGTCGTCGATTTGCACGAAGCCAATCCGATACCCGATTTCCATTATGTCTTTTCCACGGGAGGCGTTATCGACAGTATGTTTATGGAAGGGCGCGTGGTCAAGGCCGTGGATTACAAACCCGAAAAAGACGTGCGGTTGCTGTTTTACCTGCACCGTCCCGATTCGTTCCCGTTTCAGGATGAACCCGACTATGTGGCCATCGCCGATGCCGAAGGTCGGTTCAAGGTAATTCACATGAAGGAAGGCTGTTATTATGTTTACGGCGTGATGGACGAAAATCAGGATTACCGCATCGACCCCGTGACCGAAATGATGGCCTATACCGACAGCTGTGTATCGGTGCGCAAGATGATACCGGAGGCGGTTTTGACGGCCGCCGATTCGTTGGTCTTGGCCGACTCGCTGATGCAGGCGGCCGATTCGCTGATGGATCTGGCCGATTCGTTGGCGTGGGTGGCCGCCTATGCCGCCTACGATGCGGATGCCGTCGGCGCGGATACGGCGGAGACCGCTTATGGGGCCTATGTCGCCGCCTATGATGCAGATACCGCAGCGGACATGGCGGTCGATACGTTGGCCGATGCGGTGATGCCATCGGAGGTGGCTCCGGATGCCTTCGTCAACCTTTATCTTTACCGCGACTACCTGCCCGCTTTCTTTTTGAAGGAAGTGGCGTATAAACAGCGGGATCAGATGGAGTTTACGTTTTATTACCCGATAGACAGCATAGAAGCCATCCGCTTTATTGAAGTGACTGACACGAGCGAAACGGAACTCACGATGCCGTTGTTTTGGCAATGGGCCGCCGACCGGCGTTCGGCCGTCTTGCATTTCCCGAACCATACGCTCAGAGATTGCGACCTCATTATGACCGTGAGCGGCCACGATGACACCACGTCGGTATATATTTCTGACGCCGCCCGTACGAAGACCGATACGGCGGCTTTGCAATTGAAGACGTTGGGCAATAAACTTTTGGAAACCGACACGCTGAGTTTTCGGGCTTCGTTCCCCATTGACCGCATCGACAGGGAGCGGATGGCGGTATGGCGTTTCGTATCGGTGGAACGCCCCGTCCGCGATACGGTTTGGTTGCAACGCGACACGTTGCGGTTGGACGACACCGTGGCGTGGTATGTAGAAGGGGTGGATTACCGTTTGGTCGATACGGTGCGGTTGCAGCCTGATACGTTGGTGCAACCGTTTGAACTGACGCAAATCGATGCCTGGACTTGGGCGGTTTTGACCGAACGGGAAACCGACGGCCGCTATGCGTTGTTCCTGCCCGACAGTGCCGTTTACGACTTCTTCGGGCGTGGCAACGATACCACCGTTTTGCCGTGGCAGGTCGTTGCACCGGAAGAGGGGGGCGATTTGGCCTTGGATGTACAGGGGCTTCAACCGGGTGCGGTCTATGTGTTGCAGTTGATGCAGGGTGACCAAATCAAACAGGAAATCCGGTTGACCGATACCGGTATGGTGGAATTTCTATCGTTGAAACCGGCGCAATATACGTTCCGGCTGTTCAAGGACGACAACGACAACGGCCAATGGGACGAGGGCGACTATGTGGCGCGCCGTCAGCCCGAAGAACACTGGTATTATCACAAAACGCTGCGCGTGGAGGCCGACTGGCGCATCGAAGACGTTTGGCGTATCGAATAGCCGGACAACGTCGCTATACCGAAACGTGCCGCTGCACGTCCATCTTGATGAAGACGAACAGGAGCAGCGTGAACGTCCAAAGCGAAGAACCGCCGTAGCTGAAGAACGGCAACGGAATCCCGATAACGGGCAGCAGGCCTATCGTCATACCGATGTTCACAAAGATATGGATGAAAAAGATACAGGCCACGCCGTATCCGTATATACGTCCGAAGTCGTTTTTCTGTTTCTCGGCCAATAGGATGATTCGAATCAGTACGAACAAAAACAAACCGAGTAGGACGGTGGAACCGAACCACCCCCATTCTTCACCTATCGTACAGAAAATAAAGTCGGTGCTTTGCTCAGGCACAAAATTGAATTTGGTTTGCGTGCCATCCAAAAAGCCCTTGCCCATAAACCCGCCGGAACCGATGGCGATTTTGGACTGGTTGACGTTATAACCCGCGCCTTTGAGGTCGGAGTCTATGCCCAGCAGCACATTGATACGCGAACGCTGGTGGTCGCTCAGATGGTTGAACGCATAGTCCACACCGCGGATAAACACGCAGCAGGTTAGGAAAATGGCGATGGCCATCGCGATGTTCTTAAAGGTCTTTTTGTTGATGACCACGAGCAGGCCGCACGCGAGGCCCACCAAGCCCATCAATACATATTGGTTGATGAGCAACGCAAGGATAAACAGGAGAATGGCCACTACGCCCGTAATCAACACGTTGCCGGACATGCCTTCGCGGTAAAGCACAAAGATGAAGGCGGTGAACACGAGGGCGGAGCCGGCGTCCGGTTCCAATAAAATCAAGCCGATGGAAAGCAGGAACCAAAGCGAGGCCACGATTTGGTTACGGACCAACCGCATGTTAAGGTCGGGGCGGCTCGCGTATTTGGCAAAGGCCAGGCAGGTGGCGAATTTGGCGAACTCGGCCGGCTGTATCGACATCGGGCCGATTTTAATCCAGGCCTTGGCCCCCGAAATCTCGGTGCCGACCACCAAAACGGCAATCAGGAGCAGGATGGAGATGGCGTAATATAGGTAAGCGAATTGCGTCCATATCTTCAGATTGGTATAGAGGACGAAAAACGCGATTGCGAACGCAAAGCCGATGTAGATGAGCTGGCGGCCGTAGCGCGTGTCAAACGTAAAGGTAGGGCCTATTTCGGGGTCGAATACGGCGGAATAGATATTGCACCAGCCCATAATCACCAATACGAGATAGGCGAGAACGAGCGGGAGGTCGATATTGCGCCAGAGTTTGCGTTGTTCGTTCATGGTTCGGAAATGGGTGTCGGGGATGAGGGTTGCGGCTGCGGAACGTTGGGCACAGGCGTGCCGACCGACGGCATGCCGAGCGGTGAGGTGCCGAGTTGCGGCATCAGCTGCGGCATGGGAATCACCGGCGGATCGTCCGTCTGCGGACGTTCCACAGGTTTGGGTTTGGCCACCACCGGTTTGAGCGCGTCGTCGAGCATACGTTCCAATTCGGGCCGTGTAATCGTGTCGGTCAGGTATTTTTCAATGAGCAGGCTGCCGAGCGGTGCGGCCCATGTGCCGCCGAAGCCGTGGTTCTCGATAAAGACCGAGATGGCGATTTGCGGGTCGTCCATAGGGGCGAACGCGATGAAAACGGCGTGGTCTTTGCCGTGCGGGTTTTCGGATGTGCCGGTTTTGCCGCAAACGGCAATGTGCGGAATCCGGGCGCGGCGCGCCGTGCCGCCTTCTTCGTGTACGGCCCCGTACATGCCGCGTATAACGACTTCAAAGAAATCGGGCTTGATGCCGGTTTCATGCCGCGTGGTGTCGCGGCCGGGAACGCGCCGCGCCTCGCCGATGGTTTTGACGATATGCGGCGTGATGTAATAGCCGCGGTTGGCTACCGTGGCGGCCAGATTAGCCATTTGCAACGGAATCAGCCCCACTTCGCCCTGCCCGATGCTGAGCGAGTAAATCGTGCTGAACGCCCATTGGTTGTGGCCGTAAATGCGGTCGTAGAAAGCCGAGTTGGGTATAAAGCCCGTCTTGACGTTGGGCAGGTCGATGTCTAATTTCTGGCCGAATCCGAAGCGGCTCATGTATTCGCACCAGGCGTCCAAGCCCAAACGGCTATCTACAAAACGGTTGTCGCTGCGTCCCTGCATCAGCACGCGTTTGAACACCTGATAAAAATACGGGTTGCACGACATCTTCAAACCTTCCGGCACAGAGGTGGCCGACGGGTGGTTGTGGCAACCCAACAGGCTGCGGTCGCAGACAAAACCCGAATAGGGCTTGATGACCCCTTCCTGCAACGCGATGAGTGCCTGAGGTATCTTAAAGATGGAGCCCGGCGGGTAAAACGCCATGAGCGCGCGGTCGAACAGCGGCTTGACCGTATCGTTGAGCAACACCTGGTAGTTTTGGCTGCGCTTGCGGCCTACGAGCAGGTTGGGGTCGTAGCCCGGCGACGACACCAAGGCCAAAATCTCGCCGGTCTTGGGCTCTATGGCCACGACGCTGCCGCGGCGGCCTTTCATGAGCCGTTCGGCATAGGCTTGCAGACCGAGGTGCAACGACGTATAGAGGTTTTCGCCGGCCACGGCCGCCGAGTCGAACGCCCCGTCCTTATAACTGCCTTTCTCGCGGTTCAGCACGTCCACCATAATCATCTTGACGCCCTTCTGCCCCTTGAGGTCGTTTTCGTAGTATTTCTCCAGACCGCTCTTGCCGATGTAGTCGCCCGACTTGTAGCCTTCGGCTTCGAGTCTTAACAATTCGTCCTCGCTGATTTCCCCCACGTCGCCCAAAACGTGCGCGGCCACGGCGTGCGGATAGCGGCGCAGCGTGCGCGAATGCACGTAGAGGCCCGGAAACATATAAAGGTGCTCCTGCAGGCGGCCGTAAGTCTCTTTTGAAAGTTGTTTTTCAAACACCGAGGGGGCATAGCGTGAATAGGCCCGCGCCTTTTTGTAGCGTTGCACCGCCCCTTCTTCGTCTATCTCGATGAGTTCGGCCAAATGTTTCCAGTCGGTGTTGGCGGCCTGAATCGGGATGATCATCAAGTCGTAAACGGCTTCGTTGTAAACGAGCAGTTCGCCGTTTCGGTCGTAAATCAGGCCGCGCCCCGCATATTGCGTTTTCTTGCGGAAGGCGTTGTTTTCGGCGTCGGTCTTATAGGTGGCGTCTAAAATCTGTAAGTAAAACAGCCGGATCCAGAAAACGAAGAAAACCCCGATGAAAATCAGGATGATGATGCGGCTGCGTTCTGCGTATATGCTGGCTCGGTTCGGCATGGCTAAAATCGATAGTCCGAAAGAAGGATATCTTCGGAGTGAATCACGTTGCTTTTTTGTTTTTTCCGGTCGAAAAGCCAAATGGCGAACCGGATCGTATGGCCGTCGAATTCGCGCGCGATGTCGGCGAATTCCTCCATGCGCCAGGTCATCGTGCCATAGACGGCTCCGTTGCTCGTCACGGCCTCTATCGGACGGAGCATATATTGGTATTCGATGGCAAAGCGGCCGCCGGTGTCATCAACGGCATAAACCTGTTCATACAGACTGTCGTTCAGCTTTTCCTGCAACGCGAAAAACAGAACGGTTTCATTCCCGTCCGTGCCGATGTCGCCGTCGCCGTCTTGGAAATAAAACGTAAGGTCGAGTACGGGCACCGTGTCGCCGGTGGGGGCGATGCGGCCCGATATTTCGGCTGAACGGTATTCGAGATACGGGATTTCGGAACATTCTTTCGGTTTGACGCAGCCCGATAAAAATACGGACAACAGGCCAAGGGCGGTGGAAAACCGGCCGATGGTGCATATAAGGCGGAAAAATCGTACTTTTGGCATGCGTAAACGGGACCGTGGTGACGGTCATAATAAATTAAATCGTAAAATTATAAAAAATGGCGCATACAAACAAGTGGCAAACCCATGCGGCGCGTCTTTGGGCGTTGCGGACGGAGGCGGATTTCACGGCCCTGGCGGTGGAGATGTTCCGTCTGCATTTCCGCCACAATCCGGTTTACCGCGACTATGTAACGCGCGTGTTCCCGTCCTTGCGCGAAGAGGACGTGACCGACGAGGGTCAGATTCCGTTCCTGCCCATCGAGCTGTTCAAGAGCCACCGCGTGCTGTTGGACGGCTGCGAACCGACCGGCTATTTCGAGAGTTCCGGCACGGGCGGCGCCACTTCCAAGCATTGGCTCGTGGAACCGGAACTGTATGAGGAAAGTTGCGTGCGCGGCTTCGAATATGCGTTCGGCCCCGTGTCGGATTATACGTTTTTGGCCCTGTTGCCCAACTATCTGGAGCAGAAGCATTCCTCGCTCGTGCACATGGTGCGCACGCTTATGGCTTTCAGCCCGTCGCCCTACCACGGCTTCTACTTGAACGAGACCGACCGTTTGGCCGAGGTGTTGCGGCAAACGGAGGCGGAGGGGCGGCAGGTGCTGCTGCTGGGCGTCACGTTCGCGCTCTTGGAACTGGCCGAAAAGGGTTGGCCGGGCTTCCCGCTCCGGCACGTCCGCGTTATGGAGACGGGCGGCATGAAGGGCCGCCGCAAGGAAATCGTGCGCGACGAGCTGCATACGGTACTCCGCCGCTCGTTCGGCCTGCCGCACATCTATTCCGAATACGGCATGTGCGAGTTGTTTTCGCAGGCCTACCTGCATGAAGACGGCCGTTTCGTCTGCCCGCCCTGGATGCGCGTGCGGCTGCGGTCGGTCTATGACCCGTTGCGGGCAGCGGCTCCGGGCGAAAGCGGCGGCATCGACGTTATCGATTTGGCCAATCTCTACAGCTGTCCGTTCATCTCCACGCAGGACCTGGGGCGGCAATGGCCCGATGGACGGTTTACGGTATTGGGCCGCTTCGACGGCAGCGACATCCGCGGCTGCAATCTTATGGTGCAATAGGATTTTTTTTAGTATCTTTGTCAGTTTATTTAAGTTTGCGTTTAACCAATACAAAAAATCATAACGAGGATGAAAAAGATGTGGTTTTTGACGGGCCTGTGCGCCCTGTTTATGTTCTCCGGATGCTGTTCCAAGAAAAAAGCGCAGCCGGATGTCGTGATGGGCTTCGCCAAGGTGCCGTTGACGGCCGATTTGAGCGGGCTGACGGCCGACGAAAAGCAGATGCTGGCCTATCTGTGCGATGCGGCCGAAATCATGAACGACCTGTTTTGGCTCGAAGCCTACGGCCCCGATAAGGACGCTTTTTTGGCGGGCATAGACAACGATACGTTGCGCCTTTTCGCCGACATCAATTACGGCCCGTGGAGCCGTCTGGACGATAACGCCCCGTTTATCGAAGGCGTGGGCGCCAAGCCGGCCGGCGCGGGTTTCTATCCCACCGACATGACGAAAGAGGAGTTCGAGGCCTTGGACGACGACGCCAAGACGTCGGGCTACACGGTCTTGCGCCGCGATGAAAACGGCAAGCTGGCGGTTAAATACTATCACGAGGCGTTTGCCGAACAGATCGAAAAGGCGGCCGGCCTGTTGGAACAAGCCGCCGCGCTCTGCGACAACGAAAGCTTCAAGAACTATCTGACCCTGCGGGCCAAGGCGCTCCGCACTGACGACTATTTCGAAAGCGACATGGCCTGGATGGACGTCAAGGACTATAAGTTCGACTTTGTCGTAGGCCCCATCGAGAATTACGAAGACGCGCTGTTCGGTTACAAGAACGCGCACGAATCCTTCCTGCTGATCAAGGATGCGGATTGGAGCGCCAAGTTAGACAAGTTCGCCGCGCTCTTGCCCGACCTGCAGAAGACCCTGCCGGTTGAGGCCAAATACAAGGCCGAGACGCCGGGGCTGGAATCGGACATGAACGTTTACGACGCCGTGTTGTACCGCGGCGACTGCAACGCCGGCGGCAAGACCATCGCCATCAACCTGCCCAACGACGAGCGCGTCCACATTCAGAAAGGCACGCGCAAACTGCAACTCAAAAACGCGATGAAAGCCAAGTTCGACCGCATCATGATGCCGATTGCCGAAGTGGTGATGACACCCGAACAGAAAGAGCAGGTGGCGTTCAATTCGTTCTTCGAAAACGTGACATTCCACGAAGTGGCGCACGGCATGGGCGTCAAGAACACGATCAACGGCAAGGGCACGGTACGTCAGGCCTTGAAAGAGAATTACGCGGCCATCGAGGAAGCCAAGGCCGACATCATGGGCCTGTATCTCGTGGACCGTCTGCATGAAATGGGCGAACTGGACGAGGGCGCGGTGGAACAGAACTACATCACGTTCTTCGCTGGCATCTTCCGTTCGGTACGTTTCGGCGCCGCCAGCGCGCACGGCAAGGCCAATATGCTTTGCTTCAATTATATGGCCGACAGAGGCGTGTTCACGCGTTCGGAAGAGGGCCTCTATACGGTAAACGTGGAGAAGATGAAAGAAGCCGCGGCCGCCCTGTTGGCAGACATCCTCAAAGTGCAGGCCGAGGGCGACTATGACGGCCTCGCGGCTTGGATAGCCGAAAAGAGCGTGGTGAACGCCGAGTTGCAGGCGGATTTGGACCGCATCGCACGGGCCGATATCCCGAAGGATATCTATTACGAACAGGGTAAATGCGTACTGGGTCTGTAATGCGGAAAGTAGCGGTTATCGGCAGCGGTTCCTGGGCCACGGCCATCGTGAAAATCCTCCTCAACAACCTGGAGGAGGTGCATTGGTGGGTGCGTGAACCGGAAATCAAGCGGAGTTTGGAGACGAACGGCGTTAACGCGCTGTATCTCTCCGGGCTGGAATTCCCCAAGGAGCGTCTGCGTGTGAGCCACGACCTGGCGGCCGTGGTGGAAGCCGTGGAAGCGGTCGTGCTCGTGGTGCCGTCGGCCTTTGTCGAAGACACGTTGCAGGTGTTGCCGGATACGGCTTGGGCGGGCAAGAAAGTCTGCTCGGCCACCAAGGGCATCATTCCGCAGACCAACCAGGTGGTGGGCGAGTATCTGCGCGACCGTTGGCATATCGCCGAAGGCGACATGGCCGTTATCAGCGGTCCGTCGCATGCCGAAGAGGTGGCCTTGGGCCGGTTGACGTATCTGACGGCGGCTTCGGTCAACGAAGACACGGCCAAGTATTTCGCCGACCTGTTCGCGTGCCGTTACGTCCACGTCCGTTTGAGCGACGACGTTTACGGCATCGAATACGCGGCCGTCATCAAAAACGTCTATGCGTTGGCCGTCGGCATCGCCAAGGGTTTGGGCTACGGCGACAATTTCGTGGCCGTGCTCGTGGCCAATGCCGTGGAGGAAATGAACATCTTCCTCAAGGAAGTCCATCACATCCACCGCAACTTAGCCTCGGCGCCCTATATCGGCGACCTGCTCGTTACGTCCTATTCCCAGTTCAGCCGCAACCGCACGTTCGGCAACATGATAGGGCAGGGCTATTCCGTGCGTTCGGCCATCTTGGAAATGAAGATGGTGGCCGAGGGCTATTATGCGAGCCGTTGCGTACACGACATCAAACGCGCCATGCCGATCGCCATGCCGATACTGGAAGCGGTGCACGACATCCTTTACGAAAACAAAAAGGCCGCGACCGTGTTCGCCGCCTTGGAACCTAAATTGAAATAAATTATAAAAACCCTAATAAATCATGGCAAAAGAAAAGAAATTCATGACCTGTGACGGGAATGAAGCCGCCGCACACGTCGCTTCAATGTTCAGCGAAGTGGCGGCCATTTACCCCATCACGCCGTCTTCGCCCATGGCGGAGCATATCGACGATTGGGCTGCGGCCGGTCGTGTGAATATGTTCGGCGACAAAGTCCGCGTATTGGAAATGCAGTCCGAAGCGGGTGCGGCCGGTGCCGTACACGGTTCGTTGCAGGCCGGTGCGTTGACCACAACCTACACCGCCTCGCAGGGCTTGTTGTTGATGATCCCGAACATGTACAAAATCGCGGGTGAGTTGTTGCCCGGCGTATTCCATGTAACGGCGCGTACGATTGCCGCCCATGCGCTCTCCATCTTCGGCGACCACTCCGATATTTACGCCACGCGTCAGACCGGTTTCGCATTCCTCGCGTCGGGTTCGGTGCAGGAAGTTATGGATTTGGCCGGAGTAGCGCACTTGGCCGCCATCAAGGGCCGCGTGCCGTTCTGCCATTTCTTCGACGGTTTCCGCACCTCGCACGAAATCCAGAAAATCGAAGCCATCGATATGGAAGACCTCAAAGGACTGGTCGATATGAAGGCCCTGCAAGGCTTCCGCGACCGTGCGCTCAATCCCGAACATCCGGTTACGAAAGGCACGGCGCAGAACCCCGACGTTTTCTTCCAGGCGCGTGAAGCCTGCAACCCGTATTACGATGCCGTTCCCGACATCGTGAACGAATACATGAAGGAAATTACCAAAATCACGGGTCGTGAATACAAGCCGTTCACGTACTACGGTGCGCCCGATGCCGAAAACATCGTCATCGCGATGGGTTCCGTTACCGAAACCTTGCGCGAAACCGTCGATTACCTGCGCGCCAAAGGCGAAAAGGTCGGCGTTATTTCGGTTCACCTCTACCGTCCGTTCTCGCCCAAATACCTGTTGGACGTAATGCCCAAGAGCGTAAAGCGCATCTGCGTGCTCGACCGCACGAAAGAACCCGGTGCCACGGGCGACCCGCTCTATCTCGATGTGGTTGAGGTTATGAGCCACTGCGACAACCGCCCGCTCATCGTCGGCGGCCGCTACGGTTTGAGCTCCAAAGACACGACGCCGGCTCAGATGGTGTCGGTGTTCGAAAACCTCAAGGCCAAGGAACCGAAGAACCAGTTTACGGTCGGCATCGTGGACGACGTTACGTTCCGCTCGTTGCCCGTTCTGCCCGAAATCGACATCGCGCCGGAAGGTACGTTCGCGGCCAAGTTCTATGGCCTGGGCGCCGACGGTACCGTGGGGGCCAACAAGAACTCGATCAAGATTATCGGTAATACGACCGAAAAATATTGCCAGGCTTATTTTGCCTACGACAGCAAGAAATCCGGCGGTTTTACGTGCTCGCACCTGCGTTTCGGCGACCGTCTGATCCGTGCGCCTTACCTGGTCACCACGCCCGACTTCGTGGCCTGCCACGTGGCTTCCTACATCTTCAAATACCCGGTGTTGCGCGGTTTGAAGAAAGGCGGCACCTTCCTGTTGAACTCGTGGTGGGACGTTGAGGAAACGAAGCGTCAGCTGCCGAACGAGATGAAGAAGTTCATGGCCGAAAACGACATCAAGTTCTACATCATCAACGCCACGCGCATTGCCGAGGAAATAGGCCTGGGCAACCGCACGAACACGATCCTGCAGTCGGCCTTCTTCAAGATTTCCGGCGTTATCCCTTACGAACTCGCCGTTAAGGAAATGAAGAAAGCCATCGACAAGTCTTACGGCAAGAAGGGCGAGAACATCGTCAAGATGAACTACGCCGCCGTGGATCGTGGCGCCGAATACGAACAGGTGGCCATCGACCCCGCTTGGAAGAACCTGCCCGCCGACGATAAGATGGGCAACCATGGTGGTAACCGTCCCGAATTCATCACGAAGGTGGTGGATATGATCAACGACCAGAAGGGTGACGACCTGCCCGTAAGCGCGTTCCGTGGCCGTGAAGACGGTACGTTCCCCTGCGGCACGTCCAAATACGAAAAACGCGGTATCGCTTCGCACGTGCCGGCTTGGGACGCCACGAAGTGTATCCAGTGTAACCAGTGCTCCTATGTCTGCCCGCACGCCGCCATCCGTCCGTTCGTTATGGATGCGGCCGAGGTAGCGGCTCTGCCCGCCGGTACGCCGACGGCCAAGGCCAACGGCAAGGAATTCGAAGGCATGCAGTTCCGTATGCAGGTCAGCGTTTTGGATTGTACGGGTTGCGGCAACTGCGCCGACATCTGCCCGGCCAAGGAAAAGGCCCTGACGATGCAGCCGTTGCTCGACCAAATGGTCGAAGCCGACCGTTGGGAACACATGGTCAAGAACGTCAAATCGAAAGCCCACCTCGTAGATGTAACCAAGAGCGTCAAGAACAGCCAGTTTGCCCAGCCGTTGTTCGAATTCTCCGGCGCGTGCGGCGGTTGCGGTGAAACGCCGTATATCAAGCTCATCACGCAGCTGTTCGGCGACCGCATGATGGTGGCCAACGCCACGGGTTGTTCGTCCATTTACGGCGGTTCGTGCCCCTCTATGCCTTATACCTGCAACGAGAACGGCTTGGGACCGGCGTGGGCCAACTCCCTGTTTGAAGACAACGCCGAATTCGGTTTGGGTATGGCCACGGGCGTGCGCAAGATGCGCGATCGTATTGCCCAGACGATGCAGGAAGCCATGGCCGACGCCAATACGCCGGCCGATTTGAAGGTCCTGTTCCAGTCGTGGCTCGACAACCGTGAAGACGGCGAAAAGACCAAGGAAATCGCGGCCACGTTGAAACCGATTTTGGCCAAGAACGCCGACAAATGCCCGTATTGCGCCAAGCTGCACGCTTTGGAACAATACCTGATCAAGAAGTCGCAGTGGATATTCGGCGGCGACGGCTGGGGCTACGATATCGGCTACGGCGGTTTGGATCACGTTTTGGCTTCGGGCGAAGACGTCAACGTATTGGTGGTGGATACCGAAGTATATTCCAATACCGGCGGTCAGGCCTCCAAGTCCACGCCGCTCGGCGCCATCGCCAAGTTTGCGGCGGCCGGCAAGCGTATCCGCAAGAAGGATTTGGGCGCCATTGCCATGACCTACGGCTATGTATATGTAGCGCAGGTGGCCATGGGCAGCGGCCAGAACCAATACCTCAAAGCCTTGAAGGAAGCCGAAGCCTACCACGGACCTTCGTTGATCATCGCCTATGCGCCCTGTATCAACCACGGTCTGAAGGCCGGTATGGGCAAGACGCAGAACGAAGCCAAACGCGCCGTAGAATGCGGCTACTGGCATCTGTGGCGTTTCAACCCGGCCTTGGAAGCCGAAGGCAAAAATCCGTTCTCGCTCGACAGCAAGGAACCGGATTGGAGCAAGTTCCAGGCTTTCATCGACGGCGAAGTACGTTACAACTCGCTCAAGAAGATGTTCCCGGCCGAAGCCGAAGAACTCTTCAAGGCCGCACAGGAAAACGCGCTGTGGCGTTACAAGCAGTACCGCCGCTTCGCCTCCATGGATTGGGGCTTGTAAGCGGTTTTTGCATGAACCGTAAAGGGCGCCCGAACGGGCGCCCTTTTTTGTTTCCCGTCACAGATTCGTTATATTTGTAAGTTTAAAATGAATGCGGTTATGAAATATTGGCATTGGTGTCTGGCGGCGGGTTTGCTGCTGATGTTTGCCTGCGGGCGGCAGGACAAAACGGGCGGTTCCATCGTTTCGGAACGGACGGTAGGGGAAACGGTCAGCGGTTTGGTGGCGCAGGCGCCGGGAATGGATAGTGCGCTCATTGCCAAGGGAGTAGCGCAGGCGGCGGCTTTGTGGCGTGCGGAAGACGGCACGGAAGCGGAATTCGCGGCCTTTGTGCAGACACATTTGGCCTGTACGCCCGAGGCCAAGCGGCAACTGTTTGAAACGCTTTCCGAGGCTTTGGAAGTATTGTACGGCACGGCCAACCAAATTACGGTCCGTTTGCAAAAATCCCTGCAATTGGCCGGGCCGGAACCCGCTGCCATCGACTATATGTTGGGCGAATACAGCCCGGACGCCCACCTGTCGGACGATTTGTTCGCCAACAAGATCGCGTTTTCGACCATTCTCAATTTTCCGTTCTATACGTTGGCGGAAAAGAACGCGCTCGGCGCGGACTGGAGCCGCTTGGAATGGGCCTACGCACGCTTGGGCGACGTGTTCACGACACGCATACCGGCTGAGGTCAGCAGCAACTACGCCAAGGCTTTGTCCGCTGCCGAAAACTATATCGCGGGCTACAACATCATGATGGGGCGGTTGCAAACCGACGACGGCCGCCGCCTGTTTCCCGAAGACATGGTGCTGTTGGCGCATTGGAACCTGCGCGACGAACTCAAGTCCAATTATGCCGACGTGCCCGATGCGCACGAAAAACAGGAAATGATATATAAGGTGATGGAACGCATCGTGGATCAGACGATACCTAAAGCCGTTATCAACGATGCCGCCTATACGTGGGAACCCTATTCAAACAAGACGTACCGCAACGGAGAGGCGGTGACCTTGGCGGCCGAGGGGGATGAACGCTATGTATATATCCTCAACACGTTTCATGCGGAACAGCGGATAGACGCCTTTTCGCCGGCCCTGCCCACGGGGATTGCGCGTAATTTTGAGAAAAGCATGGAGGTTTCGGCCGACGAAATCGAAAAACTGTTTGTCGGTTTGCTCTCATCGCCCGAGGTAAAACGCGTGGCGGCCTTGATAAAGGAACGGCTTGGCCGGGATTTGCGACCCTACGATATTTGGTACGACGGCTTCAAGAGCCGTTCGGCCATGCCCGAAGACCGGCTTACCGACCTGACCCGCGCAAAATATCCCGATGCGGCCGCCTTTGCCGCCGATATACCGCGTATGTTGCAAAGTCTCGGCTTTTCGGCCGGGGATGCCCGTTATCTGGCCGATCGCATCGTGGTGGAGAACGCACGCGGTTCGGGGCACGCCTGGGGGGCGCAGGGCCGTTGGGAGCCGGCGCGTCTGCGTACGCGCATAGGCGATAAGGGTATGGACTACAAGGGCTACAACATTGCCGTGCATGAGTTCGGCCACAATGTGGAGCAGACGCTCGACCTCTACGACATCGACCATTATATGCTTACCGGCGTGCCAAACACGGCCTTTACGGAAGCCCTGGCCTTTATCTTCCAAAAGCGCGACTTGCAGTTGCTCGGCTACGAATACCGTATGGACGACAACACGACACTCGATATATTTTGGGGAACCTACGAAATCATGGGCGTTTCGCTCGTGGATATGTACACGTGGCAGTGGCTCTACGCGCATCCCAAAGCCACGGCCGCCCAGTTGCGCGATGCCGTGGTGGCCATTGCCAAAGACGTATGGAACCGCTATTACGAGCCGGTGCTCGGCACGCACGACTCGCCGCTGTTGGCCGTGTATTCGCATATGGTGAACGTGCCGATGTACCTGCCGAATTACCCGTTCGGGCATATCGTCGAATACCAGTTGGAAGATTACTTGGCCACGTTGCCGAACCGGCAGGCGTTCGCCACGGCCATACGGCGGATATACACGCTCGGCCGGCTTACGCCGCAGCAGTGGATGCGGCAGGCCGTAGGATCGGAAGTCAGTGTAACCCCCTTGCTCGAGGCGGTAAGCCGGATTATGGACAAGGCCGGAAAGTGAAACGGATAAAACAACAGGATATATGAGCCTTTTTGATCAGATTGGCGAAGACATCAAGAAAGCGATGTTGGCCAAGGAAACGGTAAAACTGGAAGCCCTGCGCGGCGTGAAGAAAGAATTTTTGGAAGCCAAGACCTCCAAGGAATGCAACGGCGAACTGACCGATGAAAAAGCCCTGCAGATTATCCAAAAGATGATTAAGCAGCGCAAGGAGTCGGCCGCCGTTTATCAGGAACAGGGACGTGCCGATTTGGCCGAACGCGAGTTGGCCGAAGTGGCCGCGATAGAACCCTACCTGCCGGCGCAGATGAGCGCGGAGGAACTGGCGGCCGTGGTGGCGGAACTCGTGCGCGAAAGCGGCGCGACGTCCATCAAGGACATGGGCAAGGTCATGGGCTTGGCCACCAAGAAACTGGCGGGCAAGGCCGATGGCAAGACGATTTCGGAAGCCGTTAAAAAAGCCTTGGGATGCTAAGACGCTACGAAGCCTGTGAAGTTGCCGTCGGCAACCTGCGCATAGGCGGGCGGCAACCGGTTGTGATTCAGTCGATGACGAACACCGACACGTTGGACGTGCGCGCCACCGTGGAGCAAATCAAGCGGCTGGTGGAAGCGGGTTGCGCGCTCGTGCGCGTGACGACGCCGGCTTTCAAGCACGTGGAGGCTTTGGCGGCCATCAAGGAGACGCTCCACAAGGAAGGCTGCCCCGTGCCATTGGTCGCCGACGTGCATTTTTTGCCGGAAGTGGCCGTGCAGGCCGCGCGTATTGTGGAAAAGGTGCGCATCAACCCCGGCAATTACGTGGATAAGCCAACGGGGCAGGCTACGTTTACGGCGGCCGACCACGAAGCCGCGCGGCGGCGTATGGCCGAACGCTTGGGGCCGCTGTTGGAAGTCTGCCGCGCGAACGGCACGGCCATACGGTTGGGCGTTAACCACGGCTCGCTGTCGGAACGGATGCTGAAGAGCGCGCCCGACGTGCCGCAGGCCATGGTGGCCTCGGCCATGGAGTTNATCGAAGTGTGCGAGGCGCAGGATTTCCGCAANNTCGTGCTGTCGATGAAGTCCAGCTCGGTGCGGCAGATGCGGGAGGCTGTGNTGTTGGCCGTGGAGGCGATGCGCTNNCGCGGNNGCGTNTATCCGTTGCATCTCGGCGTGACCGAGGCCGGCAACGGCTTGGACGGNNGNCTGATTTCNGCGGTGGGCATAGGCGGCTTGCTCAAGGCCGGCATCGGCGATACCATCCGCGTGTCGCTGACCGAAGCCCCCGAAAAGGAAATACCGGTGGCGCNGGCCATCGTGCNTTGGGCGGAGGCGTTTGCCGGGCCGCAANACGGNNCGGGCGTTGAGCAAGCCNCCGCGCCCGACTGGGCGCGGATACCGGCCGCCGACGTGCCCGTGGCGGCGGCCGTGGCCTATGCCGACCACCTGTTGCGCGGCGACGATAGCCTGTCGCTCTCGGGTACGGCCTTGTCCGAAGCCGAANGGCAGACCTTGCTCGACGACCTCTACCAGGCCGCCGAGAGCCGCTTCTACAAGGCCCGCTTTGTGGCCTGTCCGTCCTGCGGCCGCACGCAGTACGACATCGAGGAGGTCTTGGGGCGNGTCAANCGNCGNTTNGCCGGCTACAAGGGCTTTACGATTGCCGTNATGGGNTGNATCGTNAACGGCCCCGGCGAGATGGCCGACGCCGACTACGGCTATATCGGNTGCGGGGGCGGCCNCGTCAACCTCTACCGCAAGGGGCAGCTCGTGGAGCAGGGCATCCCCGAAGCCGATGCGTTGGACGCGCTCGAACGGCTTATCGGGCAGGAACACCCGCATATACAAGCGTAGTTCTTCCTACTTTCACATTTTATACGTAAATTTGCTATTTGGCAGAATGGTGACCGGNCAATCCGGTATCTGCCGGTTGTAAATATCGGGAATAACGGTTATGGAACAGAAAGAATTGTCGGCTAAATACAATCCCTCGGACATAGAGGAGAAATGGTATCGCTATTGGTTGGAAAACAAGTGCTTCCACTCCGAGCCGGAAGCGGGCNGGCAACCCTATACGGTGGTCATCCCGCCGCCCAATGTGACGGGCATCCTGCACATGGGGCATATGCTCAACAACACGATACAGGATGTGCTCGTGCGCCGCGCCCGTATGCAGGGCAAGAACGCCTGCTGGGTGCCGGGGCTCGACCACGCCTCCATCGCNACGGAGGCNAAGGTGGTGGCCTGGCTCAAGGAACAGGGNATTGACAAGAAGAAACTGTCGCGCGACGAGTTCATGGCCTANGCCTGGCAGTGGAAGGAGAAATACGGCGGCATCATCCTCAAACAGCTCCGTCGGCTCGGCGCGTCCTGCGACTGGGACCGCACGCGCTTTACGATGGATCCGGGCTGNTANGAGGCCGTNATCGACGTGTTCGTGCGGCTCTACGAAGAAGGCTTGATTTACCGGGGCGTGCGCATGGTCAATTGGGACCCCAAGGCCTTGACCGCGCTTTCGGACGAAGAGGTCATCTACAAGGAAGAACGGAGTAAACTGTACTATCTGCGTTATGAAGCCGTGGATGAACCGGGCCGGTACGTNATCGTGGCCACGACGCGTCCCGAAACGATTTTGGGGGACGTGGCGGTTTGCGTGCATCCGGAAGACCCGCGCTATGCGGCCTTGCACGGCAAGAAACTGCGCGTGCCGATTGTCGGCCGCGAAATCCCCGTCATNACCGANACCTACGTGGACCGCGAGTTCGGTACGGGNTGCCTCAAAATNACGCCGGCGCACGACATCAACGACTACGAAATAGGCCTCAAATACAAGNTGGAGGTNATCGACATCTTNGAACCCGACGGCCGCGTNAACGACAAGGTGGGGNTGTATGTGGGCATGGACCGTTTTGACNTGCGCAAGCAGATTGTCAAAGACCTNAAGGCGGNCGANNTGCTCGAAAANGAAGAGGACTACACGAACAAGGTGGGGCATTCCGAACGNACCGANGCCGTTATNGAACCCAAGCTGTCGGCGCAGTGGTTCCTGAAGATGCCGTCGTTGGCCGGNCCCGCNCTNGANGTCGTNATGAACGATACGGTCTGCTTCCATCCGGCCAAGTTCAAAAACACGTACCGCCACTGGATGGAGACCATCAAGGACTGGTGCATCTCGCGCCAGCTGTGGTGGGGGCAACGCATCCCGGCCTACTACCTGCCGAACAAGGAAGTGGTTGTGGCGCGCACGGCCGAAGAAGCCTTGGCTCAGGCCAAGAGCCGCTATCCCGAGGCCGCCGGCTACACGCTCGCCGACCTGCGGCAGGACGAAGACGTACTGGATACGTGGTTTTCGTCGTGGCTGTGGCCGATGTCGGTGTTCGACGGCGTGACCAAGCCCGACAATCCCGAAATCAACTATTACTATCCGGTCTGCGACCTCGTGACCGCGCCCGACATCATGTTCTTTTGGGTGGCGCGTATGATTATGGCCGGCCTGCATTTCCGCAAGCAGATCCCGTTCTCGCACGTGTATTATACGGGGACGGTACGCGATAAATTGGGACGCAAGATGTCCAAGCAGTTGGGCAATTCGCCCGACCCGATCGACTTGATAGACCAATACGGGGCGGATGGCGTGCGCGTGGGCATGCTGCTCACGTCGCCGGCGGGCAACGACCTGCCGTTTGACGAGGCCATGTGCGAACAGGGACGCAATTTCTGCAACAAAATCTGGAACGCGCTCCGTTTGGTCAAAGGCTGGACGGTAAGCGATTCGCCCGCCAGCAGCGGCGGCGATGACGCCGCCGCGCACGCCATCCGCCGCACGGCTGTGGATTGGTTTTCGGCTTCGTTGCGGCAGACGGCCGCCTTTATGGAAGACTGCTATGCGAAATACCGGCTCAGCGACGCGCTTATGGCCGGCTACAAGCTCGTTTGGGACGAGTTCTGCGCCTGGTATCTGGAAATCATCAAACCGGCCTACGGCCAGCCCATCGACCGCGAGACCTACGAAAAGACGCTGGATTTCTTTGACGGGCTCATGACGCTCATGCACCCGTTCATGCCGTTCCTGACCGAAGAAATCTGGCACGTGCTGCGGCCGGGCCGCGAGGAAAAGAGCGTGATGTTCGAATCGGCGGTCTATAACGGCCTGTCGCAGAACCCGTCCGAGGCCGCCGACAAGGCCCTGTTGCAACGCGGCGAGTTCGCCAAGGAAGTGGTGATGGGCATCCGCGCCTTGCGCAGCGGCAAGAACCTGTCGCCCAAGACGCCCTTGAAGCTGAGCGTACAGAAAAACGGCGGCGAGTCGGCCGACCCGCTCTTCGACCCGATTGTGGCTAAACTCTGCAACCTGGAAAGCCTCGACTATGTGACCGAGCCCGTGGAGAAAGCCTATACGTTCGTGGTGGGCACCACCGCGTTCTTTGTCCGCATGGAGGCCGAGACCGTGGATGTGGCCGCCGAACTGGCCAAGGCCAAGGAAGAGTTGACCTATACCGAGGGCTTTTTGCAAAAGGTCATGCAGAAGCTCGGCAATCCCAAGTTCGTGGGCGGCGCGCCCGAAGCCGTGGTGGCCGTTGAACGCAAGAAGCAGGCCGATGCGGAGGAACGCATCCGCTTGCTTAAGGAACGCATCGCCCAATGGGAAAAATAAAGGCGGTTTTGTTAAAGAAAACGTGTTGAACACCCTATGAAAAAGCTGAATTCATTCCTGCTCAAGTCCTATATCGGACCGCTCGTGCTCACGTTCTTTATCGGCATCTTCGTGTTGCTTATGCAGTTCCTGTGGCGCTACGTCGATGATTTGGTCGGCAAGGGACTTGATTTGTGGACAATTTGCAAGTTCATGTTCTATGCTTGCTGGACGTTCGTGCCGATGGCCTTGCCGTTGGCCGTCCTGCTGTCGTCGCTCATGTTCTTCGGCAATATGGGCGAGCATTACGAACTCGTTGCGCTCAAAGCCGCCGGCATCCCGTTGCGGCAGTCGATGCGGCCGCTCATAGGCGTGTGCTTCGGCATCTGCTTGCTGGCGTTCTTCTTTGCCAACTACGCCGCGCCCAAAGCCTATCTGAACTACCGCGTGCTCTATCACGAAATCCGCACGAAGAAGCCGGCCTTGGACATACCGGAAGGCGTATATTACAAGCAAATAGACGGCTATACGATTCGTGTCGATAAGAAGGAACGCGACGGCGCGCATCTGAAAGGCGTGCAGATTTACGACCATACGGCGCACAAGGGCAATACGAACGTGACGATGGCCGAACGCGGCTATATGCAAACCTCCGAAGACGGCCGCTATATGACGCTGACGCTTTACGACGGCCACACCTACGGCGAGAACGCCGAGATGGGGAGCGGGATGCGCGACAACAACCGCGACCGCGACGTGGCCTATCCGTTTACGCGCGTCCGGTTCGAAAAACAGATTTTGCTGTTCGACCTCTCGTCGTTCCAGATGCCGGAAGCCACGGCCGATATGTACGAACGCCANCAGCGNACNTTGGGNCTCANNGCCCTGTCGGCGCAATACGATACGTTGAAGACGAACCGCGACGCGCGTCAGGCCGAAATCGTACGCGCCGTGGGGTCGCAGTATTATCATCTCTCGCATTATTACGGCAACGATTCGGNACAATGCGCTATGCGTCCCGAAAAGACGGAAGCCACCGAACAGGCCTATCGGCAGTGGCGCGCTGAAATCGCTTCGGCNGCCAAGGTGCAGGCGGCGGCCAAGGCCGAGACTTTCCGTTCCGATGCGCAGTATTACCGCAACGATATGTATTACCGCAACGAGCAGGTCAACTCCTATGCGGTGGAATGGCATAANAAGTTCAGCCTTTCGGCGGCCTGCCTCATCCTGTTCTTTATCGGCGCCCCCTTGGGATCCATCATCCGCAAGGGCGGTTTGGGAATGCCGGTCGTGGTGTCGGTCTTGTTGTTCGTTATATACCACGTGTTGACCGTTATNGGCGAGAAAGCGGCCATCGAAGGCGTGATGAGCTGTTTTTGGGGCATGTGGCTCGCCCCGCTCATCTATCTGCCGTTCGGCATCTTGCTCACGGCGCAGGCTACGGTCGATTCATCTTTCCTCGATGCCGACACCTGGCGTCGTCTGTTGGGCCGAAATAAAGCGGCGTAGTATGGAAACCGAAAAACCCGTTTTGATGCTGTGCCCCAAGCCGCTCTATCCTTTGCGGGATGGCGGTTGCGTGGCCATGTACGCCATTTGGCACGGCCTCAATCTGTATAACCGCGATGTGGAGGTGCTGACGGCTTTTTCGTATAAGCATCCGTTGGATTTNACCGATTTGCCGGCCGGTATGCAAATTTCGGGCGTGGAACTCGATTTGCGGCCGCGGCTGTTCAAGGCGTTGAAAAACCTGTTCAGTCGCCGTTCNTATATACTNGANCGTTTCCAATCGACCGAAATGGCCGCGCACCTGCGCGAGAAACTGCAACAAACGGACTATGCCTGGATTCAGATCGAAAGCCTGTTTATGGCACCTTATATCCCGTTGATTCGGCAATACACGCAGGCCAAGATCGTGGTGCGTCCCGCCAATGTGGAGAGCGAGATTTGGATGCGCTTGGCCCNCAAGGCTTTCGGCTTGAAGAAATGGTATTACAAACTGTTGGCCAAGCGGTTGGAACGTGAGGAAATCATGTGGTTNAACCGGGCCGACCTCGTGTTGCCGCTTACCGACCGCGATACGGCCACGTTCCGGCGTTTGGGCGTNCAGGTACCCATGCATACGCTTTCGGTCGGTATGGCCGATACCTTGGCCCCCGTTGAGGTGGAGCCCGAATACCCGTCCATTTTTTATATCGGCGCGTTGAATTGGCTGCCCAACCTCGAAGGCATCGACTGGTTCCTCAAAAAAGTGTGGCCGCACATCCACCGCCGTTGCCCCGACCTGACGTTTTACCTGGCGGGCCGTTATATGCCNTCTCGTCTGCGCAACCTGCGCATGGAAAAGGTNGTGGTNATGGGNGAGGTGGAAGACGCCAAGCTGTTCATGGCCTCCAAGGGCGTTATGGTGGTGCCCGTGCTTTCGGGCAGCGGCATCCGCATTAAAATCATGGAGGGCATGGTGGCCGGCCGTCCCGTCGTGACCACGACGATGGGNGCGGAGGGGCTCGACTATAGGCCTGGNCAAGACCTTTGGATCGCCGATACCGAAGAGGCCTTTGCCGAGGCCGTCGAATATGCCGTGACGCATCGCGACGAAGCCGAGGAAGTNGGGGAGAACGGCCGCCGGCTTATGCTCCGGCACCATAACATCGAAAAAATAACCGCCCAACTCATAGACTATTGCCGTTGAAACTGCTTGTCGTACTGTCGCGTTTNCCCTATCCGTTGGAAAAAGGGGACCAGNTGCGGGCCTATCATCAGATNAAGGCCCTTTCGGCATTTTATGAGTTGCATCTGTTCTGTCTGAGTCCGAAACCGGTGCCGGCGGCCTATCTGCAAGCGTTGACACCTTATTGCGCCTCCATCTGCATCGGTACAACGGGCGGTTGGCTCAATCGGTCGATTCAGGCGCTTCGGCTNTGGCGTAAACGTTGGCCGTTACAATANGCCTATTTCTATAGCNGGCGTGCCAAGCGGCGGTTTGATGCCTATTATGANCGGGTAGCGCCCGATTTGCTTTTGAGCCAGTTGGTGCGTACGATTCCCTATACNGCCGACAAACCGGCCTTTAAGGTATTGGACTACCAAGATGCCTTTTCCTACGGTGTATATAAGCGTTATCAGGTGGCGCGCGGCTTACGGCGTTGGCTTTTCCGTTACGAGCACCGCGCCCTGTTGCGGGCCGAGACAGACGCTTTCTCGCGATACGACCTCNGCACCATCATTTCCGAGCAGGACCGCGACGCCCTTCCGCTGGATCACACGCAGCAGATGCGGGTCAAAATATGGCGCAACGGCGTGGATACCGACTATTTCAAGCCGGTACCGCCGCCCACCGACCGCGTTTTCGACATCGTATTTGCCGGCAATATGGGCTATCAACCCAACGAGGATGCCGCCGAATACCTTGTGCAGCGTCTGCAGCCGGNCATGGCGCAGCGGGATTGCCCCGTCGATATACTATTGGCCGGCACGTCACCCACCTATGTCGTACGCCGTCTGGCCTCCGATACCGTGACGGTAACGGGTTGGATAAGGGATATGCGCGAGGCTTACGCTTCGGGAAAGATACTCGTGGCGCCCATGCGGNTGGGGACCGGCATGCAGAACAAACTGTTGGAGGCCATGGCCTGNGAATTGCCGTGTATCGCCTCCGAAATAGCCGTGCGNGGTTTGGGCGACTTTGACGATTGCCCCGTATGCGCCGTGCCGCTTTCGTTTGACAACGACCGGGTGCCGGGCGCCTTGGNGGAGGCGGTAAGCCGCTATTTGGCCGATGCCGGGCTGAGGGCGGAAGCGGGACGCAGGGGGCGTGCGTTCGTATTGAAATATTACAGCTGGCCGGCTCAGGCCGCTCATTTTAAAACTTGGACCGATGGATTTGTTCTCTCCGGATCCCACGTGGGCTGAGTCCCGTATCGCGGAATTGACGGATAAGCTCAATGCGGCCAACCATGCCTATTATGTGTTGGACAATCCGCAGATGAGCGACTATGAGTTCGATATGCTTTTGGCGGAATTGACCGCCTTGGAACGCGACTTTCCGGCCTATGTCAGTCCCCATAGCCCTACGCAGCGCGTGGGCGGTTCGCCCGCCAAGGGTTTTGCGACCGTGGCGCATACCACGCCCATGCTGTCGCTCGGCAATACCTATACCAAGTCCGATTTGATAGAGTTCGACGCGCGGGTGCGCCGCGGCACGGCAGAACCTTATACCTATGTCTGCGAATTGAAATACGACGGGGTTTCCATCAGCCTCCTGTATGAAAACGGGCTGCTGATGCAGGCCGTGACGCGCGGCGACGGCCGGCAGGGCGACGATGTGACGGCCAATATCCGCACCATAGCCTCCATCCCGCTTAAACTCTCCGGCAACGATTATCCGGCCCGCTTCGAAATCCGGGGCGAGGTCATTATGCCGCATAAGGTTTTTTATGCGTTAAACGCCCAGCGTGAGCAGGCGGGCGAGGTGCCTTTCGCCAATCCGCGGAACGCCGCCTCCGGCAGTCTCAAACTCTTGGATCCCAAGCAGACGGCGGCCCGTAAGCTCGATTGCTTCCTCTATTTCTTGTTGGCGGAAGAATACAACGGCGACAGCCATCTCCATTGCTTGGAAAAGGCCGCCGGCTGGGGATTCAAAACCGGTTCTTTTTATCGCGAATGCGCCAACCTCGATGAAGTTATGGCCTTTATCGACGAGTGGGATACGAAGCGGGCCGAGTTGCCGTTCGACATTGACGGCATTGTGATAAAAGTGAATCAAAAATGGCTGTGGCCGGTGTTGGGGCAAACCGTTAAGTCGCCGCGCTGGGCCATCGCCTATAAGTTCAAGGCGCAACAGGTCAAGACCCGTCTGTTGGATATAGGCTATCAGGTGGGGCGGACGGGAGCGGTAACGCCCGTGGCGCATTTGGAACCCGTGGCCTTGGCCGGCACGGTGGTCAAACGCGCGTCTCTCTATAATGCCGATAATGTGGAAAAAATGGATTTCCGCAAGGGAGATACCGTGTTGGTGGAGAAAGGCGGAGAAATCATCCCCAAGATTGTAGGCATCGACTTGACCCAACGCGAACCTGACGGCGAACCCTACCGTTTCGCGACCCATTGCCCTGAATGCGGGGCGGCCTTGGTACGCAAGGAGGGCGAGGCCGGCTACTATTGTCCGAACGACGACCATTGTCCGCCGCAAATCAAGGGGCGGTTGGAGCATTTCATTTCCCGCCGCGCCATGGACATCAATACGATTGGTGAAAGCAAGGTGGAGGTGCTTTACGAACGCGGGCTGTTGAAGACGATAGCCGATTTTTATGCGTTGGATTATCAAGCGCTGTACGGCCTGGAGGGCGGCGATCAGGCGCAGAACGGCAACCGTCGCGTTGTGACGTTGCGCGACCGCAGTGTGCGTAATATCTTGGATGGGATAGAGGCTTCCAAGCGCAAGCCGTTCGAGACGGTGCTGTTCGCCATGGGTATCCGTTATGTAGGCGAGGTGACGGCTAAAAGCATCGCGCGTCATTTCGGCAATATCGACGCCTTGAAAGCCGCTACGGTCGAAGATTTGTTACAGGTGCCGGATGTGGGCGAGATTATCGCGCGGAGCGTCCGGGATTATTTTTCCAAGCCGGAACATTTGGAAATCATTGCGCGGCTCAAGGCGGCCGGCCTGCAATTCGAAACCACGCGGGTTGCGGCGGTGAAGGACGGTGTGCTTTCGGGTACGGTTTGGACGGTAAGCGGCGTTTTCTCCCGTTCGCGCGATGAAATGAAAGCCTTGATTGAATCCAATGGCGGCAAGATTTCGTCCAGCGTTTCGCGGAACACCGACTATCTGTTGGCCGGCGATAACATGGGACCCGAAAAACGCAAGAAAGCCTTGGCCTTAGGCGTGGAGATGGTGGACGAAGCCGCGTTCTTTGAAAAAATAGCTAAAACAACCGTCGGATAAGCCGCAGTTTGTGGCTGTAGTTCTTGGTGTCCTGTCGGTAAATACCCTGATGGTCGATGGTATCGATGCGCACCATGCCGCTGGCATGGATAATGCGGTTGTTGCCCATATAAATGCCTACGTGCACGATCTGTTCGTTCTCATTGTCGAAAAACAGCAAGTCGGCGGGCTTGGCTTCGTCAAGGAAGTTGACCGCTTCGCCGGCACCGGCCTGGTCTTTGGCGTCACGCGGCAGTTGGATTCCGTATATACGGTATAGTGTCTGTGTGAAACCCGAACAATCGGTGCCGAAAATGGATTTGCCGCCCCAAAGATAGGGCGTGTTGAGCCATTGCGCGGCCGATTTCAGCAAGGCCTCGCGGCGTTCCGTTACCGTGGCGGTCTGTCGTTGTTCGACCGTCATCAGGGTGTCTTGTGTGCAGAAGCCCGTGTCGGGTGTCTGAAAGATACCGTTTTCCCAAACCGGCAGGCGGCATCCCATGCCGATGGGAAATTGCGAGAGGTCGTTTGTGCGTTGGATGCGGTTGTAAGGGTTGAGCGTAAACGCGGCCTTGGCATCCGAAACCCACAATTGATGCCGTTCTTTGGGGATGAGTTGGATTTGCTTGTTGTCCACCCAGGCTTCGTAGCCGTCCGCATCCGTGCGGATTCGGAGCCAGTGCGTGTATTTCTCAAGTACGGTGAACGTTTCGCCGAAAAGCAGTTGCGACACCATTTCCGATGCATGGCTGATGGTTTCCCGTAGTGGAATTTGGCTCAACAAACCGATACCGTATTGTTCCATAAAACTCTGTCCGTTTACAAAAAAGGCAGCCCCGCAAGCAGGGCTGCCTTTATGATGAAAACATTTACTCTTGCGTTTCGGCCTAACCCAAAGTAAAGGAGATAGGGATGGAGTAGCGGCAACGAACCGCACGGCCACGTTGTTTACCGGGCGTCCATTTGGGCAGGGCTTTCACGACGCGGATGGCCGCTTCGTCGCAACCGCCGCCGATACCTCTCAAAATAGTCACGTCCGTAACGCTACCGTCTTTCTCTACTACGAAGCCCACATAAACACGGCCTTGAATACCGCTTTCCTGTGCCGCCACGGGATAGGAAAGGTTTTTGCGGATGAATTCGTGCAGAGCCTCTTCGCCACCGGGGAAGCCGGGGCTTTCCTCTACAATCTGGAAAATTTCCTCTTCTTCAACGACTTCCTCGGCCACCATGACCACTTCAACGGGCTCTACCGCCGTCTGTTCATCGGCTTCCACATCGAAACTTACATCGTTGTCTTCAATCTCGACATCATCTTCCACCACCTCGATTTCCGTAGAAACCTGGCTGGGGGGAGGAGGGGGCGGGGCGACTTCCTGCGAGGTTTGAATAATCATTTCCTCTTCGATTGCGATGGCGGTGCGGGTGATTTCGTCCACCACGATTCTGTCGTACGACTTCCATTCGAAAGCGACCCAAATCACCACCAACGAGAAAACCAAACCGATTTCCATGTACAGCCCCTTGCGTGTTTCGAGGTCTGCTTTCGGTGACTTCTTGATTTCCATAATTTTAAAGGTTTCTTAACGGCCTCCCGTCAAGAGAGGCCACACAAAAAGTAAAGCGAAGATAATCATTTTTTCCGAGACGGCAAAGTTTTAGCGCCACTTTGCGATGCCGGGACGTAGCCGATGGGCCGTCGTTCACGCTGTTCCTCAGGAATGCTCAGAAGTTGGGTCAGGGTTTGATAGATTTCGTTGAACCGGCTGTCGGTGTTGAGTTCCAATTCCTCGATGCGTTTCAGCAGTTCCTCGTAGTTCATGGCGATGCGCCGCATGAGGACAAAGGCCCTCATGATGGAAATATTGACTTCGATGGCGGTCTGACTGCGTAAGACAGACGAGAGCATGGCCACGCCTTGTTCCGTGAAGGCCATGGGCGGAATGGGGAAATGGCGGAGGTTGACCGGGAACTTATCACAATTTGTGATAACTTTAACCCATTCATCTTTAGTGAGTTCAAACATAAAATCCTCCGGGAACCGGTTGAGGTTGCGTTTGACGGCCTGCTTCAGCACGCGGGTCTCCACGTGGTAGAGTTCGGCCAAATGGAAGTCCATCATGACACGGTGGTTTCTGACGGTAAAGATTTTCTGTTGGATGATTTGTAAGTCCATGTTTTTTGTAATTGGTTGTGGTATGGGAAAGTTGAGGTTAGAACCGGTAGGCATAGCGGAGCGTGCCGGTAAAATCGGTGCGGGCGGCGGGCGTATCGGCGGCCGTGTGTCCCCCCAACGCGTGTTTGACCCGAAGGTTGACGCGCAGGTCAAGTTGGTGGCGTTTGGCGAAGCGATACGCCACGCCGCCCCCGAGGTTGACCAAGCCGCTCTGCAACGTGCGTTGGCCGAAGCCGAGGTCGTATTGCAGGCGGGCGTTCAACGACAGGCTCTTGTCTTGGAGCAGGCTTTTGGAGAAATTGGCCGACGGGCCGGTGTAGGTCTCGGCCTGTTTGGAGGCCGGCCGGTACACGGCTTGGGCGTGCCACGCAGTGTTGAGCCGGCTGTCCTTGGGTAGGGTGGTTTGGTGCGAGAGCTGGGCCGAAAAATAGTCGTTCAGGGCCGGTTCCCCCACCAAACGGGATTCCTGAAACGAGAAATCGAACGACAGCGTGTGGGCGTGGTCTTTCTCGCCGAGGCGGCACGCGACACGCACTTGCGCCTGTTGCGACAACTGGGTGTTGCGCAGCGAGTCGGGGTGGGCGATGGGCGTGTAGGCACCCGGTTCCACCTGCATGGGCAACAGGCGCGTGTGCGTTGTAAAGTTGGAGTAAGAGGCGGAGGCCTCCCAAGGGCCGTTTGACGCATATTGCAGTTGCACGTCGGCGGCCAGGCGGTTCATGCGGCTTTGCCGTTCCTTGCTCAGGTTGTCGCGTTGCCAGCCGAGGCGGCCGGAAAATCGCAGCTTCTGCTTGATGTCACCGCTGTAGCCGAGCGACAGGCTTTCGAGGTCGCCGCCGCTGTAGTACCGCCCCATGCTTTGGAACTGCGCGCCCTGACGTTCGTAGGCCAGTTCCGCGCCGAACGCCTGGGCGCGCACCTTGAACGACAGGCCCGGGGTGGCTTTGTCTGAACCCACGTTTGGGAGCGGGTCTTCCAAGGCCGTCCGGTTCTGCATAAAACTGAGCCCGCCTTCGGCGCCGATGGTCACGAGGTCGGCGATGAGGAAACGGCCCTGCCAGGCCAATACGAAGTTGCGTTGCGGCGGCGTTTCCGCGCCCGCCAAAACCTTGTCGTTGTCCCAGGCATGAAAGAAATGCAGGTCGAGTTGCTGTTTATGATGCGTCCATCCCACTTTGAGCCCGTAGGCAAGCCGGCGGTAGGTGGGCGGGCGCAGGCTGTCGCCCACATCCTCTTTCTGCAGGCGTCCGAACATGGCGCTCAGCGACACCGGCAGAAAATCGGGCGTCAGTTCCACGCCCGCCCCGTCAAAGCCGATGCCCGCCAATCCGTAGGGCGACATCGTCATGCTTGTGCGGCCGATATAGGCCTTGATCCATTTATAGGAAGGCGTAATCTGCAGCGTGTTGAACGGATGCTTGAAATTGAAACCGTCCTGCCCGAACGACAGTTGAACGGGCAGCGCGATGCCGTAGATGGCCGGGTTGAGCGAAACGTTCAGCAGATAGGAAAACGGCCGGTTAAAGCTCTTGGGTTGCGAAAGGAAGCTGCTGAATTCCGCATCCACTTCGCCGCCTATCGTAAAAGGCTTACGTTTGGCGATACCGCTCAGTTCCTGAGCCGACAGCCGTGCGCCCATGCTTACCGTGGCCGCGCCGACGGCGATGCAGGCCATCAGCAGGCATGTTTTTAAAATGAGTTCGAGCCAAAGCAACCACCGCCTGCGGTGTTTGTTGCGGGGAGAAAATCTTTTCATGGTTCATTCGTTTTCCAATATACGAACGAACCGTAGAAATAACGAAAAAAAGTCTGAAACCCCGCGTCAATAAAAGAAAACCGCCGCCATGACCCTGCGGTCATAGCGGCGGTTTTCCCGGTTGCGGCGAAAGGTTATATCCGACCGCCGCCAAGCGCGCGGTAAAGCGTTACCACGGCTGTCCATTCGCTAAGCCGGTTGCTGACCGAAGTCAACTGGGCCTGCAACAGCGCCTGTTGCGCCGCCAATACTTCCAAGTAGGTGGTGCTGCCGTGTTCCATGAGCAGGCGTGTGCTTTCGGCCGCCACGCCCAACGAAGCCACCTGCTTGTCGTAAAGCAACGACCGGTCGCGCGTGGATTGCACCAACGCCAACGCGTTGTTGACCTCCATACCGGCTTCGAGCAACGTCTGCTGGAAGGATATTTTGGCCTCTTCCTGCTGTGCCTTGGCTATTTTGAGTTGAGCCGTGAGTTTGCCGTTTTGGAATATCGGTTGCGTCAGGCTGGCCAAAGCACTCCAAATAAGGTCGGCACCGCCTTTCCAACCGATGCTTCCGCTCAGCGAAATGGACGGATAAAAGGCCGAGCGCGCCGCGTTCGTTACATAAAACGCCCGCGCCAGGTTCTGTTCGGCCTGCATCACGTCGGGACGCTTCGACAGCAGCGAAATGGGAATTCCCACGCGCAGTTCGTTGGCGAATATCAAGGCCGGCATAGGCCCCCGTTCGATGTGGTGGGGCGTGGTGCCGAGCAACGCGCAGATTTGGTTTTCCGTTTCGCGGATTTGCTGCTGGATATTGGGAATGGCCGCGCATACGCTGTAATAAGCGCCTTCGCTCTGCGCCACGGCCGCCGTATTGCCCACGCCCGCTTCCATCAGCGCGCGGGTGGCTTCCAGGCTTTCTTCCCAACTCTGTTGGGTCAACAGATAGATATTAAGCTGTTCGTCCAGCGTCAGCAGTTTGTAATACAGGATGGCCGTGTTGGCGATCAACTGCGTGCGCACGGCCTGCCGATAGGCCTGCGTTTGCAGCAAACCGGCCTGCGCCTGCTTTTTGGCGTTGCGCAACCCGCCGAACAAATCCACCTGCCATGAGGCCGAAATGGGTACATTGTAGTTGTAGCTCGGCCCGCTGGTGGAGGCTCCGTCGCTAAAATGAATGCCACCGTTGCTCGGGCCGCCGCTGATCGGCAGGCCGAACGAGGGGATGAATGCCAGTTTGGCGGCTTTCAGGCTCGCTTCCGATTCTTCCACGCGCAGGAAGGCGATGCGCATGTCCGCGTTCCGCACGAGCACCGAGTCTATCAAGTCTTGCAGATAGGAATCGGTAAAGAAATCGCGCCAGGCGATGTCGGCGATGGATACCGTATCGGCATTCGCCGCCGGTTCACCGTAGATGCCGTCCACCTGCAGGTCGTCCGGCCGCGAGTAAGACGAATAAATGCCGCAACCGGTCATCAGGCCGGCCAAGCCGGCCGCCCCGGCCAGCATCAGCATCCATTGGCGAAAACTTGTCTTATTCATTATCTTCATGTTGATTATCGGAGTTAAAGTGCAGGGGCTTTACTTTCTCCTGCAACGATTGGAAAATGATAAAGAATACCGGTACCACAATCAGCAAGGCCACCGTACCGAAGAGCATGCCGCCTACAACGCCCGAACCCAACGAGCGGTTGCCGTTCGCACCTACACCCATGGCCGTCATCAACGGCAGCAAGCCGATAATCATCGTGCTGGCCGTCATCAGGATAGGACGCAGACGCGCTTTGGCCGCGCTCAAGGCCGCCTGTGCAAGCGTCATGCCTTTCATGCGGCGATCCACCGCGTATTCGGTCAACAGAATCGCCGTTTTGGAAATCAAACCGATAAGCATAATCAAACCGACCTGCAAATAGATATTGTTCTCCAGGCCGAGCATCTTGGCAAACAGGAACGAACCCAGCAAACCGAACGGCACGCTGAGGATAACGGCGAACGGTAGTAGGAAACTTTCGTACATGGCGCACAGGATTAGGTATATAAAAAATATACAGATGCCGAAGATGATGGCCGTGTTGTTCGATTGCGAGGCTTCCTCACGCGTGATACCGCCGAAAGAATAGCTGAAGTTGTTGGGCAACGTCTCTTGCGAAACGCGCGCCACTTCCGCGATGGCGTCGCCGGTACTGTAGCCCGGTGCGGGCGAAGCGTTCACGTTGATGGAGTTGTAAAGGTTGAAGCGCGAGAGCGTTTCCGAACCGTAAACGCGTTTGAGCGTGACGAACTGGCTCAGCGGGGCCATTTCGCCGTTGATGCGGACGAACATGTCGTCGAGCGAGCTTTCCGTCGCACGGTAGGGAATGGCGGCCTGCACCATCACGCGGTACACCTTCGAGAAGCGGTTGATGTTGGAGGCGTAAGTCCCGCCGTAGTAACCGCTCAATACACTCAGCACCTCGTTGGGTGAAACGCCGGCGCGCTTGCACTTGGCCGCGTCCACATCCACGAGCCATTGCGGGTAGTTGACGCTGAACGACGAGAACGCGCTCTGGAAGACCGGCGAAGCCCGTAGGCCCGCCAGGAAATCCTGCGTCACGTTGTAGAGTTCGTTCACGTCGCCGCCCACACGGTCTTGAACGTTTATCTCCAAACTGTTACCCATACCGTAGCCGGGAATCATGCCGGGCGCCATCGCGAAAATCGTGGCTTCGTTGATGCCGGCCGTTCGTCTGTAAATCTCCTTGATGATGCTGCTCACGGCATCGGATTTGCGCGGCCGGTCGTCCCACGGCTTGAGGTTGGTAATGAACATACCATAGGAACTGCCTTGACCGGCAATCATCCCATAGCCACAGACCTTCGTATAGTCTTCGATTTGCGGAATCGTGCGAATGGCTTCCTCGATTTCGTTCATGACCTTGGCGGTGGATGTGAGCGAGTAACCCGCCGGCGTCGAGACATTGACGAAGACCGTACCCTGGTCTTCCTCGGGCACCAGACTGGTCGGAATCGTACTCATCAAAACCACGAGCAACACGACCGTACCGCCTAACATGGCCCACGGAATCCAGCGGCGGCGGATGAACAATATAACGAAACTTTTGTATTTGTTGCTCATCGTGTTGAAGACCGAGTTGAACGCGTGGCGGAAACGGGAAGCGAAGTTGTCTTTTTCCTCGCCAAACTCATCCGTGTAAGGACGGAGCAGGAGTGCGCACAGGGCCGGCGACAGCGTCAACGCGTTGACGGCCGAAATACCGACGGCCACGGCCATCGTCAGACCGAATTGCGTGTAGAACGTACCGGAAGTGCCACCCATAAACGACACCGGGATAAATACGGCCATGAAGACGAGCGAAGACGTGACGACGGCCGCGCTGATGCCTTTCATCGCATCCACACTTGCCTTGTAGGGTGAGCGGTAACCTTCGTCGAATTTACTCTGCACGGCCTCCACCACCACAATCGAGTCATCGACAACGGTACCGATAACCAATACCAATGCGAACAGCGTGATGAGGTTGATGGAGAAGCCGAACAGCATCATGAACGCGAAGGTACCGACGAGCGAAACGATGATGCCCACGAGCGGAATCAGCGTCGATTTAAGGTCTTGCAGGAAGATGTAAACGACGAGGATAACGAGGATGATGGCTTCGAACAGCGTTTTGAACACCTCGCGGATAGAGGCGTAAAGGAAGTCGGTCACGCTCATGATGCTGACGAGGGCCGTACCTTTGGGGAGGGTCGGACGGATTTCATCCAAGAGTTTGTCGATGTCCTGTACCACCTTGGTGGCGTTGGAGCCGGCGGTTTGGTACACCATGGCCGTGATGCCGGGGCAACCGTCGGTTTGACCGATAAAATTGTAACTTTCCCTGCCGAGTTCCACCGTAGCCACGTCCTTGAGTTTGAGTACTTCACCGTCGGCCGTCGATCGGATGACGATTTCTCCGAATTCTTCAGGCGTCAGCAAACGGCCCTTGTATTTCATCGTATATTGGTACATCTCGTTCGAACTTTCGCCGAAAGAGCCCGTGGCCGCTTCGATGTTCTGTTCGGCCAGCACCGCCGAGATATCGGACGGAATCAAGCCGTATTGCGCCATTACGTCCGGCTTCATCCAAATCCGCATACTGTAATTGGCGCCCAGCACCATGGCGTCGCCCACGCCACTGATACGCAGAATTTCCGGGATAACGTTAATCATCAAATAGTTGGCTAGAAATCCCTCATCGTAGGAACTGTCGGGGCTGTAGAGCGAGAAAATTTTAAGCATACTCGTCTGCCGCTTGTTGACGGTAACGCCGATTTGGTTGACGGTCGAGGGCAGGTTACCCGTGGCGCGCGCCACGCGGTTCTGTACGTTGACGGCCGCCATGTCCGGATCCACCCCTTGTTTGAAATAGACCGTTATGGTGGCGCTACCCGTGTTGGTGGCCGACGAGGTGATATAATTCATGTTTTCCACCCCGTTGATGGCTTCTTCGAGCGGTACGATCACACTCTTTTGGATCGTTTCCGCGCTGGCGCCGGGATAGGAGGTCGAAACCGAAATCGTAGGCGGTGCGATGTCGGGAAACCGTTCCACCGGCAAGGTCGCAAGGCTGATGATGCCGACCGAAACGATGAGTATCGATATAACGGCCGAAAGTACGGGCCGCTGTATAAACGTTTCTAATTTCATGGTTCTTTGCTTTTACGTTTCGTGTGCCCCGGCTTATAAGACCATTGTCGTATCCGTCTTCACCGCTTCGACGGCAGGCTCTTCCATTTCCTCCGCAATCTCCATGGCCACTTTGGACGTGGTATCCACGGCCACCTCCGTTGGGGCGGCCTCCGTCTGGAACACCGGTTTTACCTTCGTCCCTTCGCGCAACAGACCCACACCTTCGGCCACCAACACGTCGCCGGCCTCCACACCCTTGTCCACGATATAGCGGGCCGCATCCAGGTTGTGTACGTTCACTTCCCGGGCCGAGGCGATGCTGTCTTTGACTTTATAGACAAAAACGCGGTCCTGTACTTCAAACGTCGCGGCTTTAGGAATGATGATGGCGTTGGATTGGCGTTCGGTCATGATGACGTTGCCGGACGCCCCGCTCAACAGAATGCCTTTGGGGTTGGGGAATACGGCGCGTACGCTTACCGTACCCGTGCTGCGGTTGATTACGCCGCTGATGCTTTCGATGCGGCCCGTTTCCGGATAAATCGAACCGTCGTTGAGTTGCAGATACACGTCTTCCATATTGGCGATGGCCGCTTCGATGCTGCCGTATTCGCGCGTAAGGCTCAACAGACGGTTTTCACTCAACGAGAAATAGACATACATTTGCGAATTGTCCGACACCGTGGTCAACGGGGTCGGCATGTTCGGGCTGACGAGCGCGCCCTTGCGGTAGGGCAGCGTACCCACAACCCCCTCGGAGGCGCTGCGGATTTCCGTATAGGAAAGGTTCTGCCGCGCCGTCACTTCCAAAGCCTTCATCTGCTCGAGCGTGGCTTCGGCCGTTCTTTGGTTGTTCCGGGCCGTCTGCAGGTCAAAGTCAGACACCACGTTCTTTTCGCGCAAAGTCTTTTTGCTGTTGTAGGTGAGTTTGGCCGTATTCAAGGCCGCTTCGGCGGCTTTTACGTTGGCTTCCGCCGTGCGCAGGGCCGCGAGGTAAGGCACCTGGTCGATGACGAACAGCAACTGGTCGTCTTTTACGCGTTCGCCTTCCTGCACCGCCACTTTCGTCAGCGTACCGGAAATCTGCGGATAGATGTCTATATCCTGACGGCCGCGGATGGAGGCCGAATAAGAGGCCGTGCCTACGGCTTCCTCGCCGGCGGCTCGGATGACGGCGTATTCTTTCGGGCCTTGAACGGGTTGCTTGTTGCGGTTACAGGCCGTTGCCAGGCAGCCGGCCACCAACAATACGCCGGCATATAAAACCATTTTTGTCTTCATGTCAACTCTATACTTTATCTAAAACGGAACAATACTATAATTTTTGGAATTTAGCCATGTGGACCGTGCCGTCCGTGGCCGTCAACTTGACGATATACGCACCCTTGCGCAGTTTGGCCACCGGCAGGCTCAGCGTGGCGCCGCCCTCTACGTGCAGCGGGCTCAGTCGCCGGCCTTGCAGGTCGTAGATACCGCCCGTAAAGTGCCCGTCGGGCAGGTTTTCCACATACAGCGTGCCGTCGGTCGGGTTGGGATACACGGTCAGGGCTTCGGCCGCGCGCAACCGTTCGTTCGATGATTTCTCCCTGAATGTGGCCGTCAACTGCAGGTCGTAGTTGGCCGCAAACCGATAGACCGTATCCCGGCTTAACGGCGAGGGAGAGAGGTTGTCGTTCCAGCGGACGAACGTATAACCGGGTGCCGGTATCGCTTTCAGTACCACCGTATCGCGGTCCTGATAGTAGCCTGCACCCGATACCGTACCCCAATCGGGATTGGGTGCAATTTCCACTTCTATGTTGCGGTAAACCGGCAGATAGAAGTCAATGCCGTCGCGCATTGAAACGGTAGCATCGGTATATACGGCCTCCACGGAGTACGTATAGTTTTCGTCACTTTTCAGGGCACTTTCGCTGTAAGCGGTTTCCGTCAGGTTGTCTTTGACCAGCGAACCGTTGCGATAAACACGGTAGTAGGCTACCTGCGGGCCACCGGTGGCGGTTTGCGGGGCTTTCCACGTCATTTCCATGCCTTGGGGCAGAACGAGGGAGTAATGGAAATCGGTCGGCATGGGGCGACGGTCGGCCAACAGGGTCTTGACGGCCGCAAAAGCGTCGATAAGGCCGGAACCGTCACGCACATAGCGTTCATTTCCGCTAATTATCTGTGCGGTAGAAGCAAGTAACTCGCGCATTTGATGCGTGTTGAGTGTGGAATCGACAGAAAGCAGTAAGCCGCAGAGGCTGGCTGCCACGGGCGTGGCCATCGACGTGCCGTACATGCCGTCATAATACAAACCCTCCAAGGCGTTGTCATTGCATTTGATGCGGTAGCCCTGATTGGTGCAGAACGTGGTGCTCAACACGGAATATTCGGAGCGCGTAGAGCCGAACATGATGAAACCGCCCGGCGAGAGGATGTCCACCCATTTGCCGAAATTCGAAAATTCGCTCGAATATTTTTTATCCGAGTTGACCGAACCTACCGAAATGACATAGGGTGAGGCCGCCGGATAGAACCACGCGTTGGATTTATTGTTGCCGGCCGCGGCCACGAGGATAATGCCTTGTTCGTAGCATGTTTTCAGCAATTCATCGTCCGTTTTGGTAGGCATGCCTGTAGAGCCCCACGAGATGCTGATGACATCGGCACCGTGTTCGGCCGCCCAACGGATGCCGGCAAAGCCGTTGCTTACCGCGCCGGGCACGCTGTTTATGGCACAGCGGACCCCCATTACCGTGACACCGCTACCGATGGCGGCCACGCCTATACCGTTGTTGCGGACGGCCCCCACATTGCCGGCGCAGTGCGTACCGTGCGACCAATCGTAGGCCGGGCATTTGCTGTTGTAGATGTCAGGGCACGTAAACGTCTGATCCACGTCGGCGGGCGGTGCCGCGCTACCTATTTGACCGCTATGGATGTTATACAGATTTTCGGGGGCGATATCCAAATCTTCATGCCCTTCCCAAATGGCATTGTCCACAACCGCCACTTTGATATGCGGCTTGCCCGTGGCCAATTTCCAGGCCGAGTCGGCGTTGATGACGTCCAAATGCCATTTGTGGTTGGCACGGCCGATGGTTCGGCTCAGCGGGTCCCCCAGGTCTTCCGCTTTCAGGCTTTCGCCGCAGATATAATACACGGGCCGTTTTTCCACCATTTCCACTTCCGGGCATTGACGGAGGTATTCGATGAATTCGTCTATGGTTTCGATGCTGTCTATCGTTACGGCAATCGTTCGGCTCAGCGCGTCGTTATCGGCAAAGGCCATCGACTGCACGTCGGACCGGATGCCGTATTCCTTCATTTCGGTGTTCAAAAAATTGAACCGGGCGGCGTTCAGCAAACGGTTTTCGCCCGATTTGACGGCAAAAGCCATGTTCTTTTTGAGACGGATATAAAGACCGCCGTCTTCGTAGTCCGCATGCACGGTCTGGGCTTGGGTACCGGCCATGGCCAGGCACGCAAATCCGAGCGTTGCCGCAAGGCGGGTCAGGAAATTACGTTTCATAGCGCGTTGTGGTTGATTGTTTATTTTTTCAACAATTTAATCGACGTCCGTCCATCGGCACTTTCGATACATACGATATACAGACCTTCCGTCAGGTTGGCGGTCGGTAAGGCCAGTGTCTGCATTTCCGTAGAGCCCTGTACCGTCTGACGTGACAGCACGCGGCCCTGCAGGTTGATGATGGAAACCGTTAGCCGGTGGTCGTTCAGGGGGCGGAAAGACAGCGTGGCCGTTTCACCGACGGGGTTGGGATAGAGCTTGACGTCGGCAGCGGCCTCGCGGCGGCTTTCGTTCGGTACCCCCGGGTCAATGGCGTAGGTGCTGTCGTTAACCCAAGCGGACACCCGGGACCATTCGCCGTTGGCGGATGCGTAAGTAGCCTGGACGATTTCATTTGTTTCCGTATTTTGGATATAGGCCACCACCCCCACGCGGTCGAGGCTACCGTAAAAACGCGTATCATTGCCTATCGTATAGGAGAAGGCGTAGGTTGTCTCGGTGTTTTCGTCGGTCGGTTGCGGGGTTTTCAAAAGCGTACCGTTTTCATTGGGCAACATTTTGCGGACGATGTTGTAAAATTCTGATTCGCCACTCGTTTGAGCCCTCTGATGGATGGAGTCTTCGGCCAAAGCGACATAGAGTCGATAGTTGCCTTGCACCGGCAGTTTGGCCGTGGTGCGGATTTCCGTTGTCAGCGTCTGCCCCTCGACTTGCAGACGCGCTTGAAGTGCGAACGGACTCACCGTCCGATGGAATCTAGTCAGCGAGTCCAGGAATTTCTGAAATGTGAATTCAATCCTCTCTTCCGAGCCGCCCCGGAGTTCGAAAAAGCGGCCGTTTAACCGCCAATAAGGCGCGTACGGTATGTTGTAAAATTTACCGCGCGCCACCGTTTCGTCCGTCACGAGCAGGTCGCCGGATGCCGGGACGTTTACTTGGAACTTGGCCACGACGAAGCCGTCGGAGCGGGTCATGTCGTTGCCGCCGTAAACACTATCCCAAGTATGGAATTCTTTGTTCCACGGACCGCAACCGGAGCACGTGGCCGACGAGAACATTTCAAAAATCAATTGTTTGTACGGCAAATCGGTTTCTTCCGCTACAAAGGTGTTTGTGTTGAGGCGATTCGTACTTACGTTTTGGCCGTTGATTTGTTCGAACCAAATTTCAAATACGGCATTGGGGTTGGCTGCTTTTGGTATGTAATTGAACGAGAGTGTTTTGCTTGAAATTAAGGCTCCGTTGGCAGCGGCGATGTTCAGATTGGTGAACGTCTTGCCTATAACCGCGCCGTCATCCATGCGGGCGCAGAGCCGCGCGCTGGTAATCGGCGTGTTCGACCAATTTTGCAACGTGGCCGTAACCGGGAAAGGCATATCTGAACCTTTATGGGTGTGAATCATATAGAGCGGTGTAAAGGCGTTGTTGCAGGCAGCGGCCAAGCCTTCCACCGTTTCCCCCACGCGGATGTCGTCTAACGCAATCATCAGTTTGTCGGTCGAGTTTTGGATAAAGGCAAGGTAAATGGTTTGCCCTTTGTATTCGCTCAAATCGAACACGTAATCCGTCCATGCGTTCGGCGTTTCACGAACCGATCGGATGGTACTGAATGCCGATTTGTCCGTTGTGGTCGTGGATATTTTCAGCGAGAATCCGTCGCGAACTTGTTGGTCGGTGGCTTTGGCGCGGAAATAGAGTTTGGGTGTCTTGGCGTCCGTAAGCTCGATGGCCGGCGTCACGAGCCAGCGGTCGGCCTGCATCGTGTTTTTAAACAACGAGGGCGCAACGGCATAGCCTTCTCCATCCATACCACGGAGTACTTTCCAGGCCGCATCGAAATAAGAAAGGTCGGGCTTGCCGTCAAACGGCGTGTTGTCGTCATTGTAGAGTGTAAAGCCTTCCGGCACGTAACCGGAACCCGTGGCATCCACGGCTACATTGTCAAAACTTTCATAAAAATACCATTGCTGCGCATTGGTTCTACCGCTCAGAACCGCTACGGTCAAGAGCACGATTGTCAAAGAAAAACGTTTCATATAGCGAAAAGGTTTTAGCGTAAAAAATGCGTGTAAAGGTAAGAAAAAAAAGGCTAAAAAGGAAGCGGGGCAAAAAAAAGCGGCGGCCCACCCGGGCCGCCGCTTGACATTCGTCAGGATGAAGGTGCGTTATCTGACAACAACCTTGTAGGTGGCCATGCGGCCGCTTTCATCCGTAAAGCGGAAGAAATACGTGCCGGGCGTCAGACCGCCGAGGTTGACCTGCGGCGCGGCCGGCAGTTGCCGCAGGACACGGCCGCCGAAGTCGAGAATATGCAGGTAGGCGTATTCCCCGTTTACGTAAACGATTTCGGAAGCCGGGTTGGGGTAGAGCGTCAGCGACATGCCGTTCAACTCATCTTCCTTGCTTACGTCGGTCAGCGTTACAGATTCCTTGGCGTTTGCGGTGGTGTTGGCATAGACGGCTTCCACCGTGTAGTCGTATTCACCTTCCGGCAACGGTTTGGCTTCCGTGTAGGAGTAATCCTTCAGCAGTTCGGTGTTCAGTTTAACCAGTTGGTCATCGATATCCATACGCTGGCGGTAAATGTTGAAGCCTTGCAGCGTGAACGGAGCCTTGGGCGAGGGTTTCGACATCGTCCGGGGGGTGGCATCCGTCAAGGAAACCGGCAACAACTTTTCTTCGGTCAGGCGCATAATCTTGCCTTCCAGCAGGGCGGGGTTGAACTCGCCGTTGGCAGTGGCGGCCGCCACGTCGCGTTTGCGGGCCACAAGGGCGCGGATGGCCCACGAACCGTAAATATCGTAATTGGCCAGGGGTACAAAGGAGGTGCCGTCAAAGGAAAGAAGGTCACTGTAGCCCCGTTTGTAGTCCGAGTAGTCGATGGCCACCGGCGATGCATCGGCGTTGTACGTGATATGATACCCTACGGCCACTTCGTCCGGTTGATCCATCGGGAACGATTGGTTGAAATAGAGCGTCTGCCACGATTGGGCCGTTGCACGGGGCAACGATTGCTTGTGCGCCAGTTCGTCGTTTACGTAAACGAAGGCTTCAAATGATTTGGTGTTGTCACCCAGCATGAATTCCATGCCGACCAAATAGAGGTCTTTGTACAGGCCTAAGTTGGTCGAGTCCCAGCCGATGGCCGCCCAGTATTCTTTGGGTAAATCCTCTCCAAAGCTGTTGTAGGTAATCATCACGCCACCGCCGTAGCCGATGGACATCGGTTCTTCGAACATGGGCGCTTCCCACAGGGTCATGACATCGTATGTTTTGTTGTTGTCCGAGGAAGCGGCGCTTTTCCGGTAGTTGAAGCGGATGCCGAACGGCGGCATGGCTTCGCCTTCGTCCGTAATCGTGATTTCAACCGAGTCAGCGGCTTTGCAACCATTGCTGTAAAGGCTTTCGATGCGGTAGGTATAGGTCGAACCTATTTTCAAATCGGAGAAGTCATTGTAGTTGAGCGAAACCGCTTCGTTCCAAAGCTCTTTGAGTTTCGCACCGTTGCGGAAAACCGTAAAGCCGACGAGCCCCGACGACGTGTCGGACGTCATTACATCCCAATCCAGTACTACCCACCGGTTCGTTTCGTGGGCCTTGAGGTCCTTGACGGGCAGGCAGTTGCCGTAATTGTCGATTTTGACGGTTGTTGCGGGCGAGAGCGGGGCTACATCGTTCGTATAGATGGCCTCTACCTTATAGGTGTAGGTGCCGGGCTGATTCAACTCATCGGGGAAACGACGCGTTTTCAGATTACTGGCAATGAGCTTGTCATCGCGGTACACGTTGTAGCCATTCCGTTCGGGCGCGCTTTTCAGTTCAAGGAACATGAGCTGGCTACGCACGTAACTGCATTGATAAGTCGCGGCCAGAGCCACGGTATTGTCTTCGAGCGTGCAGAGCGTCAGACCGCCGGCAACGGAGAGATCGTCCATGGTGGTTACATCGCCGTTCAGGCTCAACAGGTCATAGACGGCCGGGTCTTCCACCACCTGAATCGGGTCGCCGATTTGCTGGCGTGTGGCCACGTCAAAGACATAGATTTCGTTTTGATATTTGCCGGTCTGCGAGGCGGCGTACAGTTTTCCGTCGAAGTAGCACGTACCGCTAACAGACAAGCCCGTGAAATCGAAACCGCTTTCTTCGAGGTACTTGCCATCAAGCGTGAAGAACGCGGCGGATTCCCATTCACCGGCCATCAGCACGCCTTTGTTGCCTTTGATTTCCACATCGGGCAGGTAGGTCATGTTTCTGCTCGGAATTTTGAGGAAATCAATGACGCGGTCACGCTTCGTCATATCGATGATGTATATGTTGTTGAGGCCGCCGCAGTAGAGTTGTTTCAAGTCTTCGATATAGACCATCGACAATACGGATTCGTTCAAACCGTCAGGTTTCCAGGTTTCCACCATTCTGTTGTATTGGTCTATGATGTGGATACCGTCGCCCTGCCAGCTCGAAACAAAATATTCGTCACCGATTTTGATACCGCAGTAACCGTTGTACATCAACTCATCGACACTATAGATATAGTCAAGCGCCGTATTGTCATATTGCTTGGCGTGGCGCGTGGCGGCCGGCGCCGTTCTCGATGTCAGGATGGTGGCGGGGGCATGGTCGATGACGCCTTTCCCGTTGTTGCCCGCTACATTGGCTTTCATGGCCGATACCACTTCAGACGACGGCAAGCCCCAGTAAATGGAAGCATAGCGGTTGTATTGAAGTTGATGACCGATTTGCTGAACCGGGAATATCGTGCCGGTCATAACGGTGTTGGAAATCGAAGCGTCGGCCTTTTGGGTGCCATATACGGCTACGACTTTATAGGTATGGTAACCTTCATCGCATTTTTCATCGCTATAGGCCAACGCGTCTTTGTTGGGGGTCGCGATAGGGGTGGTTTCGTCGTCACGATAAATTTCGTACCCGGTCAGCGTATGTTCGCTTACAAGCGGTTTTTGCCAAGTGATGCTGGCCACGAGGCCCGTGCCGATGGCTTTGGCCTTGACATCGCGGGCTCGCGGCAGGATGCGTTCCGAACCGAATTGGACGAACCACGGTGTAGGGAGATTCCCCGCGAAGTAGAAACCGGCTAGGATGGAACCGTCCCGCGCTACGTTCGTGGGGCAACCTAATTCCGTGGGAACAGCAATGTCATAATATTCGTACATATAGGTTGAGAGGTCGATCAAACCGTTTTCCTGGGTGTAAACAATGGCTTTACGCGTGCCGGGATCGGCGGCCACACCGCAATAACCGTAAATCAGGTTGTTGTCGTCAATGGCGTTGAAATACAGCAGACCATAGCCCGGAAGCGGATCAATCGTATCGATGGTAAAGCTTTTGTTCGCCCGGTCGTAGTAAACGATCAAACCGTGTTCGGTCTCTTCGTTGTAACCGACCAAAATGCTGCCGTCTCTGTTCGCACCCACGAGGTCGGACATGCTGAAGCGCGTGTCGGCAATCGCATAGGTTTGAATCTTACCGCCATTTTCGAAATCCGCGAGGTCCCAGAACGTCGTTTGCCACGTGGAGATTACGGAATCGGTGGGCCAAGTGCCCCAACCGCCTACCACCTTGCCGTCGGCGGAGATGGCGTTGGCGCGCGAGCCGTAGTTAAGGTTGTCCTCGTGGCGGAGCGGCTCTTTCCGCGGCCAGTACGAGTGGAGCAGTGTCTCTACTTCACCGGTTTTGCCGTTGTAGATGGCACCGACGGGATTGGTCACCGAGTCTTTTACCCCCGCACCGTTAACGCCATGGTCCCATTCATAAGCGAGCATGACCACGCGGTTGCCGTTGGGTTGGGCGTTCCAATACGAAATGTCGTTTCTGTATGTCCCGTCATTGATTGTCAACTCCAAGGTTTTTACGCCATTGTAGTAGATGTAAGGCAGCGTGTTTTCACCTCGCGGGGAAGCCACATAGTGATCCGGTGCAAAGTAGGCGTGCAAGAAATCATCATAAAGTGTAGTTTTCTTGCTTTCAAAATCATAAACGAAACCGAATTCACCGGTTGCGCCACCGCTCAGGTAGCGGTTGTCTTCCGATATGAACGAGACAATGCCGTCTTGCAGACCGGTCATTATAACCGCCCTACTGTCATTTTGACCTTCGTAGGTCGTGGACGTAATCTCGTCCTGCGCCTGTACTCCCCAACCGAGGAACAACAGAACCGCTACAATTAAATTTTTTTTAGACATGATGGTGTATTGTTTGTTTTTAGTGTACATATACTTTATAAACCGCCATCCCTTGTTCGGTGTTCAGGCGTACGAAGAGCAACGCGTGTTCGGCGTTTACCGGTAGCGTCAGGTCTTCGCGGCTGTTGGGCGTAAAGCGGTGGAGGCGGTTGCCCGTCAGGCTGAAGACTTCAATGTCTTTAACCGTCAAGCCGTTGAGGTTGCGGATAATGAGTTGGCCATGGTTCGCGCTGACGCTGAAACCGGCCTTGATCAAGTCTTCGGTACCCAGGGTGGAAGCGAATACCGCCGTGCAGGCCATGTCTGTGCCCGGCATTTCGAACGTGTAGGTGGCTTCCTTGCTCAGCGTGTCGGCGGCGCTCAGCCACGCTACGAACTTGTAGTCCGCGTTGGCGACAGCCTTCAGCGTCACTTCATCGCCTTCGGCGTATTCGCCGTCACCCGTTACCGTTCCGGCCTCCTCCGGCGTAATGGTCACGGTTACCGTAAACAGTTCCACTTGTTCGAATTCCGCCGTATAAACGAGGTTTTTGGCCGGCATATCGAACTGATAGGTCGTCTCTTTCGACAGTTCGGTGTCGCCGTCCTTCCAGGCCACGAACCGGTAACCCTCGTTGGCCGTAGCCGTCAGCGTTACGGTAAGGCCGTCGAAGTAGGCGCCGTTGCCCGTTACCGTTCCGGCCTCCTCAGGCGTGATGTTCACGGTTACCGTGTATAATTCGCGCAAGGTTCTGAATACAACGCTTGCCATGACGGATCCGTTTTCGCGGTCGCCCTTCGTGCAGTAGCTGACCACTTCGGCTACATAATTGGTGGTTGTCGTCAAGCCGGTGAGCGTGATGGTATGCAGGTCTGCTACGGCCCCGTCCAAATAGATGGTTTTGGCCTTGGTCTTGTCGGTGGCCGGGTAGTAGGTAATGCCGTATTCTTCGCCGTCGCCTTCCCAAGTCAGCGTCGCTTCCGTTACGTCAACGTCGGCCGCTTTGAGATCTTCAACCGGGAAGCAGGGCACTTCACCGTCGTAATTGAGCGAGATGCCGAGTATTTCGAGGAACAAGGGGCTCGCGTCCTCGTTTTCGGGGGCATAGTAGTCAAAGGTATTGGGATTGTGGAAGTAAAACGCAATGCGTACCACGCCTTCGAACGGATCCATTTTGACGGACAAATCCATGCCCCTGTCGGCATAGCCGTTTTCGTCCGCCGTGGTCACGGCCGCCGCTTTCAACGCGTTGTGGTCAAACGAAGCCACCGTATCGTTCCACGAGAACGTACCGTCGGTGGTGGCCAATACATAGAGGCGCAGGTCTTCGTCAATCAGGTCAACGCCGTTGGTGGCCACATGGTCGTATTTGTCCTCGTCCCAAACCGTCCCATAAGTGTTTACGCGGAAGGTCAACGTCTTAGGCAGAGGGGTAACGTATTTGCGTATATATATGTTCGGCGTGGTGAGGATCGCTTGGTCTTGCGCCGTGGAAACCGCAAGGGCGTCCGGATCTTCGGCGTAGTAAATAGCCGAGGCCTCGCATTGCATCGCGTTCCAGCTTTCGGGTACATCTCCCATCGGTTGTTCCATATAATCGGCTTCCTCCCATTCGATACCGGGTTCACCCTTGTAGGCGGTGACGGACGGCGTGGTTGCATAGTTCCAAGTGTCCCAGTCAAAACCGGCAAACGTCATGTTTTCGACATACGGCATGCCCATGGGCACGGTTACCGTTATCGGTGTGCTGGCAAACGATTCGTCGGAGGCGCAAATGGCCTGCACCTTGACACTGTAAGTGGCGTTGGGCTCCAAATTCCGCAACGTGGCTTGTGGGGCGTTTACGGTCAGCGTTTCCCATACCTCGGTTTCGTCATCGGTTTCGGCGTACGGAATGCCGCCCTCATCGTCATCCGGAGCGGGGGCTACGTATTTTTGATACGAAACGCGGTATTGCCCGGCCGCGGGATTGTTGTTGTCGGTCCANGTCAGCACAACGGCCTTGTCGGTCAACTTCTCGCTCAGCACCTTCAGGCCGGTGGGCATGTCGCAGTCACTGGCATCTACAAATTCGTAGGAAGCGATGGCGTGCAAGGAGCCGGTGACGGAAAAATAACTGTAGCGCAGGTTTACGACATCGGTTACCTTGCAGGTAATCGACGCTGTCATCGGATAAAGGCCTTCAACAGCCTCGGGGAAACCGTCACCCGCAAACAAGCGGGCGGTCTGCCACGCGCCGCCGTTCAGTCGGTATTCGATGCGGACCGAATCGGTGGTTGTCGGCTGGGCGGCCGAGGGGGCGGTCATCCCGGGGGCATAGAATTTGACATTGAAAGTGGCCTGAATGGTTTGCACGCCCGAAAAAGCGGGAAAGATGACGTTCGGCCAGGCTTTGTCCTCCGTTTTCCATGAAATCAGATAGTAGTAGTCGTGGTCAAGGTGGGAGGGATAGGTTATTTTGAAAGCGGNATCCGGCTGGGTGCCGTCCGTACTCAGGCCCGGCGGCAGGATGGGCATGGCGTTNTNNGGCTGGNNGGANATAAGGTCNTNNTCNCCGAAAGTGTAGCCCAGCGGCAAGCGGTCGGCCTGCCGATAGAGCGGCAACAACGCAAAGTTGCTGGAGTAGCNGGGNNTNTCCATGTTGTCGGTCATGGCGTACATCTGTACGTAGGTCATCTCGCCGGGCGTCATTTCAATGTTGTAGGCGGTGGTGCCTTTTTCCAAAATGGCGACCACCGTGCCTTCCCCATAGGTATCGCCGGCTTTCAGTACCCCTTGCGGCGCATTGGTGTAGGCAACGCGGCTTTTCATAACCAATAGTNTGAAAGGAGAGGCGTCGAAAGTTAGCGGAATGGTGTTGCCCACCGGTGTGCCTGCCGTTATATCGCCCGGCGTATCCATGGGGTTNGTCTTCAGCTTGTCNGAAAAGACCAGGGCTTCCTGCGAATAGGTGTAACTGTTGTCCTNCGCTTTGCAGAGATAGGCGTACAGATAATAGGTTTCGTTGGGGGNAAGGCCGTGAACGGTAAACGAAATGTCGTCTAAGTTCGCGGNTTTGCCGTTATAGACCACGCGATAGGTCTCTCTTGTGTTGTTGACAATCGCTATTNCATCGCCAACCGCATAGGCTTTGTTTTCAAAATCGGGCGAAACGCTGGTTTTNGGGGTTACAAAGACCAGCAGGCTCGAGGCATTCTCAANCTGCTCTTTGCTTTTCTCGCTCAGCACCACGGCGGCCTGGATGGAGGTGTAGTCGGGNGTNCCGTTGATGGTGCCGCCTTGGGGGTAGATNGAAATGCGGCGGTTCTGCAACGATTGACTCTTGTTGATCATCCACCAGCTTTTTTCGTTGTCTTCGTCAATGCGGNCAACGATATAAGAGGNGTTTCCTCCGAAAGAGATCGCGTCCGCATTCCGTTTCAGGTCAATGCGGAACGTGTAATACTCATCATTGCCCGTCNTNNTAGCCTGCTGGCCGATGCGGTATTCCACGCGGCCGTCGTCNGCTATTTTAATTTGGTAAACCAGCGNATGGTTGTTGACCAATAAATTATACTGAACGAGGAGGTACATCAAGCCCGAGAGGTTGTCTTGGCATACCGCCATATAGCCAACCGGCATGTCCGCCATTTTCGTGATAGGGAGGCTNCCTTGGAGGTGACCGTCTGAGACCGAGACGGAGGCGATAAAGCCCCGAGCCGCGTAGTCGATGGGTATATCNCCCAAATCGGCCAGCGGGTCGGGCAGGGTTATTTCGGGTAAAACCGATCCGGTAATCGCTTCATCCGTAAAATAGAGGCCCCCCGCTGCGGAAATGATAAAGCCGCTCATCGTTTTTTCCATGAAAGACAGGGTGCCCGCTGACGTCNGGACGCTGGGTTGCGCCAACATCGCCATGGGAAAGACCGTCGCCTTGGTCGCGGCATCGGTGCGGGTCACGGCTTGCCAAGTGTTGTCCGTTTCGTTGAAGCCAAAGAACACATTGTTCAAATCGGCTTCGGCGGCAAGNNNCTCACCGAAAAGCATGATGCTCCGGATGCCGAGGGTAGAGGCCTCGTCCGTCGGTTGAACCATCCCGTCCTCTTCTATGTAGAGACCGCCCAAATCGAAGAATTCGCCATTGGACATGATTTCGTTTTGGTACAGATAATTCTGTACCGGCTGGGGACTTATCCACGTGTTGCCTGTTTGTGCCGTGACGAAACCCGCAAGGCCTAAGGTCAACAGCATTACCGAGAATAGTTTTTTCATCGTGATTGCGTTTTGGTTTTTATACTTCAATAATAAAAAGAAAACCCCGGAATGGCGTATTGCCTGCCGGAAACAATTTATAACAATTCATAAAACAACATNTCACTATTTTATTTATAGGTTTGCTATACAATATGTTGTATTCTGTGATTTTTTTAAGCAAAATAGCGTTTTCTTTTACAATTGTTGGAGTGTATAGGCAAGGTCTGCATCTTTATCCAATCCCATCTTTTCNTTAAGCCGGAATTTGGCCATGCCCACNGATTGCAAGGTNTTTCCGGTAAGGTTTGCGATGTCTTTGTTGCTGAGATTGAGGTTGAAAAGAATGCAGTACTGTTTTTCTTTAGGGGTAAGCGTGGGGTATTTCTCGGTCAGTTTTTTCAAAAATTCCTTGTCGGTCTGTTCAAAATAGAATGTAAACTCGTTCCAATCCTTATTNGTGCTGAGTTGTTCGGACAACTGTTCTATCTCCGTAGCCANCAGTTTTTCCTTNCCGCGTAGTGCAAAGTTGACTTTCAGTTGTTTGGTCTTATCCATGATGTCATTGGCCGTTTTGGTAATGCGCAGGAACAGTAGGGCGTTCGACGCTAATTCTTTGTTCTTGCTGTCTAATTGACTGTTGAAATGCTGCTCCATCGTTTCCATGCGCTGGTGGTCCATTTCATTGTGAGCCTGTAATTGTTGCGAAAGGGTTTCGTTTTCGCTGCGTTGCGCCTTGTTGCGGCGGTAGAGGAAGAAAAGACCGGCCAAAGCGCCTGCCAGGCATAGAGTTAGGCTTTCTATCGCTATGTTACGCCGCTTGACAGAGGTCTGTACGCGTGCCAAATCGCGTTGTTCCAGTGCACGTTTCTGCTCTTGACGGTAATGCTCGAACTCGTATTTCTGCTGCGAGAGGGTTTCGAGCCGGATGCGTTTTTCCATGCTTTCCACCTTGCGGGCGCGTTCCATTAGGTAGTTGTAGCCGGCTTGGTAGTTGCCCTGAGCGGCGGCGGCTTCGGCCAAGGTGGCCAGGGCTTCGATATCCAAGGCCTCGGCGCCCTGCCGGTTTTTGAGATCCCGGCGCAGTTGCAGGCCGATGCGTTCGGCTTCGGCATAGCGTTTCTGGTAGATGAGATTGCGGGCGTAGAGGTTGTTGATAAAGGGCAGCAGGTGGTTGTATTGCTTCCGGTTTGTCAGTTTGAGGGCCTCCAAAAAGAAGTGTTCGGCCAAAGCGTAATCGCCGAAGCCTTGGTAGGCCAAGCCCAGCTGCGAATTGGCATACACGGGCTCGTCGCCGTTGTAATTCTGCTTGAGTACAATTTCCTGTACTTTGTATAAGTGGGGCAGGGCATCTTGGTACAGGCCTTGGTTGAGGTAAGAGGCGCCTATGTTGGAGTTGAGCAGGTATATGCCGCGTTGGTCGTCCAGATGTTCGTAAATTTCGAGGCTCTTGCGGAAATACGGAAGCGCCACGTCGTGTTGGTTGCGGTTGGCGAATGTGATGCCCATGCCGTTGTAACTCCGCGCCAAGGCGATGTTGTTGGAATCGGCGCTTTGGCCGTAGCGTTCGAGCGTCATGAGGAACGTCTCGATGGCCAAGTTCGACTGGTTGCAGTAAACGAGCGTCAGACCCTTGTTGGAGAGGGCCTCCATGAGCAAACGGTTCCAAGCGGTCGGGCTCTCGGCGTTGTTGAGGTTGCTTTCGGTTTTGGGAACGGTGTTTTTTGCGCGATGGCGACCGGCTTTGTGGCCCGAGGCGGAGCCGTTTTGGTTGTAATTGGGAAAGTTTAGGTTGATGTAGTTCGAAATGAATGTTATCGCGCTGTCGTTAGCCTTCAGGGATTCGGAATAATCGGCGTTCGAAAACAGAAGTTGGCCGCGGCGTACCATGAGGGCTGCCTTTTCATAGGCGAAGTCGGGTGTGAGACGGCTGTGATTTATAACGTTTAAGGCTGATACAATGTACTTTATTTGCTCTGCAACCGATAAAGTGTCGTTTTGGAGCAATGTTTGGAAGTATGCGAGGCTGTCGGCGGTCGTTTTACGATGCTCTTTTGTGGACGTAGTGGATGTTACTGCTTGATTTTCTTTTGCTGAGAGATTTTGAAAACCGGACGTTAACAAAATACCCCATGCAATGTAATATAAACAGACACAAGTACAACGTTTCATAACGCTTGAATATAAATTGCACAAATATAAAGATTTTTTTATAATGATGCGAGGACGGGAAAAAGAAAAAGCCGCTCCCGACCGGGAGCGGCTTTTTTTCATCGTAGGCGTAAGGATTAGCGCACCACGACTTTATAGACGGCCTTGCGCGCGTCGTTCCCCGTAAAGTGGAGCATATAGGTACCGGGGTTGAGGTCGCCGACGTAGATTTGTTTTTCGGCGGCCTGGGAGCGCACCAACCGTCCGCTGAAATCGAAGATCTGCAGCGTCTGGTACTCACCTTCTACGTTGACCCATTCGTTGGCGGGGTTGGGGTAGAGGTTGAGGTTCAGCAGTTCGGCCCCGTCTTCATTGGCTTGGCCTCCCACAATGATAAACTTCGAGGCTTTGTTTACCTGTCCGTCGGCATAGACGGCCCCGACGTAGTAGGTGTACTCGTTCTCCGCTACCATTTCGTCAACAAATTCGTAGGAGGTAAGCGGTTCGTCGTTGAGTTGGATTTCATCCCCGCCTTCGGCTTGTCGGTAAACATTGTACCCGACGAGTTGCAGTCCTTCCTTGGTTGCGGGTTTGAAGTCCACCTTGCCGGGCAAGGTGTTGGCCTTGACGCTGAGCGGCTGTTCTTCGGCGGCCATGCGCATGACGCTTCCCGCCAGTTTGACGCCGTCGATGGAACCGTCATTGTTCTTTGCGGCTTCCAAGTCGCGTTTGTTGACGACCAGAGCGCTGATGAGCCAGCTGCCGTCAACGCCACCGGCCTTGAGGGTGCTCCATACCCTTCCGTCGAGCGAGACGATGTTGCTGCCGGTTTTGACGATGGTGGGGTCAACGATGAGTACGTTCGAGTTGGCGTCGTATTTGGTGTGGAAGCCGACGGCCACTTCGTTAGGCTGGTCCATGGGGAAGGACTTGTCGAACATCACGGTTTGGAATCCGCCTGTCAGGGGTCTGGCGATGTCCTGAGTGTAAACGATTTTGTTGTTGAGGATGACGATGGCCTGTAAGGTTTGTGGAATGGCTCCGATGCCGTATTCCATGCCGACGAGGTAGAGGTCCTTGTAGAGTTCCAGGTTGTTGGATTTGTCCCATCCGATAACGCCCCAGCATTCGTAGAAGTTCTCGAACCCGATGTTTTCTATCAGTACGCCGTTGCAGAAACGCAGGGCGAGCGGTTCTTCGAACATGGGGGTTTCCCAGGAAGCCGTCACGTCGTACTTATCGTCTCCGTTGGGTTTTTGATCCAAAGCCAGTCCGAAGGGAGGCATGGCCACCCCTTTCCCTGTAATCTCGATGGTTTCGGTGGTGTCCGCCGCGCATCCGTCCTCGTAGAGCACTTCAAGGCGGTAGGTGTAGGAACCCGGTTCCGTCACCTGGTCGTCAACGTAATCGAAGCAGATGTCGGTTTCCCACATCCGCGCCAGGAGTTGTCTGTCGCGGTAGAGGTCGAATCCCACGATCGACTTGGGGGATTCCCCGGACATCCATTCCAGTACCGGCCACCGGTTGCTTTCCCGGAGTTTCAGGTCGGGTTTGGGGCAGAGGCCCTGGTCGGCGATGCGGATGGTGTCCACGAGCGAGGGGTCGGAGTCTTTTGCGCCGTTTTCGGATCTGACCACCACATAGTAGGTGTACTGACCGGCCGTATTCAATGTTTCGGCATAGCGGCGGCGCGTCAGGGGCTCGTCGTTGACCTTGGCGTATTCGCCGCCGTCAACGCTGCGGTACAGGTCGTAACCCTTGACGCTCTCGGCGCTCTCCAACTCCAACAGCATGAGGCGGGCGGTCATGTAGTTGCACTGGAACACCAAACCCAAGGCCGTGGTGCCGTCCTCCAGTTCAAAGACGCTCAGACCGCCGGCCTGGCAGATGGTGGACATGTTGGCCGTCAGGTATTCGTTGCCGTCCATGGTCAGAAGGTTGTACAGCGCTGGGTCTTCCACCACCTGGATGGGGGCGCCCAACTGCGTTTTCGTGGCGAAGTCGTATACATAGACCTCGTTGTAGTAGGGACCCGAGGCCGAGGAGATATAGAGCTTGCCGTCGTAGTAGGCCGCTCCCTGGGCGTAGAGAGATCCGAAGTCCAGGATGTTGGATTCGTACAGGTCGTAGTCTTCCAGCTCATCGTCCCACAGGTAGGTGTGGCAGGCGTGCGGCGTACCGGCCACCAGACCGGGACGGCCGTCCTTCATATCGGGTACATACGCCAGGAAGTTGGCCGCGGGGACGCTGTAGGACTTGGCCGCACGGACCGTGTCAACGTCTTCGGTGTAATGCACCAACTCGTCCAGGTTGTACGACTTGAGCCCGTGGCTCGTGCCGCAGTACAGGACGTTGTCGTCTTCGAAGTACAGCATCGATTGAACGAGCCCCATCTGGCTGGAGGTGATGAGCTTGACCANCTGGTTGGCCGAGTTGATGACGCGGATGCCGCCNTCGAGCCAGCTGCTCGTATAATACTCATCGCCCACTTGGACGGCCGCCTTGCCGCTGTAAGTCAACATATCCACGTTGGCGATATAGTCCAACGTCNTGCTTACATACGATTTGGACGCCTTCGGCAAAGCCAGGGGGGCGGCGGAAGCGGACGGAAGGTCTTCGACGGCGTGTTCGAAGCGGCCTTTCGGGGTGGTGTTAAACGACACGAGGTCGTTCTTGGACAGTGCGGAAACCTCGGACGANGGTACGCCCCAATAGATGTCAGCATAGCGGTTGTATTCCACGCGGTGGGANAGAGCCTGAACCGGGAAGGCCATGCCGGCGTCAACCACCTGCACCACGTTCGACGACTGTTTCATCGAAAGGCCGTCGGCATAGATTACCTCTACATAATAAGTGTGCTTGCCAGGCTCAACCGTCTCGTCGGTATAGGTCAGCGTGTTGATGGACAACGGCGTAGCGTTGAGCGCGGTCTCCATGTCGTCGAGGTAGATGTTGTAGCCCGTCGGCGTATGGTCGCTGACAAGCGGCGCCACCCAGCTGATGACCGCCTTGGATTCGCCGCGCGCCGCGCGGGCGGTGATCTGACGGGCTCGGGGCAGAATGCGGGTTTCGCTCAATTCGTGGGAATAGGGAACAGGATACAGGCCTGAATNGTCCCAACCGATGATGCGTTTGCCATTGTAGGAAATCAACATGGGGGTATAGAGATCAACTCTACGCACGTCGATGTCGTAGTATTCGTAAAGGAAATCCGTCATCTTGACCAAGCCGGTCAGTTCCGAGTAAACGACGGCCTCACGTGTGCCCGGGTCAAGCTCCATGCCGCAATAACCGATGGCCAAACCGTTGTCGTCAATGCCCGTAAATGTCAGGAAATCCCAGCTTATCAACGGGGCGATCGTGTCGATTTTACTGATGGCCTTGTTGGCGCGGTCATAGTGCACGATAACCCCGAAGCCGTTCGTNTGGCTGCCGCCGGCGATAAGACTGCCGTCGGAGTTGGTGCCGTAGAACGAACCGAAGCCGAATTGACTACCTTCAAGGCCGAATGCCNGGATNTNGTTCGGGTCGCTGATGTCCCAAAAGGCCAACGCCCAATTGCTCTTGGCATCCGGGTTGGTGCTGTGACCGCCTACGATGGCGCCGTCGCCGGATATACAGTCACCTCGTGCACCGAACATAAGTCTTGCCTCATCGCTGAGGGGCGGCTCCCATGCATATGGCAAACGAAACAGGAATTTACCGGTTTTGCCGTCATAGATGGCGGGGTAGTTCATGTGCGCTATCGAACCGTCGGCTTTGGTGTATTCTTCATAAACCATCGCTACGATTTTTTCGCCGTTGCCTTGTGTTGCGTTGATAAAGACTTCGCCATAGGAATTAGTCTCATGGGGGAGTACTTTGTCCAAGTAATGGATCCCGTTGTAGTATGTAAACGCCGCGGCAATCGGCTCGCCCGGGTCATTTTGTCCGGAATAATGGTTGGCCGAGACATAACCGGTCAGTGTCGCCTCCATGAATATGATGCAGGTGTCNTCGGTAAAATCATAGACATAGCCTGCACCGCCACCATACATCCCGCAAAGATAGCGGGCATCCCCTGACAGGTGTTCGGGATAAGCGCCGGTGGCTTTTCCAAGTATTACGGTCTTGGCGCCGTTGGCACCTTTGATAACCGTGTTACTCGTTCCAAGAGTTTGGGCCTGAAGGCCAAACCCAAACAGCAATGAAGCTGTGAGTACAAACAATTTCTTCAGCATAATGTGTGGTTATTTAGTTTTTGATTCAATATCGGTTTAGGGGAGTAGAATTTTGTAAACGGCTACCCCCCGTTCGGTCTGCAGACGGACAAAAGCCAATTGGTGTTTGGCGTTGACCGGCAGCAAAAGGTCGTCGTGGCTGTCCACGCGGAAATCCGTCAGTTTGGCACCGTTCAGGTTAAAGACGGTAACGTTCCGGATCAACAGGTTGTTCAGGTTCCGGATGGCGATTTGTCCGTCTTGCGCACGGACGCTGAACAGACCGTTGAGTTGCGTAAGGGTTTCCGATGCGAGTGTAAGGGTTTTGAATGTAATTTCCTCGCTCATCGGGCTATGGACATTCTCGCAGACGGCCTGTGTGTAAGCCGTATAGGTTGTCGCTTCTTGCAACGTGTCACGCAGGTGTAACGTGTCGGATTCCTGAATGAAGACAAGCGTTTCGTCTCCGTTGTCAGGCGCAAGGTAAACGATGCGTTGCGTCATGTAGTCGGGTTGGTCGCTTGTGGAGAAGATATCGGCCCCGGTTGTCGTAATGCCGTTTATCTGGAAGTTTTCCGGCGTATGGCAACCGAGTTCCGTGCGGATTATCTTTTGAACCGGTTCGGCTGCCAAAGAGCGGTCTTCATTGCAGTAAGCCACCACGATAACTCTGTAACGCTCATTGTCTTTCAGCCCCGTCATCGTATAATGGTTGTCTTTCGTAAAGGCGGAGTCGGTGTAGTCACCCGTGTTGGCGTACAACTTCCAAAAAATGCCGTATTCCATGGCGGAGGCCGATGCATCCCATGTCAAGGGAATTTCGTAGGTGGATAAATCGAAATTCAGGTTTTTAATCGGGAAGCACACGGTGGCGTCATATTTGACGAGTAGTTGCGAGATTTCGAGATACCAGGGGTCCGGTCGGTCTTCGGTGGCATCATCATTGTCTTCGGTGGCGGATTGAACGCCCGACGGGCATTCGAATACGAATGCGATTTGCAGGAAACCTTCCACTTCGGGCAGTTCAACGCTAATGGCCCGGTTGTCGCATTTCAGGCTGTCGGCGGTCAGCGTCTTGATGATGCTTTGCTGCGTAAACCGGCCATTGTTTGAGGCCAAAATGTGCAGTTTGGTATCGGCGTAGTTCGGCGCTGCGNCCTTGACTTTNTTATNCGAATCGAAGCTGAANCTGCTGAGCGTAAAATTGAGCGATTTGGGGGTAAAATAGCCGGTTTTGATAACGTAAACGGCCGGCATCATGAGCCAGGCGTTGGTAACGAAATCGCCAACGCTTACGGTATTGCTCCGGCCGTAGGGNTCNGAGGTTACGTTTTGGTTCCAACCGGTTTGGGCGTCGGTGGTTTCCGTCAATTGGCCGCCGATGCTGCCGGAATAGGTCTTGACNCCNCGGTCGAACGGTGTCTGAACCGTGGTACCGCTGCCGGTCTTAGCCATGCTTTCCTCATAGGGTAGGTCATAGGCGGTGCGGGTCTGTTGTTCTTCGGTATAGAACGAAGTGTCGCGGCGACNGCAGAGGGCGGCCACTTTGACCATATAGGCCGTGCCGGCTTGCAGTCCGGATAAACGGCCTTCAATCAGGGTTTCCAGCGTGGCATCGGTCGGTGCCGCAACCCGTACGCATCTCCAGGCGTTTTCAGCCTTAGCCTCCCGATAGGCGATCAGGAAGTTGGGGGCGGCGGGCAGGTTGTTGTCCATCCAAAGGAAGGTCAACTGATCGTTTGTAGATAGGCTATCCACCGGTTGAGCGGCTTTCGGCTGTTCGCATTCTTTGCCTTCGGTTATTTCAACGGCATGGATATGGTTGTGTACGGTGCCGCTNCTATTAGGTGATTGGAAACTATAACGCAGGCGGATGGTNGTGCCGGGTTGGAGCCCTTCTATTGTAGCGTTCAGCGGGTATTGTCTTTGGGCGTTGGCTTGCGGAAAATCNTCATCGGTGCCGTCTGTTTCCAAGGCCGTCTGCCAAGCGCCGCCATTAACCGAGTATTCGATACGCACTTTGTCGGTGCTTGTCGGCTTATAAGTCGTGGGGTCGCCTTGTTGGACGCTTTGCTTATAGGAAATGAGAAACGTGGCGGAAATATTGGTTTTGCCCGCGGGCAGGACAAAGGCCGGCGTCACCGCATCGGCCCAAATGGTACCGGCATTCGGGTAAGAACAACTGAGATTGATGGTGTTGTCGTCCTCGTCTCGGGAAAGGCGGAACGCCGAACTACGGGTTGCTTCNGGGAATTCCGTTTCGCGGGTCCAGCCGAAAGGCAACTGGCCGTAAACCGTGGGAGATTGCGGAATCGTGAAGGATTCGTTCTGGAACCCGAAAGCAAGTGGCAACCCCTCGTAGGCGGCACAGACGGGAGTGGCAAGAAAGTCCGCTCCGTACGCCGGGGTAGCCCCTTCCGGGTTNCGNACGGAATANGCCAAAATGTATGCGCCTTGGCCGGCGGCNTCNAACGGCACNTCNAAANCGGTTCTCANCGGACGAGGATATGACGGTCAGNACTTCCGCNTNGCCGATTNNATCGCCCGGTTTGAGTTGGCCGCTCAGTTTGNGGNCATTCGTATTAGGGCTTTTAAGCAGTACGACACCGAGGTTGTTGGCGGCCTGTACGGTAACGGGNACCGATCGGGGGGTGGGNAGGCCCGCGCTCAAGGNTAGGGGNAGGTCAATCGAAGTCGTGACTTCGATTGTGCGGCAGAGGTCGGAATAGGCCGGNGCNCCCNTGCAACGGTAATCCATCGCGTAGATATGGATATAATAGGTAGTGGCNTCCGTCAGTCCGCTGGCGGAAACGGTCATGAGTTTGTTGGATGTGGTATAGATGGTATTTGAAAGGACGTACCCCCCTTTGGTGTTTAACAGAACTTGACTGTTGGCGTTGGGTTTGTCGCCGACGCGGTAATAGGTGCCGTTGGAGAGCGTGTAGTCCGGCGTTTGGGAGGTCGAAAGGACGGCCACGAGCGTACCGGCCTCCGTCATGTCTTGCGCTGTCATGTTGTTCTTGTTGAACGAAAATTGGCCTGAAAACGCTGTTTTCGTGATGCTTGTCGTGCTGAAACCATACCACGCGTCTTCAAATTTCTTGGCTTTTTCGGCACAGTTGTTCGGCGCGTTGAAGGCCAAGGTCCAACCTTCGGACGGGGTATTGGCGCTGGTAACGAACAGACCGTCGGGTGTCGTGATAGTGTTGATATAAGCCGTGACGGTTCCCCAGTCACCGGCTTCGGCTTGCGTCATGCCGATAAAGTGTTTGTTATCGTTCTGTATCTGCATGGAAGCGAAAACGTCATTGGCAATCGTGAAATTGCCGTTTTCGACCAAACCGAAGAACAGACGTGCGGTATCGTTGGCTTTGGTTTCCAGTTTTTTGACTACGAGTTCGACATTACCGGAGGCCTCGTAAGCCTTGATTTGATAAATCCATTCGTTATTGTTGATGGCGTAGTCGTATTGTACGGTCAGGACTTGTTCGCCGGTTGTTCCTTCTGTCAGATACATCACCGGGCTTTTTCCGGCTATGCTTTCGGCGGTGTTGAGTTGGCCGTTTTGGTCTTTGGTAATGAGAGAGAGGATGTTTTGTAAATCGGCGGCCAAATTAAATGCTCCATGCCAGGATTGACTCTGCCCTTGGATAATGTTCTCATCCGCACCGAAAAAGATGCCGCCCGAAGCGCAAACCGTAAAGTACTTCATCGTTTTACCGCAGAAGTTGAAATCGAAGCCGAGAGGGAAGCCGGGATCGGTCTTTTGGGGATCGGCGGTATGGGTTACGAACGGTGTCGCCTCATCGTTGATGAAAAATCCGTCTTTCAGTGCCGTGCCGGCGGCCAAATCCGCGCCGAACTTCTTTGTGGCGGGATTGTCGGTGATGTCGTTAAACGCGCCTGCGTTCGAACTAATCGAATAGGCATTGGCCGGAATGATGAAATTCGTTTGGGCCTTCGTGGCGTTAAGTCCCGACAAGCAGATAACAAGGCTTGCGGATAACAGGGCTTTTTTCATGATATAGAGCGTTGTATGTTGAAATAAAACGTTTATCTAGATTGCAATATACGTATAGTTTTTGTAAAGGTAAACTTTTCGTGAAAACATTCTATTTGCGCTAG
>JAAVBS010000005.1:0-110887 GCA_014802725.1 bacterium
GTCGGTAACGATACCGGATGGTGTGACCTCTATCGGGGATTATGCTTTTTATGGATGTGAAGGTCTGACATCGGTGACGATACCTGAGGGGGTGACCACTATCGGTGAGCGAGCTTTTCTGTATTGTATGGGTTTGACATCTATTAATATACCGGAAAGTGTGACCGCTATCGGGGGGGGGAATTTTTACGGCACGTCTATCGGTAGTCCGTTGTATAATAGTAAAATATTTGTCCGTTTACCTGAAAATTATAAAGGTGAATATATAGTGCCGTCCGGTATTCAATTGATTGTAGGCGGCGCATTTTGGTGCGATAGTCTTTTTTCTGTAACGCTTCCGGAAAGTCTTGATACGATAGCTGAGGAGGCTTTTAGGGGTGCACATAGTTTGCGAAACGTCTATTCTTTGGCTAAGAATCCTCCGGTCTGTGAATATGGAGCTTTTGGCATACATGAAAATCTTTACGTGCCGCGCGGAAGTAAGGATGCCTATGCCTCCGCATACGAATGGAGACGTTTCACAATATACGAATTTGGGTTTGACGGAACGGGCGTGATAACGTTGCAGGTTAATAATGAATCCATGGGGCGCGTGACCGGAGGCGGGGAATATGAACTGGACGAGCAAGTCAAACTGGAGGCTATTCCCAATGCGGGTTATCACTTTGAAAAATGGGATGACGGGAATACCGACAATCCCCGTAGGTTGACGGTTACGTGTGATATGGTTCTTACGGCCATGTTTGCCAAGGACGCACCCACGGCCAACGAGTCGGCCCTCACCGCCGCGCCCATCGCCTACGTGCAGGGTCGCACGGCTTACCTCGCGGACGGCCTCGGCGAAGTGGAAGCCTTTACCGCCACGGGCCAGCGCGTGTACCGCGGCACCGACCGCACCCTTACGCTCCCGCGTCCCGGCATCTACGTCCTCCGCGTGGTGGCCGACGGCAGACGGTGTAAGGTGGTAGTAAGGTAAGCGGACAATCATCTGTCGTTAACTGTAGCAGGGGGCGCACCATACGGTGCGCCCCCTGCTACATCTCTTCATTTGCACTCATCTTTCACTATCAACATTGTCCTCTCTTTGAGTACAGAATAAATCCTGTAGTTTCCGTTTTAATATCTTTTTGTCGGGTAATCTTTTTCTTCCATGGTTTTGGCTCTACTCATGATGCAGAGATTGTGCGTCCAACTGATTTCTCTCAGCAGTGCTGAGAGTTTTGGAACCTCTTTATAGGTTTCATAAAACTGTTTCATTCGCCATAGGTTTTTGTCGGAAAACCCTTTAAGTGAAGGCTCTTTCCTCTTGAGATAATCAGCCAGTTCCTTCACGACGGATTCCCCCCAGGCGGCTGATTCGATTTTGGAACTGATATAGTGGCCGACCGTCCAATAAAGATTTATCAATTCTTTATTGACCATTTTCGCGGCATGGTGTCGGGCTTGTTTAATAAGCCCGATGACCTCGTCAAACGAGGTGTTCTTATCGGTATTCATAGTGTTTGTTATGGTTTAGTTTATACTTGCGGAATGAGTCTTTTATCAATATACGTTCAACCTCGAAAAACATATGAAAAAAAGTTTGGAATAGCCCGTCGTTGTAGGGAAGTGTAGTCTGGAACGAAAATAGGGGCTAATATCCCGCTACGGCCTGATATGCACCACCTGCGGGTAGCGGTAGCCGTCGAACAGGAAGAAGACGAATTAGTAGATGCCGGGAGATTTTTGCCTCTTTACCCCAACGCCGTCAGGCATAGCTGATACAGCACGCGGGCGCCGACGTTGCCGTCCCACTCGTCGGCCCTGTCGGTCGGGTGGGGGGCCACTTCGCAGAGGTCGAAGCCGATGATTTCGCGGCCGCTGCGGCGCAAGGCATCCAGCAAGTATTGCATCTCGCCATAGCGCAGGCCGCCGGGCACGGGGGTGCCCGTGTGCGGACAAAGCGCGGGTTCCAACCCGTCTATGTCAAAGCTGATATACACTTTTTGCGGCAGGCGGGCGAGGATGTCGGCCACCTGGGTGTCCCACGATACGCCCTGGCAGCGTGCCTGTTGCAACAAGGGGTCGGGGAACGTATGCACGCGCTTGTCCGCCGCCGCCCGTGCCATCTCTTCCTCACAGACGTCACGGATGCCCACCTGCACGAGCGATGTCACGGGCGTCGTCCCGTCGGTCCGTTGCAGTTGCAGCGCGTTGTACATGATCGAGGCGTGCGAGAACGTAAAGCCCTCGTAGGCTTCGCGCAGGTCGGCGTGCGCGTCGATATGCAGGATGCCCCAGCTCTCGTGAAAGTCGGCCAAGGCCTGCCAGTGGCCGTAAGGCACGCTGTGGTCGCCGCCCACGATGCCCACCTTGCGGCCCTGTTGCAGCTGCGTGCGGCATTGCGCCGCCACCCATTCGTTCAAGGTCTCCGAAGCCGCCTCTATCGTCATCAGGTCGCGGTCGGCCGCCGGCACGCCGCCTTCGGTCTCGGCCCGCTCAATGACTTTTTCCGCGATGGGCCGCATCTTGTGCGACGTATTCCGCAAGTCCGCAAAGTCCGGCTTCTCGGTCGCGATGCGTTTCTCCCAGGCTTTCGGCACAAAGAAATCGAAGAAATCCAACTGGTAGGAGGCGTTCAGGATGGCTTGCGGGCCCTCGGCCGCCCCCGGCTTGTAGGACGTCGTCACATCCCAGGGCACGGGAATCAATACGAGGTCGGCTTCCTCCGTCCGGTAGGGAAAGCCGAAGAAGCGCCCGTTGGGGGCGCAGGCCGCGTTCGGATCAAAGGTCGTCATAATATCTTGATTTCCGTTCTTCGGTTCTGTTGACGGCCCTCGGCCGTTTCGTTCGTGGCCACGGGCTTTTGCGAACCGTAGCCCACGGTTTCGATGCGGTCGGCCGCAATGCCGCGTTCGATCAGGTAGTTGGCCACCGAGCGCGCCCGCTGTTCCGACAGCTGTTGGTTGTAGGTCTCGCGGCCCGTCGCGTCCGTATGGCCGCTGATTTCGATGCGCCACTGCGGCTGGTCGTTCAGGAAACGCCACAGTCGGTTCAGTTCCGTAAACGAGGCCGAATCCAACTTAAAGTCGTCGGTGGCGAAGAAGATGTTGCGCAACACCATCGTTTCGCCCGTATGCACCTGCGCTAGCGCGATTTCCTTATAGAGCGGCGTCAGCGCGTGCGTGTCGTTGAGCGCGATGTGCTCGGAATGAAATAGATAGCCTTCTTTCGAGACATTGAGCGCATAGGTCTTGCCGGCCGGCAGGCAGACGAGGAAGTCGCCGTTGACGGCATCGGAGAACGATTCCACCGTGGTCTGCGCCGTGCCCAAATCGACGAGTTCGAAATGCGCCTGCAAGGGTTCACCGCTGCGGGCGTCCCGCACCATGCCTTTCATAAACGAGACTAAATTCGGCCGCGCCGCTTCGTAGAGTTCAAAACTGTAGATGTCAAGCCCGCCTTGTCCGCCCAATTTGCCGCTTGCGAAATAGGCCGTTTTACCCGTGCGGTCCACGCTCAGCGTCGCTTCGTCGGCGTAAGTGTTGATAGGGTAGCCGAGGTTGACGGCTTCGCTCCACCGGTTAGGGCCTTCGCGCCGCGCTACGAACAAGTCCATGCCGCCGAGCCCGGGGCGCGTGTCGGACGAGAAATACAACGTCTCCTGGTCGGGGTGGATGAAAGGGGAGTTCTCGTTGCCGGGCGTGTTGATGTTCTCTCCGAGGTTGACGGGCTTGGACCATACGCCCGCGTCGTTGCGCACGGTCATCCACAGGTCGCTGCCGCCCATGCCGCCCGCGCGGTTGCTGCAGAAATACAGCGTGCGGCCGTCCGACGAAATCGACGGTTGCGACTCCCAGGCTTCCGTATTGACCGGATAGCCGAGGTTGATGGGCTTGCCCCATTGGTCGCCGTTCTTGACGCAGACGTAAATGTCGCAGGAACCGCGGCCATCCTCGCGGCCGCAGCCGGCAAAATAGAGGTAGCGGCCGTCGGCCGAAATCGACTGCGCGCCCTCGTTGCCGTCGGAGTTGACGGGTTCGGGCATCCGTTGCGCCAACGTCCATTCGCCCAGGCTGTCGCGCTCCGAAATAAAGAAGTCCTCCTCCAAATGCGGCGTCGGCTCGTTGCGCTTATAGCGGCGCGTAAAAATCAGGTAACGGTCGTCCAAGGTCACGATGGGCAGGTATTCTTCGGCCGGCGTGTTGATGCTGTCGCTCAGCGCCTGTGGCGAAAACGGCACGTGGTGGCGGCTGATTTCCAAAGCCTGCGCGTTGCGTAGGCGCACGTCTTCGGCCTTGCGTTTCAGGTTTTCCGACGGCTTTTCCAAGCCGAGGAATGTGGCCAAATGCCGTTCGGCCTCTTCGTACAGGCCGATGCTGTATTCCAAACGGCCGAGCGTATAGTAGGCGTTTGGAAAGACGTTGGGGTTGATGCCGATGGCGGTCCGGTAACTCCATACGGCCGAGTCGATGAAATGCAGGTCCTCGTAGATGACGCCGCGCAGCAGCCAGCTTTGGGCGTGGCCGGGGCAGATGCCTCCGGCGGAGGCGAGCGCGTCCAAGGCCGCTTGGTATTGGCCGTCGTGATAGAGCTGGCGCGCGCGATCGAAGTGCCCGAGCAGTTTGCGTTCGGCCGTCGGATCGCAGGCGGAAGGAATATCCAGGGGCGGCATTTCCGGGACTTGCGCGCCCATGGCCATCCACAGGCCGCCTATCCACAGCAAACCCGCCGCCAAGCCGTTTTTCAGCGGCTTACCGAATATGAAATGGAACATAGATTATGGGTATTACAATACAATTGCCAAAAGACCGACCACCGCACAGTAAACGGCGAAGTAAATCAACTTGCCTTTGCTTACGATGCGGATCATCCATTTGCAGGCCGCCCATCCCGAAACGAAAGCGGCCACGCAGCCGATCAGCAAGGTGGATACCGGAATGGCCGACTGCGTCAGGTCGCCGGAAACGAGGCACAGCAGGTTCTCGCCCAAAATCGGCACCAAAACCATGAGGAACGAAAAGCGCGCCACTTCCTCTTTGCGGTCGCCCAACAACAGCCCCGTCGCAATCGTGCTGCCGGAGCGGGAGAGGCCCGGCAGAACGGCCACGGCCTGCGCGATGCCGATGATGAAAGCGTCCTGATAGCGGATGCCGTGCCGGCCTTTGCCAAGATATTGCGCCAGGCAGAGCAAGAGGGCCGTCACCAACAGCATGATGCCGACCAATCGCAGGCCGTTGCCGAAAAATCCTTCCACTTCGTCTTTGAAAAATACACCGACGACGGCCACGGGAATCATCGAAATCACCAGCTTGAAGATATAGACGGTTTCGTCGTTGAGTTTGAAGCGGAACAGGCCGCTCAGTAATTTGAGCAGGTCTTTCCAAAAGACGACGATCGTACTCAATACGGTGGCGCCGTGTACACAGACTGTAAACAACAGGTCATCGGGCAGATGGACGCCCAACAGGCTTTTGCCGATTTCCAGATGGCCGCTGCTGCTCACGGGCAGGAATTCAGTCAGCCCCTGTATCAATCCCAAGAGCAGGGCTTGCCACCAACTCATCGTTTCCATCGGCTTATTCTTTCGGACGTTTCATAATCGCCCAGATTTCCACGATGAAACCGGCCAAAATAACCAAAGGCGCAACGACGAGGCGGCGCGTATTGAAGAGCGCTTCGCTGAACACGTTGGGATCGTCGCTACCGCCGCCCGAAAGCAGGACATAGCCTAAAATCAACAGCAACACGCCAACGCCCATCAGGATGTAGTTCTCCTTGCGGAAAGCGAAGTCGAAGCCTTTTTTCTCTTTTTCCATAATGTTATAATCTGAAGATAAACCTAATTGTAAATCCGGTCCGAATTGCGCATGCGCACGTATTTGTTGACCGAGAAATAAGCGGAAATCAGTGTTATCAATAAACCCAAGGCCATGAGCAACACGAATACGCCGATAATCATCGGCAGGTCGGTGCGGCTGATGACCTCCGGCACCTTGCTGTGCAGATACAACAGGCCGGCGGCCAGCAACAGGATGGCCAGGGCCGCCCCGATAAAGCCGTGTACGAGGCTTTTGGCGAGGAACGGCTTGCGGATGAAGCCGGCCGTGGCGCCCACCAATTGCATGGTGTTGATGGTAAAACGTTTGGAATAAATCAACAGCCGCATCGTGTTGTTGATGAGCAGCACGGCTATCAAGAGCGTCAGCGCGCCGAAGCCCATGAGCCAAAAGCTGATTTTGCGCACGTTGTCATTGACGATGCTGACCAAATCGCGTTGGTAGAACATCTCCTTGACCATATGGTAGCGCGTTATTTCGTGTTCAAACAAGGCCACGCTGTCGGGCTGCATGTAGTCGGCTTTCAGGTGCACCTCGATAGAGGGCAACAGCGGGTTGTAGCCGAGAAAGTCGATGAAGTCGTGCCCGAGGTCGTCCTGCAATTCCTGCGCCGCGTCCTTGGCACTGATATAGCGCGTCGATTTAACGTAGGGCGAGCGGTCAATCAAGGCTTTCAATTCCAAGATGTCCGCTTCGCGCGTCTTGTCCTTAATCATGACGGTGAACCCGATGTTCTCCTTCACATAGTCGGAAATCTTGCGCGTATAACCGACCATCAGCGTCTGTATGCCGATAAGGAACAATACGAGCGCGATGGAGCAGACCGTACTCACGTGTGCGCCGCGAATCCGGTTGCGTTGCAGTTTTTCGTCTTCCTGTATCATAGGGATAGGTTAGGCCATCAGGAACGAAAGGTCTTGACCGGCGTTGTATTCTTTGGTCTCCATGCCGTGGTGGAACACGCGCATCGGACGTTGGCCCACGAGCGAGAGCGTGCGGCCCTTGACGCGGAGCAGTGTGGCTTCGCGCAGGCCGACAATATAGGTGTTGGGTTGCACGACCATGAATTCCTTGATGCGGTCTTCGCGCGTTTCGCCGCCGTGTCCTTGCGGATGGGCGTCCAAATAGTGCGGGTTGATTTGGAACGGCACCAGATTCAGCGTCTCGAACGAGGCCGGCTGGATAATCGGCATGTCGTTGGTCGTGAACAGGCCGGGGCAGGCCACGTTGGAACCCGCGCTCCAACCCATGTAGGGCAAGCCGTTTTGTACCCGTTCGCGGATGGCCTGCATCAGGCCGTGGCGGTGCATTTCGTAAACGAGGTGGAACGTGTTGCCGCCGCCCACCAGCACGCATTGCGCTTTGGCGATGGCGTCGGCCGGCTTGTCGAACGTATGGACGGAAACGAGCCGCACGTTCATTTCGGCCAAAACGTCCGCCACGCGTTTGGCATAGACGTCATAACCCATGCTGACGCCGGCGTAGGGCACAAACGTCACTTCGTCCACGTGCGTTTCTTCAAAAAAGGCTTTCATGTGCGCCCGCGGCCAGCCCAAATAGGCTTCGCCCGCATTCGTCGAGTTGCTGATCAGCAAAAGGTTCATTTCCATATGCTTCATTAAATAATGTCCGCTCTGAGGGCCTAAAAACGAAAAACCGCCTCCTGTCCCGTCGAAACGGTGCAAGAAGCGGTTTCCGCTTGGGATTTAGTGAATGTCGCTTTCTTTAATGCCCATGATTTCCAACATCTTGATGGCAGAGTCGGCAATCACGGTACCGGGGCCGAAGATGGCGCAGGCACCGGCTTTGTAGAGGAAGTCGTAGTCCTGCGGCGGGATAACGCCACCCACGGTCACGAGGATGTCGGGGCGACCCAGCTTCTTCAGTTCTTCGATAACCTGCGGCACCAGCGTCTTGTGGCCGGCCGCCAGCGAGGAAACACCCAGGATGTGGACGTCGTTCTCCACGGCTTCCTTGGCGGCTTCCGCCGGCGTTTGGAACAAGGGACCCATGTCCACGTCAAAGCCGAGGTCGGCATAACCCGTGGCCACCACTTTGGCGCCGCGGTCGTGGCCGTCCTGACCCATTTTGGCAATCATGATACGCGGCCGACGGCCTTCTTTTTTCGCGAAAGCGTCGGTCATGGCCAAGGCTTTCTTGAACGTTTCGTTGTTTTTGGTTTCAGATGAATACACGCCGGATATGGTTCTGATGACGGCCTTGTAGCGGCCGAATACTTTTTCCAATGCATAGGAGATTTCGCCCAACGAAGCGCGTTTGCGCGCCGCGTCGATGGAGAGTTCCAGCAGGTTGCCCTTGCCGGTGCGCGCGCATTCGGTCAGCGCGTCCAAAGCCTTCTCCACTTCGGCCTGGTTGCGGTTGGCCTTCAGTTTGGCCAAACGTTCCAACTGGGCTTCGCGTACCTTCGTGTTATCGACTTCCAGCGTCTCGATCGGATCTTCTTTTTCCAGACGGTATTTGTTGACGCCCACAATCGTGTCGGTCTTGGAGTCGATGCGCGCCTGCTTGCGGGCGGCCGCTTCCTCGATACGCATTTTGGGGATACCGGTTTCGATGGCCTTGGCCATACCGCCGAGTTCCTCAACCTCCTGAATCAATTTCCAAGCCTTGTCCGCCAGTTCGTTCGTCAGCATTTCCACATAGTAGGAGCCGGCCCACGGGTCAACGACGCGGCAAACCTGGGTTTCTTCCTGAATGTAGATCTGCGTGTTACGCGCGATACGCGCCGAGAAGTCGGTCGGCAACGCGATGGCTTCGTCCAAAGCGTTCGTGTGCAACGACTGCGTGTGGCCGAGGGCGGCGCCCATGGCTTCGATACACGTACGCGTCACGTTGTTGAACGGGTCCTGTTCGGTCAACGACCAACCCGACGTTTGCGAGTGCGTACGCAACGCCATGGATTTGGGGTTCTTCGGGTTGAACTGCTTGACGATTTTGGCCCAAAGCATACGGCCGGCGCGCATTTTGGCGATTTCCATGAAGTGGTTCATGCCGATGCCCCAGAAGAACGAGAGGCGCGGCGCGAAATCGTCGATGCTCATGCCGGCGTTGATACCGGCCCGCAGATATTCGAGACCGTCGGCCAGCGTATAGGCCAATTCGATATCGGCCGTGGCGCCGGCTTCCTGAATATGATAGCCCGAAATACTGATGGAGTTGAATTTCGGCATATTCTTGGACGTGAATTCGAAAATGTCGGCGATAATCCGCATGGAGGGGAGCGGTGGATAGATGTACGTGTTACGTACCATGAACTCCTTGAGGATGTCGTTTTGGATCGTACCGCTCAGCTGTTCCATCGACACGCCCTGTTCTTCGGCCGCGATGATGTAGAACGCCAGAATCGGCAATACGGCACCGTTCATCGTCATGGAAACGGACATCTTGTCGAGCGGAATCTGGTCGAACAGGATTTCCATATCCAAAATGGAGTCAACGGCCACACCGGCCTTGCCGACATCGCCCACCACGCGTTCGTGGTCGGAGTCGTAACCGCGGTGGGTCGCCAGGTCAAACGCGATGGAAAGCCCTTTCTGACCGGCCGCCAGGTTGCGGCGGTAGAAAGCGTTGGATTCTTCCGCGGTCGAGAAACCGGCATACTGACGGATCGTCCACGGCCGCATAACGTACATCGTGGAATACGGGCCGCGCAGGAAGGGCGCGATACCGGCCGCATAGTTCAAGTGTTCCATGCCGTTCAGGTCTTCCTGCGTGTAAAACGGTCTGACCGGGATCTGTTCCGAGGTCATCCAGGTACGGTTGCCGGCGGCCTTAGCGCTGTTTTTTTTGCTGTTGGCCTTATAGTCAACCTTTTTGAAGTCAGGTCTCATATAGTTAAACAATTTTTAATTTTCGGTTTTCTAAAAACGCGGCAAATATAAGGAATTTTTTTGAAAGTGACACGCTTCCCGTCGCGATACAGTACTTTAATAAAAAAAGTTTATCTTTGTGCTATGTTTTGGCGTATAATCAAGTATAGTCTTTTGACACTCACGGTGTTATCGTTGACGGGCTGTGCCTATCAGAAAGAGTACAACGCGGTGAGCAAGCGGGGGAGCGCGGCCGATAAGTTCAATTTCGCCGTCAAAGCCTACGACAAGGGCGACTATAAGAAGGCCATCACGGTGTTCGAAGAGTTGATGCCGGTGTACCGCGGCAAGGACGATTTCGAAAACCTGCTCTACAACTTGGCCTACGCCTATTTTTACGAGAAGGACTATTACATGGCCTCGTATTATTTCCGGATGTCGGGGCGTATGTTTCCGGGCAGCGCGTCCATCGAGGAAACGACGTATATGAGCGCCTACTGCAAGTTTTTGGAATCGCCTTACTACAAGTTGGACCAAACGGCCACGGTGGAAGCCATCAAGCAGTTGCAGCTGTTCATCAACTACTATCCGCACAGCCCCAAGGTTCCGGAAGCGGCGCGCCTTATCGGCGAGCTGCGCGATAAACTGGCGTTGAAAGCGTTCGAACTGGCCAATATGTATTACAAGCGCAACCTGTATAACGCGGCTTCGATCGCCTATTACAATTTCCTGCGCGACTACCCGGAGTCCACCTACCGCGAGGAAGCGGCCTACCGGATGCTCCGCAGCCGGTTCCTCTATGCCGAGAACAGCATACGCGAAAAACAGCCCGAGCGGTATGCGCGCGTGCAGGAGGCCTACGAGTCGTTCATGCGTTCGTTCGCCGACAGCCGCTACCGCAAGGAAGTGGATAAATATTACGGAATATCACAGTCAAAATTAAAATAAACGATGGATTACAAGAAAATCAAAGCCTCCCAGGAAGCCATCACGCGGGATGTCTCCAAATTCGACACGCTTACGGGCAATCTGTACGAAACCGTAGTCGTGCTGTCCAAGCGGGCCAATACGATTTCCTCGGCCCTGCGTCAGGAGTTGGTCAATAAGATTTCGGAATATACGCCGACCGCCGCGGCCCAGGAAGGGGCGGAGGAAGTCTATGAGAACAAGGAACAGATTGAAATCGCGCGTTACTACGAGCAACTGCCCAAGCCGACGCTGATGGCCGTGCAGGAACTCATGGAAGACGGCCTTTGCTTCCGTCGTCCGTCCGAAGACGTCGATCCCATCGACTAAGCGGAAACCACCGTGTCGTTGCAGGGAAAACATATCGTGTTGGGCGTGAGCGGCGGCATAGCCGCTTACAAGACGCCGGCCCTCGTGCGTCTGTTCGTGCAGGCGGGGGCGGAGGTGCGCGTCGTGTGTACGGCGCATGCGCTGGAATTCGTCACGCCCCTGACGCTGGAAACCGTTTCGGGCAACAGTCTCTATACCGATATGTTCCACCGCGTGGGCGAACGGAGTACGCGCCATGTCCATTACGCCGACTGGGCCGACGTGCTGCTGGTGGCGCCCGCCACGGCCAACATCTTGGCCAAAATGGCGCACGGTATCGCCGACGACGCGTTATCTACCTTATATTTGGCATTCCATAAACCCGTTATCGTTTCGCCGGCCATGAACGTGCATATGTACGAACATCCGGCCACGGTCGAAAACCTGCGGCTGTTGGCGCACCGGGGCGTTCATGTGCTCGATGCGGCCTACGGGCCGTTGGCCTGCGGCTGTGAAGCCAAGGGACGGATGCCGGAGCCGGAAGAACTCTTCCGTGCAACGGAGGCCGTCTTGACGCGGGCCGTGGCGGGGGCTGAACCGGCCGGTGCGGAAGCCGCGCCGCTGCGGGGCAAAAAAGTGCTCGTGACGGCCGGTCCCACGCAAGAACCCATCGACCCCGTGCGTTATATCACCAACCGTTCGTCCGGCCGCATGGGCTTCTGCATAGCCGATGCCTTGCAGCGGCAGGGGGCGGAAGTCTTTTTGGTCAGCGGCCCGTCGGCCCTGGAACCCCAAACGGCCGTGGCGCATTGGGAAAAGGTTCGTACGGCGCAGGAGATGTACGATTGTCTGTTGCGTTGGTGGCCCGATATGGATGCCGGCGTGTTCTCGGCCGCCGTGGCCGACTACCGCGTGCGCGACGTTTCGGATGTCAAGATGAAGAAAACGGGCGGGAACACCGCGCTCGAACTCGTGCCCAATCCCGATTTGCTGGCCTATGCCGGCGCACACAAGACCGACCGGCAGTGCGTCGTCGGCTTTGCGCTCGAAACCGACCATGCGTTGGCCAACGCCGAGGAGAAACGGCGTCGGAAGAATGCCGACATCATGGTGCTCAATACGTTGGAAGACGCTGGCGCGGGTTTTGAAACGACAACGAATAAAGTGACGTTCCTTTATAAAGACGGTACAGTCGAGGCGGGTGAATTGGAAAGCAAGGTGTCCGTGGCCGAAAGGCTCGTGCGGCGGTTGGGCCGCTGTATGGGCGTTTTGACCGTGTGGTGCCTGTTGCTGTTCGGCGGTGCGGGCCTGCAGGCGCAGGAACTGAACTGCACGCTGCAGGTGGTAAGCACCAAGGTACAGAGCGGCGATAAAAAGGTGTTCGAGACATTGCAGGACGCTTTGACCGCTTTCGTCAACGGGCAGAAATGGACGAACCTGCAGGTGGGACCCGGCGAGAAAATTCCGTGCAGCATGACGATGGAAGTGCAGGAGCGCGACTATACGACGGGCATTACCAAGGCGTATCTAACCGTTCAGGCGCGCCGCCCCGTCTATAACGCTTCGTATCAGACCAACCTGCTCAACGTGGTGGACAAGGATTTTACGTTTACCTACAACGCGTTTGACCCCATCGAATTTTCCGACAACAACATATCCTCCAATCTGACGGCCGTCATCGCGTATTACAGTTACCTTATAATAGGGCTTTATTTAGACAGTTTCGCCCCCAATGCCGGCGAAGTATGCCTGAACAAGGCGGACAATGTCGTGAGTATGTGCCAGGGCATGAGCGAACCGGGCTGGAAGTCCGGCGAACGCAACAACCGTAACCGGTATTGGATGATAGAGAATTACCTGAACGGTAACTATGGTGCCATCCACGACGTGTTGTATCAATACCACCGCAAGGGGCTTGACCTTATGTACGGCAATCCGGCGGACGGCCGGGCCGGTGTTTTGCAGGCCATGAACGCCCTCAAGGCCTTGAACGATACGCGCAGCGGTCTGCCGTGCAAACTCCTGTTTATGGAAGCCAAGTCCGACGAATTGGTCTCCATGTTTTCGGGGGCGTCGCAGGATGAACGGCAACAGGCGGTTGCGATACTCAATGCGCTTGACCCGTCCAATGCCCAGAAATATCAGAAAATCCTATCGGCGCGATAGGGCTTCGGCCTTACGGGCCTATGAATCGCCATTATGCTGAAACACCTCTCCATCGAAAATTATGCGTTGATACAATCGGTATCCCTTTCGTTCGGTCCCGGCTTTACCGTGATTACGGGCGAGACGGGGGCGGGGAAGTCCATTCTGTTGGGCGCGTTGGGCTTGCTGTTGGGCAACCGCGCGGAAACGCAGGTGTTGTTCGACAAGGAGAAGAAATGCGTGGTGGAAGCCGTATTTGAAATATCGCGGCCGGAGGTAAGCCGCATTTTGGCCGACAACGACTTGGACGAGGCGGAAGACGGCACGTTGTTGCTGCGCCGCGAAATCACGGCCGCCGGTAAGTCGCGCGCGTTCGTCAACGATACCCCTTGTTCGTTGCCGGTGTTGAAAGCCCTGTCGGCCTACCTTGTGGACATCCATTCCCAGCATAAGACGATGGACATGGTACGGCCGTCCTTCCTGTTGGAAATCGTGGACGGTTACATTCCGGCGGAAAAGCGCGTGGCGGCCGAATATGCGCCGCTGTACAAACGCTACGTCCGTGTTCAGGCCGATTTAGAAGCTTTGGTCACGGCGCGTCAGGCCTGGGAACGCGAACAGGACTATTGGCGCTTCCTTTACGAAGAGTTGGAGGCGATGCAGTTGCAGGCGGGCGAGCAGGCCGAATTGGAGGCCGTGCTGTCGCAACAGCAGCACGCCGAGCAGATCAAAGAGGCGATGGAAGCGGCGCAGGCGGCTTGGACGCAGGGCGAGGAAGCCATGGAAGCCCGTTTGACCCAAACCGTGCGTCAGTTAAAGAAAATAGCCGCCTATCACAGCGGTTTGCAGGCCGCTTTGCCGCGTTGGGAATCGGCCCTTATCGAATTGAACGACCTGCAGGGCGACCTGCGGAATTGGAGCGGCGCGTTGGAATTCTCGCCCGCGGAAAAGGCCGCTACCGAAGAACGGTTGAGTCGTATATATGCATTGGAGAGCAAGCACCGCGTACAGACGGTAGAGGAATTGATAACCTTGCGCGATCAAACGGCGCAACGCTTGCAGGCCGAAGACGGGCGGGCGGAAGAGCAACAACGGTTGGAAGCCGAGGCCGCGGAACTGAAATCCGCCTTGGAGGCGTTGGCCGTCCGTTGGCGCGAAGCGCGTTTGGAGGCCGGCCGCCGCTTGATGGCAAAGACGCAGGAGGCTTTGGCCGATTTGGCCATGCCGGATGCCACGCTCGTATTACAGTGGGACGAAGAAGCCGATTTTACGCCGCGCGGCAAAGACCGTGTGCGGCTGTTGTTCAACGCCAACCGGGGCGGCGTGCCGGCCGAATTGGGCAAGGTGGCTTCGGGCGGTGAACTCTCGCGCCTGATGTTGGCCATCAAGTCGGTTATTCATGAAAACAGTTTGATACACTGTTTGATATTGGATGAAATAGATACGGGCGTCTCCGGCGAAACGGCGGCCAAGATGGCCGTTATGATGCAGCGGATGGCGCAATATATGCAGGTGGTCAGCATCACGCATCTGCCGCAGATAGCGGCCAAGGCCAACGCGCATTACCGTGTCAGCAAGCAGGTGGCGGGCGACCGTAGCCTCTCGCGCATCGAACCTTTGGATGCAGGGGCGCACCGCAATGCAATTGCCGCCATGCTCAGCGACGGTACGCCTACGAAGGAAGCTTTGGAAGCGGCGGACGTGCTATTAGAGAAAGGATTGTATGAAAGAGGAAGTTGACGATGTGTTTATGCCCGAGGACGTGGACCTGTATCAACGCTATTGGGAGGCGCGCACGGACGCATCGGTCTTGATACCGGAATTGGAGGAGGAAGACTATACCGCCTTGGTCAACATCTGCATGATGAAGCAGGAATATGACAAGGGGATGTTGGTGTTGGACGAGGCGTTGACGCGTTATCCGAACGACGATGAGCTGCAGTTGTGCAAGGTGGAGTTGTTGGCCGCGACGGAGAAGACCGACGAGGCCTTTAAACTGTTGGACGAACTCGACGCCTGGTATCCGAACAACGAGGAACGCTTGGCCGTCCGGGCTGGGTTATATATGAGTATGGAACGCTACGACGAGGCCGAGCAGTTGTTCCGTCAATACGAAAGTTTGGGGGGCGACGCCGGCGTGGCGGCGGCCGGCCTGGCGCAGTGTCTGGCCGTACGCGGGCAACGTATGGAAGGTTTCCGTAAAATCTGTCAATATCTGAAATCGGAGCCGGATTCGCCCGAGGTCTGCAACCGGTTTATCGTTTGGGCGATAGAATGGGAAATGTTGAACGAGGCGGCCGAGGTGTTGCATAAGATGACGGCGGAACAGCCGTACAACAAATATCTGTGGAAGTTGCTCTACGAAGTCTGCGAGATGTTGGAAGACCACGAGGGGGCGAAGGAAGCCAACGAATACACGCTGGCCATCGACCCCGACGACTATGAGGCGCACGGCCGCCGTATCCTGTATTCCGACACCTGCGACGCGGCCTTGGTGGAAGACAGTTTCAGCCGTTTTCAGCCCGAAAAGTGGACCGACACGCAGCGGTTCTATTTTTACAGCATCATGGCCGATTACTATGCCGACCACCGGCAGCCCGAACGCGAGCTGTTTTATATCCGGGAGCTGATGAAAGAGCCGTTGGACGACCTTGAGACGGCCGCGTTGAATTACCGTCTGGCCAGCCGGATTTTCAAACACGACGATGTGGCGGCTGTCCGGGAAGCCCTGTCTTATTTCCGTAAGTCGGCGGAGGCGTCCCGGCACATGGACCGGCATCTGGACGGTATGTTGATTTCCGATATCTATCGCGGCATGGGACAGTGTCTGTTGCTGTTGGGCGAGGAAGCCGAGGGTATGGCCACTTTGCGCGAAGCCTGGCGTATTTCGTCCGCCAACGAGATGGCGGTTTTCGATTATTTCATCAACCTGTGTCTCTTGGAAAAATACGGGCAGGCCTTGGAGGATATCGAACTCGGTTTGTCGGAGGAGGCGGACAATGCACGTTATAAGTTGATCAAAGGCGTGGTGCTGTATCATATGCGTAAGGTGGATCAAGCCGAGACGTGGTTCAAGATGGCGTTTTTGGCGGACAGGGAACTGATAGATGCCACCGCGGAAATCATGCCCGCCATGATGGAAGTGCCGATGATGCAACGGATTTTGAAAGAATTGGAATAATACGTGATGGATAAACCGAACCCGGCTATCCGACGCTATGGCCTGTTGGGCTATCCGTTGGGGCATTCGTTTTCGCCCGCTTATTTTCAGGAAAAATTTTCGCGTTTGAGGTTGTCAGACACCCATACCTACGAATTGTTCGCGTTGCGGCCGGAGGAAATACCGGGCTTGTTGGCGCGCACGGATCTCTGCGGCCTCAATGTAACGATTCCTTACAAACGCGCGTTGTGGCCGTATTTGGCCGGCGCAGGTGCGGCGGCCACCGCCTTGGGGGCCGTCAACGTGCTGCGTCGCCATCACGGTGCGTGGTGGGGGGAGAATACCGACGTTATCGGCTTTGAACGCTCTTTGCTTAATTGGCTGGGGCGGGCGGGCGACGGCGCGCCGGAGGCCTTGCGCCATCGCCTGCGGGCGGCGGTCGTATTGGGCGACGGAGGCGCTTCGGCCGCCATACAGTACGTATTGCAGAACCTTGGGCTACCGTTCGACGTTGTGACCCGCCGCCCGCGCCCGCTTGACAGCGGGGCCGCCCGCCGCAGCCTGACGTATGATGCCTGGCGGCAAGCCGGCGGATTCGAAGCCTACGGCCTCTGCGTGCAGACCACGCCCGTTGGGATGTTTCCGGACGTGGACGGCGAATTGCCGTTGCCCTACGACAGCCTGGCCGTTTCCCCCGAAAGGCCTTTCTATTTCTATGATGTCGTCTATAATCCCGAACCCACGGCCATGATGCGCCGAATGGCGGCCTTGGGCGCACAAGTCAAAGGCGGTTTGGAGATGTTGCATTTGCAGGCCGATGCGGCCTGGGAAATCTGGCAGAACGGTGTGTCACATTAATAATGCATAATCGCCGTAATCGGGCGGTGGTCGGAATAATCCACGGCACCCACTTCAAAATGAAGGGTTTCCAAACGCGCGTCCGTTTGGTCTGAAACCTTGCCGGTGGCGCGGTCAAGCGCGGCGCGATAGAAAATGTAGTCGATGCGGTAGGCCGGAAAGAAGCCGCTGTAGGTGCGGCCGAGCCCCACGCCGCGTTCCATAAAGGCGTCTTTCAGCCCTTTGCCCAGCGTGTGGTAAGCGTAAGAAACCGGATTTTCGTTCATGTCGCCGCAAATCAAGAGACGGTAAGGGCAGGTGGCTGCATGGGCCTTGATTTGCCGCACCTGTCCGGCGTGTATGCGGGCGGCCCGGCTCACTTTACGCGCTATTTTGCCGGCCTCGGCCTTATACGAAACCGATTCGTCCAGCGGTTTGTTCAGCAGTTCGTGGTACAGTGCCTTGTCGTGGTCGTCGAAACGCAGCGAAGCCAAGTGGAATGTATATACACGTAGCGTGTCGCCGCCCGGCAGTTGCAGGTCGGCATACAGCGCATCGATCGGCGACAGCCCCGGCACCGTGTCTTGCCGCAGAATCGGAAAGCGCGAGAAGACCGCGTTGCCGAAATAAAAGCGGGCGTTCTCCTGCAGGCGCGTATGGTGGCGGTAGCCGGCTTTCCGCAAGGTTTCGCGTATGCGGAAACGTTGGTCTTTGCTCTCGTAGTATTCCTGCAAGCACAGGATGTCGGCTTCCTCCACGCCGACATAGGCTGCGATGCGGTCTTTGCGTCCGTTGCGGTCGTCCTGCTGTGCGTAGTAGCCGAACAGGCAGACGTTGTACGACAACACCTTGAATTCGCTCGGCCGCGTGGCGGAGGTCATGCGGTTGTCGTCGCGCCGCGTGCGGTCGTTATGGGGCAGCCGTACCAGCAGTCCGAGGTTATGGAAGTTGAGCAGGATGGCCGCGAAAAAAATCAGACAGCGTTTCTTGAAAAAAAACAGATAGACGATGCCGAGGGCCGCGGAGGCCAGCACGAGCCAAGGGAAAGCGAGCCCCAACAGGCTTGTGATGCCGAAGCGTCCGGGCGGTATATAGCCGCACAGGAAAGTCCCGACGAGCCCCAGCGGCACGATGCCTGTCACCAGGAGCAACAGCGCGCCTAACCAAGAGACGCGGCGCGGTCTGTCCGTCGTTTTTTTCTTATGCCCTCCGGCTTTTCCCATATAGCAAAGATACGAATAAGCGAGAACAAAGCAAATCATTAAAAAAAACGCTACTTTTGCATTCTCTTTGTATGGTAGCGATGGAAAGTCAGAAAACGGTGCCGGATTTTGAAGCGCGTTTGGCCGCTTGGGATGCCATAGGGGCGTATTGGCGCGCGCAAGCCGCCGCCGACCCGCTCTGGCGGGCGGCTTGCGAAGCCGCCGTGGCCGCCCAGCCGTTCTTTACGGCCGACAACATCGCCTATGCCACGGCGGCTTGGGCTGAGGCCCTGCGCGCCGACCGCCTGCGCGACTGGTGGACGGCCGAAACGGGGGCGGAAACCCGTCTGCGGCCGGGCACGGTGGCCGTCATCATGGCCGGGAACCTGCCGTGGGTGGGGTTGCACGACGTGCTGTCGGTGTCGCTCTCCGGTTGCCGGTTGCTGTTGAAGCCCTCCGCCAAAGACCGCCCGCTTTGGGAATTCTGGTCGCGGAAACTGTGGCCGTATCCGGAATCCGTGACGCTGGTGCCCGATATGGCCGGTTTGGCGTTCGACGCCGTTATCGCCACGGGTAGCGACAACAGTTACCGCTACTTTGACTACAGTTTCCGCGGCAAGCCCGCCTTGTTGCGCCATCACCGCACGTCCTGCGCCGTCTTGACCGGAGGCGAGGACGATGCCCGCTTGGCCGGCCTATGGGAAGACATGCTCCGCTATTACGGTTTGGGGTGCCGCAACGTTTCCAAACTGTTCGTGCCGCGCCGTTTCAATTGGGAACGCTTTATGGCCGTAGGGCGGCGCGGCGGCTGGATGCGTCTGCTCGACAACGAAGCCTACGCCCATAACTACCGCCGCCGCAAGGCCTTGTTGGATATGCAGGGTTGGCCGTACCGCGACGGCGGGGCGGTGCTGTTCGAAGAGGGGGCGGGGGCGCCCGGTATAGGCTCCGTTTCGTATGCGGTCTATGACGATGCGGCGCAGGCGGCGGCCTGGATGGTGGCGGCTGGCCCTGAAGCCTGGCAGTGCATCGTGGGGGAGGGCGACGGCCTCGTGCCGTTCGGCCGCGCCCAACGTCCGACGCTTACCGATTATGCCGACGGTGTTTCGATTCCGGTCTTTTTGAAAGAAAACTTTGCAATTTGAGAAAAAAAGTTTACTTTTGCACCCCTTAAACAGCAGAAAATACGATACAGATATGAAAAAAGACATCCACCCCGAGAATTATAGACCTGTGGTTTTCAAAGACATGTCTAACGATTACGCGTTCCTGTGCAAATCTACGATACAGACGAAAGACACGATCAAGTGGGAAGACGGCAACGAATACCCGTTGGTAAAGTTGGAAATCTCCAGCGCCTCGCATCCGTTCTTCACCGGCAAGGTTAAACTGGTGGATACGGCCGGTCGCGTAGATAAGTTCATGAACAAGTACCAGAAACACATGGACCGCAAGAAAGCCAACTAAGACGGCGTGTCTTAGGCTTTCATACCATAGAGAGGCGGAATCGTAAGGTTCCGCCTCTTTTGCTATCAACCGTCTCCGTCGCCCGGCGGCGCCTCCTGCCAACCTTCTGCCATTAAGGCGGCCGGCGGTTTTTGGCATACTTTTGGATAATGGATTATTAAGGTGCATAAAACACATAGACGGTTATGAATTATATCCTTTTCGATGACGTGCAGCTCCGGCAGCAACTGTTGCCGTTCACGTTCACGCGGCCGATCGCCGACATCCGCCTCGGTATCGATACGATTCGCGAGAAATGGGAACGCTTTTTGGGACAGGAAGTCTCTATCCTGACGGAAACCTATCTATCGGAAAAATATCCGCTCCGTCAGGCCGACGACAATATCCTGATCAATGCGGCCGTTTTGCCGGATAAAGCGTTGGTTCAGACCGTTATGGCATTAAAGGTGAATCAGGCCTTGTCGAGCGAGGATTTGATTATCGCGCACCGTATCAAGGGCGGGATGGCGGAAGGCGAGACGGTGACGGAAGAAATCGAATACGAACGGCCGGTACGCTTTATCGAAAACAACTGGGATATCTTCCTGCTCAATGCCGGGCAGATTAAACTAGATGTGCCGGCCTTGACCGCCGGCCGTAAAAGCCAGCCGCTTTCGGCCACCAACCGCGTCATCGGGGGCGAAAACATCTTTGTGGAGCCGGGCGCGCGCGTCGAGATGGCGATGCTCAACGCTTCGGAGGGGCCGATTTACATCGGTAAGGACGCCGAAATTATGGAGGGCGCGATGCTGCGCGGCCCGTTGGTGGTGGGCGAGGCCTCCGTCATCAAGATGGGTGCCAAAATCTACGGCGGCACCACGATAGGCCCGCACTGCAAGGTGGGCGGCGAGGTCAGCAATGCCGTCATCTTCGGCTACTCCAACAAGGCGCATGACGGCTTTCTCGGCAACGCCGTCTTGGGCGAGTGGTGCAATCTGGGCGCCGACACCAATAATTCCAACCTCAAGAACGATTACAGCACCGTCAAGGTGTGGAGCTACGCCGCCGATGCCTTCGTGCCCACCGGCGAGCAGTTCTGCGGCCTGTTCATGGGCGACCATTCCAAGACGGCCATCAATACGATGTTCAATACGGGCACCGTGGTCGGCGTGAGCGCGAACGTGGCCGCCGCCGGTTTCCCGCGTCAGTTCATCCCGTCGTTTACATGGGCGGGCAAGCCTTATCCCATCGACAAGGCGTTGGAAACGGCGCGTCAGATGTACGGCCGGCGTCACAAAACGCTGACCGAAGCGGACGAGGCCATTCTCCGCGAGGTTTACGAGACCACGCATCACAACCGTAATAAGAAGTAAATCCATGAAAATCAAAATAGAAAACGTACGTTCCCTGCAAGAGGGAACCGAAGACGGCTCGCCCGAATACATCCCGTTGCTCAACGCCGAAGAGGAGGAACATCTCAATAAGGTGGAAATCCCGGAAGAATTGCCCATTCTGACGTTGCGCAACAACGTGCTGTTTCCGGGGCTCGTGTTGCCCATTACGGTGGGGCGCAACAAGTCGATTCAGCTTGTGCGCGAGGCTTATAAGGAACACCGGCCCATCGGGGTGGTGGCGCAGAAAGACAAAGACAGCGAAGACCCGCAGGAAAAAGACTTATATAAGGTAGGCACGCTGGCCGTCATCATCAAGAACCTGCAGATGCCGGACGGCAACAATATGCTGATTCTGCAAGGCAAGCGCCGGTTCAGGCTCAAGAAAGTGGTGCGGAATACGCCCTATATGATGGCCGAAACCGAAGCTTACGACGATACCGAGCCCAAGAAAGTCAGCAAGACGTTCAACGCCATGTTGGCCACGGTCAAGGATTTGTTCCGTCAGATGCTTTCGCTTTCGCCCTCTTTGCCGTCCGAGGCCGAATTCGCGCTCAACAACATCGACAGCCCTACCGTGTTGCTGTATTTCATGGCCTCGCTCATGAACCTTTCGCAACAGGAAAAACAGCGGCTGTTGGAACAACGCAAGCTCGTGGACCGCGCCAGCGCATTGTTGGGCTATATGAACCGCGAGTTGCAGATGCTCGAATTGCGCAACAAGATCCAAACCAAGGTACGGTCCGATTTGGACAAGCAACAACGCGAATACGTGCTCAACCAGCAGCTCAAGACGATACAGGAGGAGTTGGGCGGCAGCCCGTCGGAGCAAGATATCAAGGAATTGCAGGCCAAGGCCGAGAAAAAGGTTTGGGATAAGGAAGTGCAGGCCGTTTTTGAAAAGGAACTCATGAAACTGGAACGGACGCACGCGATGTCGCCCGAATATGCCGTTCAGCTGAATTACCTGCATACGCTCGTCGATTTGCCGTGGGGCAAATACACGCCCGACCGTTTCGAATTGGCCAAGGTGCGGGCCGTGTTGGACGAAGACCATTTCGGCCTTGACAAGGTCAAGGAGCGTATCCTGTCGTATATGGCCGTGGTCAAGTTGCGCGGCGATATGAAAGCCCCGATACTCTGTCTGTATGGCCCGCCCGGCGTGGGTAAGACGTCGTTGGGCAAGTCCATCGCGCGGGCGATGGGCCGCCGCTATGTACGCATGTCGTTGGGCGGTCTGCGCGACGAGGCCGAAATCCGCGGGCACCGGCGCACCTATATCGGCGCGGTGCCGGGGCGCATCCTCAAGAACATGAGCAAGGCGCAGACCTCCAACCCCGTTTTCGTATTGGACGAAATAGACAAGGTGGCCGGCCTGAGCTATAGCGGCGACCCCTCGTCGGCCTTGTTGGAAGTGTTGGATCCTGAGCAGAACACGCATTTTCACGATAATTTCCTTGAAGTCGATTACGACCTCTCCAAAGTGCTGTTCATCGCCACGGCCAACGACCTCGGCCAAATGCATCCGGCCTTGCTCGACCGCATGGAACTCATCGAAGTGCCGGGTTATGTCGTGGAGGAAAAATTGGAAATCGCCAAGAAACACCTGATTCCGAAGATTTTGAAAGAACACGGCTTGAGCGGCCGTTGGCTGGAATTGCCGGACGCGGTGCTCGAATACCTTATTACGCGTTACACGCGCGAGTCGGGCGTTCGGCAGTTGGAAAAACGCATCGCCGAAATCGTGCGGTTCAAGGCGCGGGAGTGGGTCGAAAGCCCGGCGTTCAAGGGTTCGTCCGCCAAGGCTGCGCGTGGCGGCAAAGCCAAATCGGTCTTGACCCAAGAAGCCGTGCGCGGGATTTTGGGACCGGAGTCGGCACAGCACGACAGCCGCCTCAAACAGGATACGGTGGGTGTGGTGGCCGGCCTATCGTGGAGCCGCACGGGCGGCGACATCCTGTTTATCGAAGCCTCGCTCTCGAAGGGCAAGGGCGGCTTGCACCTGACCGGCAACCTGGGGGACGTAATGAAGGAATCGGCCACGCTGGCCTACGAATACCTTAAGACGCACGCTGAAGAACTGGGCATTGCGTGGAAGGCCGTCGAAGGGCAGGATGTCTATGTGCACGTGCCCGAGGGCGCCATTCCTAAAGACGGCCCTTCGGCGGGCATCGCGCTGTTTACGGCCATGCTGTCGGCCTTTACGGGGCGCAAGGTGCGTGCCGACATCGCGATGACGGGCGAAATCACGTTGCGCGGACAGGTATTGCCCGTGGGCGGGCTCAAGGAAAAGATACTGGCCGCCCGTCGCGCCAACATCAAAGAGGTGATTCTTTGCAAGGAGAACCGACCGCAGATAGAAGAGATACCGGCGCGCTACACGCAAGATTTACAGTTCCATTATGTGGATAAGGTGGCGGACGTTTGGCCGCGTGCGTTGCAAGGGGCAAAGAAAATTCGTTGAAATTCAAAAAAAGTTTTTATATTTGTGATGCGTAAAAAAGTGGAACGTTTAAACTAAGAAAATTTAATACTTAAAAACCAATGAAAAAACTATTGACAGTTTTGTGTGTGGCGGCTTTCGGTATCGGGGCTGTCGCGCAGGCACAGGTTGTACAGGCCGATGGTATCATTCGGACGCAACCGAACAGACTTAAGGAAAATGCGGCTGATATTGTCGGCTTACCGGTCATGTCTGACGTTTCGGGGCAATTGAAGGATGCAACGGATGACTTCGATACGCTTCGTTGGCATCCGGAGTACTATCAGGAAGACTGCCGGACTGGTATCTATTCAACGTATTATAGCCAACAAGGTATGTTCGGAGAAGAAGTGGTACCTGGGTGTTTCAGTCCCTATCTGAATGGTACGGGCGAGGTCGGCGCAACGTTTCAGACTGAGGCGGGTGTTTATGATACGTATGCCGGTATTGATTTGACGAACGCTTGGGTTGTAGGTGCATATGCAATCGTTTGTCGTATGGGCAATACCATCGGTTGGGAGCGTGTTCGGGATTCGCTCGGTATTTTTAACCCGGCTTATATTAATAATTATAATGGTGTGGCGGTACCGGATATGCCGTTCAAATTAATCGGTTATCCGGAGGTAACGCCACAGCGGGTCTTTAAAAGTTATACCGAGATGATTATGGATAAAAAAGATCCGGTTTATATTACGGTGGAAATGCCGACAAGCATTAAGGATCGTGCTGAAACAACGGATGAGTTGTATCTTCGGTATGAACCGAGAAAAGCGGATGATGGACGTGATGCGCCCACTTATTATGGTGTCGGTGGTCTGTTCAGCAATAAGTCGTTCTCGGCTGCGAAGAATTTCGGTATTTCTTTCTGCGCTAATTTGACGGGCAATAAGACGTATGATTCGTTGTGGAATTATAATATCGGGGCTAAATCCAACGATGAATGTAGTTTTTATGAAGCATGGTCGGTTTGGCAACGGTTTGATTTCTCTAATCATGAGACCAACTGGGTCGGTTTTTGGAATTTGGATGAATCGGATTTGGATGTAAACTTGCCTTGGTTTCCCGAGAATGACGATGATCCGAGCGGCTTTGCGCCTCCCGGGTCTCCGCAAATCGAAAATGGCGAACACAACAGCTTGTTCGTTTATAATCACTGCTTGTTGAGATTAAGCGAAGGAACGCACTATAAGCCGTCACTTTACCCGATTATTCAATATCGTTCGGCCGCGAACGAAAGCAATCAGGCCGCTTATGCGCAGACGGTTTCCGTTTATCCTTTGCCGGCTACCGACAAGGCAAATATCGTGGCTTTGGATCCGATGCGCAAAGTGGAGATTTACAATATGGCCGGTGCGTTGCTCAAGGTTATCGATATGAACGAGAATGTGTTTGAACTTGATGTGACCGCTTTTACACCGGGGGCGTATGTCGCCAAGATTACGACCGAAAAAGGTGTGGCTAGCAAGAAATTGGTGATAAAATAAACTGCACCGAATACAGAACGGGCTGGTCCCGATTCTGTAATAAAAAAAGGGAAAGTGCCTTGTGCGCTTTCCCTTTTTTCGTTTTATCCGTACCTTTGCGGGGGTGAGACGTTTTTTTCTCCATATGGCGTATAACGGCCGCTCGTTCTGCGGTTGGCAGGTGCAACCCGGCGTGCCGAGCGTGCAGGGCGCGGTGGAACAGGCCTTGGCCGTGTTGTTCAAGACCCCCTTGCGGCTGACCGGTGCGGGACGGACCGATACGGGCGTGCATGCCGTTTCGTACTACGCGCATTTCGATGTAGAGGAAGACGTGTGGGTGGCCGCGGTCGCGCGCGGCGAAAAGGCGGCGGGCGCGGTCTTGACCGAGGTGTACGCACATTGGGTCTATCAACTGAATGCGTTGGTGGGGCCGGACATCGCCCTCTACCGGCTGTTCGAAGTGCCACTCGACCGTCACGCGCGTTTCTCGGCTGTGGAACGGACCTACCGTTATTATATTCATTTGATTAAAAATCCGTTTATTGCGGAAAGCAGTCACTTCGTGCGGCAGTCTGTGGACGTGGCCGCCATGCGCGCGGCCGCGGCCTTGCTCGTGGGGCAACGCGACTTCAGCGCGTTCGAGAAGTTGCACGGCGCGGACAGTTCGCATATCTGCGACCTGCGGCGGGCCGAGATACAGGACTTGGGGGAAGGACGCTATTGTTTCGTGTTCTCGGCCGACCGGTTCCTGCGCAATATGGTGCGCGCGATGGTGGGCACGCTGTTGGCCGTGGGGCAGGGGCGTTTCGCCGTGTCGGACGTGCCGGCCATTTTGGACGGCCGTGACCGCGGGCAGGCGGGAGAATCGGTACCTGGGCATGCGCTGTTCCTGCAAGAAGTGCGTTATCCGGATTGGTAAAATAGATACAGATGCTGTTGGATTGGGAAACTTGGGGCTTGGAGCCGTTGGGCGAGGCCATGCAGTTGTCGTGTTTCGTCTTGATGATTATGACGCTCATGGAGTATGTCGCCATCAAGCGGCCCGCTGCACGTTGGCAAATGCGCGCGGAGGGGCGGAGCGGCTGGCAGTCGGTCTGCATGGGGGCGTTGTTGGGCTGGATTCCGGGCTGTGTGGGCGGTTTCGCGGCCGTCAGTTTCTATACGCACGGCTTTTGGCGCTTCGGCGCGGTGCTGGCGGCTTCGGTCACGGCCCTCGGCGACGACGCGTTCCGGATGTGGGGCATGATGCCGGGGCTGACGTTCGAAATCAGCCTCGCTCTGACGGCCGCGGGCATCGGCTTGGGGCTGTTGGCCAACCGCATCCCGGCCTTGCGCCAATGGAAAACCCGCTCGCACGACCATTTGCAGACCCATGCGGAAGATTGTGCGGCGCACGGTCATCACCATCACCACCATGCCCACGAAACGGCGGCACCGTCGCAACCGGCCCGATACCGTTATCTGACGCTCGGCATCCGGCTATTGCTGCTGGCGGTCTTGCTGTGGTACACCGTCGGGCTGCTCGTCGATTTGCCCTGTTGGCACGCCGTCTGCGGCGCGGCACACGCGCATGCGCACGAAGGGCACGCACATGGCGAAGGTTGGGGCGAATGGCTGTTTGAAAACGGCCTGTTCCTGCTGTTGGGACTGGCCGCCATCGCGGTGCTGTGCCGCGCCGACGGGCATTTTATCAAGGAACATATTTGGGGGCACGTGGTCAAGGAACACTTTCTGTCGATTTTCCTGTGGACGTTGGGTACGATTTACGTGCTGTTGTGTTGGGAAACCTTTGTGCCGGCCGGACAGACGGACGGCTTTTGGATGCGGCCGCTGTTTTGGATGTTGCTCGCACTCGGCATCGGTTGGATTCCGTATTCCGGGCCGCATTTCCTGTTTGTCAAACTTTATGCGGCTTCCGTCGTTCCGTTGAGCGTGCTGTTGGTCAATGCCTTTGTGCAGGACGGGCATACGTCGCTCGTCTTATTGTCGGAGTCGCGCCGCCAATTCGTCTTACTCAAGGGTATCAAGAGCCTCGTGGCGATTCTGATAGGCCTTTTCGGGCTGTGGTGGGGATGCTGAGGAGGGCGTTATTCCGCCTTTTGGAAAAAGCTGAAATGGACTTTGCCGTAACGTCGTTCCTGTTCAAAGTCGGGGCGTTGCGTAAAATCGTGCGCCTTGCCGTGTTCCAGAATGAACCGGCCGCCGGGTTTGAGCAGGCCGGAGGCTGCGACGAGTTCCGGCAGGGTGTCGAGAAAGGACGCATCGTAGGGCGGATCGGCGAAAATGAGGTCGAAGCGGGGCGCGCCGCCGACGGCCTTGCGTAGGTAATCGCAGACATCCTGCCGCAAGACGCGCAGGTTCTCCATCTGCCAGGAGGCGGCCTGTTGGCGGATAAAATCCACGCAGGGGCCGTATTGATCCACGGCCAGCACTTCGGCCGCGCCCCGCGAGTAGAATTCAAACGAGATGCTGCCGATACCGGCGCATAAATCCAGCACGTGCAGGTCTTCCAGATCCATCAGGCTGTTGAGGATATTGAATAAACTTTCCTTGGCCATGTCGGTGGTGGGCCGGACCGGCAACCGGTCGGGGGCCTGAAACCGTCTTCCTTTGTAAAGACCGCTGATGATGCGCATATCGGTTTAAGCTTTGTAGATGGCCGGTAGGCAGAGCGTGTGGCTCTCGAAGGGCGGGTAAGCCCAACTGCCGACATGGGCGTCGAGCCGTTCGCCTATTTTCTCGTTGCGGGCCGCCCCGCAGGCCAACAGGAACGTGTTGCCCGCGTCTATCTTGTGTTTGTTGAGCGCGTAGAGCAGGTAATAAAGCAGGTTGTCGAAGTTGTGGTAGGGATAGCGGTTGGCCAGCAACAGACCTTCCGGGCCTTTGAGCCAAAGGTCGAAGTAGGGTGGCCGCAGACAGAGCAGTACATGGTTCGGAAAGCGTTTGGGCAGGTCGTCGGCCGTAAAGAAACGTTCCGTCAAACGCAGATAAACGCTCTTGTGTTCGGCTTTCGGATAAAGGGCCAAAACCGCCGGCGTATAGCATTCGGGAAAACCCGTCACGATGTGGCAGTGCATCCGCCGTTGCTTGAATTTCTCTACCGCGATTTCTTCGGGCAGGGCCGGTTGCGGATAGAGCGTGTGTAAAACGGTGGCGGCATCGGGCGCTAGGCCGTATTCGGCCGGCATGAGCAACGCGGCTTCCGAAGCCACCGTATATTCCACGCAACGGTAATGCCAGTCGGGGTTCAGCAACACTTCGGCCTGGCTCAATTCGGCAAGCCGCTGTTTAAACAGAGCGGCCGCCTGTTGCGGAGAATCCTCGGCAACGGACGGCGCGGTATGCAGGCCATCGTCCTGATAAACGTAAATACCGGTACAAAGTACGCGCAAATCGTCGGCCTGTACGGAAAACAGAACCTCGCGGCTATGCAACAACAAGCGCAGGCTCAGTTCCGATTCGCGGTATTGCTGTAGTTGCGGGCTGATGCACCTTTGGGTGCAGAACCATGCCATCGTTTATTCCCAGTTACCGTCGGTGATGGCTTCTTCCATACTGCCGACCTTGATGCCCGGATAACGGTTCAGGTCGTTGGCTTGGGAAATCGTATTGCGGATGAGTTGTTCATCCATGCCGTTCAGGAACAGTTCGAAGGGAACCTTGGCTTCGAAAACCGGTACGTTGTAGCCGTTCTTTTCGATGAAACCGGCCTGCAGGTCGATTTTTTCCGTCTGCTGCGTATAGGGAACATAGGCTAAACGAGCTAAGTGGCCGTCCTTGTCGGTTTCTTTCGGGAACAAGACGTTGTAAGCGTTTTCGGTAAACGTCTCACGCGAAACGATCTTGAGTTTGATGGCCTCTTCTTCGGTCAGGGAGTCGGGCACCGTACCGATCATGCGCGTATAGGGCAACTCGCCGTCCTGCAGGAACAGGATGACGCTGTCGATGTCGTTGATGAAATGGCCATAGGCTTTCTTATAGGCTTCCTGTACCGTACGGATGTCTTTGAGGCGTTGTACGACCACGGCGGCACGCTGGTCTTTTTCTTGGTTGAACCGAACCGGTTTCATGATACCCCGGTAGATGACAAGGGCCAATACCACGGCGATGACGCCCAAGGCGATTTGCAGGACAATTCTGAGTTGCTTGTTCATGATGTTTTCGATTAGCGTTTTGTAAGGCTTTTTGCAAAGCGATGCAAATTTAGGTAAAATTTCGGATAAAGGCAACGGCTCAGGCGGGGTGCGCGATGTGCCGCAGTTCGACCGTAACGGGGTAGCGTTCGCGGATGCGCCGCGCGTATTCCTCGGCACAATAGACCGAGCGGTGCTGGCCGCCCGTACAGCCGAACGATACGCAGAGGTGCGTAAAACCGCGTTGCAGGTAGGTTTCTATATTGACGGCCGTTAGGTCCATGCATTGCCCGATAAAGCGATCCACCTGTGCAAAGCCGCGCAGGTAAACCTGTACGGGCAGGTCGCGGCCGGTCAGCGTCTTGTAGGCCGGCAGGCGGCCGGGGTTAGGCAGGCCGCGGCAGTCGAAGACAAAGCCGCCGCCGTTGCCGCTCGGGTCGGCGGGCGGCCCTTGGCGGAACGAGAAACTGCAGACCGACACCGTAAGCGTGGGGGGGGCGGCCGGGTGGCCGTCTTGGGCGGGACCGGCGGGTGGACAGGCCCATGGCCCTTCGCGCATCGTTTGGATGACGCGGGCTATTTCCGGCAGGTCGGCCGGCAGGCGGCCGCCGTCAAGCAGCCGGCCGAGGTTGGCGATGGCGTGCGGGATGCTTTGCAGAAAGACGGCCTTGCGTTCGTAGAGCCCGCGCAAGCCGTAGGCCCCCATGGCTTGAAAGATGCGCAGGAAGACAAAACCGTAAAAATCGGTCTCGAAGTCACGGCCGGCGGGGTAAGGATAGGTCTTTGCCGTGCGCGATATATAGTATTGCAACAGTTCTTCGCGCAGCGCGGGCGTTAGGTCGGCCTTGGCTTCGTAGAGCAACGTGGCCAGGTCGTAAGCGGCCGGCCCGCGGCGGCCGCCCTGAAAGTCGATGAACGTAAGCGGCACCGTTTCGGCATACGTCCGCATGGCGGGTGTTTCGGCGGCCGCCGTTCCGGGCAGCGGGGCACCCAGCAGGATGTTGCGGCTCTGGAAGTCGCGGCACATGAACACCTCGCGCGGCGCGGCGCCCAGCAGGGCCGTCAGCTTTTGGAAGTCGGCCTCCAACGCGCGTTCGTCGAAGGGGGTGCCGGAGAGTTTGAGGAAATAATACTTGAAATAGTTTAAATCGGCGTAAATCGCCTTTTCGTCAAAGGCCTCGTAAGGGTAGGCGGCCCGGTAGTCGAAATCTTGGCCGCCCCGGTATTGGAAGTCAATGAGGCGGTCGATAACACGGCGGTAAACCGTCGGCACGGCCACGCCCGCCGTTTGGGCCTGCGGGCAGCCGTCTTTGAGTTGTTGCAGCCAGTCGTAGAGCACGTGTTCGCCGGCGTCGGTCACGAAATAGACCGGCTGGAGTGCGTCCTGATACAGCACGTGCGGTATCGGCAGGCCTTTGGCTTCGAACTGCCGGCTGAAATCGAGATAGGCGGCGTTCTCGTGCGCGTCGGCGTGATAGACCCCCAAAAAGGTGCTGCCGTCGGGGCGGCGGAACCGGAAGTAGCGGCGGGCGGAGCCGGAGGCGGGCAAGGGCGTGCAGGCCGGCATCGGTTCATCGGGTTTGAGGAGCGGGCTTCGCCGCAAGGCTTCCAACACCGCTTGCTGCGGTGCGGCGGCCGGATCGGAGGGCGTCGGGCTTGTCATAACGGATTTATTCGCGGGTGTTGAGCTGCTGTACGCCGATAAGCCGGTCGTGCCGGCCGCCGGGTTCGCGGTAAAACACCAATATATAATAATCGTTTTCGGTTTCCTGAAAGTTGTTCTCCATCGGCACGTACTGCTTGCCCTGTGCGTTTTCCAACAGCACCATATAATCGTAAAAGCCCTGTTTGAGCACCAGGGCGGTCGTGTAGAGGTTAAGGTCGCCGTCGTAATACAGCCGGCTTGCGTCGTCGGTCCGCCAATTGTTGAAATCGCCCGTCACATAAAGCTTTTGGTCGGGATGGAACGGATAGTTGAAAAAGAAATGCACGTGCGCGTAGTCGGCTTCCGTCTCCGAGTTTTGGGAATGGTTCAACTTGATGACGAAGCGGCCGTCTATGTCGTCGGTCTGTATATAACTGTCGCCCAGCCGGCTTGCCTGATCGTAGAGGAAGGCGTGCCATACGCCCACGGCGTCCAGTTCCAACCGTTGTACACCGCGGCCGGCGTAGTCGAGCGAGCGGATGTCGAAATTGCGGAATTCGTTAAGTCCGTCGAATACGAGTTCCGGTTTATCCTGATAATAATAGGTATTGCCCGTTGAATATTGCAGCGGTAGCCGCCGCGCGGTGCGCCAGTTCAGGTTCTGCACGGCATAGACTTTCAGGCTCTGTTCGGGCGAAACCAACCGCAGGCCGTCCGTCAGCCGCACGTCAACGGCCAACTGTTGGCGGCGTATGCGTTCGGCCACGTTTTTGGACGGAAAGACCGAGGCCGAGATGTTGGCCAGGGGCTCGCAGACCAAAAACGGCACGGTCAACAGCACGCGGTCCGGTGCATCGGCATCGTAGATTTCGGCTTTGTAGAGGCCCGATTTTTTGAGTTTCTGATAGTCGGCGGGAATATTGAATTCATAATGCGCGTAGTTGACGCGCGTGGCCATCGAGAGTTCCGACGATTCCACATAGAGCGCGTTCTGGCCGTCGATATATTCGATTTCGTTCAGGCCGGTCGGGCTGAACGAGGCGTCGAGTTGGCAGAGCGTAAGCCGGTAGCGCAGGTTCAGGTCACGGTCGGCCACGTCGTCGAAGCCTACCTTCAGTTGTTGGTCTGCGCCCAATTCCAGCATCGGCAAAACGAGCGTGGAGGCTTCGGGGGGAGTTACCGTGACACTTTTGAACACCGTGCCCGGCCACTGCAATTCGGTGGGCAGGGCGGACGACGTACCCGGCGTCTGGGCGTTCAGCGCGGCGGAGAGGAACGCCATGCCGGCTATCAGGCCACGGCACAGCGGAAGGATCGGGAAACTTTTATGCATGGAAGAAAATATATGCGATGACGATGGCCGCCACCACGCCGATCAGGTCGGCCATCAGACCGGCCTGTACCGCATAGCGGTATTTGCGGATGCCGACCGAGCCGAAATACAGCGCGATGATATAAAAGGTGGTATCGGCCGAACCTTGGAACAGGCAGGAGAGGCGGCCAACGAAGCTGTCCGCGCCGTAAGCGTTCATCGTCTCCACCATCATGGCCTTGGCGCCGCTGCCGCTCAGCGGTTTCATCAGGGCCGTGGGTAGGGCGGCCACGAAGTCGGTATCCATACCCAAACGCGCGAACAGCCAAGCCAAGCCATCTACGAGGTAATCCATCGCGCCGGAGGCGCGGAAAACGCCGATGGCCACAAGCATACCCACCAGATAGGGAATGATTTTGACCGTGGTCGAGAAGCCGTCTTTCGCACCGGCGATGAAAGCGTCATAGACGTTGATGCGTTTGTAGAGGCCGCCGCCGATAAAGCCCGCGATCAACAGCAGCAGCAAGCCGTTGCCGAAGACCGTGGAGAAACGCGACAGCGTTTCGGGCGCGGCCTGTGTGCCGAACCAGGCCAAACCCGCGATGAGCAGCGTCAGACCGCCGAGCCAGCCGAGGATGGTCTTATCCAACAGATTGATTTTCTGTTTGACGGCTACATATATAATGCCGCCGAGCGTGGAACAGAACGTGGCCATGAGCAACGGCAGGAAGATGTCGGTGGGATTGGCCGCGCCCAACAGCGCGCGTTGCGCCATGATGGCGATGGGGATGAGCGTGAGTCCCGACGTGTTGATGGCCAGGAACATGATTTGGGCGTTGGAGGCCGTGTCTTTTTGCGGATTCAGGCTCTGCATGCTCTCCATCGCTTTAAGGCCGAGCGGCGTGGCGGCGTTGTCGAGGCCGAGCATATTGGCCGAGAAGTTGAGCATGAGTTGCCCCGTGGCCGGATGGTCGGCCGGGATTTCCGGAAACAGTTTGTGGAAAAACGGGCCCACGATGCGCGAGAGGAAGCGGATGACGCCCGCCCGTTCGCCTATGTTCATCAGGCCGAGCCAAAGCGTCATAATGCCGGTCAGGGGCAGGGCGATGTCCATGACGGCGAATTTGGCGTAGTCGAACGTGGCGTTCACCAACGCGCGGAAAATCTCCGCATCGCCGGTCGTGACAAAATGAAAGACCGCCACCACGATGGCAATCAAGAAAAAGGCAATCCAAATATAATTCAGCAACATAAGGCGGTCTATTAGAAGTGGCGCTTGCGGTAAGCGCCAAACAAAAATAACGAAAAAAGGCATTATGTCGGTCATAAAACTTGCCGATAGTCAAAAATTCATTAAATTTGTCTTCCTTTATACAAAAGTCTATGAATATGGAGACGGATAGCAAATTGCAGGAAATAACCCGAAAACTTTACGAAGAGGGGTTGTCCAAAGGAAAAGCCGAGGGCGAACGCCTTTTGGCCGAGGCCAAGGCGGAAGCCGACCGCTATAAAGCCGCCGTGGAAGCGGAAGTGGCCGCGATGCGCGCACAGGCTACGGCCGACATCGCCAAGGAGAGGGAAAGCGCTGAAGGCGAACTCAAACGCAGTCTGCGCCAGATGATCTCCGCCGTCAAGGCCGATTTGGAGGAGAATCTGTTGCAGAAGACCGTCGAACCCGCGGTGGGGGCGGCTTTCGAAAAGGAAAGCTTCATGGCGGAATTGCTGTTGGAAACCGTGCGGGCGTTCGGCCGCAACGAGGCCGGAACCGCCGACCTGACGTTGTTGTTGCCGGAAGCGCAGCGCGCACAGTACGACGCATTGTTGCAACGGACGTTGGGACAGGCGTTGCAGGACGGCTTGCAGGTGCAGTACCGGCACGACGTACAGCATGGCTTTCAGGTACAGAGCCGTGCCAAAGGCTATAAACTCAGTTTTACCGAAGCGGATTTCACCGCGCTGTTCAAGCAGTATGCGCGTGAGAACCTGCGTCGTTGGTTGTTTTAGGCGTTATGTCAGCATATCCTTATTTTTCAGCCTCATTGCCGCAATGGACGTTCAATGCGGAAGGGGACGGCCCTTCCGTGGAGGCCGTCTGCGCCGAGGCCATCGAATTGCTGAGCCGTAAGGACCTGGCGGTGCTCGCTTATATCTTTTCGCCCGCCAACCATAAGATATGGCTTGCGAAAATCCGGGCCGAAGCCGGTGCGGAAGCGCAGACGGCCGACCGGGCGTTGCCGGAAGCCGGGAACTTTGAACCGGCCTGCCTGGTGCCTTTCATCGAAACATTGCCTTATATGCAGGCGTTCAGGGGCGATTACGCGCGGCGGTGCGCGGTGGTGCCCGCCGGAGAGGAAATGCCGTCCGGCCTCCAACCTTTGGCCGACGCTTCGGACGAAGCCGTGGAGGCCTGGTCGGAAACCGAGGCCTACCGGCGTTTGCAGGCGATGTTCTACGCACAGGTGCCGGCCTTGTCGTCCGCGTTCCTGAAATCGTACTACCGTTTCGACTGGGAATGGAAAACCGTGGCCAACCGGCTCAACCGTAAGAAATACCCCGAGTTGCCGATGGACGATAACCTGCCGGAATACCCGGCCAAGGGCGACAGGGCGGCCGCCGACGCCGAGTGGATTCAGGCGTTGGAGAAAGAGCCGCTGGCGCAGCTTTGGGATTATGCCGAAGACATGGATAAGGTCATGGCCGAACCCGACCCGATGAAACGCGAATGGCTTTGCGACAGTTTCCGTTGGCGCTTTGCGGAGGCGGGCGGCGGCGACGCGACGGCTTCGACCGACAACCTGTGGGCGTATTTCGTCCGTTTGCAGTTGCAACAACGCTGGCAACGTCTTAAAAAGGCCGACGGCCGGCAACTGCTCAAAGCAAAATTGCAGTCCCTGCGGGCTGTGGATTGGGAGAAAAATGAATTCAGCGCCGGCATCGGCGCATAGCGATAGTGACTATGGAGAAAACAAGAGGAACCGTAAGCGGCATTACCGCCAACCTCGTGACGGTAAAGACCGAAGGCCCCGTGGCGCAGAATGAAATCTGTTTCATCGACCTGCGCGGGGTCAAACTGATGGCCGAGGTTATCAAAATAGACGGCGATACGGCCTACGTGCAGGTTTATGAAAGCACGCGCGGCCTGCAGGTGGGGGCACCCGTCAGCTTCGAGGGGCATTTGCTCGAGGTGACGCTGGGGCCGGGCCTGTTGTCGAGTTATTACGACGGTTTGCAGAACAATCTGGAAACGATGGAAGGCGTCTTTTTGCGCCGGGGCGAATATACCGAGCCGTTGGACAAGACGAAAAAATGGGATTTCACGCCATTGGCCAAGGTGGGCGACCGCGTGCGCGCGGCCGACTGGCTCGGCGAGGTAAAGGAAGGCTGGCTGCCCCACAAAATCATGGTGCCGTTTGCCTTCAAGGGCGAATATACGGTGGAAAAGATCGTGCCGGCAGGAGCCTATACGATAGAGGAGACCGTGGCCGTGCTCAAGAACGAGGCCGGCGAGTCGTGCCCCGTGACGATGGTGCAGAAGTGGCCGGTCCGCATCGCCATTACGCATTATAAGGAAAAGCCGCGTCCGTTCAAGGTATTGGAAACGGGCGTGCGCGTCATGGATACGTTCAACCCGATAGCCGAGGGCGGTACGGGCTTTATCCCGGGGCCGTTCGGTTCGGGTAAGACGGTGTTGCAGCACGCGATTTCGAAGCAGGCCGACGTGGATGTCATCCTCATGGCGGCTTGCGGCGAACGGGCCAACGAGGTCGTCGAAATTTTCGCCGAGTTCCCCGAACTGGTCGATCCGCGGACGAACCGCAGCCTCATGGAGCGTACCACGATTATCTGCAACACGTCCAATATGCCGGTGGCCGCGCGTGAGGCTTCGGTCTATACGGCCATGACCATCGGCGAGTATTACCGCGCGATGGGTTTGCGCGTGCTGTTGTTGGCCGACTCCACGTCGCGTTGGGCGCAGGCCTTGCGCGAGATGTCGAACCGTTTGGAAGAGTTGCCGGGTCAAGACGCGTTCCCGATGGACTTGACGGCCATCATCTCCAGCTTCTACGCGCGGGCGGGCATCGTGTTCCTGAACAACGGGCAGAGCGGCTCCATCACGTTTATCGGTACGGTGTCGCCGGCGGGCGGTAACCTGAAGGAACCCGTGACCGAGGGCACGAAAAAGGCCGCGCGCTGTTTTTATGCCTTGGCTCAGTCGCGTGCCGACAGCAAGCGTTATCCGGCCATCGACCCGATTGACAGTTATTCCAAATACTTGGACTATCCGGAGATAGAAGCCTATATGAACGAACGTATGGGCGCGGGTTGGGTCGATAAGGTGCGCGCCGGCAAAAACTACGTGTTGCGCGGCAAGGAAGCCAACGAACAGATCAACATCCTTGGCGACGACGGCGTACCCGTTTCGTATCACGACAGTTTTTGGAAATCGGAACTCATCGACTTCGTGATTCTGCAACAGGATGCGTTCGACAGCACCGACAGCCTGACGCCGATGGAACGTCAGCGTTATATGTTCGAGAAGGTTATGGGGCTGTGCGAACGTCAGTACCGTTTTGAGGATTTCAACGATTGCGTACAGTTCTACAAGCAGTTGATTAACCTTTTCAAGCAGATGAACTACAGTCAGTTCCAAAGCGAGGATTTCAAACGTTACGAACAGGAAATAGATACGTGGGTTGCCCGCTATCAACAAGATAAATAAGCGAGATTATGGAAAAGACAGCGTTTCAAAAAGTATATACGCGATTGGAGGCCGTGACCAAGGCGACGGTCGATGTGCGGGCGACGCAGGTTTCCAACGATGAATTGGCCATGGTGGGCGACCGTTTGGCGCAGGTGGTCAAAATCAAGGGCGAACGCATCACGCTGCAGGTGTTTTCCGGTACGGAAGGCCTGCCGACGAACGCCGAAGTCGTTTTCTTGGGCAAGGTGCCTTCGCTCAAGGTGGGCGACGATTTGGTAGGGCGGTTTTTCAACGCATACGGTGAACCCATAGACGGGGGCGCCGAACCCGAAGGCGAGGAACGCGAGATCGGCGGGCCGTCGGTCAACCCGTTCCGGCGCAAGCAGCCGTCGGAGTTGATTCCCACGGGCATGGCCGGCATCGACTTGAACAACACGCTTGTATCGGGTCAGAAGATTCCGTTCTTTGCCGACCCGAACGAACCCTACAACCAGGTCATGTGTATGGTGGCCTTGCGGGCCAAGGTGGATAAGATTATTTTGGGCGGCATGGGGCTGACGAACGACGACTACCTGTTCTTCAAGCAGTCGTTCGAGAACGCCGGCGTGCTCGACAAGATGATTTGCTTCGTGAACACGACCGAACAGCCGCCCGTCGAACGCTTGTTGATTCCCGACATGGCGCTGACGGCGGCCGAATATTTCGCCGTGGATAAGAACGAGAAGGTGCTCGTGCTGCTGACCGACATGACGCTGTATGCCGACGCGTTGAGCATCGTCTCCAACCGTATGGATCAGATTCCGTCCAAAGACAGTATGCCGGGTTCGCTTTATTCCGACCTGGCCAAGATTTACGAAAAGGCCGTTCAGCTGCCCGACGGCGGCTCCATCACGATTATCGCGGTAACGACCTTGAGCGGCGGCGACATCACGCACGCCATCCCCGACAATACGGGTTATATTACGGAAGGGCAGTTGTTCCTGCGTAACGACAGCGATGTGAACAAGGTCATCATCGACCCGTTCCGTTCGCTCTCGCGTCTTAAACAGCTGGTTATCGGCAAGCAGACGCGCGAGGACCATCCGCAGGTCATGAATGCGGCCGTCCGTCTGTACGCCGACGCGGCCAACGCGCGCACCAAGCTGGAGAACGGTTTCGATTTGAGCGACTACGACGAACGGACGCTCTCGTTCGCCAAGGACTATTCGGCGCAGATTCTGGCCATCGACGTCAACATCGACACGACCGAGATGCTGGACCGCGTTTGGCAGATGTTCGCGCGCTATTTCAAGCCGGCCGAGGTCGCGATCAAGCAGAACCTGATGGACAAGTACTGGCCGAAGAATGTCTGAGGCCGCGCCGACGGGTTTTGAAAATTAAGTGTGAAAACCGATGCCGATTAAATTTCAATATAACAAGACTTCGCTCAACGAGTTGGGCAAGGGGCTGAAGATGCGGGAACGGGCCTTGCCGACCATTAAGAGCAAGGAGTCCGCGTTGCGGATGGAGGTCAAGAAAGCCAAGGCCGAGGCCGAACGTCTGGATAAGGCGTTGGAGGAGGCGATGCAGCGCATGGAAGGGCTGACCGCCCTGTTTCCGGAGTTGGATCCCCGCAGCGTGGAGGTGGAGGCCATTGATCTCAGGATGGGCAAGGTGGCCGGCGTCAAGGTGCCGGAGCTGAAGGAAATCCGCTTCAAGGAAAAGCCGTTCTTGTCGTTTGCCGAACCGGCCTGGACGGCGCAGGGCATGGAAACGCTCAAGGAACTGGCGTCCGTGGGGCTGCAGAGCGAGGTGTACCGCTACAAGATGCAGTATCTTGAAAAGGCGCGCAAGAAGACGACCCAAAAAGTGAATCTGTACGAAAAGGTGCAGATTCCCGGCTATAAAGAGGCGATACAGAAGATAAAACGCTTTATCGAAGACGAGGAGAACCTGTCGAAGTCCTCGCAGAAAATCGTCAAGAGCCGTCATATGCAACAGGAGGAGGCGTTATGATAGAACCGATGCTGAAATACGAAATCCTGTTGTTCCATCAGGAATTCGAACCTTTCTTGAAGGCTTTGCAGGCCAAGGGCTTGCTTGACCTGTCGTTGGGCGACTTGGCCGTCAAGGGCACGCAGGAAGAGGACTACCGTTTGGGCGTCCGGGCGGAGCGTTTGGAGCGCGCGCTCGACGACTGGCGGCGTCTGCATCCGGACGTACGGGCCGCCGCGGCGGATTTCCCGTCGGACGAGGCCGCCCGTATCGAATGGACCGAAGACGCTTTGGACCGCGCGCGCAAGTCGGCGGAACAGGAAGCTCTCTTGCGGCAGGCCGCCGATAAAGAGGCGGTATGGGGCGTGTACGACCCGGCGTTGTTGGAAGGCTTGGCGCAGGCCGGGCTGACGTTGCGGTTCGGCAGCATGCCGGCCAAAATGTGGACACTGGATGACGCCGGCCTGAACTACCGGCCCGAAAAAGCGAAGGTGGCCGAAGCCCCCGAGGCCTATCCGGTGGCGGTGGTGGCCAAAGCCGAGGGCCGCGTCTATTTCGTCTATTGGGATACGTTGCCCGCCGACTGGCGCGTGCAGGAGGAGGCCGCGCCGACGCAGCCGCCGGCGCAGTGGGCGGCGCAGGTGCAGGCGGCGCAGCGGCAGAAGGCCGCTGACGAGGCCCGCGTGGCTTACGCGGCCGACCGCGCGGCCGACTTCAAACAGGCGCGCAAACACTGCTGGAACCGCCTGGCCTATAGTGTGGCGCGCGCCGATATGCCCGCCGAGGCTGAGGGGAGCCTGCGCATCGTGGAAGGCTACCTGCCGGCCAAGGATCAGGCCGAATTCGAGGCTTTCCTGGAGGCCGAGGGCGTCTTTTTCAGACAACAGGCCGCCAAGACCTTGTCCGAGGAGGCGCAGGCGGACGTGCCGGTGTTGCTCAAAAACAACGCCTATGCGCGTCTTTTCGAGCCTATTACCAAACTGTTTTCGTTGCCCGGCTATCGGGAATTGGACTTGACGCCTTTGTTCGCGCCGTTTTTCATGATGTTCTTCGGCTTCTGTATGGGCGACGCCGGCTACGGCCTGCTGTTCGTCCTATTGGGCTTCCTGCTCCGCGGCAAGGTAAAGCCGGACTTTAGGCCTATACTGTCGCTCGTCTGCTATTTGGGCGCGGCGGCCGTTGTGTTCGGTATGCTGTCGGGCACGTTCTTCGGCGTATCGCTCGTCAATGTGCCGGCCTTGCAGCGTTTCCACGCCTATATCCTCGGTCAGGACCAACTCATGATGCTCTCGCTCGCGTTGGGCGGCATCCAGATTCTGTTCGGGATGTTCGTACATGTGCTCAATATTTCGCGCCAGAGAGGCTTCAAATATGCCGTGGGCGCGTTGGGTTGGTGGCTCATCCTCGTGTTCGCGGTTCCGCTTTTAGCCGAACGCATGACGGATTGGACGTTGCCGGTCTTTGTGTGTTACGCCTGCTACGCGATGGTGGGCGTGGGCGCGTGCGGCGCGTTCTTCTACAACAGTCCCGGCAAGCCCATTTGGATGAACTTCGGTTCGGGGCTGTGGGCGAGTTACAACACGGCCACGGGCTTGGTCGGCGACCTGTTGTCCTATATCCGTCTGTTCGCGTTGGGGCTTACGGGCGGTATCCTCGGCGGCGTGTTCAACGACTTGGCCCTGCAGATGAGCGGATCCATCCCGGTGCTCAAGCAGTTGATTATGATCTTGATCTTGTTGTTCGGCCATGGGCTCAACATCGCGCTCTGCGCGTTGGGGTCGGTTGTGCACCCGTTGCGTCTCACGTTCGTGGAGTTTTACAAGAACGCGGGCTTCGCGGGCGGCGGCCGTGCCTATCAGGCGTTCAAGATAGAAGAATAGAAAACCTTAAATTAGAAACACTTAAATAAAAATTGAAATGGAAGCTGTTGTTTTAGCTTATTTGGGCATCGCCCTTATGGTAGGTCTGACCGGTATCGGCAGCGCCTATGGTTTGTCTATGTGCGGTAGCGCCACGTTGGGCGCGTTGAAGAAGAACCCGTCGGTTTTGGGTTCGTGTACGGCCTTGAGCGCGTTGCCTTCTACGCAGGGTCTGTACGGCTTTGTGGGCTTCTTCTTGATTTACACGAAGATTACGCCTGAGATTTCGTGGTTGGCGGCTTCGGCCGTTTTTGCCGGCGGTTTGGCCTTGGGCATCGTGGGCTTTTTCTCGGCTCTGCGTCAGGCGCGGATTTGCGTGGACGGTATCCATGGCATCGGCGGCGGCCACAACCTGTTCGCCAGCACGATGATCTTGGCCGTATTCCCGGAATTGTACGCCATTATCGCGCTGTTGACCGTCATTTTGATCGGCGGCACGATTTAATCGGCTGAACGCTTGGTTTCGTATCGTTTCCGATGAAAGACCCGCGGATAGGTACGGCTTACGGCCGTTCGGTATTCCATATCGACGGGTTGCTCTGCCTCACGGCTTTTTTCAGTTTCCTGAGTGTGGAGCAACCGTTGGGCGGTTTCGGAAACATACGTCTGCCGGTGGAACTCCTGTTGGGGCTGTTGTGTCTGCTGTTCCCGTTCGTATTGTGGGGGCAGCGGCGCCTTAGGACCGACTTGGGGCTTAGGCGCCCCGACGGCTTTTGGCCCTGCGAGTTACGCTGGTGGATAGGCGCCTATCTGCTATGGATGTGGATAGGCGTCTTTTTTTCGCCTTGCAGGCTGGTGGCGTTCAAGGCTTCGTTCGCCTATACGGCCTGTGTGTTGCCGGCTTTTTACGCCGCCTATAAGATGGAACGCGAAACCCCGGACGGCGGTTTCGGGCGGCGTGTGGCCCGTTCGGCGCTCTTGGGGCTGGGGCTTTTCTCGATCGTGGCCCTGGGGCGTTATTATTTCGGCTATTTCCGCGGCGAGCCGGTGCCTTACAACAAGATTTTCCGTGTGACCCAACCGTTTCTGTCCGACCACACGCATTGGGGCGCGATGGTAACGCTGTGGCTGTTTCCCGCCCTGTATTTCGTGCGCTACGCGGCGCGGCTGTGGCAGCGGGCGGGGGCGGCCGTCCTCGTGGCGGTGTTCCTTTGGAGCCTGTGGGTCAGCCATGCGCGGGCGGCGACGGCCACGCTCTCGGTGCCCTTGGCCATCGTGGCCGTGCTGTACGTATGGCGGTGGCCGCGCCGCCGGCGGCTTGTGGCCTTGGCCATGGCGCTGGTGGCCGTCACGGCGGGCGGCGTGTGGGCCGTGCGGCAGGGGCAGGCGTTGGATGCCCGCAAGTCGGAGGCCTGGGGCGAGCATATGCTCTCGCTCGTGCGGTACCGGCAGGACGCTTCGAGCATGGAGCGCGTCAACCGCTGGAAGTGCGCCGCCCGCCTGACGGCCGACTACCCGTGGTTCGGCTGCGGCAAAGATGTCTATCCGTTTGTCTATGGACCCTACCAGCGGGAAGAAGACCTGACCGAAGTGAGCACGTTTGCGGGCGACAACGGCAACGCCCATAGCGAATATTTCTCGGCCTTCTGCGAGACCGGCATTCCGGGCGGGCTGTTGTTCCTGTGTATCGTCGTGTTCGGGTTTACGGCCGGTGTCAAGGCCTACCGCGCGGTGGGGCGCGGCCAAGACGGCGGCGGGGCGGAAGCCCGTCGGCAGCGCGCCTGGATTCTGTCGCTGTTGTTAGGCTTGGCCGCCTATTTCACGCAGGGCCTGTTCAACAATTTCCTCTATTTGGACAGCGGTCGCTTCTCCGTTTTCCTCATGCTGGCTTTGGTTCAGGCCGCCTACACGCGGCGTGACGGCGTTGAGGAAAGGATTTTGGGATGGCCGTCATGCTGAAAAACCGGGAAAAGGATAATTTTCACTATCTTTACATTTCAAAAAATGCAAACGGTTATGAAGAAACTGATGCTTTTGCTGCTATTGGCGGTGCCGATGGTGCTGTGCCAGTCGTGTTTCTCCACGCGGACCAGCATAGGGGATTACCGCATCGCCACGAAGGCGGACAACTCGAACGCCTATACCTATTCGAAAGCCAAGCAGTGTTACCTGTTTTGGGGCTTGATTCCGTTGGGGCACGCCCGGGCGGCGGTGCCGCGTGACGGCCATTGCGAGGTGCGGACGAGTTTCGGCTTCGTGGACTTTTTGGCCTCCGTTCTCACGGGCGGCATTTTCTCGATGCAGACCGTCAAGGTCAAGGCGCCGAAATACGGCATGATGCCCGCGCGTCCAACCCCGCCGCCGCATCCGGAACATGGTCCGCACCATCACCATCGTTAAAAAAGAAAGGCGACTTCTTCCGAAGCCGCCTTTCTTTTTAGGTCGCACCGTATGAAACTACAACAGGTGCTTGATTTTGTCGATGATGTCGGGCAGCATCCGCAGCGACGCCATCTCTTTCCACTTCTTGCGGGCATCGATGGCCGGCGTGCCGAAATAGACGCCCTTGGCCAGCGACTTATCGACGGCCGACGTGGCCAGCACAACGGTGCCGTCTTCCAGCACGAGGTCTTTGTTGACCATGACGTTGGCCCAAAGCAACACGTGGTCGCCCAGCGTGGTCACGCCCGCCACGGCGCAGTGCGCGCCGATGAGGCAGTGTTTGCCGATATGTGTGTCGTGGCCGATCTGGACAAAGTTGTCGAGCTTGGTGCCCTGTCCGATAATCGTGTCCCCCGTCACGCCCTTGTCAATCGCGCAGAGCGCGCCGATTTCCACATCGTCTTCCAGCACCGTGCGGCCGCAAGAGTCGATGCGGCGCAGCGTATCGCAGGTGTCGTGCTTGAAATAGTAGGCGTCGCCGCCGATAACGCTGTTGGACTGGATGATGACGTTGTCGCCGATCACGGTGTAATCGTAGATGCTGACGTTGGCGTGGATGATGCAGTTCTTGCCGATTTTGACATGGTTGCCGACAAAGACGTTCGGCTGGATGACCGTGCCTTCGCCGATTTCAGCCGTGGGGCTGATGGCCGTGGGACAGGGCTCGAACGGACGGAAATGCCGTGTCAGCGCGTTGAAGCAAGCCAACGGATCCTCGGTCACGAGCAGGCACTTGCCTTCAGGGCAGGCCGTCTCCTTGTTGATCAGGATGAGGTCGGCCGCGGAGTTCAGCACCATGTCGTAGTACTTCTCTGCATCCACATACGTTACGTCACCGGGTTCCACCATGTGGATTTCGTTCATACCCGTCAGCCGGAGGTCATCGCGTCCGATCAGGCGCGGTTGCACCGGCATCAGCGCCGTCAGTTCGGCAATCGTATAAGGTTTGCTGAATCTCATAGGAGTTAAGTGATAGCGTGAAACTAAACTTAGGCGCGCGAGGAATATTCGCCGCTACGCGTGTCCACCTTGATTTTCTCGCCGGTGTTGATGAACAACGGCACGCGGATTTTCGCGCCCGTATCCAAAACGGCTTCTTTCGTGGCGTTCGTCGCCGTATTGCCTTTTTCGCCGGGTTCGGTATAGGTAACCTCGAATTCCATATAGGCGGGCAGTTCGCACGTCAGCGGCGTTTCGGTCTCGCTGTGGATCAGGATATCGACGATGCAGCCTTCTTTGAGGAACTGCGGGTTCGTAATCAGGTTCTCTTCGATGCTGATCTGCTCGAACGTTTCGGCGTGCATAAAGTTATAGGAAGTGTCTTCCTTGTAGAGGAACTGGTACGGACGACGTTCCACACGCGCGGTATCCACCTTGACGCCGGCCGGGAACGTATTCTGCAATACGCGGCCGTTGCGGAGGTTCTTGAGTTTCGTGCGGACGAACGCGCTGCCCTTTCCGGGTTTTACATGTTGAAATTCAACTATTTGCCAGAGATCGTTGTTGAACTCTAAACACAAGCCGTTTTTGAAATCTGCTGTGGTTGCCATGATAAATTAAGTATAAATGCGTTTATAATATTAAGGCGCAAAGATAGATAAAAAAAGCATAGTAAAAAAGTGGCGGCGGAAAGGGGCGCGGCGGCTTGGTAGGTTGACGCATTATGCGTAATTTTGTTCTATGTCTGAAAAGGGAATGCTGACGGCCTTGATTACCGGGGCCTCTTCCGGCCTGGGGGCCGAATTCGTGCGCCAACTGGCGCGTGACGGCCGCTGTGCCGAACTGTGGCTTGTGGCACGGCGGGCGGAGGCCATGGCGGCCGTCGTCGAAGCCGGCCGCCGCGAGGCGCAGCTGGCGGGGCGGGCTTTTCCGACATGCCGCATCTTGGCCTTGGACCTTTGCCGTGCGGAAGATTTGGCGCACTTGGAAGCCACGTTGGCCGCCGAAAAGCCCGCCTTGGGCTGGGTGGTCAATGCGGCCGGCTTCGGCAAATTCGGCAACTGGGAGGCGGTCGGCCCCGACTGGGCGGAGCGTATGATAGCCCTGAACGTCAAAGCCTTGGTGCGTATCACGGAAATGTGCATTCCGTATATACAAAACGGCGGCCGTATCGTGGAAATCGCCTCTACGGCCGCGTTCTGCCCGTTGCCGGGCATGAACGTCTATGCGGCGAGCAAATCGTTCGTGCTGTTCTACGGCCGCGCCCTGCGGCGGGAACTGAAATCGGCCGGGCGCGGCATCGGGCTCACGGTGCTCTGTCCGGGCCCCGTGCGTACGGACTTCTGGGCCATCGGCAACGAGACGTACGCGCTCAAGCGGCTTGGCCGGGCCGATGCATTTTGGATGACGTCGGCCGAAGACGTCGTGCGGCATACGTTGCGGGCGGCACGGCGCAACAAAGCCGTGGTGACTTACGGCTTCTGGAACAGCTGGCACCGCCGTTTGGCCAAGTGTCTGCCATGGTCGTGGATCATGGCGTTCAGCCGTAAACTCATATAGACCATCAAGCGATAATTTTAATATGAACCTTATGCGAAAGACATGGAAGAACGGCCTCGGGGCCGCACTCGCCGGCGTTTTTTTTCTGGCGGGCTTCTTTAAAGGGGTATCACAAACGACGGATATGACGGTATCAGCGATTTTTCACGACCCGGCCTATACGGTCCGTACGCCGGCCGGCCTGCAATACCGGTTGCAGGGAGACAGTTACGATGTATGGGAGGAGGTCGGCCTCGTGCGCGTCCGTCAGGACGGCAATAAACAGGAGGTGGGGCGCGACACGCTCGTGCGTTGGGCGGACGTGGCCGCGGCCTTGTCGCTGCCGGCCGGAAACCCGGTATTCGACTTTATCTGGAACCCGCAACGCGACGCCGTGTTGCTTTTGGCCGATCGGGAGGCCATCTACCGTTGGTCTTACCGTTGTTCGGCCTACCTGTTGACATGGGCCACGGCCGACGACGCGGCCACGGGGCAGGGGATGCGCGTGCTGCCGCTCAAGGGCGCGGTACAGGAACCCGCGTTTTCGCCAAACGGCCAACGGCTGTCGTATATCCGCGACAACAACCTCTACGTGTTCGACTTCAAGGAAAAGCCGGTCGAATGGGCCTTGACCGAGGACGGTGCGTTCAACCGTATCCTCAACGGCCATACCGACTGGGTGTATGAGGAGGAGTTCGGTTTTACGAAAGCCTATGCCTGGAGCCCCGACAGCCGTTATATCGCTTACCTGCGGTCGGACGAGAGCCGCGTGCCGGAATTCGGTTTCACGCAGTGGGGCGCGCTCTACCCGCGGCCTTACGTCTATAAATATCCGAAGGCCGGCGAAGACAACTCCACGGTGCAGCTCATCGTCTATGACCTGTTGCTCAACCGAACGCAACCGCTCTGCCGGACGGAGGCCCACAGCACGGGCGGCGCGAGCGATGCGGTGGCCTATATCCCGCGTCTGTGTTGGACGCCCAAATCCAATACGCTGCTGTTCTATACGCTGAACCGGCATCAGAACCATCTGCGTATCTGGCGGTGGCAGGCCGGGAGCGACGGGGCGCAGGCCGCCTTCATCAAAACGTCGGTAGCCAAAAAGGTGACGGCGGAACCGGTGGCGACGGCTTGGGTCAGCCCGTTGGCCAAACCGCTCTATGAGGAACGCAACGACTGCTATATCGAGATTACGGATGATATATATTGCTTCTCGGACGAGAGCCGTTGGCTCATCGCCTCCGAACGCGACGGTTACCGTCATCTCTATCTCTATGATTTCGACGGAAATCTGTTGCGTCAGTTGACGCAGGGCGACTATGAGGTAAACCGGCTCTACGGTGTGGACGAGCGGCACGGCCGTGTCTATTTTTCGGCCAACTACAGTGCGCCTTACAATATCGAGGTGATGTCGGCGGGCTTGGATGGCCGCGGTTTGCGCCGTCTGGCCTATGAACTGCAAGCCAAGGGCGGCGTTTGCCGCGCGTTGTTCTCCGATGACTACCGGCGCGTGATTCTCATACATTCGGCCGCCGGCACGGCGCCGCGCTACTGCGAATACGCGCTGGACGGCGAGAGCGAACAGCTGTTGTCGGTCATAGAGGGCAACGAGGATATGCAGACGCGATTACAGGCCGACTTTCAGCCGCAACGCCGTTTCGGCAAGATGGCCGTAGGACGTTACCGCACGCCCTTTCCCGACACGATTCAGCCCGCCGGCGACGGCACGGCCGAGACGCGGGCCCTGTTGGACCGCTTGGCCGAACGGGCCGCGGGCTTCGATACGTTATACTATTGGGTCATGCAACCGGCCAAGATGGAGGCCGGCCGCCGCTATCCGGTGTTGATGTTCCTTTACGGCGGCCCCGGTTCGCAGCAGGTGTTGAACCAATACGGCGGCATGGATTACTGGTGGTACAGTTACCTCGTGTCGCAGGGCTATGTCGTGCTTTGCGTCGATAACCGCGGTACCGGCGGGCGGGGCGAGGCCTTCAAGAAATGCACCTATCTGCAATTGGGACGCTATGAAACGCAGGATCAAATGGCCGTTGTGCGCCATATCGCGGCCGAATGGGATTTCGTCGATCCGGCGCGCGTGGCGATTTGGGGCTGGAGTTACGGCGGCTTCATGTCGTCGTCCTGCCTGTTCCGTGGCGACGGGCTTTGGAAGGCGGCGATGGCCGTCGCGCCCGTAACCTCGTGGCGCTATTACGATAATGTATATACGGAACGTTTCATGCGCACGCCGGCCGAGAACCCCGGTGGCTACGACGCCAATTCGCCGATTTATTGGGCCGACAAGCCGCAGGGCGCTTATTTGCTGGCGCACGGTACGGGCGACGACAACGTGCATTTCCAAAACAGCATGATGCTCGTGGACGCGTTGCAGGCGCACCTCAAACCGTTTTCGTTCCAGGCTTATCCGAACCGTAACCACAGCCTGACCGGCGGGTCGGCGCGCGAGCATCTGTACGAAACGATGACGCGGTTTTTGAAAGAGAATCTGTAAGCCGATGCGCGGACGCGGAAGGATAGAACGGACGCGGGCTTGGGCTTGGCGGTTGGGACTGGCCGGCTGGCTGTGTATGGTCGGCGCGGGGGCCGCTTGGGCCGGGTCGGGCGACGCATGGCCGCCCTTGACGCTGCCGGACGTATCGGGGGCGGCGTCGGCGGAGGATGACAGCCTGCGTCGGCATCCCGACCGGGTGGCGCAGCGCGTCCGCATAGAGGGCGTGGCGCCGGGGGCGGCGGGGCGCACGGTGCGCTGGCGGGTCGATGCCGACCCGTTGAGCGGCTTGGACTGGGAGATCGACGCCGCCCGCATCGCCGCCGACGGCACGTTCAGCCTGAGGGGGATGTTCCGCGAGACGATGCCGACGACCCTGGCCATCGACTACTACGAAGGCACGCTGTTCGTGAGCTCCGGCACGGACTACCGCCTGCGTTTCGACACGTTCGACTACGGGTTGGCCGACCGGCTCAACGTTTGGTTTCCGGGCGCGCCCGTGCCGCCGCTGACGTTCGACATCACCCGGCCGGCGGCCGAGCGGCTGAACCATGCGGTTTGGGACTTTCTGACACTGTACGGGGAAGAAATCGATGCGGAAGCCTATGAAGCCATCGCCGTCTATGGTCAGCCGCAAGCCGTGTTACGGCTTCGGGCGCGCGTGGATAGCCTGGCGGCGGATACGGCCTTTGCCGAAGCCTTCGCATCGGCCTATGTCCGCTATCGGATGGCGGGCTTGGAGGAGTTTGCGCGGCTGAAGAACGGCAAGGCCTTGTTCCGTCAGTATTTGAAGGACCAGCCGTTGCTGTACCGCAATCCCGCGCAGATGCAGTTCGTGCGCTCTTATTTCGGCCATTATTTCGATACGCGGTGCCCGATTCCCGAAAAACGGCTCAAACAGCTGTTGGCGGGGGCGGACGTGCAGACCGTGCTCGACACCTTGGGTGTGGATTCGCTGCTCGTGAACCGGCAGTGGCGGGAATGGGTATATATACAGGCCGTTTCGGAGGCGCTGGGCCGACCCGACTATCCGGCGGAGGCCTTGTTGCGTCAGTTGGCGCAGCTCTCCGAACGGACGGCCTATCCGATGCACCGGCAGACCATCGCGGGCCTGCTCGAACAATGGCGTCGCCGGCACGAAGGCATCCGGTTGGCGCCTTACGTATGGACGGACATGCAGGGGCGGGCGGTGGCGGCCGATACGCTGTTGGGCGCGGCCGGAACTTGGACCTATGTGTGTATCGTCAAGTCCGACCCGGCGCTCTCGCCGGAGGGCTCGTCCCAGATTTACGCGCTGCAACAGGCGCTTTGGCAGACCGATGACCTGCCCGGCCGCGGCCTCGTGCTGGTTTGCGACGATGATTCGGCCGCCGCGCGCACTTACGCGCGCGCCTTGCAAGCGAGCTTGCAACCGCCCGCCGCCTTGGAAAATCCGGCGGCCGACCGGCGGCTGTCGTTTTATCATTTCAACCGGGAAATCGGGAATTTGAAGGATTGGGAAGTCTATACGTTTCCGGCCTTCGTCGTCATTTCGCCCGAAGGACGGATCTATCCGCGTTTCGCCGCGCCCGTCCCCGACGGCTTGGCGGCCTGGCGCGCGTTGATGAAGCCTAACGGCCGAAGCGACAGTGGCTCAGATAGGCGATAGACGGATACATGAGCGGGCAGCGCGCCAAAACTTCCGCTTCGGTCAGCCAAACGGCTTCCATAATGTCTTCTTCGGTCTGCGGTTTGAGCGCGGGCGGTTCCGTGCCGGTGGCCGTGTCCGCCGCCGTTTCGGGCGTCTCCATCGCATACCATACGCATTCTTTGAGCGCGATATCGTGTTTGCGGCGAATCAGATGATAGGTCGTCGGCAGGTCTTCGCGCAGGACGAGCGGCGTCAGGCCGGTTTCTTCGGCCACCTCGCGCAAGGCCGTGTCGCGTATGGCTTCGCCCTTTTCCTGTTTGCCTTTGGGTAAGTCCCAAAAGCCGCGCCGATAGATATAAAGGTAGCGGTCGCCATGCCGCACGAGGCCACCGCCCGCGCGGATAACGTCAAAGCGCCGTTTGAAGGCCGCGAAAGCCGCGGCGGCATCGCACCGCACGAGGATGTTGTCGGTTTCTTCCACGGCCAACAGCTGGTCAAAAAAGGTATCGTCCGTTCCCAAGGTCGTGATTTTGAGTTGTTCATCCGACAACTCCGTCCATAAGGCGGCCTTTTCGCGGGCGGAAGCCAACTCGGCTTCCGCCGCGAAAACGATGGCGCGCCGTTCGGTAAAAACCGTGTGCATAGCGGGTGTTTATTTAACGGGAATGCGTTTCAGGATTTCGACGGTCAACCGCCAGCAGCGTTCCACGGTGTCGATTTGCAGGCGTTCGTCGGGCGAGTGTACGCCGCGCATCGTCGGCCCGTACGACACCATGTCCATGCCCGGGTATTTGGTCGCGAAAAGGCCGCATTCCAAGCCAGCGTGGATGGCCAAGGCCAAGGGCTCTTCGTGGAACAGCTCGCGGAACGTGTCGGTGCAGATTTTCAGAATCGGCGAGGCGGGGTCGGGCGTCCAGCCGGGATAGCCGTCGCTGTGGCTGATGCGGACGTCCGTTCCGATGAGGCGGAAGCAGGCCGCGATGCGCTCGGCGGCCGCCACCTTGGCCGACTCTACCGACGAGCGTTGGCTCGTGCTGAGCCGGATCAGGCCGTTTTCGGGTTCGTAATGCATGGAGGCTAAGTTGGTGGAAGTCTCCACGAAGTTGGGAATGTCGGAACTCATGCGCAACACGCCGTGCGGACAGGCGAACATCGCGTCGCAAAAGCGCGTCTGCCGGTCGATCGCCCATACCTTTTCGGGCAACGCGGCCGCCACGGCCTGGATGCGCAGGTTGGGTTCGGTCTTGAACTCCCGTTTCAAAACGGCTTCGTAATGCGCCACGGTTTCCAACAGCGTCTGTACGCGGTCTTCGGGCAGGACGACGGTGGCTGATGCTTCGCGTGCGATGGCGTTGCGCAGATTGCCGCCGTGCAGGTCGCTTACGCGCAAGGACAGCGGCGCGGTTTGGGCGCAAAGGAAGCGCACGAGGAATTTATTGGCGTTGCCGAGCCCCTTGTTGATGTCGTCGCCGGAGTGGCCGCCCTTGAGGCCGCTGACTTGTAACGTATAGGCACGCGTGTGCGACTGCGGCCGCGCTTCGGTTTGAACCGGCACTTCGGCCAGCGTGTCGATGCCGCCCGCACAGCCGATAAAGAATTGGCCGTCGTCCTCCGAATCGAGGTTGAGTAGGATTTTGCCTTGCAGAAAGCCGGGTTTAAGCCCGAAAGCGCCCGTCAGCCCCGTTTCCTCATCTACCGTAAACAGGCATTCCAGCGGGCCGTGCTCGAGGCTGTCGTCCGCCAGGACGGCCAGTCCGAACGCACAGCCGATGCCGTTGTCCGCACCCAGCGTCGTGTCTTTGGCTTTGAGCCAACCGTCTTCGATGTGCACCTCGATCGGGTCGGTGTCGAAATTGTGTTTGGAGTCGGCGTTCTTTTCGCACACCATGTCCATATGGGCTTGCAGGATGACGCCCTGACGGTTTTCCATGCCCGGCGTGGCCGGCTTGCGGATCAGGACGTTGCCGGTTTCGTCCGCGATGGTTTCCAAACGGTGCTCCCGTCCGAACGCAAGCAGGTATTCCCGTATCTTTTCCTCTTTCTTGGACGGACGCGGAATGCGCAGGATTTCACCGAAATAGTGCCATACGCCTTCCGGTTTCAGTTGGTTCAGGATTTCGTTCATATCGTCAGGTATTTAAAGTTTTAGGATCAGGGGTTAGAACAGCCGCCGGAATGGGGTGATAAGCCATTCCGCAAAGCGGTACAGCCACGGCACGTTCTTCCATTTCTCGTAGTCGAGGTCGCGGCACTGCCGGTCGGTCTCCGCGATGTGCGTCTGCAGCAGCCGCACGGTTTCGGCGTGTTCGCCGTAGAGCATGATTTCGTATTGGTAGCGGAAGCTGCGGTAGTCCAGGTTGGCCGACCCCATGAAGAACCGCTTGCCGTCGATGAGCATACATTTGGCGTGCAGGTTGTCCGGCTTGAACAGCCGCCACTGTACGCCCTGTTTGTAGAGCGGACCCAAATATTTGTTGCGTAGCAGGTCGATGAGCGGCACGTCGGAATGCAGCGGCAGATAGACCTTGACCGAGACGCCGTGCGCGACCGCTTCCGTCAGGGCCTTGCGCAATTTATGGCCGGGCAGGAAATAGGGGGTCTCTATCAGGATTTCCCGCCGGGCGTTCTGAATGAGGTTGAGCGTATAGTCGCGTATAATCTGATAGTAGGTCGATGGCGTGTCCTGTATGATGTTGTAGCCGTGGTAGGAGATGATTTTCTTTTTCTCGAACGGCACGAGTTCGTAGAACTTGTATTGCTCGTAGTTCTTGAAGAACACGCCGCGGAACTTATGCGTGATCGGGCTTTGGATCCGCAGGTTAAGGTCGCGCCAGCTGATGGAATAGGACGTGAGGTTGGACGACCCGATATACGTAATTTTGTCGTCTATGAGCAACAGTTTGCGGTGGCTGCGCGTGTGGTTGCGTGCAAACGTATTGGAAAAGAAGAACTTGATTTTTTTGAAGTAGCGCAACTTGACGCCGGCGGCCAACAGGTCGGCGAAAAAGAGTTCGCTGGCTTGCGTGCCGTAGGCATCCACGAGCAGGCGGATGTCCAGGCCTTCCCGCGCTTTTTGTAACAAGGCCTCCCGGAAACGCTTGCCGATGGCATCCTCCCCGAACCGATAGGTCTCTAAATAAATATATTTCTCAGCCGCGAGGATATCGTCTATCATCGCGCTGAACAAACGCAAGTTATCGTCGAACAGTTGTGTGTTGTAGTCCTCCGGCATAACAATTACAAACTTACCAAACTTGCGCCTTATTTCCAAAACCTGGGTCAAAGTTTGCGAATTCGTATGTTTCGAAGTAAATTTGTAGGACGGTTGCCCCCGAAGGCGCGGGGCGGCCAAGGGATTGACGTTAAAATATTGAGAGTTATGATTAAATCGATGACCGGCTACGGCAAAGGCATCCGTATTTGGCAGGGTAAAAAGATGACGGTGGAAATCAAGAGCGTCAATTCTAAGGTTTTGGATATGAATTGGCGTTGGAGCGGCCCTTATAAGGAGTTGGAAAACGACCTGCGTACGCTCGTGGCCGACCGTGTGCAGCGCGGCAAGGTGGATATCTGCGTGACGGTACGGGATGAGGCCGGTGAAGCGGGGCGCTTGCCCGAATTGCGGACGGAGTTTTTGGACAAGGCCTACCGGCAGTTTTCGCAGTGGAGCGCGTCTCAATCCGAACCGATGCCTGGTTGGTGGCCGGCCGCATTGGGGCAGGCCTTGGTTATGCAGCCCGATGCGTGGCGGCGGCCCGAAGAGGTGGAATGCACGCCGGAGGAATTGGCCGCGGTCGGCGCACAGTTGCGGGCGTTGGCCGACGAAGTGCTTTCGGCCGTGGATCGTTTCCGCACGCAGGAGGCCGAAGGCTTGAAAAAAGACCTGCTGTTGCGGGTGTCGCTCATCGAGGAGAAACTAACGGCCGTGGAGCCGTTCGAGAAAGGCCGTCTGGCCCGTATCAAGGAGAAGTTGACGAAGGCTTTGCAGGAGTGGAACGCGCAGTGGGAAAGCCAGCCGGACACCCGGAACCGTTTTGAGGAAAGTCTGATTTATTACCTCGAGAAATGGGACGTGACCGAGGAAAAGGTCCGTCTTGCCAAGCATTGCCGTTATTTCCGCGAGAGCATCGACGAAGACGGCGCGGGCAAGAAGCTCGGCTTTATCGCGCAGGAGATGGGGCGTGAAATCAACACGCTCGGTTCCAAATCGAACGAGGTGGAGATGCAGCGTTTGGTCGTTGAGATGAAAGACGAATTGGAAAAGATTAAAGAACAACTGTTTAATATATTGTAACCATGGATATGACCTTGTCGAAAGGCGCGATCGATTTTATAGATGACGCTTATATCTTTCGGCTGTTGGAACAGAAGGAAGATGCGGGAAAGGTACGTGAAGTACTGGCTAAAAGTTTGGAAAAGAAGGCACTGAATCTTGAAGAGACGGCGGCTTTGCTGGCGGTCAAGAGCCCGGACTTGCTGGAGGAAATCTATCAGGCGGCCCGCAAGCTCAAACGCGAGGTGTACGGCAACCGCATCGTGTTGTTCGCGCCGCTTTACATCGGCAACCATTGCGTGAACGACTGTCTCTACTGCGGTTTTAGACGCAGCCTGACCACAACGGTAAGACGGACGCTGAGCGATGAGGAATTGGTACGGGAAGTCAAGTCGTTGGAGGCGGAAGGTCACAAGCGGCTGATTCTCGTTTACGGGGAAACGCCGGCCTATTCGCCCGAATTCATCGCGCATACGGTGGAGGTCGTCTATGCCACGAAGAACGGTCACGGCGAAATCCGCCGCGTCAACATCAATGCCGCCCCCCTCGACATCGAAGGCTTCAAGACCGTGAAGCAGGCCGGCATCGGCACGTATCAGATTTTCCAAGAGACCTACCACAAGGAGACCTATGCCCAATATCATCCCGCCAATACGTTGAAAGGCAATTTTATGTGGCGGCTCGACGGCATGGACCGCGCGTTTCAGGCCGGCTGTGACGACATGGGCATCGGCGCGCTGTTCGGTCTGTACGACTGGCGCTTCGAGGTCATGGGGCTGGTGTCGCACGCGTTGCACCTGCAAGGCCGCTACGGCGTAGGCCCGCACACCATCAGTTTTCCGCGTATCCAGCCGGCCAACGGCTTGGATTTGGCCTTGCCGTATCAGACCACCGATGCGCAGTTCAAGCAGTTGGTGGCCGTCTTGCGCTTGGCCGTGCCCTATACGGGCTTGATTATGACGGCGCGCGAGTCGCCGGCCATCCGCGACGAGGTCATGGAGTTCGGCGTTTCGCAAATCGATGCGGGCACACGGCTCGAAATAGGCGCTTACCATGAGAAGGAAAGCATCACGGATGCGCAGAAACTTGAAAAGGAGCAGTTTCAGATTGGCGACAACCGGACGTTGGACGAGGCCATCGGTTGGTTGCTTTCACGCGACTTCATCCCCTCGTTCTGCACCTCCTGCTATCGGGTGGGGCGCACGGGCGAGCATTTTATGGAGTACGCGATACCGGGCTTCATCGGCCGTTTCTGTACGCCCAACGCCATCATGACGTTGGCCGAATATCTGAAGGACTATGCCGGCGAGCGGACGCGGAAAGAGGGCGAGGCCTTGATTGCGCGGGAATTGGCCAAGATGCCGGAAGACGAGATGAAACGCGGTTTGATGGAACGCTTGCGTAATCTGGCGGAGGAAGACAAACGCGACCAGTTGTTTTAACGGTTGGCGGCGGGCGCGATGCGTCCGATGGACGATAAAAAAAAGGAGAGGGTTGACCTCTCCTTTTTTTTATGCCGAACGGGGCGTCCTAGCGATCCATCATCTGCTGGTTGAGTTCATACAGATGCGTCTTGCCGAATTTGGCGATGCGTTCGGCAATCGCGCCCGCNGTTTCTTCCTCCTCGATCTGTTCGCGGACGAAGTCCCAGAAGAACAGTTCGGTCGCCTTNTCCTTTTCGGCNTCCGCCAGCGTGACGAGTTGGTCGATCATTTTCGATACCTTGCATTCGTGGGCGTAAACGGCCTTGAATACATCGGCCAAGTCCTTCCACGTGTTCGGCGTGTCTTCGGCCTTGCCCAACACNACGGTNCCGCCGCGTTTCATCANATAGGANGCCATCTTGTAGGCGTGTTCGTTTTCCTCTTCGGCCTGTTTGCGGAGCCAGTGGGCNAAGCCGTCCAAACCGTCTTTCTCGCAGTAGAACGACATGGCCGTGTAAAGGCGGGANGACCAAAATTCAGCGGTAATCTGTTGATTGATCGCTTTCTCAAGTTTCTTTGAAAGGTTCATGATGTTAGTGTTTTAATGGTTTATAGTTTATTGGTTTGATTTTCCGTTGACGGGGCCAAGGGCCAACCCGACAGGCCGAAAAACAGCCGCTCGAATTGGCGGGCCTGGTGGTCGCGCCGGTATTTTTGGCGGATTTCGGGACGGCCGGGGGCGTGCGTATGCCCTTGGGCTTTCCATTGGGCGTGGGTGGCGGATAGGAAGGCTTCGACTTCCGATAGCGAGGAAGCCGCGCAACCCGCGCCGTTTTCGCGCAACAGTTCCGCAATCGGGCCCGCGTTGTCGCGCACGCAGAGAATCGGCTTCTCCACACCCAAAGCTTCGAAGAGCTTGGTGGTAAGAGTGCCTTGCGGCCGTCGGTCGGCCTTTTTTTGACAGAACCACCGCCAGGGGCGATAGAGGCGCGTTTGCGCGGGGGCGGCGGGTGCCTGCCGGAGATTCGTGAGCACGAGCAGCACGGAAGCGCGGTTCAAGACCGTCGGGATTTCGTTCGAAGCGATATAATCGTAGAGTTGAATGGGCGCGTCGTCAAGGCGGTGGGTGGGGGTGCTGACCGCCATACCGGGTGCGAAGCGGGCGGCCCATTCCATCAGGCGTTGTTGAGAGGCCGCATCGCAGTAGAAAAGCAGGCGGGTGTCCCGCGCCCATGCCACCCCTTCGCGTCGGCCCTTTTCCACGGCCTGCAACAGCAGGGACGGGTCATTCCGGTCCAGGCTGAACAGCCTCCCCGTATAAACGATGTCGAACGTAGGTGCGGATTGTGGCTTGAAAACGTAGAGGTCGGGGTTGTATCCGTTGGGGATCAGCTTTACGTTTTCGGGGCGGCCGATGGCCTGGCCCAAAAGGGCGGTATGCCAAGCGGATACGGTCGTTACGGCCGAGGCGCGGCGTAGCAGGCGGTTACGTTTTTGAATCTGCGTCAAGCCCCACAGCCGGCCGAGGCCTTCTTCCACGCCGCCCCAATGCGGCAGCGGATGCGCGATGAAGCCGCAGTCGGGGTATTGTTCGATGATGTCGCGCAGGTCGGCCGCCCAAGGCAGGTGGTAGCGGTGTGCGATGCGGGCGGCGACGTTCATCGGAAACGTGCGGTAGGTGCTGCTCAGCACGAGGTCGAACGGCCTTTCGTCGCAGAGGCGGGCGGCCATGTCGTAGAACACGCGGTTTTTGCGATGGCGGCCGACATGGGCTTTGAGGAAGTTCGGAAAACGGGCTTCGTGTACCTCCACGCCTTCACGTAGGAATGCGAACTCGCCACGCTCGCTGATGTGTTCCGTCACCACGGTCACCTCGTGGCCGAACGATTGCAGGTAGCGCGTCAGGTAGCCCATACGCGGCGCGAAAATCGGCGGAAACACGTCGCATATCAACAGGATACGTAGGTGGGGATGAAATGTTTCTTGTTGTAAACGAGATAGGTATGTACATGCTTCGGCATAGAGTTGCCTCGGAAAGCCGTAGTCGGTGCGGGCCTTCTCCAGGCCGGGAATGGCGGGGGTGTCGGCGCAATGCGCGTCGGCCTGCATAAAAGACGTGTTGTGCCAGAGCAGACAGGCCTCGCCGCCGACGGCATGGGCGCGGTCGAGCAGTTGGAACAGCGTCTGCCGCGCCTGCGCCTCGTCCAAGTGCATATAGCGCGGGTTGAACAGTGTGCTCTCCATGCAGAGCAACGGGTGGTAGGTTACCGCCGTCAGCCGGCGGGCGGCCGGATCGACGGCGCGCACGGGGCGCGCCGTCCCGAGGCGGAAGCCCGCCGTATCGGCAAAGCCCATCGTAAAGTCGTCCGTCAGACCGCTGTCGGCCAAGAAACCCACCTGAGACGGCTCGGTAAAGCGCAGGAAGTGGTGGCGCGTGTAACGCACGNCCANGCCCCAGGNCTTTTCCAAATGCCGTTTNTCTTNGCCGATACGTNCCGGCCGNCCGCCCGCCGTGTAGGANACGTGCAGNCCGATGGCCGCGCCTTGGCGCAACAGNCGGTCGCGNAGGCGGCGCAACGCGCGGCCGCCGAGGCGGTAACGCGGTTTATCGTAGCGGGACTTTCCTANTGATTTTACAAAGTAAATATCCTGAACGACAGGATTTGAAGCGTCTTTATTTAAAGTTGTTTTCAGGCTATTGTCCAGTGCGCCTATCGTAGTGAAAGTATCGTATGGATCACGCGCGTTGCCGCCGAACCAATGGGCGAACGTTCTACGTAATCCGCGGCCGTCGCGCAACGAGCGCAACAGGCCTTTGGCCGAACGGTAAAGGAAAGGCGCATCTACGTCGTGGGTCAGGTAGATACGTCTCAGGCCGGGNNGCCANGCCGGCGACGGGGCGGCGGTGGCCTGTTCCGGCGTATCGTGCCGTCCGCCGTTCCCNGCGGCCACGATGTCGTCCACGCGGGCTTTGAGCCATAAACCGTATTCATCCACAAGCGGGCGGTGGATNTAGCCGGCGCGCGCCGCCCAACTCTCGCCGCCCGGAAACCGGCCGTGCGCGTCGCGTACCGTCGGCCGNATCCACTCCTCGTAGCGGCTCAGCATAAAGTAGGCGGCCGCCACGAAATCAGCGTATAAGACCAACGTTTCCCCTTGGGCGTGCGCGTACCGTGCCATACGGTTTTCACCGAATGGCACGGGCAGCCCGTCCAGCAGGGCGGGCTGCGCCGGCGGCAGGCTGCGGGGCGTGCCGTAGTCGGCCTGAAAAAAGTTGGAAGGTTTGATAACGAGCGTATAGCGCGGCCATTCGGCCTCATCGGCCGTATAACCGACTTGGTTCAGGTAGAACGGGTCGTCCCGCAGCAGGAACGAAAGGGTATAGCGTACGATTTCTTCCATGGAGACTACGGTTTGAGCGGGCGGCCCGTTTTGCGGCAAGGGATAAGCCGTCCGAGTTTGCGCCAGGCCCGCTTGCAGAGTCCGGGGCGGCGGCCGTTGAGCGTGATATAGGGGTGTGGCGTCGCGCCGAATCCTTGGAAGAATTGCGCGATGCCTTCCACCATCGAGCCTTCGAAATCGAAGATGTCGCAAAAGCCGGCGCAATGCGCGATGGCTTTGAACAACACGAGCGTTTGGGCATGGGCGTGGGGCGGCTTCCGCCGCAGGCTGCCCCCGGCCACGTAGTAGGCCGTGTCGCCCTGCCAGGCCACAAAGGCCGCCGACAGCAACTCCCCGTCGGGGGTGTAGCCGCCCCACAGCAGACCTTGCCGCCTTTGGCAAGCGGCTTCGATAAGTTGCGTCAGGCAGACGGTTTCGGTATCGGCAATGCGGCGTCCGCGGGCGGCAAAGGTCTGCCGGTACAGCCGGCAAAAATCCGAGGCGGAACAAGGTTTAACCGTAATGCCGTAGGTCTCGGCCAGGTGGAGGCGCCGCCGGCTGTCCCGGCCCATACCCGCCCGCAAGGCCGTCTCCACGGCTTCGGTGCCGCCCGTTCCGCGCCATGCCCGCAGGTTCTCCATACGGTAGGAGTAACGGAGGCGTAAATCCAGGTTGCGCCAGTAAAACGGCAAGGCTTGCCGCTGTGGGGTCGGAAATTGCAGATAAACGTAGCGGTAACGGCTCAAGGCCGTAGCCAAATCGGTCAGGATTTTATGCTCTTTCGTTTGATTGTCAGGCGATAGCCAAATGGCGGTATGCTGGGTGAACAGCGCGTTCCGTACCGTGTCGCCGTAGGGCGTGTGGATGGGCATGGCCGCCAGGGGGGCGGCATGTCCCGCTTCAACGGCCGTCCAATCCGGCGTATCGGGCACGGTGAGCACCGTCCAAGCCTCAGGGCAGGCCGTATCCAGCCACCAGGCCTGGGCGAACAGCGGGATGTCCGCGCCTTGCGGGCTGTCGCACAGCGTGCGGTAGAACCGCCGCCTTCGGTCGGCTTCCTTATTGGTTTTTATATTGCAGGACTTCGTCATGGAAATAACGTATCGAAACGCCGGCCATGCGGAACATCTCCTCCGACTCGGCGCCGGCATGGTAGCGGTATTCGCAGACCACGTTCCGGATGCCGCAGTTGATGATGAGCATGGCGCAGGTGCGGCAGGGGGTCATCGTGCAGTAGAGCGTCGCACCCTCCAGCGCGATGCCGCGTTTGGCCGCCTGGCAGATGGCGTTCTGTTCGGCGTGGACGGTGCGCACGCAGTGCGTCGAGATATGACCGTCTTCATGTACCGTCTGTTTGAACAGGTGTCCCACCTCGTCGCAGTGCGGCAGATGGGCGGGAGAGCCCACGTAGCCCGTTACGAGAATCTGTTTGTCTTTGACGATGACGCAGCCGCTCTTGCCGCGGTTGCACGTGGCGCGTTGCGCCACGCTGTGGCACAGCCCCATAAAGTATTCGTCCCAATCGGGGCGCGGCTTGTAGGCCGCCAGTATCTCGTCTATTTGCGCGTGCAGGTAGGCGAGGCTGCCGCTGTTGTCCAATTTAGCATCGGCCATCGCCATACAGGCGGCCAGATTCTGTTTGGTGGGGTCGGCGTTGTTCATTTCGCGCGCCTCGTTGGCCTTGAACGTGTCGAAGTCCACGTGGTCGGTGGCCGATCCGCGTTGTGATATGCGGTGGTAGCGTGTTTCCACGGGGGCATCCACCGACAGGAGCAGGAAGCGGCGGTTTGGGTCGGCTTCGGCCTTTTTCCGCAGGGCTTCCACCTCGGCCGTGGCGCGTATGCTTTCGATGATGGCGTTCCGTCCGTCGGCCGCGGCCTGTTCGAACAGCCGGTCCACGATATACGAGGCGCCGTGTTCCGACCGTAGTCGGTTGGCCGTATCCGTCATGCTGTCACGGTTTACGACCGTACCGTTGCGCTCTATTTCCGCCGTTAGGAAATCGCGTACCGAGAAATGTTTAAACTGCAACCGGGATACGATATAATCCACCACCGTACCTTTGCCGGCGCCCAGCGTGCCGGTAATGCCAATCACCACCATACTACTATTATATTATCGTTTACAAAAATTTGAGTCCGCGCGCAACGGCCTCCATCTGTATCAGCAGGTCGCGTTTCGGTTTGCGCGGTGAGTACAGGTAGGCGTCCATCATCAGGACGCGGTTCTGTGCCGTATCCACTAAAACGTAGTTGACGAACGGTCCGCCCATAAAGTCGCCCTGCAGTTTCCAAAGCCCCCGCGTCTCTACGGCGTAGCGGCCGTCTATTTGTATCGGCCGGCTTTCGGGATAAACGTCCGGATAGCCGGTCTCGGTCGTCATATACGAACCGTCGAGCGGGCCGGGAATGTTGGCAACCATTTCGTTACGTTTTTTCAAAATATGCGGCAACGTAAACGTCTCGGCATCGGTATAGGGGTAAATTTGGAACACGATGCCTTGGCCCGCGTGTTTGCTTTCCTTACGTATCCAGGCAAAGTCCTTTTTCATCGAAGCGAATTCGAAGCCGTCCGGAAAGACGAGCGAAAAACCGTAGTGCTTCTCGAGTTTGCGGCTCAAGTCGAGGTTCTCGCTTTTTTTGAACACGCGTTGGATGCGTTCGTATTCCTTTTCGTAGATATTGTGCCGGATAAAGGCCTTGTAGCGGCTGAAAAGCGAGTCGAACTGACCGCTGTTCTTTACCTTGAACCAAAATACGACCTGCGGGATGGCCCACCGGTTGGCGCTCATTTCCACCGAGGGCTGTTCGAGCGAGGCGTCCACCTCTATGCCGAGGATATTGCGGTGGTGCATGAACATCGGGTTGTCTTTGAACGCTTCGGGCTGTATGTTGGCCAGTGTGAAACGTGGCTCGGCCTGATTCAACAGCGGTTGCGCTTCCATGAACCATTGTTGCAGACTGTCGCGGAACAGGTTTTCATAATACGCTTTGGGGCAGACGACGATGATTTCGCAGGTCTTGCCGCCCGAACCGGGCAGACTCTGTTTGACGGCGGCTTTTTTCTCCGCCTTTTGTTCCGTCTTTTCTGCCGTTTGCGGGCGGCAGGCCGCCATGCCGAACGCCAACGCGCCGGCCAAGCCCGTCAGGACGAAGCTTTGGCCCAGCCTACGCCACGAAAACCCGGTTTGAAGCATATTCATACCAATACGTTTAGGTTTCTGCAAATATAGCGTAAATCGGGCGGGGATGCAAATCAAGGCAGCAGATCCAGAATGCGGCGCGCGTTTTCGACGGGGTCGTAGTGGGTGCGGAGAAAGGTGGCGCGCGCTTCAAGTTCCAGTCGGGAGGGGGCAACGGCCAGCATCCGTTCAATGGCGGCCGCGAGATCGGCGGGCGTATCGGCCACGGTGCAGAGCGGCGCCAACGCACCGTCGGTCAGCATGGGCGTATTGACGAGGCAATGGCCATGGCCTTTGGCGAGTGCATGGAGGAGTTTGAGTTTGATGCCCGTGCTTTGAAACGTCAGCAGGACGTTTACACGCGCTTGGGCAATCAGGTGTTCCATCGTCGGTTGGTCGGGGTCGGCCACCATGCGGACGTTCGGGTGTCGGGCCGCCCTACGTTTCAAGCCCTCCGCCGGTGCCTTGCCGGCCAGCACGACGCGTGTGCCGGGACGGAGGCGGGGTACGATTTCATCCAGCAGGAACACGGCGGCCCTGACGTTTTCGGCCACGGCCAGGTTCGCATGGTAGAGTACGTAGGGCTCAGTGGCGTCGGCCGTGGGATTCGGACGGTGATTATCGTAGAAACACGGCATCCATTCGGTGCGGACTTCGGGATACTGTTTCGCGAAATACGCACGGTCGTCCGGCGTGATGGCGAGCAACGCGTCGGCATGGCGCAGTTGTGGCTCGTATCGGCGGAGTTTGGCCGCTTCCATACGGTAGTAGGTATGTTTGTAGCCCAAGGGCGCCGCTTTGGCTAATTCGGCATAGTAGGCGTGTTCGATATTGTGGGTGCGTACTATTTTGAAACGGTCGCGCAGCGCCGGATGGTTCAGGAAAAAGCAGGTGTGCAGGCCTTCGAACAGGATAGGGGCGTTGTCGGCCGTCAGGGCTTCGAGCAGACGCGGATTCCGGCGGCTATAAACGATATATGGAAGCGTGGAAAGCATGGAAGCGGGGCCGGTGGCGCGCTCGTAGTAAAGCACCCGGTCGGCCACGTCGGCCAATGCCGGGGCCTCGGGGCAACGGTACCGGTACGTGTGCAACGTAATCCGGCAGCCGGCGGTTTTCAATGCCTGTAATTTGTAATAGACATCGATGATGCCGCCATAGGTGGGCGGAAACGGCACTTGGAAACTGACCGCATGGAGGTGGGGGCTCGCCGACATTAGGGTGGATTTTGCGATATGGGTTTGAATGTTCAAAGTTAACATAAGATTTCGAAAAACCCAAAGTGCGTGAGGTGTCATATATTTTAACTATCTTTGTGGTCACTAAATTTTCATGAAAAATGGTCAAAAAGGTTAAGCACGCACTGATTTCGGTGTTTCACAAGGAAGGGCTGGATGAGTTGTTGGACGCCTTGAAGGCGAACGGCACGCATATTTATTCGACGGGTGGTACGTACCAATATTTGCTGGACAAGGGGATGGACGTGAGTACGGTGGAGTCGTTGACAACCTATCCCTCCATTTTGGGCGGCCGCGTCAAGACGTTGCACCCGATGGTGTTCGGCGGTATCCTCGGCCGGCGCGAAGAGGCGCAGGACATGGCCGAGATGCAGCAGTACGGCATGCCGGAAATCGATATGGTGGTCGTGGACCTCTATCCGTTCGCGCAGACGGTGGCCGACGGTGGTACGGAAGCGGAAATCATCGAGAAAATCGACATAGGCGGCGTTTCATTGATTCGGGCGGCCGCCAAGAATTTCAAAGACGTGTTGATTGTGCCCTCGAGCAAGGCGTATGCCAAGACGGCCGAACTGTTGCGCCGTCAGGGCGGAAGCACGCTCGAACAGCGGGCGGCCGCGGCGGCCGAGGCCATTGCGGAGACGTCGGCCTACGACGGCTTGATCTCGCGGTGGATGCTGAGCCGCTACGGGGCGGCCGATGCCGCGCAAGGCGCGGCGGAACCCACCGATTTGCCTTGGCCGGCCGAGCAAACCCCGCTCCGCTACGGTGAGAACCCGCACCAAAAAGGATTCTTCAAGGGGCGTTTGTCGGAGGCCTTCACGCAACTCCACGGCAAGGAAATCTCCTACAATAACTTATTGGACATCCATGCGGCCTTCGAACTCATCGGCGAGTTCGCGCGTCCGCAGGACGCGCCGGCCGCCCCGTATGCGGTGGCCATCATCAAGCACAGCAACCCCTGTGGCTTTGCCTGCCGTCCGACCTTGCAGGAAGCTTACGAGGCGGCCTTGGCCTGCGACCCGGTTTCCGCTTTCGGCGGCGTCGTGGTCAGCAATGCCCCGATCGACCTGCCTACGGCCACGGTGATGAACAGCCTGTTTATCGAGGTGCTTATTGCGCCGGGTTATGCGCCCGAAGCCCTGCAACTGCTGCAAGGCAAGAAAAACCGCGTTATCCTGCAAGTCCCTTCGTACCGCTTACCGTCCCATGTGTTGCGTTCGTGCGTCAACGGCTATCTCGTTCAGGAACGCGATACGCGCGTGGACGAGGCCGCCGGCAATAAGGTCGTCACCAAGGCGCAACCCTCCGAAAAGGAACTGCGCGACTTGCATTTCGCCAACATTTTGGTCAAGCATTGCAAGTCGAACGCCATTGTCATCGCCAAAGACGGACAGCTGCTGGCGGCCGGCGTAGGGCAGACCTCGCGTGTGGATTCGCTCAAACAGGCCATCGAAAAGGCGCGTCGCTTCGGTTTCGACCTCAAGGACGCCGTTTTGGCCTCCGACGCGTTTTTCCCGTTCAGCGACTGTGTTGAAATCGCCTCGCAGAGCGGCATAGAGGCGTTCATCCAGCCCGGTGGCTCGGTGCGCGACCAGGAATCAATTCAGTATTGCGACGAACACGGCCTCAAAATGGTCTTTACGGGTTTGCGTCATTTCAGACACTAAACGCACTACGTTTTTTTACGGCGGACCGCCATCCTTTTTGATAGGGGTGGCGGTCTTTTTTTACTTGTAGCTTGTAAATGTGCTTTATAAAAGCTATCTTTGCACGATAGGTGTGCCGTGTACGTTTTTTTCGTACAAACGCCATGATTGTTAAAAGATTAATATTGTCTATAAATGAGTCTGTTCTCTTTTATGACGCGTGAAATCGCGATTGACCTCGGTACGGCCAACACGATTATCATGTATAACGACAAGGTGGTGGTGGACGAACCCTCCATCATCGCGCTGGAACGTTCGACGGGCAAGGTGTTGGCCGTCGGCAAGCATGCCATGCTCATGCAGGGCAAGACGCCCGAACACATCAAGACCATCCGTCCGATGAAAGACGGNGTCATCGCCGACTTCCAGGCCACGGAAAGCNTGATGCGGGAATTGATCAAGAAAGTGCCGGTCAAGAAAAGCCTGTTTCCGCCCGCGCTCAAAATGGTGATTTGTATTCCTTCNGGCATTACGGAGGTGGAGGAACGCGCCGTGCGCGACTCGGCCGAACAGGCGGGCGCGCGGGAAGTGCGTCTGATTCACGAGCCGATGGCGGCCGCCATCGGTATCGGGCTGAACGTGCTNGAACCCCATGGCAACATGATTGTGGATATAGGCGGCGGTACGAGCGAAATCGCNGTCATTGCATTGGGCGGCATCGTNAGCAACAAGTCGATTAAAATNGCCGGCGACGACTTCAACCAGGATATCAAGGATTATATGCGCGCCCGCCACAACATCAGCATCGGCGACTCAACGGCCGAACGCATCAAGATAGAGGTGGGGGCGGCCATGCCGGAACTGGAGACACCGCCCGAAGAATACGCCGTACAGGGGCGNGACCTCTTGACGGGTATTCCCAAGGAAATTATCGTCAACTATACCGAAATCGCGCACGCGCTCGACCGCTCNATCCTCAAGATCGAGGCGGCCGTATTGAACGCGTTGGAAATGACGCCGCCCGAACTGTCGGCCGATATTTTCAAGACCGGNATCTATTTGGCCGGCGGCGGCAGCCTGTTGCGCGGATTGGACAAGCGTTTGGCCATCAAGACCAAGTTGCCGGTACACCTCGCCGAAGANCCCTTGCGGGCCGTGGCGCGCGGTACGGGCATCGCGTTGAAGAATTTCGACAAATTCACGTTTTTGATTAAATAACATTGAATGCGTTTTGGCAAATAATCAAGCGGCATGCCTATATCGGGCTGTTTGTCGTATTGATGCTTGTTTCCCTGCAGCTTTTCTTCCGGCACCACAGTTACCAACAGAGCAAGGTCTATGGTNTCGGATTGGANNTGCAGGGCGGCATGAACGCCTCCACGCAACGNATCCGTCANTTGTTTTATCTGCGNAAGACCAACGCGGCCTTGCAGGCNGAGAATGCCGAACTGCGCGCCATGGTCGCGATGTCGCAGGTAGCGTGCGCGGTGCACGACACAACGTCCTGTGACAGTCTCCACCGTCAGCTCTATACCTATTTGCCCGCGCAAATNCTCTACAATTCNACCGACTTGAAAAACAATTACCTGTTGTTGAACGTCGGCAGTCAGGACGGCGTGTTCCCGGGNATGGCCGTCATNGCGCCCCGGGGNATNGTCGGTATCGTCAAGGACGTTTCGCCGCATTTCGCATCGGTGNTGTCCCTGTTGCACAGTCAAAGCAAGGTAAGCGTNCGGTTGAGTTCGGAGGCCTACAGCGGCTCGTTGTATTGGAGCGGCCGGGGATCCGACATGGTGGAGATGGACGANATCCCGTCACACGTCGATGTACGTAAGGGCGAGAAGGTGGTGACGAGCGGTTATTCGCTCTTTTATCCGCCGGGCATCGAGGTGGGGCGCGTCGTGGACGTGTTGTCCAAGCCGGGCGATGAGTTCCTGCGGCTGAGCGTCCGCTTGGTACAGGACTTCAAGGCCTTGGACAAAGTTTATGTCGTCAAACATTTATATCGCATGGAGTTGGACAGCCTGATGCCGTCGGATATGANGCCGTGGCCGATGGGCCGTCAGGCGATCGAAGCGGAAGAATAAAGACGGAATACGATGCGCACGTTAGTCGGAAAAAATATCATACGTTTCATCTTCTTGGTGCTGTTGCAGGGATTGGTGATTTCGCACATCCCGTTGCCATTGCACCTGCAATTGTTCGTTTCGGTNNTGTTCATCCTGTTCNTGCCGTTCGGCATGCGGGCNTGGTTGGGCTTGCTGTTCGGCTTTTTGTGCGGATTGTGCGTGGATGCGCTGACGGGCACGTGGGGCATGCACGCGGCCTCGGCCACGGCCGCCGCCTTTGTGCGTGAACTCTATACGCGCTTCAACGAGCGTTACGGGCGGGAAGCGGAAACGGAAACCGTGACGCCGACGCTGGCGCGTATGGGNTTGCCCGATTTCTCCGTCTATGCGGCCACGGTCATTCTCAGTTATCACATCGTCTTTTTCGCCTTGGACGCTTTTCAACTTTGGGATTTCCAAACCTTTTGCATCATGCTCGGCAGCGCCGTGCTTTGCTATCTCTGCGCCTTCCTTTCGCAGCGGTGGTTCGCCCGTTGATTTTTCTTAGAAGACCNGATACCAAAACGTTTCGTTCTTGATCCGGATTTTNCGGGCNGACCGGATGGCTTTGGCCAGCGGCAGGAACGTCTTGTAGCGCGTNTGCTCCAAAAACGACAGGCCGTCGGGTTCGCCTTTGGCCGCTTGGAAGAACAGAAACGGGAAAGGGTCGCTTTGGGCCCGGAGCCATTCGGCGGCCTTCGGCTCGTCGTTCAGCGCGTTGGCCAATACGCCCAATTCCGAAAAGCGGTAGCGCAACAACCACCAAACGGCCTCTTTGTCNCCCTTGACGGCNTTGACGAAGGCCGCCCATTCGGGACNGGTTTTCAGNANGGNGTCNAANACGCGGTCGTTGCCGTTCAACGCCCGGATAACGTCGGCATAGGTNTCGGCGGGGTATTCGGTCAGATACATGCTCAGTAGTAATATTGGACGGGCGGGGTGCCGGCGGCGCGCAGCCGGTGCGCCANCGCGGCCAATTCCGGCTCGCTCAGTTTCTGCAAATCCTTTTCGGGGGTCTCGCGGTCCAAGCCGTAAATCATCAAATCGGCGGGTTGTATGTAAAGCACCTGCCGGATATAGGCGGCGAGTTCGTCGCCGGTCGTGTTGTCGATGGGCGCGCCGCCGGCACGGCCGCGGAAAAAGAGGGTCTGCAACGTAAACGGGTAGGGCAGGTCGTGCAGGTTTTCGATGAGCCGGGTGTAGGCGGNCTGGATTTCCGCGGCCGTCGGCGTTTCACGCCGCCCCGCCACCTCGCTAATCGGTAGCGTGGGGNCGGACAGCCTTAGTCCGTTGATGCGGCCGTAGAGNTCGCCCGTACCGGCGTCCANCTTGAGGATGCGTTTGTCGGCGCGGCCGATGGCGCGGCGGATGTCCGGCAGGCCGAGCCGGCTGGCGTTGGAGATGACCGATACGGGGGTATGCGGCGTATGACGTTGGCGCAACGCGCATACAATCTCCATAATGGTCTCGAATTGCGGATGCAACGTCGGTTCACCGTTNCCGGAAAACGTGATGGAATGNAGCGTCCGGCCCTCCGCNTTAAGCGCGCGCAACCGTTCGTCCAAGGCCGTCTCTATCTGCGCCGGTGTGGGNAGGCTGCGGATTTCCTCTTCGTCGGGTTGGTTCAGGCCGCATTCGCAATAGATGCAGTTGTAGTTGCAGATTTTATGCGAGCAGGGCAACAGGTTGACGCCTAAGGAGGTGCCGAGACGGCGGCTCTGAATCGGGCCCGAAATGCAATGCGCGTGTAAAAACATAAGGTTATGCGTTTTCGCCGGCGGTGTCTGGCGGNAGGCCGTCGCCGTCTTCGGGACACAGCCAATGGCAGGCGGTTTGGTGTTTGAGCCACGTAATCTGCCGTTTGGCATAGCGGCGGCTGTTCATTTTAATGAGTTCGATGGCACTCTCGCGGTCAATGCGGCCGTCGAAATACGCGAACCATTCGCGGTAACCCACCGTCTGCAAGGCCGGCAGGTCTTTATGCGGNTAGAGCGNGCGGGCCTCTTCTTCCAGACCGGCCGTCAGCATGAGGTCCACGCGGCGGTTGATGCGGTCGTAAAGTTCGGCGCGCGGCCGGTTCANCGCNTAGCGTTTGATGNNGAACGGCCGTTCGGCNGCGGCTTTCTTGCGGAANGAGGAGTAGGGCTTGCCGGTCAGGTAGCAGACTTCCAGCGCGCGCCGTAGCCGCACCGGGTTGCAGAGNTCGGCNTGGCGGTAAAAGGCGGGATCGGCGATNNGCAAGGCTTGGCGTAACCCNTCTATGCCTTGGTTTTCATAGAGTTCTATGAGCTGTGCGCGGAGCTTGGGGTCGGCGTCCGGCAAGTCGTCCAGCCCTTCGCATACGGCCTGCACGTAGAGNCCNGACCCGCCNGTGAGCACGAGGTCGTCATGNGTCNCGAAGCCGGCGGTTATCTCGCGCAACGCCTCCTGTTCGTAGTGNGAGACGCTGTAATAATCGTGTATGCTCTTGTGNGCGATAAGCCGGTGCGGTACGGCCGCCAGTTCTTCCGGCTCGGGGCGGGCCACGCCGATGCGCAGTTCCCGATAGACCTGCCGCGAGTCGGCCGAGATAATCTCCGTGCCGAGGCGTTGCGCCCAGGCGATGGCCAAAGCCGTCTTGCCCACGGCCGTCGGGCCTTCCAAAACCCAGAGCGTCTTCATCGTCAGGCTTTTTTGATGCCGAGTTCTTGGGCGGTTTTGAGCATGAACGCCCAGGCNGCNTCNCGTTCGTTGGGGATNAGGCCGTCGAGNATCGCGTCNTTGATGCGGCTCTTGATTTCGCCCACTTCGTGGCAGGGCGGAATCTGGAAATAGTCCATGATGTCGTTGCCGCTCACGGGCGGCTGGAAGTTGCGGATGCGGTCCTTTTCCTCTATTTCCCGCATCTTCTGTTCNACGAGTTCGAAATTCTGTTTGAACCGTTTGACTTTTTCGGGAATCTTGGACGTGATGTCGGCCTTGCAGAGCGTCATGAGGGCTTCGGTATCCTCNCCGGCCTCGAACAACAGGCGGCGGACGGCCGAGTCGGTCACTTCGTCTTCCACCAGCGCAATCGGGCGCAGGTGCAACGCCACGAGCTTTTGAACGAACTTCATCGGTTCGCCCAACGGCAGTTTGAACCGCCGGAAGATGCCGGGCACCCATTTGGCGCCGAGGGCTTCATGNCCGCGGAACGTCCAGCCCTGCACGGGGTCGAACCGCTTGGTGCGCGGCTTGGCNATGTCGTGCAGCAGGGCGGCCCAGCGTAGCCAAAGGTCGCCGGAGGCATAGGCCACGTGGTCGAGCACGCCCAGCGTGTGTTCGAAATTGTCTTTATGGCTCTTGTTGCCGCGTTTTTCCACGCCTTTGAGCGCGGTCATCTCGGGAAACAGGCGTTCGAGCAGGCCGGCCGCGTCCAACAGTTTGAAACCGTAAGANGGTTGCGGTGCAAGCATGATTTTGTTCCATTCTTCGGTAATGCGTTCGGCCGAAAGGATTTCCACGCGGTAGGCGTTGCGGCGGATGGCNTCGAACGTGTCGGCGTCGATGTCGAAGTAAAGCTGGGTGGCGAAGCGGATGGCNCGCANCATGCGCAACGGGTCGTCACTGAACGTGATGTCGGGNTCCAAGGGCGTTCGCAGCAATCCGTCCTGCAGGTCTTGAAGCCCGTTAAACGGGTCAACCACAGTNCCGTATCTGTCTTTATTTAAACTAATGGCTAAAGCGTTGATNGTAAAGTCGCGCCGCTTTTGGTCGTCTTCCAGCGTGCCGTCTTCCACAATCGGTTTGCGCGAGTCGCGGCGGTAGGATTCCTTGCGCGCGCCCACGATTTCGATTTCGGTGTCTTGGTATTTGAAACGCGCCGTGCCGAAGTTCTTGAATTCGGTGACCGTGGGGTGGTAGCCCTCCGTTTCGGCGATATGGGCGCTGACCTTGCGGGCGAACGCCAAGCCGTTGCCCACCACCACGCAGTCGATGTCGGGCGAGGGACGGTTCAGCAACAGGTCGCGCACGTAGCCGCCGATGACGTAAANCTCGATGTTTTCACGTTCAGCCGTTTCGCTGAGGCGTTTAAAAACGGGATGGCTCAGTTTGTCGCTTAAATTCATACGGCAAATATATGTATTTATTGATAAATTTTCTTACATTTGCTTTTTATATCGCCAATAAAGCGAAAATTTAATTAAATAACAAAGAATATGGCTGTTATCAGCAAAATCAGAAAACATTCCGGCCTGATTGTGGCGGCGATAGGTATCGCGATCATCGGTTTCGTCGTACAGGACGGTTTGGGAAACCGGCGTAACCNGGCNCCGTTCATAGCGGAAGTAGGGGGNGAAAAAGTAACCTATGCGACTTTTGACCAGCACGTCAGTCAGATAACGGAGCAATACCGCAATGCGCAGGGGGNCGACGTAAACCTTACGCCGGAAGACTTGACGCAAATCCGCAATATGGCGTGGGAACGCATCGTGACGGGCATCCTGATGCAGAAAGCCTGCGACCGCATGGGCCTGCAGGTAACGCCNGCCGAGATGAACGATATGTATTACGGCGAGCATATCAGCCCGATTCTGTATCAGTATTTCGGCAATCCGGCCACGGGCGAATACGACCGTCAGCAGGTCATGATGCTCATTTCCAACTTTGACCANCTTTCGGCCGAAGACCGTCAGGTGTTGAGCGAGGTGGAACGCATCGTCAAGGAAGAACGTCAGAAAGAGAAATANTATTTCATGGTGGCGCAGGGTTTCTATGTGCCCACGGCTTTCGCCGCCGAACTCGCGCATCTGCGCTCCGACCGCGCGGCGGCCGGTTTCGCCTGCCTGCCTTACAGCGAGATTTCGGACAACGANATNACGCTGACCGATGCCGATTACCGTCGTTTTTACGAGGAGAACAAGCATAGCCTCAAACAGGAGAAAGCGTCCGTGGACATCGACTATGTAAGCTGGGACGTGATGCCGACCGCGGCCGACATCGCCGACATCGAACGGAATGCCGCCGAGGTTTACGCCGAATTGCAGACCGAAGAGGATATTCCCGATTTCGTGATGACGGTTTCCGCCGACCGCTTCGACAGCGTTTACAAGACGCGTTCGGAAGTGGAACCCGGTTGGGATTCGTTGCTGTTCAACGCCAAGCCCGGCACGTGCTTTGCGCCGCGCCGTGTGTTGAAATCCTATCAGATGGCCAAGTTGATGGATGTGCAGATGCGTCCCGANTCGTTGCATGGCGCGCATATCCTGATCGGTTTCGGTGCGAATGTACAGAACCGCCGCGACCGCGATGAGGCGCGTGCGTTGGCCGACAGTTTGAAACGGGTGTTGCAGGCCGCGCCCGACCGTTTGGCCGAATTGGCGGCGGCGTTCTCCGANGACCGCAGCGCGGCGCAGAACGGCGGCGATTTGGGGTGGCAGAAGGACGGCACGTTTGTGGCGCCGTTCAATCAGGCTATGATCAATGGCCGTGTGGGTGACGTTACGGTGGTGGAAACGATGTTCGGCTTCCATGTATTGCGGATTATCGACAAGACCGCGCCGGTCAAGAAAGTGTTGGCCTGTGTGATTTCGATGCCGGTGGANCCCAGCATCGAGACGGCCAAGGACGTGTATGCGCAGGCGAGCCGCTTCCTTTCGCAGTGCAAGAACGGCGCCGATTTCGACTCGGTGGCGCGTCAGAACGGCATGCGCGTGCGTACGGCCACGCGTGTGGATGAACTGGCCGACCAGATGCCCGGTCTGACCAATGCGCGCGAAATCGTGCGTTGGGCTTANAATAANGACAACAAAGCCGGCGATGTGGCGCAGGAAGTGTTTGAAATGGAAAACCGCTATGTGGTGGCCACNTTGAAGAAACGCCACAAGGAAGGNTATATGTCGTTGGCCGAACTGAANGAAATGCCGCANCTCGAATACCGNATCAAGCGTGACGNNAANGCCAACCGGNTNATGGANAANGCCAAGGCCGCGGAAGGCAAGNCGAACNTGGCNCAGGTGGCCGAANCCTGGGGCGTGACGCCCGAACAGGCCGANNANGTGANGTTCAATGGCTATTCGTTCGGGGCGCGCGGTTATGAACCGGCGTTGATCGGTACGTTGTTCGGCTTGAACGAAGGCCAGCTGTCCAAGCCNGTCAAGGGCAACAGCGGCGTTTATGTATTGGCTTCGGAAGGCGTGACCGTAGGGGATGGCGAGCCCGATATGATCCGTTTCCAAATGATGCAGATGTTCCAGCAGCGCACGTTCAATTTCGTACGCGCGGCTTTGGGCGAAGATTACGGCNTCAAGGACAACCGTGCGATGTATTTCTAATCGCGGGGGGAGACCATAAAAAAGGGAGGCCGTACCGGTCTCCCTTTTTTTATGTCCGTTGGGAAAGTCAATCCGCTTTCAGTACAGTAGATAACCGGCCAGGCCGGAGAGTAGAATCAGATAGACCGGGGATATTTTTTTGGAGAGGACGGCGGCTAAGGCTACGATACAGATAAGGCCGCTACGCCAGTCGATGAAGTTCTGCGGGTTGAGCAATAATAAGGCCGAGGAGAAGATGAGGCCCACCACGGCCGGCTTGAGGCCGTCGAGCACGGGCTGCAGATAGGGCAGGCGGGCGCGGCGTTTGGGGTCGAACAGGAATTTGAGCACCAACATCATCAGGGCCAACGACGGCGCGCAGAGCGCGAGGCTTGTCAGGATGGAGCCAACAATGGCCACGGGCACCGGATAGCCGGCTTGCAGCACGGCTTCGTAGCCTACATACGTGGCGCAGTTGATGCTGATGGCCCCCGGTGTCATTTGGGAAATGGCAATGAGGTCGGCGAAGCGTGAGGCCGACAGCCAGCCGTAACGGTGCACCACCTCGTGTTCGATGAGCGAGAGCATGGCATAGCCGCCGCCGAATCCGAACAGGCCGATTTTGAAGAACGTATAGCAGAGTTGCAGGAAAATCATGGCGGTTTGGGATTATACCTTGTGCGCGCGGTAATAAGCCGTCAGGCCGCTGCCGAGGCCCACGGCCAGCAGCACCCATATCGGCGAGAACCGCAAGACCGTGATGCAGAGGATGGCGGCCACGGCAATCAAGATATTTTTCATTTTCAGGCCGGTGGCACGCGCCATTTGGATGGCCGGCGCAAAGAGCAAGGCCACGACGCAGGGACGGATGCCGTTGAAAATCCGCACGAGGGCCGGTTGTTGCCAATAGGCGGAAAAGACCGTGGCAATCAACAGGATAATGACGATGGAGGGCAGGATGGCACCGGCGCAAGCCGCAAGCGAACCTTTGAGGCCGCGCACCTTGTAACCCGTGTAAAGCGCCGTGTTGAACACCAGTACACCCGGCAGGCTCTGTACAAGCGTGATGGTGTCCCAAAAATCGGTATCGCTCAGGTAATGTTTGCGTTCCACCAGTTCGCGTTGCAAGAGCGAAAGCATGGCGTAGCCGCCGCCGAACGTAAACGTGCCGGTTTTCAGAAAAGAGAAAAAGAGGGCCGGCAGACCGACCCTCTTTCCCGTTATGGTTGGTGTTTCAACTGGTAGCATCGTTTATTGCGCCACCTGGGTTTCCGTATTTTGCTCCTTGCCGGCCGGCTTGTTGGCCTTGAGCGTAAGCCCGCCGCCGTCTATCGCGAACGCCTCTTCGGCATGGTGCAGCGTTTGCAGGTCTTTTTCCGGCAGCCCTTTCACGTAGCGGTCGAGGAAGCGGAAGAAGCGTCTCTGCCACAAAATGCCGTTCTGCGGCCGCAATACCCAGTGGTTTTCGTCCGGGTAAATCAGGAGTTCGGCCGGAATGCCGCGCATGACGGCGGCGTTGAATGCGGCCATGCCTTGGGAGGCCACGATGCGGTAGTCTTTCTCGCCGTGGATGATGAAGATGGGCGTATCCCATTGATCGACGAACAGGTGGGGGGAGTTGGCGAACGAGCGGCGCGCCGTCGCGTTGTCGTTATCCCAGTAGGCACCGCCCAAATCCCAGTTCGTAAACCAGAGTTCTTCGGTTTCCAGCGACTGTTGCGGCAGGTTGAACATACCGTCGTGGGCGATGAACGCCTTGAAGCGTTTGTTGTGGTGGCCCGCCAGCCAATAGACCGAGAAGCCGCCGTAGCTTGCGCCCACGCAGCCCAGTCTGTCTTTATCCACATAGGGCTCCTTGCTCACGGCATCGATGGCGGCAAGGTAGTCTTTCATGTTCTGGCCGCCGTAGTCGCCGCTGATCTGTTCCAGCCAGTCCTGACCGAAGCCCGGCAAGCCGCGGCGGTTGGGGGCCACGATGATGTAGTCGTTGGCCGCCATAATTTGGAAATTCCAGCGGTAGCTCCAAAACTGGCTGACCGTGCTCTGCGGACCGCCTTGGCAATAGAGCAGCGTGGGGTAGGTCTTGGACGCATCGAAGTCGGGCGGGAAGATGACCCAGGTCAGCATTTTTTGACCGTCGGTAGTCGTAATCCAGCGTTCCTCCACACGGCCCATCTTGATTTGAGACAGGAATTCCGTATTGATGCGGCTGATTTGGGTTTGGTTGGCGTTCGCGTCCGAATTGAGCAGGTCGATGGCGAAGATTTCCGACGGGGCGGACATCGACATGCGNACGCCCAACAGCAATTCGTCGGACACCGGATAGACCGCCGTGTAGTCGTGCGTGCCGTCGGTCAGCATCTTGACGGGCATCTGACACGGAATCAGACCGTCGGAGGTNCGTCCGGCCGCCGACATNGATTCGGCCGTCTGGTTTTCCAAACCGCTCAGATCCATTTCGTAAACCTGCGAAAGCGCATGGTGGTTGCTGATGAAATAAAGGAGGTTGTCGTTCGCCCATTCGATGCNTTCCGCATTTTGGTCAAAGTCGGGCGTCAGATAAAAGCGGTTGCCGTTCTTCATATCCATAAGGGCCAGGCGGATTTTGTCGGCCTCGTAGCCGTCGCGTTCCATGCTCTGCCAAACCAGATAGTGGCCGGAGGGCGAGAACGACGGGTTCATGTCATAGCCTTTCATGCCTTGGGTCAGGTTCAGCGTCTGACCCGTCGCCAACTCGTAACGGTAGAGGTCGGTGTTGGTCGAGAGCGCGTATTGCAACCCGGTCAGTTTACGCGACGTATAGACGATAAATTTGCCGTCGGGGCTCCAGCAGAACTGTTCGCAGCCGCCGAACGGTTTGACGGGGGCTTCGTAGGGCTCGGTCGCCAGGATGTCTTCGCCGGGCGTCATCTTGCCCTGTTGCAGCGGGGCGACGAAGATGTGCGGTGCCGTGAACACCCATTCGTCCCAGTGGCGGTAGTTCAGGTCGGTAAAGACCATGCCCGAGGTTTGCGGCAGGTCGGGATAGAGGTCGGCCGCCTGCGGTTTGACTTGAACCTGTTTGATATAGGCAATTTGCGTGCGGTCGGGGCTCAGGCGGAACCCTTCGATATAGTCGTTTTCTTTCGATACCGCTTCCGCTTTCGGTTTGGCCTCCATCGGGTTCATCACGTAGATGCCGCCGTTTTTGAGGAAATAAAGCGTTTCATCGTTGGCACCCCATACCGGATTGCCTTCCGATTCGGCGGTTTCGGTCAGCCGTCTTACATCCGAGCCGTCGGTCCGCATCAGATAAAAATCGGTGTTGCCCTTGTTTTCCTTGACGCTGAAATAGCGCACGCTGTAAACGACATATTCGCCGGAGGGCGAGGGGGCCACTTCGCCCAAACGGCCGAGCGCCCACAAGGCTTCGGGGCTCAGACGCTGGTTCTGAATCTCCACTTCGTCGGGGCCGAGTACAACGGTCTGCTTTTCGCCCGGCTGGCAGGCAACGAAGAGCCACATCCCGGCGGCAAAGAGCAACGGGAGGCCTAAGGTCTTGTTCTTCATATTATATAGGTATTGTTGTGTATCGGTATGTTATCGGGCGTCGGTGTGCGCCGCCGCTTCCTTTTCCGCCAGGGCTTGCATATACTTTTGCTTGGTGTCTTTGGCGATGACCGACGAGCGTTCGAAATCCTTCGTCTGGTCGAACAGGCAGCGGTACGTATAGTGCCGCTGGTAGAACGTGGCACCCACCGATTCGTGCAACGCCCGCATCTTGGGGTTGAAGTCGCCGACCCACGACAGTTCGATGTGCGTGTACCACGGCTTGGTCTTCATCACTTCGTTCAGGTAATAGAAAATGGCCGATTCAATGCCGTAGCGTTGGTATTTGGGTTTGATGCCCATAATCGTGATGCGCGTGCGCGTCATCATGTGGCGGCGCTTCATGCAGAGGAAACGCAGGCGGTTGAGCCAATTCATCTTGCCGTCGAAATGCTTGAAAATCTGTCCGGCATCCGGAAACATGACCAAAAACGCAATCGGTTCGTCCTGATGGTAGGCGAACCAAATCATCTTCGGATCCACAACGCCGCGGCCTTCCTTGAGTTCCTTGGCCAACGTACGCGGGTCGATGGGCGTAAAGTTCTCGTGAAACTGCCAGGCATCGTCATAAATCTCCTTGAAGTCCTGCATGAACTTGTCGATGTCTTTGAACGTAACGTGCTTGTAGCTGAAATCGGGCTTGGAGCGCGCCCAATCGGCCACTTTCCAAAAGCGTTCCGGAAACGGTTTGCGCAGGTCCAGCATGTTCGTCACTTGTTCAAAGTAAAGCTTAAAGCCGTATTCTTCAAAGAATTGCTTGTAATAGGGCGGATTGTAGGGCATGCCCCAGCACGATTCCTCGAAGCCTTCCACCAACAGCCCCCAGAAGTTGTCGTTTTCGCCAAAGTTAATCGGGCCGTCCATGGCTTCCATGCCGCGTTCGGCCAGCCAGGCGCGGGCTTGGTCCATGAGGCGGAACGCCGCCGTCCGGTCTTCGATACATTCGAAAAAGCCCATGCCGCCGGTTGGCTGTTGAAACGTAAACGCCTTGTTTTCATTGATAAAGGCGGCCACACGGCCAATCACGCGGTCTTGGTCGTCAAACAGCAGGAAGCGCGTGGCGCTGCCGTGTTTGAAAAATTCGTTCTTGCTCGGCGTAAAGATGTTCTCGACTTGGAATTCCAAGGGCGCGACAAAGCGGTCGTCGCCGCGGTACAGGTCGCGTTGGAATTTGTGGAACAGGCGGCGGTCGGTCGCCGTCAGGACTTCTTTAATGTACATGGCTGTNAAGTTTAAGGATAAGCCAGCGGCTTAACTCCANNCAAAGATACAAAATAATTGCCGAANANNGCNNCAAAANNTNNNAANACATTTTTGACACATAATATCTATTATGTTAAGTAGCAAATTTCAATAACACATCCCTGTTATAATCCATCGTTATAAATGTTATCTCAATCGTTGCACGAAGTCGAAAAACGCGTCCAACTCCTCGCAATACAGGCGGCGGTCGCTTTCTTTATGGAATGTGCGTTGGAATCCATAGACGGAGTCGCGGGCCGTGGTATCTTTTGCGGGAATGGTTTTTGAAAAAGCGGCTTTGAGTACATCGTTGCCGTCGAGGTTGAACGTGCCGCCCATGCTGTTCAGATGCCAAGCCGAGTCGGCCTGGCTGTAAATGCTGTCGTTCCAAGAGCAGGTTTGGTCGCTGAAAAACAGGACCCGGTGGATGTCGGTGCTGACCTCCGTGTCGATTTCTGTCCGCCAAATGCCGAAGAAAGCCCGCTCCTTCTTGCAGGCCGTCAGACACAAGGCCAAGCCTAATATGGCGTATAACAGCCGGATATCCAATCGTTTCGTGCGTTTCATCACCCCTGCCGCCTTTCCTATTTATAACTGAAGCCGAAATGGAGGTCCAACTCCTTGCAATACAAATCCCGGTTCTGTTTCGTAAACGTGAACCGGGCCTCCGTATTGCCGATCAGCGCCACGGCCTGCCCTTTCCCCTCCACGGTAAACGTACCTTTCACGCATACCGTTTCCCCTTGCAACACATAATTGATACAATAGTCCACCGAGTTGTCTTTGCGGAACGAGAACTGCCGGATAAGCAGATAGCCGCTCCGCGTATCGGAGGCTTGCCATACGCCGACAAACTCCTGCTCCTTGCTGCACGACCCCGCCAGCATGGTAATGACCAAAAGAACGATATAGCCTAAACGTTTCATAAAAACAAAGGTAGGCAATTTCGCGGGAACCGCCAAAATGCGGTGTTCCTCCTACAGCTTCACCTTGGCGCCGCCCTTGACCCAAATACCGGGCTGCGGGATGTTGCCGAGGTCGAAATACGGGGTGTTGAACAGGTTGGCCGCCGTTACGAACAACTCGTAGCGCGGGCGGCGCCAATAGAGCCGCAGGTTGCAGAGCACATAGGGCTTGTAGCGTTGCTCCACCGACTGCTCGTCGATATAGGTGCCGGCGCGGTCGTTGAGGACGAACTCCCAGGACGCGCCCAACGAACGGTAAATGCCGTGGTCTATCGACAGGCACAGGTGGTTGCGCAGGTAGTCGGTGGCGTAGAGTGAGTGATACGCCCCTACGCTCTTGCTGACAAACAGATAGGTGTAATCCAGGCTGATACGCCTTAGGTACGGGATGTCGGGCGTATAGGCGAACGAGACCTCCGCGCCCAAGGTATGCAGGCGGGTCAGGTTTTGCGCTTGCCACAGTTCCACGCCATCGGCCCGCACCCAGTCGATGATGCGGAAGCCGTAGCGGTAAAAGACGCCCCCCCGCGCCTGCCACGCGCGCCGGTGCCACCGTATTTCCGTTTCGGCCGTCACGGCCTGTTCGGGTTGGAGCGCCGGGTTGCCCAGTTGGGTGGCCGATGTGTAATAGAGGTCGGTGAACGTGGGCAGACGGTAGGCATGGTTGACGAACAGCGACCACGCCCAGGCGGTGCGCCACCGGTAAGCCGCCGACGCGCCGCCGAAGACGGCCGCCCCGAAGTCGGAACTGCCGTTGACGAGCACGCCGCCCGCCAATTTCCATTTGCCGTTCGGCGATTCGTAGTTGTGTTGCACAAATCCGCTTGCAATCTGCCGTAGCGCGCTCTTGTCGTAAAACAGGCCCCGTTCAAACGCGGCGGGCTTGCCTAAGGTTTCTCCGGAGGCCACCTCCGGCATCGTATGGCCGAGGTTGTTGCTGAAGATATGCTCGTAGCGGTAGTTGACGCCGGCCATGGTCGTGCCGCCTTTCGGCCAGGCGTAGGCGGCCGTCGCGCCGGCGCCCAGGACGTCGGCGCGGTGTACGTTGGGACCGCCGTACCATTCCGGCGCACGCTCAAGGTAACGGAACAGGTCGTAGCGGTCGTGGTGTTGCCGCCAATAGGCCCGCGCCTCTACGCGCCAGTTGCCCCAAGCCTTGCTGTATTGCAGAATGGCCAAAAACGTCTTGGTTTGGTCGTGTTGCTCCCGGTAGCGGGTGGAATAGAAATTCTGTGCGCCGTACCGTTTGTCGGCGTAGCCGAGGCTCAACTTGACCGTGCCGAATTTCTCCGGGCGGTTGTACCCCACCCGCACCAAGGCCTGCGCGATGCGGAAGTCGGTGTTGTCGGTATAGCCGTCACTGGCCGTATAGCCCGCGTCGGCCGCCACCGACCAGCCCTTGCGGCTGTATTGGGCCGAACCTTCGGTCTGATAGTAGCCGTACATGCCGCCCGAGGCCGACAGTGTGGCGTAGGTGCCCCCCAAGGGCGTCGGGATAAAATTGACGGCCCCCGCGAACGGTGCCACGCCGTAACTCCANGCCCCCGCCCCCTGCCACATTTCGATNCGTTGGATGGCCGACATNGGCAAAGGCAAATCGAGCAGGTAGTGTCCCGTCTGCGGATCCGACATATCGACGCCGTCGAGCAGGACGACGGCCTGATCGAACGTGCCGCCGCGCAGCAACACNTCGGCCTGTACGTTTTCGGGGCCGCGGCTGCGGATGTCCACGCCGGGCAGGTTACGTAAAATGTCTTGTAGGTTTTGTACCCCCGCCTGTTGAATATCTTGAAACGACAGCGCGGAGAATTTGGGCACCATGGGCGGCAGCGGATGCCGCTTCTGGCCCTGCACATTCACCTCGGAGAGCTGGATGACGGCCAAGGCCGTATCGGTCGCCTCCCCTAAGCCCGTTNCCGCGGCACCGGCCTGGCGTCCCGTATCGGCCGAATCCGTAGCGGCGGCCAAAGCCGAAGACACCGTGCCGGTTGCTCCGTGGAACAAGACCGGTTGCGCTTTCAAACTCAAGATGGAACAAGCGAGAGACAAAACCCCGATGCTGACGCAGGTTTTCAGCGAAGAAAACGCCGCGTACCGGCACCGGCTCCACCGTCTGAANCGGAACGGNGANACCGGNTTCTGTCTTGCTTCTTGCATTGAGAAAGAGATTAAGGTTAATGAATGATNTAAAGGNATGCGATAAAAAAGGCTTGCACGTTGCCATGCAAGCCTTTGAACCGTCCGTCTTACAACAACTGGGTCTTTAGGTTGGCCTGTGCGGCTGCCACCCGTGCGATGGGTACGCGGAACGGCGAGCACGAAACATAGTTCATACCCACACTGTCGCAGAATTCCACCGAAGACGGTTCGCCGCCGTGTTCGCCGCAAATCCCGATCTTGATGTCGGGACGGGTCTGACGGCCTCTTTCGGCACCGACCTTGATTAAAGCGCCCACGCCCCTGCGGTCTAAAATCTGGAACGGGTCGTGCTCCAGGATGTTCTTTTCTATATAGGTGGGCAGGAATTTGCCGACATCGTCGCGCGAGAAGCCGAACGTCATCTGCGTGAGGTCGTTCGTACCGAACGAGAAGAACTCGGCCACTTCGGCGATGCGGTCCGCCACAATCGCGGCGCGCGGCACTTCGATCATCGTCCCTACGAGGTAAGGAATGCTGTCCTGACGTTCTTCGAATACCTTGTTGGCCGTGGTGCGGATCACGTTGACCTGCATTTCGAGTTCCTTTTTGGAGCCGGCCAGCGGCACCATGATTTCGGGACGCGCCTTGATGCCTTTCTTCTTAAGGTTCAAGGCCGCTTCCATGATGGCGCGCGTCTGCATTTCCGAAATTTCGGGATAGGTGTTGCCCAGACGGCAACCGCGGTGCCCCAACATCGGGTTGACTTCATGCAGGGCTTTTACCTTGCGTTTGACGGTTTCGACGGGCACGCCCATAACGGCGGCCATTTCTTCCTGTCCCTTTTCGTCTTGCGGCACGAATTCGTGTAAGGGCGGATCCAACAGACGCACCGTGACCGGCAGCCCCTGCATGGCTTCGAAGATGCCCTCGAAGTCGGTCCGCTGCAACGGCAACAGTTTGGCCAAAGCCTCGCGGCGACCGGCCGCGTCGTCGGCCAAAATCATCTCGCGCATCGGGATAATCTTGTCGCCCTCGAAGAACATGTGCTCGGTGCGGCAGAGGCCGATGCCCTGCGCCCCGAACTTACGCGCGATGATGGCGTCGTGCGGCGTATCGGCGTTCGTGCGCACCTTCATACGGCCATATTTCTCGGCCAACTGCATGAGCATCGCGAAGTTCTCGCTCAGGCTGGCTTCAATCGTGGGGATTTCGCCATCGTAAACCTGGCCCGTGGAGCCGTTGAGCGAAATAAAGTCGCCCTCGTGGTAAACCTTGCCGTTCATCGTCAGCGTGCGCTGTTTGTAACTGATTTGGACGCTGCCGGCACCCGATACGCAGCATTTGCCCATGCCGCGCGCCACAACGGCCGCGTGCGAGGTCATACCGCCGCGTGCGGTCAGGATACCTTGCGCAATATACATCCCCTTCAGGTCTTCGGGCGAGGTCTCGGTGCGGACGAGGATAACCCGTTCGTCCGGATTGCGGCGGACGGCCTCTTCCGCGTCTTCGGCAAAGAAGACGATTTTACCGGCGGCCGCCCCCGGCGAGGCCGGCAAGCCCTTGGCCATGACGGTGGCCGACGACAGGGCCGCCTTGTCGAAGACGGGGTGCAACAGTTCGTCAAGCTTGTTCGGCTCTATACGCAGCAGGGCTTCTTTTTCGTCAATCAGCCCTTCTTTGAGCAAATCCATCGCGATGGTCACCATGGCTTCACCCGTGCGTTTGCCGTTACGCGTCTGCAACATCCACAGCTTGCCTTCCTGAATCGTGAATTCCATGTCCTGCATGTCGCAGTAATGCAATTCCAACGTATGTTGCAGGTTCCAGAGTTCCTTGTAGATGGCCGGCATCGATTCTTCCAGCGACGGGTATTTTTCCGCGCGTTCCTTTTCGCCGATGCCTTGCAGCATGGCCCAGCGTTGCGAACCGAGTTTGGTGATTTCCTGCGGCGTGCGGATACCGGCTACGACATCTTCGCCCTGCGCGTTGATCAGATATTCGCCGTTGAATTTGTTTTCGCCCGTGGCCGCGTTACGCGAAAAGCAGACGCCCGTGGCCGACGTATTGCCCATGTTGCCGAACACCATGGCCTGTACGTTGACGGCCGTACCCCACTCGGCCGGAATGTTGTTGAGCCGGCGGTAGAGAATGGCGCGCTCGTTCATCCAACTGTCGAAAACGGCGATGATGGCGCCCCACAGCTGTTCCCACGGGTCGGTCGGGAAATCTTTGCCCGTATTTTCCTTGACGGCCTGTTTGAAGCGTTTTACCAACAGTTGCAGGTCTTCGGTCGTCAGTTCGGTATCCAATTCAATGTGTTTGGCTTCCTTTACCTCCTCGATGATGGCTTCGAACGGGTCGATGTCGTCTTTGGAGGTCGGTTTCATGCCCAATACCACGTCGCCGTACATCTGTACGAAACGGCGGTAGGAATCCCATGCGAAGCGCGGGTTGCCGGTCTTTTTGGTCAGGGCTTCCACCACGGTGTCGTTGATACCGAGGTTAAGAATCGTGTCCATCATGCCGGGCATGGACGCGCGGGCGCCGGAGCGGACCGAAAACAGCAAGGGGTTGACGGCATCGCCGAATTTGGATTTCATCAGGCCTTCCACGTGCGCCACGCCGGCTTCCACTTCCTCACGGATGATTTTGATGAGCGCGTCCTTGCCTACATTATTATAGGTTGTGCACATTTCGGTGGTTATCGTGAATCCCGGCGGTACCGGAAGTCCTATCAAATTCATTTCCGCCAAGTTGGCGCCCTTACCTCCCAAGAGGTTGCGCATGTCGGCTTTCCCTTCGGCCTTCTTGTCGCCGAAGAGATAAACGGTTTTTAAGTGTTCTTTTGGCATTGCTTTGTAACTCAAATGATTGTGAGATAAATTCTTAATATCACCGCAAAGATAACGAAAACCGCCTGTAAAATCAAGGTTTTTGCCCGTGTGTTTGCTATTGTGCGAACCTATTTATATATTTGCCTCACTAATTTTAAAACCCACAACAATGAAAAAATTATTGTTTTTGAGCGCTTTCGCGCTTTTTGCCTTGGTAGGTTGCAAATGCAACACGCAGAAATGCGCTGCGGAAAGTGAATGCACGGAGGCCGTAGCGACCGCCTGCTCGCATGACGAAGCCGCCTGCGATATGGAAAAACCGTGCTGCAAGGCCGGTGAAGAATGCAAATGCCTGGCCAACAACGAACCCTGCGAATGCAAATGCGCCGAAGGCAAATGCTGCTGCGAAAACTGCGATCCGGCCAACTGCGCGAAAGCCGGTAAGAAAGAATGCTGCAAGGAAGGCGAAGCTTGCAAAAAGGAATGCAAGAAAGAATGCACGAAGAAAGAAGGCGCTTGCGAGGAAACTTGCAAAAAATAATTTCTTCAAACTGATTGTAAAAGAGGGGCTTGTAAACTCGCCCCTCTTTTTTTTNGCCAAAAATTTTGCGGTTTTTAAAATAAGTGTTATCTTTGCACCCTCATTCAACGGGAGCTTAGCTCAGTTGGTTCAGAGCGTCTGCCTTACAAGCAGAGGGTCGGGGGTTCGAATCCCTCAGCTCCCACAAAAGAAAAGCACTTGCGGAAACGCAGGTGCTTTTTGATTTAAGGGATCATAGCTCAGTTGGTTTAGAGCGTTTGCTTGACAGGCAAGAGGTCTGCGGTTCGAATCCGCATGGTCCCACTGGTTTAGAACAATGTTCCGTATTCGAGAAAAGCAAGCCGGCGACCGGCTTTCCGCAGAGATTTCCTACGCGCATATTTTCAAGATAGCGTTTCCCGTCATTTTGGGGCAGTTGGCGCAAAACGTCATCAGCCTGGCCGACACGATGTTTCTCGGCCATGTGGGCGAAACCGAACTGGCCGGCGGCGCGCTGGCGGCCATCTTCTACCAGGTGGCGGTCATGTTCATGATGGGCTTCGGCGTGGGCACGCAGATTATCATCGCCCACCGCATGGGCGAAGGGCTGCCGCGCAGTGTGGGCCGCCTTTTCTTCCATGCCGTCTGCTTTATGTTGCTGGCGGCGGGCGTGGTGCTATTGCTGTTCAAAGGGTTCGGCAGCCTGATGCTGGCGGGCATGATCCGCACGCCCGGGGTGCGCGCCGCCGTGGACGAATACCTGCAATGGCGCGTCTATGGGCTACCCTTCGCGTTCCTGTCCATCTGCTTCAACGCCTTTTATGTGGGCACGGCGCGCACGCGCACCATTTCGGCGGCCACGCTCACGATGGGCGTCGTCAATGTGGTGCTGGACTACTTCTTGATCTTCGGCATCGGGCCGTTCCCGTCCTTGGGGATGCGCGGCGCGGCCCTGGCTTCGGTCATCGCCGAGGCCGTGGGCTTGGGCGTTTATATCGTCGTGTCGCTCGCCAACCGCACCAACCGCAGCCGCTTCAGGCTGTTTAGCCCCTTCCCGCTGCGCGGCTTCGTGTACGGCAAGATGTTCAACATGGCCTACCCGCTCATGTTGGAATACCTGATATCGTTCGGCAACTACTTCGTGTTCTTTCTGATGATAGAACGCCTGGGGCAGCACCCGCTGGCCGTGGCCAACATCACGCGCAGCCTCTACACNATNTTCCTGTTGCCCATATGGGGCTATACGGCCACCGTGTCGTCGCTGACGGCCTTTCTCTGCGGACGGCAGCGGCCACAGGAAATCCCGGTGCTGGTGCGGCGCTGCATGCTGCTGGGCGTGGTGTCGGTCAGCGTGCTGATACTCCCCTACCTGCCGCTGCACGACTTCGTGCTGTCTTGCTTCTCCGGCGACGCCGCCCTGCGGGCCGAGGCGTTCCGGCCGTCGCTCGTCACCATTGTGGCCACCTACCTCATGGTTTGGGCCATGATGATATTCAACAGCATTCTCGGGCGCGGCAAAACCGGCATCGGCTTTGCGATAGAAACGGTTACGCTGGTGATATATATAGCCTACGCCGCCTATATCATCCTCTACCGGCGCGCCCCGGTGGTTTGGGCATTCACGTCCGAATGGGTGTATATCGTGATGATGGGGGTGCTTTCTATTATTTACCTGCGGTGGCGGAAGCGATAAATCTTATTTCCCCTCCTGCTCATGAGGGGGCGGTTTCGCCCCGTTCGAAAGACGTCGGCACGGATGCCGAACCGCTCCTACTTTTCTTTGTCTTCCAAAGAAAAGTAGTCAAAAGAAAGGCGCGTCTTACGCAGACGGCGATATGGTGCGGGCCATCACGCGCGGCCAACCCACGGCCTGCACACGAGGCCCTCGCTATGGAATAACCGTCGGGCTTCGCCCTCCGGAACCCTACGCCTGCGCTGCGATAGGTAGCCTCCGGCGGTTTATATTATGCAAATCGCATTATGTGATTCGCATAAAATGCGTAAAATCTACAACTGAAACGGTTCGCCGTATAATTTGTTAATCCAAAGCGAGAACAGCTTGTCGGTAACGGCGTACACCTTATTGATTTCCGTTACGATGTCTTTTTCCAACAGTTTGGCGATGGCGGACTGAACCGAACTGGCCGAAGTGAGCCGATGCCGTTTGACAAATGCGGACGATGTAATCCGTTCCGCTTCTCCGTCGCGTGCAATGGCATATAGCAGGACTTTCTGCTTTTCGGGAATATTGGATAGAATTTCGCGAAACAGCGTGTCGTTGGCCGCCATGATATTGTTGATGGCGGTCCGGATGGTGTCTATCGAGCATTCCGCCCCTTCCGGCGTGTCGGCAAACGCCTCGTTGAAGGTCTTTTGCATATAATAGGTATGGCCGCGGAACAGGTCATAGACCTTTTGCACGTCTTCCGCCTGGATAACGCGGTGGCGTTTGTGGAAATGGCCGGTCACAAACGGCACATAGGCTTCCGGCACTATGGCCCTCAGTTCCAGCATATCGGCGCTGTGGTAAAAAGGACGGGCCGCCGAGAGAAACATCTCCTGCATCATATGCCGTTCGCTGCCGGCGAAAATGAACCGGCTGTTGGTGCATTGTTGGATATGGGTGCGCAGCAAAGCTTCGATGTTTTTCTCCGGATATTTGGCAATCTGTTGAAATTCGTCAATGGCGACGATGCACGGTTTGTCGGCTTGTTCCAAATACTTGAAAATCTCTTCCAACGTATATTCCGGATGGTTGATGTCGCCCAATTCGAGGTTGAAGGACGGCATACCCGATACAGGATCCATGCGGAAACTGCCGCTTAGCGATTTTAGCGTATGGATAAAGCCTTGCGCCGCTTTCTGCCCGCGCGACAGCAAAGTCTCGTAAATGGCGCGCCCCAACAGGAAGGTCAGCTCACGGAGGCTTGACGTGTGCAGGATGTCGATGAAAAAGGTGTGATAATGCGATTTGATGGCGGTCTTTTCGTAGCAAAACCGGATGAGCCCGGTCTTACCCATGCGGCGCGGCGATATGACGACCAAGTTGTTGCCGTTGGTAACGGATTTAATTAAACGGGCTGATTCTTCCACTCGGTCGCAGAAATAGTCCGGTGTCATTCGACCGGATATAATAAATGGATTGACAGGCGTTTTCATGTTGCAAAGATAATTATTCAAATCGAATTATGCAAATCGCATTATGTGATTCGCATAATTTCTCGAATATCCCGCTCTTCCTCTGCGATTGGACGAAGCAACTGTTGGGACTGGCGTAATGTAATCCGTAAACGAAAGGCGTTGCGACAGGTAGCCGCCTGTGGATATAAAGAAGCCCCACATTTCTGCGGGGCTTTTATTTAACGTGTGCGGATTTGCCATCCGTTTGCAACAAACCACAGGCTGTCTTCTGTTGATGCACGGCCCTCTAAAAATATAAACGTTCCGGCGCCGGTTGCCTTTGGCGTATAGTTCAGACGTTCGGCCAAATCGGCACGTAATTTTGAAATGTTTTTTGTGCGATACCCCGTATAATTATTATTATTGTTAACCGAATCTACAAAATAAACTATTGTTGTAATACGCGGGTCGTTTGCATATTTCATAACATTATTATATCCAATGGAATCATATCCAATATCTCTATCACCAAACTTCAATACCTTTACCGGGTCAATCGGTTTCGCATACGGGTCATCAACAACTTCATCGGGTTTATTGCATCCCATCATTAAACTGGCCGCCAAGGCCAATGCGGGGATGGCATATTTGAGTAAGTGCTTTGCTTTCATCATTTCCTTTGGTTGATTTAAGTTCTTGTTATTTACGGATGACAAAGGTAGTTAAAATCATGTGAATTACCAACTTCTTCACGCTTTCTTTTTAAAGCTGAAGCCGGAGGCGGCGCCATAGACGCCGACGATGATGCACAGGGCGCCGGCCACGCCGTAGCCGCTCAGCGGTTCGTGCAGAATCAGGGCCGAGGCCACGGACGTAAAGATGGGCGACAGGTAGATATAGGGCGTCACGGTGAGCGCGCCCAGTTCGCGGATCGTCTTGTTCCAAGCCAAGTAGCAGAGCATGGAGGCTACCACGCCCAAAAACAGCAGGTTGCCCCACACGGCGGGTCGCGCCAAGGTCTCGGGCGCGTAGTGCAGGGGCTCGTAGAGGAAGTACGGCAGGATGGTCAGCAGGCCGTAGCCGAAGACTTTGCGCGTGAGGAACAGTGTGCTGTAACGCCGTTCCATATCTTTGAGCCACAGCGTGTAGAAGCCCCAGCAGAGCGCGGCGGCCAGACAGAGCAGGTCGCCCTTGGGCGAGAGTTTGAGGATGAAGCTGCCGTTGAAGATGACGAGCGCCACGCCCCCGAGCGCCAGCACGGAGCCGAGGACGAAGGCCGGCTTGAACGTCTTTTTGAGCGTACCGGAGAACGCACCGATCAGGATGGCCGTGAACAGCGGCGCCGTGCAGAGGATGAACGCCACCTGCGTGGAGAGCGTATGATAGAGCGCGGTGTTCTCGGTCAGGAAGTAGAGCGAGCCGCCGCCCAAGCCGAGCCCCACGGCCTTGAGCTCGTCGCGCCAGTTGTCGGCCCAGCGTTTCTCCTTACGGGCCACCCACAGCATGAGGACATAGGCCAGCAAAAAGCGGTAAAAGAAGATGGAGGCGGGGTTGAGCCCATTGAACAACAGCACCTTGGTGGCGATGAACGTCGTCCCCCACACGCCGACGGTCAGCACGGCGACCACATGGAAAAAGGCTTTGCGGCTAAGGGAATGTGACATGACCGCAAAGATAGAGATTTATTCGAACAAGTTTGATATTTTCGCTCAATTTGCGCTATCTTTGTAAGTTTGACACAAAATACAAAGACCATGGCTTATACGCCCAAATCCCCCCGCGCCGGCGGCCCGCGCCGCAACGCCGCTTCCCGTGAAGACCGTCCGACCGGCGGCGCCCGCTCCCAATCCCGTGGTGGCCGTACCGCCCGTCCTCAATACCATACCGATGACGACGAACGGCCGGAACGCCATTCCTCACGCCCTGCCCGCGCCCCGCGTACGGTGCGGCCTGACGATACGCGCCGCAGCGAGCGTCCCATGCGCACAACCCGTCCCGGCAGCCGCTACGAACGGCCGGATGGCCGGGAGGAACGTGCCGCCCGCCCCACCCGCTTCGAACGTTCGGAACGGCCAACGCGCCGCCCCGCCCGTCCCCAAGCGCCCGCCCGCACGGCCGACACGCCGGAGCGGAACGCCGCCAAGAAGTCCGGCGCCATCCGTCTCAACCGTTATATCGCGCTCTCGGGCGTCTGCTCGCGCCGCGAGGCCGACGAACTCATCGCCACGGGGGCCGTTACGGTCAACGGGCAGATTTGCACGGTACTGGGCACGCTCGTCAAGCCGGAAGACAAGGTGGTGGTGGGCGGCGAGAAGCTCAAGGCCGAAAAGAAGGTCTATCTGCTCATGAACAAGCCCAAGGGCTATATCACCACGCTTGACGACCCGCAGCAACGGCATACGGTTATGGAACTCATCGGCGACGCCTGCCCCGAACGTATCTACCCCGTGGGGCGGCTCGACCGCAACACGACGGGCGTGCTGTTGTTCACCAACGACGGCGACATGGCCAAGAAACTGACGCATCCCTCGCACGGCGCGCGCAAAATTTATCATGTGGGCTTGGACCGCCCCTTCGCCAAGGCCGATATGGAGGCCCTGCTCCAAGGGTTGACGCTGGAAGACGGGCCGGTGGAGGTCGATGACGCGGAATATGTGGAAGACTCCCACCGCAAGGAAGTGGGCGTGCAGATTCACTCGGGCCGCAATCGCATCGTGCGCCGCATCTTCGAACACCTCGGCTACAAGGTCTGCAAGCTCGACCGCGTGCTGTTCGCCGAACTGACCAAGAAGAACCTCGCGCGCGGGGAATGGCGTTTCTTGACGGACGCGGAGGTGCGTTTCCTGCAAATGAACAAGTAACCGTCGAAATATTCCGGACAGATGCGTCGTTTTTGGAAAACGTTGGCGTGGAGCCTCGGCGCGTTGCTGGGGTTGTTTCTGCTCATTGTGGGCGGACTGGCCGCCTATTTCCATTTTCACAGGGATGCCATCCGGCAGGTGGTGCTCAACGAGCTGAACCAGGTGCTGGTGGCGCCCGTAAGCGTTGAAAAGGTGGAGGTGGGGCTGCTCAACACGTTTCCGGCCGTTTCGGTCGAATTCCGGCGCGTACAGGGCATGGGACGTCAGAAGGAAGACCCCGAGCCTTTGTTTATGGCCGAACGTATCTTTTTGCATTTCAATTTGGTTTCGATGCTCAAAGGCGACTTCGAGGTGGAGGAAATCGAGGTGGCGGGCGGCGAGTTCAATATCAAACGCTACGCCGACTTGAGCAACAACTACATCATTTGGCGCTACAACCCGGAGGCCAAGGCCATCCGTTTCAAACTGCGCAAAATCGTATCCAGAAACACGTTGGTGCGCTATCAGGACGTGGGGACGAATTTGGACGTGCAGTTCCTCTGCCGCCATATCCAGGCTTCGGGGCTTTTCGACGGCCACCGGCAAGAGTTCAACGTCAAGGGCAGCTATCACCTGCAGAAGCTGACGGCCGGCGACCGGGTGTGGATGCGCGACCGCCACGGCAAGCTGAACATGGCCCTGACGCACGATGCGGCGCGGCAACTGTTTACGTTGACCAAGAGTGACATCAGTATCGAGAACCTGCACGTTTCGCTGTCGGGACAGATGGCCTACGACCCGGACACGCTACGCAACAATACGATGGATTTGCGCGTGGAGACCCAGTCGGACGTGACCGCCCTGCTCTCCTATCTGCCGTCGGAACTGTTGCCCGGTTGGCTGACGGCCTACGACCTCAGGGGCCGTTTGGGCTTGGGCGTCCGCCTGAGCGGCTGTTACAAGTACCGCGACTGGGGCGTGCAACTCGACTACGAATGGCGCAACGGTCAGGTACGGCACAAGGCCAGCGGTCTGAGTTTCGATAAAATCCAGGCCTCGGGGGCCTATACCAACGGGACGGCGCGTGCGGCGCGGACCTCGCGGCTGCAGGTGGCCTCGTTGGCGGCGCAGATGGGCAAAGGACAGATTTCGGGGCGCGTGGACATCCAAAACTTTGAGCGGCCCACCATCGACTTTGCGGGCCATGTGTCGGGCGATGTGTCCGAGTTCAGCCGGTTTGCCGGCCAGGATGCCAATGTAACGGTGTCGGGGCTGGCGGATTTGGAGATCCGCTACCGCAATACGTTCGCCTCTTTCGACCTCCACCGTTGGACCGATGCCGAGATTGCCAAGGCCGATTGCGAGGCGCGTCTGCGCCTGGCCGATTTCTCGCTGGCCATGCCGCAGAGTTATTCGTTTACCGTGGCGACCGACAGTGCTGACATCATCTTTTCATCCAGTGCCTTAACGCTTTCACCTTGCTTACTTAAAGTAAACAATCAGGTTCTGAAAACGCGGATTCATATCGAGAACCTCTTGCCCTATTGGCTGTCGCCGACCGAAAACCTCTATGTGAGTGCGGAAGTGGCGGCCGATGCCGTGGTGTTGGACGAATGGGCCTATCTGATGGACGGCAAGACGGCGGCGGTATCTCCCGCGTCGGGCAAGTCGCCCTCCGCGCAGCAGCCCGCTTCGATTTGGCAGAAGAAATTGACCGATTATCTGCATCTGTCGTTTGCGTTGCAGGCGGGCTTCATCTACGATGCGCACGGGCCGTTCGAGAACCTGCGCGCCCGCGTCTATTACACACCCGACGGGCTCCAGTTGGACGACCTGTCGTTCGAGGCCTACGGTGGCCATCTGTCGGGCGACGTGCGGCTGGATTTCGGCCCGGCGGACAGCCTCAGCCTTTCGATGGCCGGCCATTTGGACTCCGTACAGGTCGATCAGGTTTTTGCGGCCTTCAACGACTTCGGTCAGCGGCAAATCGGTTCGGAACAGATTAAGGGCGCGCTGGATATGGATTTCGAGATGCGGGCGGCCTGGAGTCCGCAACGCGTGTTTGATGCGAATAAGCTCGTTTTCAGTTCGGACCTGCACCTGAGCAACGGCTCGCTGTATCAGGTCGAGGCTTTGCAGAAACTCTCCAAGTTTACGGGCGAGGCCGATTTGGCGCATATCCGTTTCGCCGACCTGCGCAACCACATCGATATCGCCAAGGGCGAGGTCATCATTCCGCGCATGTCGATAGAATCCTCTTTGCTGAACTTGGATTTCAGCGGTGTCCACCGCTTTGACAATACGGTGGACTACCATATCGACATCGAGTTGTCCGATTTCCTGAGCCGTCGCCGCAAGCAGCGGGCCGTGGAAAAGGAATTGGGGCTGGTGGTAACCGACTCCGAACGCCTGCGCCTGCCCATCCGCGTCACGGGTTCCATGTCCGACCCCGCCATCCGTTACGATATGGCCACGGCGCGCGAACACCGTCAGGAGAAGTTCGCGCGGGAGCGTGAGCAGATCAAGGCTGTTTTCGCGGCCGAGAAACAACGTTATGGCGGCCGCGGTGACGAACGCAAGCCGGCGCCGATGCCCCCCGCCAAGGAGCGCAACGATTTTGTCATCACCTTTGAGGACGATGCCGTAAGCCCCGCGCCGACCGCAACGCCCGCCGCTTTGCCCGATTCCGCAAAACAGGCCCGCAAAAAGAAACCCGCCCCCGCCAGGCGCGACACCGCGCCCGCCGCGCCGGTGCCGGTCGTTATCGAGTGGGACGATTAGCGGCCGCGTCAGACAGGCGCAGGTCGATATACACCGGCAGGTGGTCGCTGTAACCGCCGTGGTATTGGGGGCCCACAAACGTTCTGAAAGGCTTCTGCCCAAAATACGTCTTGTCGTCCGTCAACAGGAAATCCCGGTTGAAGATAGCCGCTTGCGGGCGGCCGCCGTTCCACAGCGACCGGCTCACGATAATCTGGTCAATCAGGCTCCAGGTCTCGCGGTATTTATGGCTACCCGCCTCGGGTGGGAAATCGGCCATCAGGTTGATGTAAGGCACCGGGTTGTCCGTTTCGGCGGCCGCCGTCCGCGCGCCGACATACCCGATGCTTTCCTGCAGCGCCGCTTCGTCGGCCGTGGCGTTGAAGTCGCCCATCGCTATCAGTTTGGCCTGCGGACAAACGGCACGGAGGCTGTCCATGGCACGGCGCAGCGTGCTGCCGGCTTGCCGTCGGCGCGCGTCCGTGGCCAACGCGCCCCCGAATTTGGACGGAAAATGCACGACAAACAGGTAGAGTGTGTCGCCGGTGGTCAGTACCCGCGCCTGTACCGACAGGATGTCGCGGGTGCAGAAACGGGTTTGGCCGCTGTCCTGCCCCACGGGTAACGGCCGCGCCCGCAGTATTTCCAAACGGTCGGGCCGGTAGAGCAAGGCCACGTCGATGCCCCGGCGGTCGGGCGAGTCAAAATGCACGAAACGGTACCGGTCGTAGCGCAAGGGCGTGCCCTGGCAGAACTGTTGCAGGGCGCGGCCGTTCTCCACCTCGGCCAGCCCGAGGCAGAGCAAAGGAGTTTCGGCGTCCAAGGCCGCGATTACCTTGAAAAGGCGGTGGCACTTGGTCTCGAACTTTTGCCAACCCCAGTGGCGGCTGCCGCCCGGCGTATAGTCCTCATCCAAGATGGCGGTATCGCGCGTGGGATAAAACAGGTTCTCCACGTTGTAGAACGCGATGCGGTGATAGTCCGTTGCCGCCGGAATGTTTTTCCCGCTTGCGTCCGTCAGTCCGGCACTCAGCCCCAAAAGGCCGCCGAGAAGGGTTGCCCCTATGCTTCTTATCTTCATTTTCTGAACTTTTTTAAGGATTTTCAATTGGTCGCCGTCGGTGGCGTGTTTAGTTTTGCATTGTGAATTTTGACACACCGACATGTATAATACGATTAAAATCAAAAACAGATGGAAAAAAAAGAATTTCTGGAACAGGTAAGCGTTTACACCCAGGACCTTAAAGCCTATCTGCAGTCGCATCTGCACGACCGCGAGACGGCCGATGACCTGGCGCACGACTGTGTCGTGCAGGCGGCCGAACTTTATGAAAAAGACCGTTTCGATGAAACCAAGTCGCTCAAGAACTGGCTGTTCTGCATGGCCTATTCTCGGCTCATCGACCATGTCCGCCGTCAGGAGAACGTCCGCCGGCACCAGATGCTCTATCCCGACAAGATGCGGGAGGCTTTGGGCTGGGAATCGATGTCGGCCGCCTCGCCGGCGGCTCAGGCGGCCCCGCCCCCGCCGTCCGAACGTCAACCCAACAAAACAGCCTATGCCCGGCGGCTGTTGCAGACCCGTTTCGAAAACCTGCCGCTTTCCCCTCCGCAACGCGCCCTGTTGCAGATGCGCTATATCGATCGGCTTACCTACCGCCAAATCGCCACTCGCCTGAGTACGCCGCTGTCAACCGTTATGAGCCGCCATGCCTGCGCCATACGTCTGGTACGCGGCGACTACATGGCCAGCAGCCACCGCCGTCACAAACAGCGGTCGGCCGGCGGTGCGCCGTGTTGATTATTTTCGTAATATTGCAGTATGGAAGAAACCCTGCTTTTGAACTTGGCCGCCGAAATCGGGCGGCTGTTGAACGGCCGTCACGCCACGTTGGCCACGGCCGAAAGCTGTACGGGCGGTTATATCGCCCATTGTATCACGGGGGTGGCCGGCAGTTCGGCCTATTTCCTAGGCGGCGTGGTGTCGTATGCCAACCGTGTTAAGGAAGACCTGCTCGGCGTAACGGCTGACGTGCTGGCACGCGAGGGCGCCGTTAGCCGCGCCGTGGTCGAAGCCATGGCCGTGGGCGCGTGCCGCCGCCTCGGCAGCGACTATGCCGTAGCCACGTCCGGCGTGGCCGGGCCGGGCGGCGGCACGGCGGACAAGCCCGTGGGCATGGTGTGGATGGCGGTGTCGGGGCCGGACGGCCTTTGCCTAAGCCGTTGTTGCCGTTTCGACAGTGCCCACCCGCGCGCCGAAATCATCCGCGAGGCCGCCTTCGAAGCCCTGTCGCTCTTGAAAGGTCTGTTGGCATAAATCCCCTATCCGGCGGGCGGCGGGCTTTTATGTCCGCCGAAGCCCAATAAAAAAAAACCGAACCCCTCAGGGTCCGGCTTTTTCGTTATGACGTCTCCGCTGTTTAGAACAAGAGGTCGTCGCCCGGGTTGGCGGGCGCGGCGGGTTGTTCCGGCTGGGCGTCGTTCATTTGGCTGCGCAGTTTGGGTGCGGACAGCGTGGGCACTTCGCGTTCCCGGCGTTCACCCCGGTCGCGGCGGTCGCCACGGTCTTCCCGAGGACGGCGTTCGCGCGGTTCCGGTTCCTTATAACCTTCCGGCTTAGGGGTCAAGACCTTGTGCGACAATTTGAGTTTGCCCGTCTTCGGATCCACGTCAATGAGCTTCACGTCGATCTCATCGCCTTCCTTGAGCATGTCTTCCACTTTTTCCAGGCGTTTCCAGCTCATTTCGGAGATGTGCAACAGACCGTCCTTGCCCGGCAGGATTTCGATGAACGCGCCGAACGGCTGGATGTTGCGCACCGTACCGTGGTAAACCTCGCCCACTTCGGGCACGGCCGTAATCGCCTTGATGCGTTCCAATGCGGCATCCATGCCCTCTTTGTTGTTGCCGGCGATGTCGATAACCCCGATTTCGCCCACTTCCTCAATCGAAATCTGCGTGTTGGTTTCACGCTGCAATTCCTGGATAACCTTGCCGCCCGTGCCGATAACGGCGCCGATGAATTCGCGCGGAATCGTAATCTGAACGATACGAGGCGCATGCGGTTTGTAGTCGGCGCGCGGTTCGGGCAACACTTCGAGCATCTTGCCCAGGATGTGCGCACGGCCCTGCTTGGCCTGCATCAAAGCCTTGGCCAAAATATCGTACGAAAGCCCGTCGATCTTGATATCCATCTGACAGGCCGTAATGCCGTCACGCGTACCGCAAACCTTGAAGTCCATATCGCCCAAGTGGTCCTCGTCGCCGAGAATGTCGGACAATACGGCGTAGTTGCCGGTTTCGGGGTCGGTAATCAAGCCCATCGCGATACCGGAAACCGGTTTGCTGATCTTGACACCGGCGTCCATCAACGCCAAGCAACCGGCGCAGACCGTCGCCATCGAAGACGAACCGTTCGATTCCAAGATGTCGGAAACGACGCGGATCGTATAGGGGTTGTCGGCGCCCTTCGGGAGCACCTGTTTCAACGCCCGCATGGCCAGGTTGCCGTGACCCGTTTCGCGGCGGCTCGTGCCGCGCTGCGGCTTGACCTCGCCCGTGGCGAAAGACGGGAAGTTATAGTGCAGCAAAAAGCTGTTCTTGCCTTCGATAATCGCGCCGTCAATCGTCTGTTCGTCGAGTTTGGAACCCAGGGTTACGGTCGAGAGCGACTGCGTTTCACCGCGCGTAAAGATGGCCGAACCGTGGGCGGAGGGCAGATAGTCGGCCTCGCACCAAATCGGACGGATGTCTTCCAGACCGCGGCCGTCCAAACGGATTCTTTCCTTAAGGATCATGTCGCGGACCGCCTTGCGGTGTACGTCGTGGAAGTAGCGGGCAATCATGAATTCCTTGCCTTCCAGCGTTTCGGGCGTAAAGTTCTCGGCAATGAAATCGGCCTTGATCTGGTCGATTTTCTGACCGCGGATCTTCTTGTCGGCTATGCATTCGCGGGCGGCGTCGTAGCATTTCTGATACGTCTTTTCCTCTACCAAACGGCGCAAATCGTCGTCGTTCGTCTCGTGGTTGTATTCGCGCTTGGCCTTGCCCACTTCCTTGGCCAGTTCCATCTGAACTCGGCACTGCACCTTGATGGCTTCGTGCGCCGTCTTCAGGGCTTCGATCATGACTTCTTCCGAAACCTCTTTCATTTCGCCTTCCACCATCGAGATGTCGTCGATCGTGGCGCCCACCATGAGTTCGAGGTCGGCTCTTTCCAAATCGGTCGTCGAGGGGTTGATGACAAACTTGCCGTCGATGCGCGCCACACGCACTTCCGAAATCGGGCCGTGGAACGGGATGTCCGATACCGACAGGGCGGCCGAGGCGGCCAAAGCGGCGAAGGCGTCGGGCTGCGTATCGCGGTCACCCGAAATCAACGTCACCAACACCTGCGTTTCGGCGTGGTAGTTGTCGGGGAACAAAGGCCGCAACGCGCGGTCAATCAAACGGGAAATCAATATTTCGTATTCCGACAGACGCGCTTCCCGTTTGAAGAAACCGCCCGGGAAACGGCCCACGGCCGCATATTTTTCCTGATAATCGACGGTCAGCGGCATGAAGTCCACGTTCTCGCCGGCTTCCGCCTTGCTGCAGACCGTGGCCAAAATCATCGTGTTACCGCATTTGACTACGACCGAACCGTCGGCTTGCTTGGCCAGTTTGCCGGTTTCGATCATCACCTCCCGACCGTCCGGGAGATTGAATTTTTTTTGAATTCCTAACATAACAACTAATTTAACTACTATCTTATCTTACTTGCTTTATCGTCAAGGTGGCTGCCGCCCGGCCGCTACGCCGCACATGGCGTGCGCCGTGTGCAAAACGGGAGGACTAAAAATAGAAAAAAAGGCAATTAAACAATAATTGCCTTTTTCCCTATTCTACAGCACGCGGGTTTACTTACGCAAACCGAGTTCCTTCAGGATATTTCTGTAACGTTCGATGTCTTTCTCCTTGAGATATTCGAGCAACTTCTTACGTTTACCGACCAAATTAACCAACGCGCGGTTCGTGAATTTGTCGTTGTGGTGCGCTTTCACGTGTTGGGTCAAGTGAAGGATCCGTTCCGTAAACAACGCGATCTGACCTTCTACGCTACCGGTATTCGTGGCGGCGCCGCCGTGTTTCTTGAAAATTTCCTGTTTCTGTTCAGCCGTTAAGTACATAACTACCTGTGTCTGTTTTAGTATCCTATATTACGTTTACAATTCCCGTTTGGGAGCGCAAAGGTAACATAATTTTTTTTAAACTGCAAATTATTTCGCGCACAAGGCCGCGAGCGCAATCGAGTAAAGTTTTACCTTTTCGCTGTCGCCACGCGACGAGAGGATGCACGGCACTTTCGCACCGACCACCATCGCGCCCAAATCGCCCTTGCAGAATTTCGTGTGCATTTTGTAGAACACGTTGCCCGATTCGATGTTCGGGAACAGCAGACAGTCGGCGTCGCCGCCCACCTGGCCGCCTATTTTCTTAATCTCGCAGGCCTCTTTGTCGATGGCTACGTCCAAGGCCAACGGGCCGTCCACAAACGCGCCCTTGATCTGGCCTCTTTCGGCCATCTTGGAAATCAAAGCGGCATCGACGCAAGCCTGCATACCGGCCGACATCTGTTCGGTGGCCGCAATCACCGCCACCTTCGGTTTTTCGATGCCGATCATCTTGGCCGTCGAAATCAGGTAGTTGGCAATCGCCACCTTCTGGTTCAGATCCGGGGCCGGAATGATGGCCATATCGCTTACCACCAACAGCTTGTGATAGAACGGGTTTTGCATCACCGCCACGTGGGTCAGCATGGCTTTGGGGCCGGGCATCAGGCCTTTTTCCTTGTTCAGGATGGCACGCATATATTTGTCGGTGCTCACAAGCCCTTTCATCAACAAATTGCCTTCGCCGTCGTTAATCAATTTGACCGCCAGTTGCGCCGCCTTGTTTTCGTCGGCTTCCTGCACGATCTTGAATTTCTTGATGTCGATGTTTTCTTCGGCGCAGACCTTCGCAATCGTGGCTTCATCGCCTACGAGCGTGGCTTCTACAATGCCCAGGTCCACCGCCTTGCTGACGGCGCCTATCGTGTGGGAGTCGTTGGCGTAAGCCGCTACCAAACGCTTTTTGTCCTTGCTCCGCAGGAGCTCGAACATTTGATCTAATTTGTTGATTACCATATGTGTTATTGTTTTAAATTCTCAAACAGGCTTACGGTCGGTGCCGTAAGGGGTGCAAAGGTACTAAAAATTTGGTGATAATGTGATATAAAGGGCCATAAAAAAAGAGCGGCCCCGCCGTAACGGAACCGCTCTCGCCTTAGGGAAAGGACGGACTAGCGTACTTCTTTAATCAAAGATTTACCCAGTTCAATCGCCTTCTCGTTTTCCGGAATCAGGTTGTGGTGACGAGCCGGCAAGGATTTTTCCAGACCCTTGTGGATGAATTCGGGTTGCAACAACGGTTTCACTTTCAGGAAGCCGCCCAATACGATCATGTTGAACACCTTGTTCAAGCCCATTTCGTTGGCCGCGTCGTTGGCCGCAATCGTATAGACCTTGATGTCCTTACGTTCCGGGTGACGCGTAATGCCGTTGGGATCGTAAATCAGGCAACCGCCGGGTTTAACCGCGTTTTCGAACTTGTCCATCGACTGCTGGTTGAGCACGATGGCCGTGTCGAAAGCGTTGATGACGGGCGACGAAATGCGTTCGTCGCTGATGATGACCGATACGTTGGCGGTACCGCCGCGCATTTCGGGACCATAGGAAGGCATCCAGCTCACTTCCTTGTTTTCCATCACGCCCGAGTAGGCCAAGATTTTGCCCATCGACAATACCCCTTGCCCACCGAATCCTGCTATAATAATTTCTTCTGTCATTGTTTTGTGATTTTAGCGTGAATAATCCCTTATCTTACGAGCTGGCCATCCACCTTGATGTCGCCCGGCTTGAAGTATTCGAACACGTTTTCCACCATCCATTTGTTGGCGTCAACCGGCCGCATCTTCCATCCGGAGTTACAGTTCGACATCACTTCGATGAACGTCAGACCGCCCTTGTTGGCCATCTGGTCCTCGATGCCTTTCTTAATCGCTTTCTTGAGCGTGCGCACGGCCGCGGCCGTGTGAACCGAGTGACGCGATACGTTGCGGACCCCGTTCAGCTGCGCGATCATTTCGGTGATGCGCAACGGCCAGCCCACCTTGTGGACGTCACGGCCATAGGGGCTGGTGGCGGTTTTCATGTCTTCCAGCGTCGTAGGCGCCATCTGACCGCCCGTCATACCGTAAATCGCGTTGTTGACGAAAATCATAAGGATGTTTTCGCCACGGTTGCAGGCGTGAACCGTTTCGGCCGTACCGATGGCCGCCAAGTCGCCGTCGCCCTGATAGGTGAAGACGAACTTTTCGGGCATGAGGCGCTTTACGGCCGTGGCCAGCGCGGGCGCACGTCCGTGGGCCGCTTCCTGCATATCCACGTTCATATAATTATAAGCGAAGACCGAGCAACCGACCGGCGCAATGCCGACGGTCTTTTCCTGAAGACCCATTTCGTCCACAGCCTCCATCAACGTGCGGTGTATGGTACCGTGACCGCAACCGGGACAGTAATGCAGGACATTATCGGTCATGAGAGAGGTTTTCTTGTAAACCAGATTCTCGGGTGTGCAAATGTTTGATGCCATACAACCTCCTATAATAATTTAGTTTCTAATGCTTTTACTACTTCATCCGGGTTGGGGATGATACCGCCCACGCGGCCGTAGAATTCCACTTTCGTCTTGCCGTTTACGGCCAGGCGAACGTCTTCCACCATCTGACCCAAGCTCATTTCCACCGACAGGAAGCCTTTGGCGCGTTCGGCCAAGCGGGCGATTTCCTTTTTCGGGAACGGGAAGAGCGTGATGGGACGCAACAGACCCACCTTGATGCCTTTGGCACGGGCCAAATCCACGGCCTTCTGGCAGATACGGGCGCAGGAACCGTAGGCGACGAAGATGTATTCGGCGTCTTCGCACTGGATTTCTTCGAAGCGGACTTCGTTTTCCTCCACGGCGTTGTATTTCTCCTGCAGGTGCAGTACGTGTCTTTCCTGGCTGGCCGCATCCATATCCAAGGACGTGATGATGTTGTGCTCGCGGTCGGGCGTCTTACCCACCGTGGCCCAAGGCGTGTTCTTGCGGATTTCGGCTTCCGTAAAGCGCGGACGCTGTTCCGGCAGCACGACCTTTTCCATCATCTGGCCGATGACGCCATCCGAAAGGATGAGCGACGGCATCCGGTATTTGAACGCCAAGTCGAAGGCCAACGCCACGAAATCGGCCATTTCCTGTACGGACGACGGCGCGAGGACGATCAGACGGTAGTCACCGTGACCGCCACCCTTCGTGGATTGGAAATAGTCGGACTGAGCCGGCTGGATCGTACCCAAACCTGGACCGCCGCGGACGACGTTCAGGATAAGGCAGGGCAATTCGGCCCCCGCCATATAGGAGATACCTTCCTGTTTCAAGCTGAAGCCGGGGCTGGACGAAGAGGTCATGACCCGCTTGCCGCAGCAGGCGCCGCCGTAAACCATATTGATGGCGGCCAGCTCGCTTTCGGCTTGCAGCACCACCATGCCGGTACGATTTTCGGGACGTTCCTTCATCAAGTATTCCATCACCTCGGACTGGGGCGTGATGGGATAACCGAAATAACCGTCGCAACCGGCGCGGATAGCGGCCTCGGCGATGGCTTCGTTCCCTTTCATTAAACGTAATTCTTCCATTACTTTATGCTTTTGTTGTTTTTTATTCTGTTTCTCCCGGCCTTATTCTTCGATTTTGGCCTTGTAAACCGTGATGACGCCGTCCGGGCAAATCATCGCGCAGGACGCGCAACCGATGCAGGTGTCGCTGACCATCATGGCAAAGTGGTAGCCTTTGCCGTTCACTTCTTTAGACATGCCGATCGTGTTGGTCGGGCAAGCGGTCGTGCAGACTTCGCAACCTTTGCAGCGTTCCCGGTCTACAACGATTTCTCCTTTGATTTTAGCCATATTACAATGTATTTAAGTTATTTCTACAATATTACCGTTTCGCGGCGGATTACAGGGCCACCGGCATGACGAGCATCAGGATGTCTTCGGCTTCGTCGGCATTGTTGACCGGCAACAGGATGCCCGCGCGGCTCGGATGCGACATGGCCAGGCAGACCTCCTCGGTCTCGATGTTGTTCAGCATCTCGATGAGGAACTTGGCGTTGAAGCCGATTTCAATCGGTTCGCCCTCGTACTGGCACGCGAGTTTTTCCTTGGCCGCGTTCGACTTGGCCACGTCTTCGGCCGACAGCAACAGTTCCTTGCCGTTGATTTTGAGGCGGGCCTGGGGCACCGACTGTTCGGCGAAAATCGCGATACGGCGTAGGGCCGTCAGGAAGGCCGCGCGGTCGATGGTCAGGCGGTGCGGGTTGTCTTTCGGAATCACCGCGTCGTAGTTGGGGTATTTGCCGTCGATAAGGCGGCATACGATTTGCACCTTCTCGAACGAGAAGAACACGTTACGGTCGTTGTAGGCCATCGTGACGGGCACGTTCTCCTTGCGCAGCGAAAGCACGTTCTTGAGTTGCAGCAAGGCCCGCTTGGGCACGATGAAATGGCCGCTGGCCTCGGCGCGGGCGTCGGTGCGGCGGTAGCGCACGAGTTTGTGGGCGTCGGTGGCCACAAACGTCAGGTTTTCGGGCGAAAGTTCGAAATAAACACCCGACATGACCATGCGCAGCGCGTCGTTGCCCGTGGCGAAGACCGTTTTGGCAATCGCGCTCGAAAGCAGGTCGGCCGGCAGTTCGGTCTTGCCCGACTCCCCTTCCATGACGGGAATTTCGGTATAGGCGGCCGGGTCTTCGCCCGCCAGTTTATAGTTGCCGTCCTCGCCCACCGAAATCTCGACACCGAACGTGTCGTTGTCGATTTGGAACACCATCGGCATATCGGGGAACGTCTTGACGATGTCCTGCAGCATTTTGGACGGAATGGCCACACGGCCCTCCTCGTTCGACTCCACTTCGAGCGTGACCATAATCGTGGTTTCGGCATTGGAACCGATGATAGACAGTTCCGAACCGCGCAGGTCGAACAGATAGTTTTCCAGGATAGGCATGGACGTGTTCGTGGAAATGACGCCGCCCACGGCCTGCAGATGCTTGAGCAGGACCTGGCTGTTGACGATGAATCTCATAGTATAAGGTTTTCGGTGTGTAATTCTATCGGCTTCGGCCTATAAGGCTTAGCCGTTTGCAAATATACCTTTATTTTGAAATTTTCACAAATGGGGTTGGGGACTTTTTTTGAACACATTGTTACTTTCCTACGCCTACCCACGATAGGTAGCTTCCGGCGGTTAAAAGTTCCGCGTTATTGCGTTTGAAAATGCAAAAAGTTCCGAGTTATTGCGTTTGAAAAATAAAAGATAATTGATTTTCTGTTTTTTTATTAAAAACAATATGAAAGGCGAGATTGCCGCCGGTGGATAAAAAAAGCCTATTTGTAAATGTAATCCATTTTGATTACATTTGCAGAGCGTTTCAACGGGAAACGCCGGTTGATGGATGGAAAACGCTTCTTTGGAATTATTGAAAGGCGTGCATCCCGGCTTGTATTTGGCACGGGAGTTATCGCAACGTCGGCTGCACGGCGGCACGTTGGCCGGCCGGATTGGCGGTTGCCGTCAGAATCTGCACGCCATATTGCAGGGGCGGCGCCGCATGAGCCTGTCGCTCTCGTTGCGTATCGAGCAGGTTTTGGGTTTGCCTGAGGGTTTCTTGATGACCCTGCAACTCTATTACGATATTGCGGAAGAAAAACGGCGGCAAAGCGCGGTTCTGCGGCCGGACATATCTAAATTCAGACCGGCCTTGTTTTGGGATGTAGAACCGGAGAAAATCGACTGGCAACAGCATAAGGCTTTCATTATCCAAAGGGTGTTTGAACGGGGTGACGAAACGGAAATCAAGGAAACCTTGCGTTTTTACGGTCGGGATGAAATCCTGCGGCAATTGCATACCGCCCCCTCACCCTATTCCGCTTATCTGAAATCCAACGTTTTGAAATATCTCGGTCATGAAGTCTGAACCCTTGCATTACGAAACGGTTACCCCCTCATTGAAGACCGTGTTGCATAAGATAATGGCTTGCCCTTTGTTTGAGCCCTTTCGCCTTGTGGGTGGCACGGCCTTAAGTCTGCAATGCGGACATCGCGTGTCGGACGATATCGATTTGTTTTCGGAGGCGGCGTTCGGTACGTTGGATTTTAAAGCCATGCAGGATTGGCTGTACGCGCAATTCCCCTATTGTGCCGGCGATTGCGGAGACCCGGTCGGATTCGGAGCCTCGTATATCGTTGGGGCGGATAGGAATAACAATGTGAAGGTGGATTTATTCTATACCGACCCGTTCATTCGACCGACTGTGCAACAAGACGGCATCCGGTTGACGGATGAGGCGGACATCATCGCGATGAAATTGGAAGTGGTGGCTTCGGGTGGTCGCAAAAAGGATTTTTGGGATTTGCATGAATTGCATGAACGCCATACGCTATCTCAGATGCTGGATTGGTATGAAGAAAGGAATCCTTATACGGCGAACCGCCCCCAAGCGATAGCCGGCTTGACGGATTTCTCGCGCGCCGACACCGAGGTTGATCCGCGTTGCCTGAAACATAAAGTGTGGCAACTTATCAAATTGGATATGATCGAGTGGGTGCAAGCGGAGTTGCGATAGGCCGCCGGCGGATACAAATAAGCCCCGCATTCCTGCGGGGCTTATTGCGCTTTATTGATTCTGTTGATTAACCGTAAATCCCATTTTAACAAAATCCAAGCTATCTCCGTATGTACAAACGCCCGGTTTGAATTCAAAATTACCGCGACCAGATATTTTTGATGAAATATCCATCTTGTTTTCTAAAAATAAACGCAACCGAGAAATATTATTTGGCCCATAATTTGTAAATTTTTCACCAGGAGCAACTGCTATATATTACGGACGGTTTTATCAGCAGCATAATCACGCAATGATGCATCTTCTAATTCTTTGTTGTTATTGTTATCCTCATAAAACGGTATCGTAACATCGTGTTGTTCCACGGGTTTTTCACATGCGGGTAATACCATTGCCGCCAATGCCAATGCGGGAACCGCGCGTTTCGCCCAAAGNGTCAATAANTTNTNNTTTTTCATGGNCGTAGTAATTTGATGGTTTATATTCCGGTTGAAGTTTCATTGCTCCGCGTTTCNCCTATCGTNCCCAGCGCCGCGCGGAGGCGGTCGAGGAGTTGGTAAGACAGNAAGACCGTGTCGCGGGAGGCCGCCGCCCGGGGCGTGNCCCCNTCGGCGGGCNGCTTTTCCAAAATGCCGCAGAGGCGGAACCAGTCGGCNNGGCCGGCCGTGTCGTAGAGCGTATAGGCNTCGAGTTGGGTGCGGTNGCNGGNNGTGGAGACCACCGNNAAGCGNGCGGCGGCCGGGNGGCTCAGCGCGTCCCGCAGCGCGGCGCTGTCGGCGGCTTCGGCATAGCGGTCGAAATACACGCCNCGGAAAGCCGANAGGGCGGCGGTTTGATTCTGAGNNGGTTGCGNTTGNGCGGCNTCGNNCGTATAGACGNNGNGNCGGCCNTCGGCNNCCNGCCATTCGGCCCTTGCGANNTCATAATAATAGTAGTGGCAAATCCAGCGGTTGCGCCAGTGCCGGGCGTCGGCCGTAAAGTCGGCGGCCAAGGCGGCTTCCCCGCCCCCGTCCGTCTGCCGCGGGTCGTAGAGGCGGCTGTAAAGCCGGCGGCTNTCTTTCAGATACAACCGGCGGTCGGCCTTTAGCCAACGGCCCCGCCATACGGGATGCAGACCGCCGAAGCGGCCGCGCGTGTAAATCCGCAGGCGGCCCTGCGCATGATTATCCGTGTCCTTCACTATGGAATCCAAGGCCTCCGCCGTCGCGATGCCCCGCACCTCCCAGTGGCGGAGGTTATCCAAGAGCGTCTCCACGGCCACCTCGTCGGCCGCCACGGGCGCGGCATAGGCCGGATGGCTCAGCATCCAAACGTCATCCAAGCGGTATAATTTGAAAACGGTGTCGTTGACGCGGAAGCGGAGTTCGGCGATATCGGCCGTCGGCACCGTCAGTTCGGGCGTGCGTTGCCGCCCCTGCCAGCGGAAGTAAACCAAGGCGGCCACCGCGATAAGCACCACGATGCCAACAGCAATTAATATGTTGTTCGCTAACTTCTTAGACACGGTTACTTAAAGCGTTTATTCCGCAGGTAGTTGAGGCCGAATCCGAGCGCGCCGAGCAGGCAGAGCGGCAGGCCGATGAGGAGCAGCGTCCAGCGGGAACGCGTCGCCTCCACGCGCGTGGCGTCCAACAGCCGCCAGGCNATCTGCCGCTCCCGCAGCGGAATCCATTCGGGATGGCCGCAGAGCAGATGGACGGTGCGTATCAGAAAGTCCTGGTTGCCGTACAGACGGCCGGCATAGGCGTCGAATCCGGCCGGATAGGCCTCCCCGCTCCGCGNGTCGAAGTCGTTGCGGATCAGGTTGCCGTCGCCGATAACGACCATGGCCGTGGGTTCACTCTGCGCCCGGAACGCGGCCGCATCGGCGGTTTCGGGGCGACGCGCCTTGAAGGCCGACTCAAACACGCCCTCTATCCACCAGCCCACGGTCTGCACGCCGCCCGTGAACTGCTCCGGCTCCAACTGTTCGCGCATGAGGTCGGCCGAGATGACGTGCGGCAACGGGATGCGGCGCGTATAGGCCGAGGTCTGCAACCAGGGCCGCTTGACCAGGCCGTTGGCGATGGTGTCGATACCGGCCACGAACTCGCCGCACAGCGGCTCCATCTGCCGCCCTATGGCCGAATCGGCCGGCATCAACACGGGCCGATAGACGTTCGGGATAAATTCGATGAGCGGGCGGCTGCCCATATAACCGGTCACGACGGGCGACGGGCAGGCGTTCAAATCCAAAACCGCCTCGTTGCGCACACGGAAGCCGTAGCGGAACCAGACTTCCTCCCAGTTGAGCGGATAGAGCAAGGCCAAGTCCTCCTCCTTGCGGCGCAACGAGTCCAGACGGGCGTTGCTGGGGTCNATGAGCCACAGCATCTTGCCGCCCTGCATGATATACTGGTCGATACGGTATTTCTCCAAGTCGGAAAAGGCCTCGGTGGGACGCGCCATAATGAGCAGGTCGTAGGCGTTGAGCGGCGTCGTGTCGCCGAAGGCCCAGCGTTCGGTGCGGTAGAACAGGCTCAGCGCCTTGCCCACCGACAGCGTGCGGCTGAACGGCCATTCGCCCTGCCCTTCGAGAAAGGCCACGCGCTGCGCGGGCGGGTCTTCCAACAGCCGGATGGCTTGGATGAGTTGCAGTTCCAGATTTTCGACGCTGCGGTTGAGCGTGCTTTGGGCGTCTTGGCCCAGTTGGGGTTGCAACAGGTTGAGCGGAAGGGTTTTGTCGCCTATCGTCAGCTCCGCGCACGGGAAAATCAGCCGCCGGTTCATGCCCTCTTTCGTCTTGACTTCGAGCTGGGTGGGTTGCAGGCCCTTTTCCATGAGCTCGCGGATGAGCGCGTCGCGCTTGGCGGCCTCGGCGTCGTAGATGTCGATGAAACGGTAGCGCAGGTCGGGCCGGTAGCGGCGGAATTCGTCAAGCAGCTCGCGCAGGCTCTTTTCCATGCGCTTGAACGCGGCCGGCAGGTCGCCCGTCAGATAGACCTTGACGAACACGGGCGATGCTTTCTGTTTGAGGATGTCTTTTGAAACCGGCAACAGCGTGTAGCGTTTGTCGGCCGTCAGATCCCATCGCCCGCCCCATTCGACGGCCGTGACGCCCAACAGCAGGATGGCGCACAGGAGCCGGATGGCCGGCCGTTTGAGGCTGCGTTTCTGCCGCGCGATGCGCCAGACGGTGAGCGCGAAGAAAATGGCCGACAGGATGATGTAATAGGCGATGTCGCGGATGTCGAGCACGCCGCGGCTCAGCGACAGATAGTGATGCCGCAGCCCCAGCGAGGCCGTCTGCAGGTCGATGCGGCCTAAGAGCGGCAGGCGCGAGAGCGCGTCAAAGCCCCAGTAGAACACGGCGCAGGCGGCCGCCGACAGGATGAACGCCATCATTTGGTTGCGCGTGCAGGCGGACAGGAACAGCCCGATGGAGATAAACACCGCCCCCAGCAGCCACACGCCTATAAAAGCGCCCCAAAACGCGGCGCGGTCGATGTTGCCCGGCGGCGTGGCCAACTCCGCCATACAATATCTATAAAGGAAGGCCGGCAACAGGAACAGCAGCAACAGGATGCCTACGGCCAGCCATTTGCCGCCCACGATGGCCGCCTCCGATACGGGGCGCGTGAGCAGGCTTTCGAGCGTGCCGGCTTTCTTCTCCTCCGCAAAACTGCGCATACAGAGCGCGGGAATCAGGAACAGGAACACGAGCGGCATCCATTCAAAGAAGCCGTCCATAGCCGCAAAACCGCTGTCAAACAGATTATAGGGCGTTGGCAGGACAAACAGCACGCAACCGTTGAGCACGAGGAACACCGCCCCTATGAGGTAGGCCGAAGCGCCGGCGAAAAACGAGCGGATTTCTTTTTTGACGATGGCGAACATGGGGCTGCGTTAAAGGNNTTAGGCTTTGAAATGGATGGTGACCGAAGCTTTGAGCTTCAGGTTGATGAGTTGCGCGGCCGACGCGCGGTTCAGCGAGATTTCCAACAGCTGGTTGTCGAGGAACAGCGCGCAGAGGTCGGCCTCGGGTACCTCGCCGTAAGTGCGGCTGATGCGGTTGAGCGGCTGTTTGCCGCGGTGGGCGTCGTAGGAACGCAAGCGGATTTCGAAATGCGGGAATTCGGCCCGGACCTTTTCGAACAATGGCCGCCCGATATTCGTAACACCGTTGCCGTAACCGTCGGTGTAGATGACCTCCCCTATGATGCGGGCGCCCACCTGCAGGCCGTTTGCGTCGTAGTCGGGGTCGATATAGGCCACATTGGCGCGCAGGCTGAAATTCTGCCCCTGCCAGTCGTATGGTTCGCCTATTTCGGCCGGGTCACCGCCCTGCGCGATATGGACGGCCGCCATCGGGAACAGGTTGAGAGCCGGGAACGTGGCCGTTTCGCTGTCGGACGGCAGCATGATGCGCCAAGCCTGCGCCGGCTTGTGGTCAAACAATTTGGGAAAGATGCCGTTGTCGGCCCCGATAAAATACTGACCGCCTTCGTAAACCACAATATGCGGCCGTTTGGGCGTGGCGATGTCATTGATGCAGATACAGTGCACGGTGCCGGGCGGAAAATACGGATAGGCCTGTTTGAGCACATAGGCGGCCACCGTATCGATATACTTCGGAATCTGATGCGAGATATCGACAATGCGCACGTCCGGCCATTCGCAGTACAAACGGCCCTTGACGGCGGCCACGTAGTGGTCGGCCAGTCCCCAATCGCTGAGCAGTGTGACAATCGGCATGAGAAGATTCCTTCTTTCTGCAAAAATAATCATTTGGTGGGCATTTATCAAAATTTGTGTTAATTTTGTCATATGAGCGAAACGTTTATCGAAATTCAGTCGGCCGACCCCAAGGAACTCTTCGGTTTGGCCGAAGAAAAACTGGACGGCATCCGGAAGCATTTCCCGCAGTTGCGCGTCATTCTCAGGGGACATCTGCTCAAAGCCGTGGGTGACCCGGCGCATCTGGCCGATTTTGAACAGAAAATGAAGTTGGTGCTGTGGCATTACGACCGCATGAACCGGCTGACGGAAAAGGATATCGAACGTATTTTCGAACAGGAGGCGGAAGAACCGGCCGAACCGACGCCGGCGGCCGCCGACACGATTCTCGTGGCCGGCAGCGGCGGGCGGCAGATCCGGGCGTTGACCGCGGGGCAACGCGCCCTGGCGGCGGCCGTGGGCGAAAAAGACATGGTGTTTGCCGTGGGGCCGGCCGGGAGCGGCAAAACCTATACGGCCGTGGCCTTGGCCGTGAACGCCCTCAAAAACAAAGAGGTCAAGCGCATCATCCTGACCCGGCCGGCCGTGGAAGCCGGCGAGAACCTGGGCTTTCTGCCCGGCGANATGCGCGAGAAACTCGACCCCTATATGCAGCCGCTGTTCGACGCGCTCAAGGATATGCTGCCCTATCAGAAACTNTTGGGCTACATGGAGGAAGGCGTTATCGAAATCGCGCCGCTGGCGTTTATGCGCGGCCGCACGTTAGACAAGGCTTTCGTCATTTTGGACGAGGCGCAGAACGCCACGCGCATGCAGATGAANATGTTTCTGACGCGTATGGGACGCGCGGCCAAATTCGTCATCACGGGCGACACCTCGCAGATCGACNTGCCCGAAAAACAGCCCTCCGGCCTGTTGCACGCACTGAAAATANTGGCCGGCGTGCCNGAAATCGGCTTTGTGGAACTGTCGGCCGAAGACGTNGTGCGCCATCCCATCGTCACGCGCATCCTGCATGCCTACGAACAGGCGGCCGAGCGGACGGAAGCCGCCAAACCTTCAAGACCGAAGCCATGCGCCTGAGCCGTTTCCGTNTGANNGCATGGNTNNGNNTGGGCTNCTGNGGNTTGGCTTCGGCGCAGTCCNNGNCNCTGAACGGGCA
>JAAVBS010000005.1:110892-185108 GCA_014802725.1 bacterium
CCCCGCCCCTCGATTCGCTGACGCCCGAAGCGCGCTACGAACGCTATATGGAAAGCGTCCGCAGCCTCGACGTGCGGACGTTGGCGCTGTTGGCGCAGACCGACTGCCGGCTGTCGGAACTCGAAAGCGATTGCTACCGTTACTACCGCCTGCAGGCGGGTACGGACATTCCGGACGACCTGGCGCGCCTGATGGCCGCCAAACGGCAGGCCGTCGATTACCGGCGGTCGTATATCGACAGCCTCTACTATTTACAGGCCTTGCAGGCGTTGAACGCCCAAACGCCCGACTGGGCGCAGGCCGACAAGTCCATTGCGCAGGCCTTGACGCACAACCGTTTCTTTGTCCGCGCCGTCCTGTTCCATTGGACGCAACTCCAACGCACGGCCTCGCAGACGGGCGACTGGACGGCCTGCCTCGCCTACGCCAACGCCACCTTGCCGCCCTTGGGCTGGCANCCCAAAGTGCGGGCCTTGGGCAACGGGCTCTACCTCAAACTGCTGGCATACATCGAAAACCTGATGGCCGACGGGCTCTACCAAGACGCGATTACGCTGTACGAGGCGATGCGCCGCCAGCTGNTGCCTGAATTTCCGCTGTTCTATCTGCCGCACCGCGAACGCAACCTGCTCTATACGGCTTATCAAGGTATTTTCAGTTCCTATTACGCCGTGGCCGAAAAAGCCTTTGAACGCGGACTGTACCAGCAAGCGCAACGGCAGGCCCTGTCGGCGCACGATTATTACCGCCGCCATGTGCAATATATGAGCGGCGTGGACCGCAGCCTNNTGCTGTTGGACCGGATTCTGAACGACTACACCCGCTTTATGCGCTATGCCGATGAGGACGAACGGGCCTACTACGCCGCGATGGTGGATACCATTACGGCGCGTACCGGCCTAAAGGTGCCGCCGCCCGTGCCGGCTAACGTCTATGATGTGGCGGCGGAATTGAACCTGGCGCAAACGGAGCTGGACGATGTGGAAACGGCGGTTGTGGCGACCGCCCCGAAGACGACGGCTGAACCGGTGGCTCNGTCCGGNGCCGNGCCTGNANCCGTGGCGCAGACACTGGAAGCCCNCGGAACGGAAATACCTGAGCTGGCGGCGGCAGACCTCCCCGCCNCTGTGGGCACAGCACCGGCACCGGCCCCGCTTGAACAACCGACGGTGCCCAGCACCCAAACGGCGGTCTCGCATTCCGAACCGGCCTCCATCCAACAGCAGAAGTGGNCGTTGGCCTATGCTCAAAAACAATGGGACGCCTATGTGGAACAAGCGCGGCTCTACAAGGCCAACCGCCAGTTCATCGCGGCACAGGAAGCCTATGCGATGGGCGATTCCATCCGCCGCGCCTATCCGGTCCGCACGTCGGCCGGCTTTTTGGCGGAAATGGCGGCCAACGAACGCCTGTGCGTCGAACAGTTGTTGAACAAGGCGCAATACCGGCTTTGGCAGAACGACCTGACGCAGAGCGACAGCCTGTACCGGCGCGCTTTGGCGTTGGTGGAAAAGGCGGAAGCGGACAACCGCACCCCGCTTTACAGCCTGCTCGACGGCTTTGAGGAACAGAGGAAACAGTTGCTGTGCCGCCAACTGCGGCGTAATTGGGAGGATAAACTCCGCGAAGCGCGCCGCCAGTTGAATTTCGGCCGCGCGGATTCGGTGGCCGAGTTGCTCTCGGAGGTGGATGCCCTGTATGAAGCCGACCGGATGGACGGCCAATCCTGCCTGTCGGATACGGCGGCCCTGGCGGTGTTGCGCCGCCAAGGGGCGCATCTGCACACCTACCGCCTGATGTCCGATACGGCGCAAACGCTTTTGCTGGCGCACGACAGCCTCGGTTTTATCCGTCAGGAACTGGCGGCCGACGCCTATTTCGCACGGCAGGCCATGGGCGCGTATGTTTCAGACGTCACCACCCTGTTTGCGCGTCTGACGTTTGAACACAATTTCCCGCTCCTCGTTTCCTATCTGCAGGTCTGCCTCGAAGACGGCCGCGAAGCGGAAGCGGAACTCATAGCGAACTACCTTAAAACCAACGATTACCGCTCGCCTTTCTTGGACCGGTTGCGCAAGCAGGCTAAGAAAGGCCGCGGACACTGATAGCGATTTATGAAACCCAACCGTTTACGTTATATCCTTTGCGTGTTGCTATTGGCGGGCGGCACGCTGCAGGCCGCGCCCAAAGGTCCGCGCGCCACGACCGATACCCTGCTCTACCCGCTTTTCATCCGCCCGCAGATTGCCGGCGGTTTTGCCGAACTGCGGCGCACGCACTATCACGGCGGCCTGGACTTCCGCACGCACCAGCACGGCGGCCTGCGCGTGCGCAGCGTGGAAGCCGGCGAGATCTACCGCATCGGCCTTTCGGCCAAGGGGTACGGCAAGGTGCTGTACGTACGGCATAAAGACGGACAGGTCAGCGTCTATGCGCATTTGTCGCGTTTCCATCCGGCGGTNACGCGCCTGCTGCGCGNNCGCGGGTTGAAGATGCCCAAAACGCGGCAGGANGCCGANATTATCGTNGANGANTGGACGATGCCGGTACNNCGGGGACAGGTCATCGCGCATTCGGGCAANACCGGCGCTTCGGGCGGCCCGCACCTGCATTTTGAATGGCGCAGCGGCGCGGANGANGCCACGGCNNCCCTNATNAACCCNTGTNTGAAGGGCTGGACGGTGGCCGACCGTACCGCCCCCNTGCTCCGCACGTTGGCCCTCTACCCGATGGANNGCCTCAGNGCGGTGGACGGCCAAAACGNCCCGTTCTANCGNGCGGTGGCGGAACNGCCCGACAGNTGCCGNNTNCGCGGCCGCATCGGCTTCGGCCTCGAAGCCTTGGACAGCATCGAACGGCTCAAATTCCATTACGGCCTCTACACGCTGACGTTTTGCATCGATGGCGACACGATCGCCCACTACCGCCTGGATTCCATGCCGTTGCGCCATAGCGGCACCGTCAACACGCATATCGACCAAGCTTATTACAGCGCACACGGCGGCCGTATCGANCTGAGCCGCGTGGACGAAAGCCATCCTTATACNCCCTATACGCACTACCGGGACGGNGGNTGCCTGGTGGCCGANCCCGGCCGCCTCTACCGNTTGGTNGTGACGGCCACCGATTTCAACGGCAACGCCGCTTCGGTCGGGCTTTGGCTGGTGGCGGAATGAACGTGCGGCCGCCGCGCATTTGCTTTTTTGAAAATTTAACGCTACTTTTGCACCCTCTTTCGGCGGGATAGCTCAGTTGGTTAGAGCGTCGGATTCATAACCCGGAGGTCACGAGTTCAACTCTCGTTCCCGCTACCAAAAGAAAAAGGCTTGATGTTTTCACATCAAGCCTTTTTTCTTTCGGGCCGCGCTATCCCTATCGAACCACGAGTTTGCTGGCCGCGCGGCGGCCGTCTTCCCCGTTTACGATAACGACATACAGACCGCTTTGCAGTTGCGCCGTCGGCAACGTGAGCCGTTGCGCCCCGGTTTCAACCGTGTAGCGCAGCGTTTCGCCCATACGGACGCCGCTCAGGCTGTAAATCGCCACCGACAGGGTTTCGGCCTGTGTCGTTGTAAAGTACAGCTCGGCGTCGGTGCCGGATACCGGGTTGGGGCGGATGGACAGGCCGTAGGCCGCCGCCGTGGCGCTTTCGTTGGCCACACCCGCTACGCTGAAACAAATCTGAACCTCGTCCGTATATTGGCCGTCCATCGTAAGGAATGCCGTGCCGGCGGCATCCTTGAGTTCGATATAACCGTCACCCCTATCCGAATGGATGCCGTCTCGGTTTTTATCATAAACCGTCAGTACATAACAACCCAAGGCCGCCGTTTCACTCAACACAGTGACATTGTCGCGTGTGCCGGGNTTGNNCAANNNNCGNTACGGNCCGCCGNTCTGNANGGTTTCATCGTCTTTCGTCAACGTCCACGTGATGTCTTCTCCGAATTGGTCTTGGACCAAATTCAAGGTCACCGGTCCGGCGGCCGTAGAACCGACCCATTTGACCATCGGGGTCGTGACTGTATTGTTTTCTTTCCAGGTATAGGCCTCGCCATTGACTTCCGTCAAACGGAACGTGACGTTATCGCGTTGGTTTACATTGATGGGAAACGGTCCTACTTCAACCGACATATCCGTGCCGACGGTAAAATCGGCCGGCGTCAGTTCAATTTTCTGTGTGCCGCCGCCGGCGGCGGAAACGGCTTCCAACGTAAGGGTTTCAATTTCATCTTCGCCAATCATGTTGGCCATACGCAACANGGCTTTTCCCTCCGACGAGCAGGCCATATAGGGCAGTTGTTCCGCCTTCAGCAGGTGGACGACATGCGCCGGTGCGCCGATATGGGTCATGTCCGCATGGCAGGCGTTCATGATTTCCGTATGCGATTCAACGACATAGACAATGACCGACAAATCTTCCAATTTCAAGTCCACATCCTTGATGCTTTCCGGCAATATTTTCTCATACGTCTTTGTGATGAGTTTGCCGGCCGCCAAGTCGGTGATTTGATCCCCCCACTGTTCGGTCAGGAAGTCCCGCAACGCATGCATATGGCTGTATCGGCCATCGATGACTTGGGCGGGATTGGAAGCCATACCTTCTTGCGGACCGGGAATATAGTCCTGCAACAACGCGACGTTGACATAGTTGGAAGCGGCTTCAGGCGTGGCCGTATAGTAAACCTCTACATCCACCGTCAGTTTGCGCGTGGCCCAATCGATCGACGCCTTGGCCCCTACATTAACATACGACGGCATGTCCAGCACTTTCGGGGCCGTGGTGGCCCATTTGTTATCGATGATATACATCGCATCGTTGTCTTCGAAATAATGGCGGTTGATGGTGCCGGCCGGATAACCGAAACTGCTGGCACCGCTCTGATTATATAAAGCATCGCCATAAGCGGTCGTCAGATCTGGGATTTTATTTTTGGCATAAGATCCTTGGTGGATATTGATAACGAAAGCCTGACCCGGATAGGCGGCCACGATGCCGTTGGAGGTCCGGTGCGCGCGCGGGCAGTTGCCGCAACCGATACCCGTGTATTCCTCTATCAGAATTTTGCGGTTCTGCGCCTGGGTCGAAACCAAGGTCGGCGTTTCCTGGGCCATGGCGATCGCGAAAGAAAGCCCTAACAGGCCGAGGCCTATTGAGAATAAACGTTTCATACGTATAAGGTTTTATGATTTGTTACTCGTTTTTTTATTCGAAAGCCGACATGAATTCCTCCACAATCTGCCGCAGTTCGTCTTCGCTCACAGACTGGTAAGTNTTCGGAATGTTGAAGGTTTNGGGATCCGTTTCGCCGTATTGCAGGCTCTCCGGCGTAAATACCGTGGTCAACGTCATGTCTTGCATGTGGTTTTTCATTGTCACGCTGTAAGCCAGCGGAAAGCCTTCCAAGCCGATGAAAGAGCCTTCCACATAATTGAAAAAGGACGGNCAGAAGTCTTCCACATAATAGATTTCGAACGACATATCCGCTTGGGGGGTCTGATAGGAACCGACGGCTTGTTTAGCCGTATAGCCATGAATGGTTTTCGTCTCACCCGTGGGTTGAAGCACGTAGTTCCGCACATCGCCCGTATCGCGCATATCGTCCAGGGTCTCCATAATGACGTATTTACCCAAGCCGATGCGTGCGAGGTTGAGTAAGTTGTAGGCGCGGTTTTCGTCGGCGTTGAGGATGGCCGTGGCCGCCTCGGTGCGCATAAGCAGTTTGGTGTCCGAAATCTTGATTTCGGCCGCCTGCGGCATTTGCGCCACCTGTTCGGCCGGCATATTGCCCCCGTAGGTGATTTTATATTGAATCGTGCCTTTGAACGGTTTGACCGCTTCCTGGGCCGAAACCCGGCTTAAGCCGAATATCGCCATGCCCAGCAGGCAGAAGGTCAAGTTTATCTTTTTCATATTCCGAGTGATTTATTCCGATTGCGTGTTTTCCATCTCCTCTCCGACCGTTTCGATGCCGGTTTCCAGGGGGGTGGTATCTTCCTGCGGTTCAGGTTCAGGTTCAGGTTCAGGTTCAGGTTCGGGCCACAATTCAAACGCATGGCCTTTCAGTTCCAAAAAGAACAGCCGCGTGTTGCCCCAGCCGCCCGCCGTGCGCGTTTGCCAACGGCAACCCGNGGACATATCGGCCGCCACATCGCCGTTGCGCGACATGGCCGCAAACCAATTGAAACAGGCATAGCCCTTATAGGCCAAATCCGACGGCAATACGCCGAAATGTTCGAAATAATGCCGCTCAAAACGGAGCGAGGTCTCGCTATCCTTGTCCCAATAAAACGGTTGNTGGCANATNAGGCGGATTTGCTTGAAATATTCCGGTTCGATTTTGGTGAACGACATCCAACGCGAGGGGCCGATAAAGATTTTCTCGGCCGTNCCGGNNGTCTTGCGCAAGGCGATGAGCNTGTTCANCAANGCGATTTCCTTGTCGGTGCAACCGATGAACACGGTCGGCTTGGCCCGCTTGGCGGGAAACATCGTGTCGAAGACGGACTCCAGCTGCCCCATCCGCGCCGGCGAAAGGCTGTAATAACGCAGGTCACAAGCCACGTTGGTATCGGCGTTCAAGCCGTCCATCAGGCGTTGCGCGCGTTTACGGAAAAAGGCCGTCGAATCGTCGAACAGCACGTAGCGGTATTTTTCCGGTGCGAACTCGCGTTTGAGGAAACGCGCCATGGCATCGGCCTGCGTCTCGTAAGCCGGCATACATTGGATGAAGAACGGGTTGCCGACGGCCGTCGAATCCTGTTCGGTCAACGGATGGATCAGCGGCAAGCGGTGCGCCTCCGCAAAACGGCGNATCGTATCGAANACTTTGGTATATACAGCGGCNATNAGNAANTCGGCCTGCGCCAGGGCCGGGTCGTTCAAGGCTTGGTCAACCGAGGCGGGACTGTCGGTCACGTCCCATACCCGATAACGGATTTCCGGCATCGCGCTGTCGTTGTCGTCCGCCGCCAGGAGCCNTTCGCCGTAAGCGGTCAGCCAACCTTCCAAAAACGGCAGATAGGTGTAGGAACGCGGNGGTTCGTTCGTATCGTTCAGATAGAGCGGCAACAGGATGGAGACCGAAAGGGTTTCCTTTNCCTTCAACTGCGCGAACAGGCTGTCCCACAATATTTTTGTGGATGTTTCGTCTAAATTGACCGTGTCGTTGCCCCAAAGGAAAAGGCGGGGCTCGTTTTCGAGGTTAATGCCGAGGGTATCGCACGCCCCAAGTGTGTCCANCGCCGTTTCCCAAACGGCGGTGTCCGAAACCGACGGCCCGTCGGTCAAGACAGAGGCCGTGTCGATAGCCGGCCGGGNGGTGGCGGCCTCTGCGGGCGTGACCGTATCAACGGCCGGCATNAGGGTGTCCTTGCANGGGATATACAGCCGCTCCCCTACGCGCACGGTATCGCCCAACGACCCTTTCAGGATTTCGTGCCGCCCGACGTTATAGGCCCGCGCGATCGAATACAGCGTATGGCCGCCCTGCACNACGTGCACGCGGTAAAGTACGCCGTTGAGCGTATCGAACTCGGCCGAGACCGTGACGGGCGCCGGTACGAAGGTCGAAACCGGACGGACNTCCTCCGCCGGTGTCTGCGCCCGCAACGGCAGCAGACTCAACGTCCATAGCAGGCTCAGCAGCCCGTACACCTGTTTTGCAGAAAACATTTTCATCCNANATTNGCTTATTCCCACTCTATCGTGGATGGCGGTTTGGAGCTGATGTCATAGACCACGCGGTTGATGCCCCGTACCTTGTTGATGATGGCATTGGAAATTTCGGCCAATACCTCGTGCGGCAACGGGCTCCAGTCGGCGGTCATGCCGTCGATGGACTGTACGGCNCGCAGGGCCACGACCTGTTCGTAGGTGCGTTCGTCGCCCATCACGCCCACCGAATAAATCGGCAACAGAATCGTGCCGGCCTGCCAAACCTTGTCGTAGAGGTCATGCCGCCGCAANGCGTCGATATAAATGGCGTCCGCTTCCTGCAACANTTTGACCTTTTNNGCCGTTACCTCGCCCAATATGCGGATGGCCAGCCCCGGCCCCGGGAACGGATGGCGTCCCANCAGTTTCGGGTCTATGTTCAGGCTCTTGCCCACGCGGCGCACCTCGTCTTTGAAAAGCGTGCGCAAGGGTTCCACAATCTTGAGGTTCATCTTTTCGGGCAAGCCGCCCACATTGTGGTGCGACTTGATGGTCATCGACGGCCCTTTGACCGACACCGACTCGATGACGTCNGGGTAAATCGTGCCCTGCGCCAGGAACGAAGCGCCCTCGATGGCCTTGGCNTCGCGCTCGAACACTTCGATAAACGTCTTGCCGATGGCCTTGCGCTTGGCTTCGGGGTCGGTCACGCCCTTGAGCGCGGCGTAAAACGTTTGGGACGCGTCCACGCCCTTGACGCGGATGCCCATGCCCGCGAACGACGCGAGCACTTCTTCATATTCGTTCTTGCGCAGCAGGCCGTTGTCGATGAAGATGCCGTGCAGACGGTCGCCGATGGCCTTGTGGAGCAATACGGCCGCCACCGTGGAATCGACCCCGCCCGACAGACCGAGGATAACCTGTCCGTCGCCTATCTGTTCCCGCAGGGCCGGAATCGTGCTTTCCACAAAATGTTCCGGCGTAAAGTCGCCCGTAAAACCGCAGACGGTCTTGAGAAAATTGTTGAGCATGACGAGGCCGTCGGTCGAATGATAGACTTCCGGATGGAACTGCAACGCATAGGTTTCCTCGCCCTCTATCTTGAAACCGGCCGCCTCCACGGTGGGTGTGCTGCAAATCAGCTTGAAAGCGGACGGCATTTNGGTAATCGTATCGCCGTGCGACATCCACACCTGACTGTTGTCCGGCACGTTGGCAAACAGCGGACACTGGCGGTCCATATAAGTCAACTGCGCGCGGCCGTACTCGCGGTGCGCCGCCGAGGCCACACATCCGCCCTCTGTATAAACCAGATATTGGGCGCCGTAGCAGACGGCCAACACGGGAATATGCTTGCGATAAACGCTCAAGTCCGGTTTAGGCCCTTCCGGATTGTTGACGGAATACGGGCTACCCGACAGTATGACGCCCTTGACGTCTTTAGTCAGCGGCGGCAGTTTATGAAACGGGTGGATTTCGCAATAGACATTGCTTTCCCGCACCTTTCGCGCAATCAACTGGGTGTATTGAGAGCCGAAATCGATAATCAGCAGACGTTCCTGCATAAGCGTAAAAAATTATAGGGTCGCACAAATTTAAGTTTTTTCAGCCTTTTTGCCAAGAAAGTAAAAAAAACTACCTTTGCACTTCCGTAAAAAGAAAATACGGAAAAGCGATACCGGGATGGAACCGATACAGATGGTTGACTTGCGGCGGCAATACCGCAAGATAGCGGCGGAGCTAGAAACCCGCTGGGCCGATATATTGGCGCAGGCCGCTTTTATACAAGGCCCCGACGTGGCACGCTTTGCGTCCAACTTGGCCGACTATTTAGGCGTTCGGCACGTCATTCCCTGCGGCAACGGCACCGATGCGTTGCAGGCCGCCATGATGGCGTTGGGATTACAGCCCGGCGACGAGGTCATCACAACGGACTTTACGTTCGCCGCCACGGCCGAAGTCATCGCGCTCTTGCGGCTCACCCCCGTATTGGTCGATGTTTCGCCCGACACGTTCAACATCGACCCGGCGGCCGTCGAACGCGCGATTACGCCGCGCACCAGGGCCATCGTCCCCGTGCATCTGTTCGGGCAATGCGCGCCGATGCGGGAAATCCTCGACCTCGCGCACCGACACGGGCTGTATGTAATCGAGGATGCCTGTCAGGCCACGGGGGCCGAATATACGTTTCCCGACGGCCGCCGCTGCAAGGCCGGCACGATGGGCGAAATAGGCTGTACGTCGTTTTTCCCGTCGAAGAACCTCGGCTGCTATGGCGACGGCGGCGCGCTCTTTACGCAAGACGACCGTTTGGCCGGGAAACTGCGGCAGGTCGTGAACCACGGCATGAAGGTGCGCTACCGCCACGATGAAATCGGTTGCAACTCGCGTTTGGACACGTTGCAGGCCGCCGTGTTGGACGTCAAGCTGCCGCATTTGGATGCTTACAACGCCGCGCGCCGCCGTGCCGCGGACTTTTACGACCGGGCCCTGTCCGGTTGCGAATGGTTAAAGACGCCCGTGCGCGCCCCCTACGCCACGCACATCTTCCACCAGTACACGTTGCGGTTGGACGATGCGATTGATAGGGACGCGCTGCAAGCCGCCTTAAAGGAAGCCGGCATTCCGGCCGCGGTTTACTACCCGGTGCCGCTCCACAAGCAGAAAGCCTATCGGGACGCACGGTACCGGGACGGCGACTTCCCCGTGGCGGAAAAACTTTGCGACAGCGTGCTGTCGCTGCCGATGCACACCGAATTGGATGAGGAACAATTGCCCTATATTACGGAAAACCTGTTGCGTTTGATAAAGACGTGTTTGAAATAAAGAAGCCCCTGTAGTTCAACGGATAGAACGAAAGTTTCCTAAACTTTAAATATGGGTTCGATTCCCGTCGGGGGTACTAAGGCGTGACATCAAGATCTTTCTGTCACGCCTTGCGGGGCATATTGTCATCTAACTATGCAAATCATAAACTTTATCAAGAACTGGGCGTTGCTGCTTTCCATCCTGTTCGGGGTGGCCGGTTACCGATGGCTGCCGAAAGCGAATTTCATTACNCCCTATCTGCTGTTTTTCATGCTGTTGTTTACGTTCTGCCGCATTTCGCCGCGCGAGATACGGTTCAAACGCATGCACCTGTGGTTTCTGCTCATCCAGTTGGCGGGCGGCATGGCGCTTTACGCCGCGTTCGCTCCGTTTAACCCCGCCGTGGCCGAATGTTTCATGATGTGCGTGTTGGCGCCCACGGCCGCCGCCTCGGCCGTCGTAACGATGAAATTGGGTGGCAACGGGGCTACAAACACGTCTTATGTGTTGCTCTCCAGCGTGATGGTGTCGATTGTTGCGCCGCTGCTGTTTCCGGTTATCCACCCGATGCCGGGCCATGCGTCCTTTTGGACGGCCTGTTTCGGCATCCTGTGCCGCGTAATGCCGATCCTCATCGGGCCGTTCGTCACGGCCTTCGTGCTAAAAGCCGTTTGGCCCAAACTCCATGCCGGCATGGCCAAGCATCACGATATCTCGTTTTACCTTTGGGCCACCTGCCTGATGTTCGCCTCCGCGCAGACCACGGCCGTCATCGTGGCGGAACAGGACGCCGGCCTGTTGGAACTGCTTATGTTAGGCGGCGCGGGCGTACTGTGCCTGTTGCAATTCCATATCGGAAAGCGGCTTGGCGCGCCCGCGGGCGAAAGCGTCAGCGGCGGACAGAGTTTGGGACAGAAAAACATCGTGTTGGCCATGTGGATTGCGGCGGCCTATCTTTCCCACCTGTCGCTCGCCGGCTTGGGATCCTACATCATCTGGCAAAACCTGTTCAACTCCTGGCAATTGTATAAAAAACGATTGGCCGATCAAGCAAAAACCCCGGATTGATGGACAACCCGGGGCTTTGATACTTTTAAATTCGACCGTCTTTAGTTTTCTGTCGTTCCTTCTACGGCTTCGGTGGCAACTTCCGTTTCATCCCCGGTCACCGCTTCACTATCCGTGGCTGCTTCCGCCGAGACTTCGGTTTCTTCCGCGGNGGTTTCAGCCTCCGCATCTTCTACCGCCGTTTCGGTTTCGGTTTCCTCCATCGGGCCTTCCCCTTCGGCAACTTCTTCCGCTTGCTCCCCGGCTACCGTCGCCTCTTCCGTAACCCCTTCGCTTTCAACCATCGCGTCTTCCGTTTCTTCGGCCACCGTTTCGTTCTCCATTNCCGTAGCCGTTTCTTCCATAGCGGGTTCCGGAGCCATCTCCGGCACAACCGTGTCCAACGCGGCCACCGTATCGGCGGGCTCCGCCGGCACGACGGTATCCGTCATGACCGCCGAATCCGCGGCCAACAAAAACTGTATGGCCTCGTAGGCGGTTTTAAGGCCCGCCGGAATCACGTTATCCTTGTCTTCCCGGTCAAATTTGCCGCGTTCATGAACAACCCGGAATTTGATGACTTTGCTTGCGGCCAGTTGCTGAATCTGCGCTTCGGAAATGGCAAAGGCGGGCGTGATATAATAATAGGTGCCGTCTTTCGTCTCTTCTTCTACATAATCGTTTTGCCCGAGTTTGACCAGTCGCGTATCGTAGAGTTCCATCGGCACCTTGACCTTTTTCAATTTCAAGATCAGTTTGTTTTTCCCGGGTGCCATTGTGAACTTGCCTTCGTTGAACGCGATGTTGAGCCGGTAAGGCGTCGTATCGCCGGGTACGTCCGCATAGCTCAAATTAAAGGCCGCATCGGTCGTCCATAATCTATAAATCTCGTAATCCGTCGATACGATATGTCGTACCCCGTTCATATCCACGCTGTCAATCGCAATAGCGGTCGTGTCGGCCTCTGCCTCTTGGGCGTGTCCCACAAACAGCCCCCCGCACAGCAGACAGGCCATCGCTAAAATCTTTTTGGTTTTCATACTATTTAATCTATTAAGATAGTGCAAAGTTAAGAAAAAAGTTCTACTCGTACCACTTCATGTTCTTGAAGCCTTTTTTCTGGATGGCGTCGATGTCGATGGAGAGGCTGATGTAGTTGGGGGAACCGACCAAATGGTAGGCCGAGCGTGCGTANCTGAAGTTGAATTTATAGACGCGGAAGCCGAAGCCCCACGAGAAGCCGACCATACCGGGCTTACCCGTCGTGCTCATGTTCCGACCGCGGTCGTAGTTGTAGCCCGCCCGCAGATAAAAACCCTTGTAGGGTATCAATTCCAAGCCTACGACGATATGCCGGCCTAAGTCGTCGAAAAAGTCGCCGGCCTTACTGCGCTTCTTAGGTTCGCCCGTCACAAGGTCGGTTGAACCGAACGGGTCGTCGTAGTTCAGATTCCATTTCTGCAGGTTTGGGAATTCAAACAGGAGCCGGAACGGTGCGCGCGGTATCTTTTGCGACAGGGCCACGGCCACTTCGAACGGCATCCGGTTGCCGCCATCGCCGCCATAGGTCTTGAGCGCCCCGCCCATATTGCGCAACAGCAACGAGACGGCGAACATGCGCGAGGTGTTCGTATAGGTGGCCGACACATCCACGGCCATGCCGACGGCCGAATAGCGGTCGATGAACGATCCGATGATCTTGAAGTTGGCGCCGATTGTGAAGTGCGTATCCAACGAACGTCCCCAGCCGAGGATAATGGCGGCATCGTTGGCCGTCGCTTCGCCCGTTTCCGCGCCGAACTCATTGGTCGTCGTGATTTTGCCGTAGTTGGCGAACTGCAGGTGGAACGCGAAATTGCCGACCTTGTCGAAATGGCGGGCATAGGAGACGAAACCGTAGTTGATGCCGCTGAAATAATTGACATAGTTAACCGACAGGTTATTGTGAACCTCGGCCGTAATCAGCGACGGATTGGCCAGCGTCAACTGGATATCGGCGTCGCGCACCGAAAGGAATTCGGCCCCCAAGGCCGCCTGCCGCGCCGGATTCGTCATATTGAGGAATTCGAACGAGTAGCCGCCGCTCTGCGCCCGCACGAAACCGCCGCCCGCCAACAGGCAGGCCCACGCGAACGCGAGCCACCGCTTGCAAAGCCGGCCAAGNCTATTCATCGCCGGCCTCCTCCCCGTCTTCCGCCGGCACGGCCGCGCGGTTCCAGACGCTTTTCAGCTGCTGTACGGCATCTTCTTCGNCATANACCGGAAACGGCAACGGCACCGAAAGCACAAGCGCGGCCATGCCGTCCGCCTCGCGCAGGTCGGTCGTAAACCGGTAGGCTACCAACGCGCTCTCATTCGCCATAAAGAACTGATCCAAACCGATGATATGGCATACGTTGTCAAACGATTCGTCGCTGTTGAGCACCGCCCCGCCCTGCGTAAAGACATCGCCCATGCCGTCCGGGCTCTTGAGCGCGGCCACGATGGTATCGACGGCGATAACGCGCAATTCGCCAGCCACCTGCAGAAACAGCCTTTTCCCCGTCAATTTGTTTTGACGGTAATCTTCTTCTTTGTAGAGGCGGTTGGAGGGCGACGGCAGGTAAAACGACCACANCCCCTCTTTCGCGCCGTCGTCGTAATGTCCGACGATGTAACGCGCGCTGTCGGGATAAAGCGCCTGATACTCTCCCTGTGACTTGTTGAGACGATAGGTACCCGACTGATAGCCCTGCGCCTCGCGTTTCCACCAAGGCCCTTGCCGCAGCCCGCGGAACCACTGCGTTTCGGCCATCACGCGGCCTTCGTCGTCATAGAGGGTTTCCAAACCGTTCTGACGGCCGTTTTCGTAGGTCACGCTGCGGATGCGGCGGCCGTCCTCGCGGTAATACGTCCAGATGCTGTCTTTCTGTTTATCCAGATAGTAACCCTCCGACAGCAGTTTGCCGTCCGGATAAAAGAAACGGTTGTAGGAGGCGTAGCCGCCGCGGAAATAAAAGGCCTCGGCCACGGTCACCCCCTCTTGGTCGGTATAGACGAAACGNCCCTGCGGCATGTCGTCCTTGAAATGCCCTTCGTAAAACAAACGGCGCGTGGAGTCCTGACGCACCCACAGCCCCTGCTTACGCCCCTTGGCATCCAAACGGTTGGTGTCGGCGGGCGTGGCCGCATAGGCCGAAACGCCATTGAACCAACAGCCCAAGGCCAACAGCCCCGCGCCTATCCATCTGTAAAATCCGCTATGTCCTTTCATATCGTCGCTATCGTTTCTATAAATTCCGCCAGGCTGTCGTAACGGCGTTCCACCAGGCAGGGCGGCGCCAAAGCCGCCGGGTTGGTGCCTATGAGCACCGTGTGCATCCCGAGCCGGTGCCCGAAGGCCATATCCGTCCGCGTATCGCCCGCCATGAACGCATCGGCGAAGACCACATCGGGAAACTCCCGCTGGGCGCGCAACCCCATGCCTACGGCCGGCTTCCGGTCAAAACTACGGGCTGCCTTCAGGGCGGTGCAACTATATACGCGGTCTATCCGGCCGCCGGCCGCCCCTATTTCTTTGCACATCCACGTGTGCAAGGCCGTCAGTTCCGCTTCCGTCATCAACCCCGCCCCCACGGCCGGCTGGTTGGTCACGACGAAGATATGCCGGAACAGGCCGGCGGCCGTCTTCAGGGCCGGCAAAACGCCCGGCAGGAACGCAAACGCCTCCTTGCCGCCAACGAAGCCCGCTTCCACACAGCGGTTGAGAACGCCGTCCCGGTCCAAAAACAGCGTTGAACCGGCCGTCAGCCGCCATGGACGGTACCGCATGGCTACCGTGCGTTACCGGTTGTCTGACGGATGTTGTATTGGTTGCGGGTCGGCGAATTGCGGCCGACGAGTTCGCCCAAATACCCCGTCAGGAAAAACTGCGCGCCTATCATCATGCAGACAAGCGCGATATAAAAATACGGCGAGTCCGTTACCAAAATCGCCGGAATGCCGTGGTGCAGGCACCAGAGCTTCTGTGCGCCGATAACGCAGGCCGCAATGAAGCCGATGAAAAAGATGAGCAACCCCAAACTGCCGAAGAAGTGCATCGGTTTTTTGGAAAAACGGCTCATAAAACTNATCGANANCANNTCCAACGGCCCGTTGATGAAACGGTTCCAGCCGCCGAACTTCGTGCTGCCGTATTGACGCGCACGGTGCTCCACCACCTTCTCGCCTATGCGGCGGAAGCCCGCCCGGCTTGCGATGACCGGAATGTAGCGGTGCATTTCGCCATAGACTTCTATGGCCTTGACCACGTCGGCGCGGTAGGCCTTGAGCCCGCAGTTGAAATCGTGCAGCATGACGCCCGACATCCGGCGCGTGGCCCAGTTGAACAGTTTGGTCGGTATCGTCTTNGATTTAGGGTCGTGCCGCACCTTTTTCCAACCGGACACCAGGTCGTAGCCTTCGTCCTTGACCATGCGGTAGAGCGCGGGGATTTCGTCCGGACTGTCCTGCATATCGGCGTCCATCGTAATGACCACATCGCCGCCTGCGTGTTCGAAACCCGTATTGAGCGCGGCCGACTTGCCGTAATTGCAACGGAAACGGATGCCCTTGACATTCGGATTGGCGGCGGCAAGCCGTTCCACCACCGCCCACGAACCGTCACGGCTGCCGTCGTCCACGAGCCACACTTCATAACTGAAGCCGTTGGCCTGCATGACGCGCTCAATCCAAGCCGTCAGTTCGGGCAACGATTCTTCTTCGTTGTACAAGGGTACGATAACCGATATATCCATGTCGTTGAGTCTTTATCTTTATTTTACCTCTGTTTTCTTACCATCAGCGCGATAAGGAGCGGAAACAGCACGCCGATCATGACCATCTCGCCCCATACGTTCCACAGGATATGCCCGGGCCGCATGGCATCCACATATTGCAGACGCTGCACGCGTTCGGGCTCCGCCATGTCAGGCATCCGTTCCCAATACAGCCGTTGCCGTTCCTTGAAATCCGCCATAAAACCGGGATCTATCCATTGTATATACGCATAGAGCGTCAAAACGAACAGACAGGCTATGAGCAGGGCCTGGAAAACGCACATCAGATAGGCCTGCCGCGTGTTGAACAGCCCGTCGGCCGGCAGTTGGCGCCGGTAATGCAGCGGCGCGCCCAGCAGGCTCAACAACAGCACCGTATAGGATATCCACGTGAGCGGCGCACCGGGCTTGTAGCCGGCCGACCGGCANATGGCGGTAAGCAGGATCAAGGCCACGGCCGTCAGCGCGCCCCACACCGCGGCATAGCCGATGGCGCGGCGGTCGGGCTTACTCTGCGGACGTTTGAATGAAAAAGCCATACGTTTCTTTTGTACAGAATACAAAGATACCATTATATTCCCGCAAAATGAAATTTCACGCTTTTTTTTGACTTATTTAAAAATTGTGCTACTTTTGCATCGGGTAAGTCTTACACGACCAGCTCCTATTTAATCCCCCAGGGTTGGAAGACAGCAAGGGTACGATGGTTGTAGCGGTGCGATGTAAGTAGCTTACCCTTTTTTCGTCTAAACGGAAATTTTAACCAAACAGGCATCGGCTTATGTTGCTCAGGATTTTTGAAACCGGCTTACAGGAACGGCAAGTCCTCCATCTGGTACACTGCATCCAGAACGGCGGCATCATGATTTACCCCACCGATACGATTTACGGCATCGGTACGGCGCTTTCCAACATCCACAGTTTGGACCGCGTGGCGGCCTTGGTGAACAAACGCAAGGACGAGATGAACTTTACGCTGCTCTGCCGCGATTTGAGCCACCTCGCCCGCTTCGCCCAACCTATTTCCAATCCCATGTACCGCGTTATCAAGGGCTTGGTGCCCGGCCCCTATACGTTCATCCTGAACGCCAACCACGAGGTACCCAAGCTGTTCCAGTCGCCGAAGAAGCAAATCGGCATCCGCGTGCCGAAACATCCGGTGTTGCAATCCATCCTTGAGGTCATGGACGAACCCCTGCTCAACATTTCGTTGCCCGTGGACGAAAACGCCGACCCCGAGAACTTTACCGACCCGACGCTCATCCACGACCGGCTCGGCCGGCAGGTGGATCTGGTCATAGACGGCGGCATCGGCAAAATCCAATATTCGACGATTTTGGACTGCACGCAAGACGAAATCAGCGTGGTGCGCCAAGGCATCGGGCCATTTGAAGCGTAACTACAGATCAACACACATAAGCCGTTGATTCATTAGATTATGGCCGCCGAATCGAAACATACCGAAATTCTCCGTCAAATCCGGGAACGGCAATTTGCACCCGTCTATTTCCTTTGGGGCGAAGAGGAGTATTACATCGATATGCTGGCGCAGGCGTTCGACACGCAGGTGTTGGACGAAACGCAGAAAGATTTCGATTACGCGGTCTTCTACGGACAGGACGTCAAGAAAAAGGAAACCGACCTGCCGACGATTATGGCCGGTTGCAAACGCTACCCCGTCATGTCGCCCTGCCAACTCATCCTGGTCAAGGAGGCGCAGCTCATCGACCGTTGGGACGCGCTGGAAGCTTACCTCAAGCAGCCCGTCCCCACGACGGTGCTCGTTTTCTGCTACAAATACAAAAAGATAGACAAGCGCAAGAGCGTTTTCAAACTGATAGAAAAAACGGGGGTACTCTATGAGGCCGTCAAACTGAAGGACGCGCAGTTCGCATCGTGGATTGCCGCCTACCTGCAGGACAAAGGCCTTAAAATAGGACGGACGGCTTTGGCCTTGCTGTCGGAGAGTTTGGAGAACAACCTGCGGCTGGCGGCCAACGAACTGGACAAGCTCGTGCTGAACGTGCCGGCCGGCGCCGAAGTCAACGAAGACCATATCGAACGCTATATCGGTATCAATAAGGAATACAATGTATTTGTGCTGAACCGCGCGCTGGCCTACGGCGAATACGCTAAGGTGCGCAAGATTGTCAACTACCTCAAAAAGCACCTGAACGAGCAACCGTTGATGCTGATTCTGCCGCAACTGTACAAATATTTCAGCAAAGTCATGCTGTTTCACGCGCTGCAAGGCCGGCTCGGCGGTTCCGATTTGGCGGCCCGCATAGGCGTCCCCCCCTATTTCCTGAGCGAATACGCCGATTGCGCGCGCCGTTACAGTTACGCACATACGGCCCGCATCCTGTCGCTGCTCAAAACCTACGACCTGCGCTCCAAGGGCGTGGACAGCGGCAGCATCAACGACGCCGAGGGCATACTCGAAGACGTGATTTACCGTATCACGCACGGTTAATAAATTTATTCGTATCTTTGTCACTTTTGTAACAATACTTTTCGAATTAGATGGATAAAAAGAGCATTATCGGGCTTATCCTGATTTTCCTGGTCATGATGGGATACGCCTATTGGACTTCCCCTTCGCTTGAAGAACGCCAGGCGGCCCAGGAAGAAGCCGCACGGAAAGCGGCGGAACAAAGCGCCGCGACCCTACCGGCCGAAACCACGGAAGCCGTTTCCGGACCGACGACGCCCGTCGGGACCGAGGCGGCCGCCCCTTCCGACCCCGACCACCCTTTCTCGCTCGCCATGTCGGGCGAAACGGCCGACTACACGATTGAAAACGATGTCTTCAAGGTTTCTTTCCGCAATTTGGGCGGCCGCATCGCGGGCGTCGAACTCAAAGACTACAAGACCTATACCCATGAAACATTGACGCTGTTCGAAGCGGAGCAATCGGATTTCTATCTGAGTTTCTTCGCCAACAACCGCCATATCCGCACCGACCGGCTGTATTTCCAGTGCCTGTTGCCGGCCAAACGGCAGGTCAGCGGATCCGACAGCACGCAGGTACGGATGCGCCTCTACGCCCAAACGCCGGAACAGACGCCCGACACCGCGCGTTATATGGAATGGGTTTATACGGTTTACGGCAACGCCTATAACATCGGCCTGCGGCTCAATATCATCGGCATGCAGAACCTGATTGCCGCCAATTCCGCTTTCATCGACCTCGTATGGCAACAACGCCTGCACCAGTTCGAAAAGGCGCTGAACATGGAACAAATGAATACGGCACTGTTTTACAAACCGTTGAACGACCATGCCGAACAGCTCAAACAGAACCGCGACCAAACCAAAGACCTGACGATTCCGTTGCGTTGGATAGCGTTCAAGCAACAGTTTTTCTCGGTATGCCTTACGGCCGACACCGAATTTTCGAGCGCGCGCGTACAACAGAAAGCCTTCCGCGACAACCCCGAAGGCTATCTCAAGGACATGCAGGCCGAAATCGGGCTCGGCTATAACCATGATCCGGCCGAGCACATCGATTTGAGCCTGTTTGCAGGCCCCAACAAATACAAAATCCTCCGCGAATACGGCACCGATATGGAACGCTTGATTCCGCTCGGCTGGGGCTTTTTCCTGCTGCAATGGGTCAACCGCTTCGCCGTGATTCCCGTCTTCGACTTTTTGGAATCCAAAGGCTTGAATTACGGGCTCATCATCTTGATACTGACGATTCTGTTAAAAATCGTCCTCTCGCCCGTCACCTATAAGTCTTATCTTTCTTCGGCCAAAATGCGCGTCATCCAGCCGGAAGTGGAAATCATCAACAAACGCTATCCGAAACAGGAGCAGGCCATGGATAAGCAACGCGCGGTCATGGCGCTGTATAAGAAAGCCGGCGTAAGCCCGATGGCGGGTTGCATCCCGATGCTGTTCCAGTTCCCGATTCTCATCGCGATGTTCCGCTTCTTCCCGGCCTCCATCGAGTTGCGGCAACAGCCGTTCCTTTGGGCCGACGACCTGTCGAGTTACGATTCGGTGCTGAACCTGCCGTTCAATATTCCGTTCTACGGCGACCACGTGAGCCTGTTCGCGTTGCTCATGGCCGTGACCAACCTGCTCTACACGCGCATGACGATGAAGCAGAACGCTTCGTCCAACAGCATGCCGGGCATGAAATTCATGATGTACGCGATGCCCATCATGTTCCTCGGCCTGTTGAACAGTTATTCGTCGGCCTTGAACTATTACTATTGCATCTCCACCCTGTTCACGTTCCTTCAGATGTGGATGATCCGCCGTTTCATCGACGATAAGAAAGTTTTGGCGCAGCTTCAGGAAAACAAAAAGAAGCCCGTCAAGAAATCCAAATTCCAGGCCCGTTTGGAACAGATGGCCAAACAGCAACAGGAACTCATGCGTCAGCAGCAACAACAGCAAAAACGTCGTTAATCACTCAATAAAAAACAATATCTGCTATGGGAAGAGCATTTGAATACCGTAAAGCCAGAAAATTCAAACGCTGGGGCAATATGGCCCGCACGTTCACGCGTTTGGGCAAGGAAATCACGATGGCGGCCAAGGCGGGCGCCGACCCCGCGACCAACCCGCGTCTAAGGGCCATTATCCAAACGGCCAAGTCGGAAAACATGCCGAAAGACAACATCGAGCGCGCCATCAAACGTGCCACCGAAAAAGATCAGAAAGACTACAAGGAGGTGGTTTACGAGGGCTATGGCCCGCACGGTATCGGCATCCTGATCGAGACCGCGACCGACAACACGACGCGTACCGTGGCCAACCTGCGTTCCTACTTCAACAAGTTGGGCGGCAACCTCGGCGTGAGCGGCTGCCTGTCGTTCATGTTCGAACACAAATGCGTGTTCAAGATCAAGCCGCAGGGCGAAGTGAACTTGGACGATTTGGAGTTGGAACTCATCGACTACGGCGTGGAAGACGTATTCCCCGACGAAGAATCGGGCACGATTATGGTTTATGCGCCGTTTGAATCCTACGGTGAAATACAGAAATACATCGAGGAGAACAATTTTGAACTCGTGAGCGGCGGTTTCGAGCGGATTCCGACCGATACCAAGGAATTGTCGGAAGCCGAACAGGAAGAGGTACAGAAACTCATCGACCGTATCGAAGAGGACGATGACGTCCAGAACGTATATACCAATATGCGATAATAAGACATGGATATTCAGGCTATCAAGCAACGTTTCGGGATTATCGGCAATTCGCCGCTGTTGTTGCGCGCGCTGGACATCGCGGTTCAGGTGGCGCCGACGGAATTGAGCGTGTTGGTTTTGGGTGAAAGCGGCTCGGGCAAGGAGTTCTTTCCGAAAATCATCCACGAGCTGAGCGCCCGCAAACATAGCAATTACGTAGCCATCAACTGCGGCGCCATCCCGGAGGGCACGATCGATTCGGAACTGTTCGGGCACGAGAANGGCGCGTTTACCGATGCGCGGGAAGCCCGAAAGGGGTATTTCGAGGAAGCGGACGGCGGCACCGTGTTCTTGGACGAGGTGGCCGAACTGCCGCTTTCCACGCAGGTACGCCTGTTGCGCGTGTTGGAAACCGGCGAATTCCTTAAAGTGGGGTCTTCCAAACCGCAGAAAACGAATGTCCGCATTGTGGCCGCCACGAATGTCAACATTCCGGAGGCCATTCAAAAAGGCAAGTTCCGCGAGGATTTGTATTACCGCTTGAACGCGATTACGATTCAGGTGCCGGCCCTGCACGACCGCCCCGAAGACATCCCGCTGTTGTTCCGCAAATTCTCGGCCGACACGAGCGAGAAATACCGGATTCCGCCTTTGGAACTGAGCGCGGAGGCGCGCAACCTGTTGACGGCCTACCGTTGGCCGGGCAACGTGCGCGAACTGAAGAACATTACCGAACAGTTGACGATTATAGAGAAGGAACGGCTGTTGAGCGCGGAGGCCCTGCAACGCGCCCTGCCGGACGAAGCCAAACACTCGCTCCTACCCGTGTTACAGACGCGGCCCGATCAAAACGGCATGACGGAACGCGAAATTCTGTATTCGGTGCTGTTCGATATGCAAAAGGACATCCACGAACTCAAGCGGTTCATGGCCCAAGAATTGAGCCGTAAGGAAGATCCGCGCCTGAATACCGTGGAGGTGCCGGGACGCGATGCGGAAACCGCCTATACGATTCTGCCGTCCCGGGGCACGGGGGGCATCACCCCCTACCCGACTGCGGCCGAACCCAAGCCCGTGCGGGAGAGCCGGACGGTGTCGGATGTGATTTCGGATGTCGATCTCGGCACGTTGGAACCCGTGGAAGAAGACCTGAGCCTCGGCAAGCGGGAGCAGGCGCTCATTGAGCAGGCTTTGAAGAAACACGCGGGCAACCGCCGCAAGGCCGCCGAGGANCTGGGCATTTCGGAGCGCACGATTTATCGCAAAATCAAAGAATACAGTTTGCTCAAATGAGCCGGCACGTGAATTTTATCCGCCTCGGTCTGCCGTGTGTCCTATTGGCCGTAGCCGCCTGCTTTTCCGCTTGCGGCATCTACTCGTTTACGGGAGCCTCCATCCCGCCCGAAGCCAAAACCATCAACATCGGCTATTTCAAGAACAAGGCGCCNACCGTCCAACCGACGCTGAGNACCGTGTTTTCGGATAAATTGCAGGAATATTTCGTGTCGCAGAGCAATCTGACACAGGTCTATAGCGGCGTGGCCGACATTACGGTTACGGGCGAAATCTCACAGTACAACATCGCNCCCATCGCGTTGCAGAGTTCCGACGTGGCGGCCAAAAACCGCCTGACCATCGGGGTACGCGTACGCTATGTAAGCCGTTTCGACCCCAAGAGTAACTTCGAGCAGACGTTTACGCGCTACGAAGACTGGGATTCCCAAATCAACCTGAATGAAGTGGAAGACGGGCTCATCGAAACGATTGCAACCCAACTCGTTGAAGANATCTACCAGCGGGCGTTCGTCAACTGGTGATGTTTAGCCGGCGATTTCCCGCGCCAACGCGCGTTCGTCCACCCCGTCGAAATTGCCCGAAGTCATCCACAACAGATTCGTACCCGGCCATGCACGGCGTTTCAAATCGGCCGTCAGGGCCGCGCTTTCGTGATAGACTTGTAAATCCGCNCGNCCGAAGCCCTCGTAAACCATCTCGTCGGTAATGGGCGGCAGTTTTTTGTGCGCGATGGCGTGCGGATTGTAATAGACGATGGCCACGTCGGCCTTNTCCATACAACCCTTGTAGTGCGAAAGGAACTCACGGCTCAGGCTACTGAACGTATGCAGTTCCATGCAGGCCACCAGTTTACGCTGTGGAAACTGTTCCTTGACGGCCTGTATCGTGGCCTCCAGTTTGGAGGGCGAATGCGCGAAGTCCTTGAATACGGTGGTGCCGTGGCCGTCCGCAATCCGTTCCAAACGGCGGGACGCCCCTTGAAAACCGGCAATCAGCCGCACGAAATCGGCCTCGGCCACGCCCAAGGCCATACAGACCGCCTTGGCCGCCTCTATGTTCTGCAGGTTGTGGCGGCCGAACACCTGCAAGGGCGTATCATGCCAATACGTAATGCCGTTGTCGATGCGGTAACCCGGCACGTCGTAAGCCACGGCCGCGGCGTCTTTCCGTTCGGCCGCAAACCGTTCCCCGATGCGTTTCACCTCCGGNTCGCCCGCATAATAAATGAGTTTCCCGCCCTGCTCCACGCTGCGCGCAAAGATGTCGAACTGTTCGGTATAGATGGCGAAGGTCGGGAAAACGTTGATATGATCCCAGGCAATGCCGTTGATAACGGCGATATGCGGATGATAGAGATGGAATTTTGGACGGCGGTCGATGGGTGAAGTCAGGTATTCGTCGCCCTCGATGACCATGACGGGNGCCGTCGGGTCGAGCCGCACCATAACGTCGAAGCCCGCCAGCGGCGCGCCCACCATGTAGTTGCAGTTCATGCCAACGCCTTTGAGCACGTGCAGGATCATGGCCGTGACCGTGGTCTTGCCGTGGCTGCCGCCGATAACCACGCGCGTCTGCCGGCGCGACTGTTCGTACAGATATTCGGGATAGGAATAGATTTTAAGGCCGAGCGCCTTGGCCCGCAACAATTCCGGATTGTCTTCCCGCGCGTGCATCCCGAGGATGACGGCTTCCAGACCGCTGTCTATCTTTTCCGGGAACCAACCGGCNTGCGCCGGCAACAGCCCGTATTGCGCCAAACGGCTTTTGGCCGGATCGAAAATCTCATCGTCCGAACCGCTGACCGTATAGCCGCTCAGATGCAGCGCGATGGCCAGATTGTGCATCGCGCTGCCGCCGATGGCGATAAAATGTATTCTTCCCATAACGTTTTGATGCGCTTAGCGGGTCTTGCGTTCCAGCACTTTCTCCGCCTTTTCGACGATGCCGGCCGCGTTGAGACCGTAAAAATCCATGAGTTCCATCGGCTTGCCGCTCTGACCGAATTGGTCGTCCATGCCCACCATTTCCATGGGCGTGGGCACCGTGCGGCACAGGAACTGCGCGATGGCGTCGCCGAGGCCACCGTTGAACTGGTGTTCCTCGCAGCTGACGATGCAACCCGTCTTGAGAACGGATTTAAGGATGCAGGGCGTATCCAGCGGCTTGAGCGTCGAAACGCAAATCACTTCGGCCTTGACACCCCTTTCGGCCAATATTTCGGCGGCTTCCAAGGCCGGCCATACGAGGTGGCCGATGGCGGCCAACGTTACGTCCGTGCCTTCGAGTAGCACGTCGGCCTTGCCGATTTCAAACGGCTTGTTAGGGTCGGTGAAGTTGGGCACTTCCGGACGGCCGCAACGCAGATAGACGGGGCCGTTGTGTTCGGCCACGGCCAACGTGGCCTGATAGGCCTGGTTGTAGTCGCAGGGGTGAATCACGGTCATATTCGGCATCATGCGCATCATGCCCATGTCTTCCAAAGCCTGGTGCGTGGCGCCGTCCTCGCCTACGCTGACCCCGGCGTGCGGGGCGTAAATCTTGACGTTCTGGTTGGAATAGGCCACCGACTGACGGATTTGGTCATAGACGCGACCCGTCGCGAATTCGGCGAACGTCCCCGTGAACGGAATCTTGCCGCACAGGGCCAAGCCCGCCGCCATCGAAATCATATTGGCTTCGGCGATACCCACCTGAATGAAGCGTTCGGGGAACGCCTTGGCAAAAGCGTCCATCTTGACCGACCCTTTGAGGTCGGCCGCCAAGGCCACGACTTCGGGATGACGTTTGCCGGCTTCCAACAGCCCGGCTCCGAAACCGGAGCGCGTATCTTTCTTTTCTTTAAACTGATAGGGATTCATATCGTTTTGTTTTTTATGCGTTTATGTTATAACGTGATTTTGGTCGTGGCGCCGGCCTCTATCGTGAACTCCTTGTCACGCGTGGCCGTCGTCCGCAGGTTGTATTTGGGGCGGTTCACGACGCGGTACCGGCCCGGTTGCAGGTAGAGCGTCTCCATGCGCGAGGTCTCGCCGAAAACGTGGATTAACTGTTCCTTGTCGGTGCCCGCCTTGTCGGTCATCTGATACAGCGACGCACATCCGTCGCCCTGACGGCTCAACGCCAAGATGCCCGGCATCGGCAAATCGACGGTCGTGGTCTGGCGCGGACGGATTTCCACGTCGCGCACGATCATGCGCGGCAAGGACAGGATTTCGATGTCGTAACGGCCGCTCAGGTATTTCTCGATGTCGTTGACATACTGCACGTGCAGCGTCTGTGCCGAATCCTTCCGCCGGACGATGCACGCAAGGCTCTTGGCCATATTCGTGCGCGACCCCGTCATCCGGATTTGCAGACGGCCCTGGGGCGCATCCAAACCGATGATGTTGTGCGTGCCCGTATGCAACGTCAGGCTGTCCGCCCTAACGGCAGGCCGCGTATGCACAACGAGGTCATAGACGCGCAACGGGTCCAGCGTCAGCGTGTCGGGCAAACCGCGGTAGTTGATCGTATGCACGTAGTTGTACACGACCTGCCCCGAAACATGGTCGTAGAACGTCATGTTGACGTCGGTTTCGGTGGGTTCGCCGTTTTCATCCAACAGATTGACCTGGGCCGACGTATGGTCCAACGCATGGGAAATCACGACTTCAAACGCCCGTCCGAAATCTTCTTCCTTGGAGGCGTCGTAATATTCGCCCACACATTGGAAACTCGTCGAAAAGTTGTCGCCGATACCGATAATGAACGGTTTGAGCGTAATGCCTTTCGTTTGCAGATAGGCCGAAGCCGCACAGGGGTCTCCGTCGCATTCCTCGATACCGTCGGTAATGAGGATAATGAGGTTGCGGCAGTTGTCGCAAGGCGGAAAGTCGTTGGCGGCCTGTTCCAACGCATACGCGATGGGCGTGGCGCCTTTAGGCTTCAACATCTTGATGCTGTGGATGATTTTGGCCACGTTGTTGGGCTCGAACGGCACTTCCAAACGCGTATCGTGGCAATCCAAGGGCGGATACTGGCTCTGATGGCCATATACGCGCAGGGCCATCTGCAGGTTGGGCGTACCTTGCAGGCTGTCCAGAATATTCATGAGCAACCGCTTGGAAATCGCCATCTTCGTATCGCTCTGCCAACGCGCGTTCATCGAATTGGACGCGTCGTAAATCAACAGCACGCGGTTGGTGGTCTGCGCCCGCCCCCCCGCAGGAAGACCCGCGAGGCAAGCCGCCACCACCGTCGCCGACAGGCAAAAGCCCAGCCATCCGCTATGTAGGCTTCTCTTCTTCACGCTTTTAATAGTCGCCCAACGTTACCGGCAACTGCGCCAGTGCGGCGGCCGCCTGTTCGTCGTTGGGCGCCGTACCGTGCCATTTGTTGTCGTTGACCATGAAATCCACGCCGTGCCCCATCTCGGTCTTCATGAGAATCATGATGGGTTTGCCCTGGCCGCAGAGCCCCTTGGCCTGATTCAGCGTCTTTTCAATTTCCACTACGTCGTGGCCGTTCATTTCCAACACCGTCCAATTGAACGATTCGAATTTGGCGCGCAGGTCGCCCAAATCCAACACCGCCTTGGTGGAACCGTCTATCTGCAAGCCGTTGTAGTCGATGGTCGAAATGAGGTTATCCACGCCCTTGGCGCCCGCAAACATCGCGGCCTCCCAAATCTGCCCCTCGCCCAACTCACCGTCGCCGTGCAACGTATAGACAATACCGGCGTCCTGATCCATCTTCTTGGCCAAGGCCGCGCCCACGGCGTTGGAAAGGCCCTGTCCGAGCGAGCCGGAAGCCATGCGGATGCCCGGCAGATGGTGCTGCGTGCTCGGATGCCCTTGCAGACGCGTATGGAGTTTGCGGAACGTGCCCAATTCCTCGATCGGGAAATAGCCGCAACGCGCCAGCGTGCTGTACAGCACCGGCGAGATATGCCCGTTTGAAAGGAAGAAGAGGTCTTCCCCTTTGCCGTCCATGCGGAAAGCCTGCGGGTTATGCCGCATAACATTAAAATACAGCACCGTAAAATAATCGGCGCAACCCAAAGAGCCGCCCGTATGGCCGGATTTGGCCCCATGGATCATGCGGACGACATCCCGTCTAATCTGACAGGCGGTCGCATTCAATTCTGTGGTATTAAGCATCTTAACAGAGATTTTTAACAACTTACAAATATAGTACAATTATGGCCATTTGCCAAATCTGCTTTTTTTTGTAATTTTACCTCTCCGAACCGGACCGCACATGATTTTGATTGAACGCATACGGGATTTTCTGTGGCATCACGCCACGACGGCCTTGCAAAAGACGCACCGCCGAGGCCGCGGCCTTAAACTGACCGAGGTGGGAACATTGGTTCTCTACGGCGTCTATGAATCGCCGGATCAATTCCGTACGTTCAATGCGTTTGCGGCCGACCTCGCGCAGAAAGGCATCAAGGTCTATCGTTTCGTCTATTGGCCGAGCGCCTTGGAATCTACCGTGGCCACCGACGAATCCAAACGACTCTTTGTCATTACGCCGCAAGACCTGGCGTTCGACCGTTGCCCCAAGGCCATTTTCCGGCAACGCCTGGCCGAATCCACCGAGCAATCGTTCCATCTGCTGCTCGACACGTCCGAGCGTTTCCACTATGTGGACGCCTATATGGCCTGTCTGCTGCCGGCGCAGTTCAAGGTGGCGTTCGTCAAGGATATGCCGCTCAAACAATCGCCTTACGACCTGACGCTCAAACCGGCGGATGGCCAAGATTTGCGCGGACGGCTGGATTTGCTGTTACATTATCTCGAAAATTTCTGATATACCGCTTTTTATGGAACCGACCGCCTCTCTATCCGGCGTGGGCACCGCCCTGATTACCCCTTTCGACCGAAACGGCCACATCGACTTCAAGGCCTTGGAACGCGTCGTCGCCTATATTACCGAACGGCAAACCGACTTTATCGTCGTATTGGGTACAACCGGCGAAGCGCCGACGCTGTCGGCCGCCGAAAAACAGGCCCTCTGCCAAGCTGTCGTCGATTTGAACGGCGGCCGGCTGCCGCTCGTCCTGGGCGTGGGGGGCAACGATACGGCCGCCGTGGCCGAGCGGTGCGCGCGTCTGCCCGAAGGCTTCGACTACGTGCTGTCGGTGGCGCCCTACTATAACAAACCGGGGCAGGCCGGCCTGTTCGCGCACTATCAAACCGTGGCGGCGGCCTCACCCAAACCGGTTATCGTCTATAACATCCCCTCGCGCACGGGCGTCAACGTGGAGACGGAAACGCTGCTCCGCCTGGCCAACGAGGTAAAGGGCATAGCGGGCGTCAAGGAGGCCTCCGGCAACCTGCGCCAAATCGACGACCTGCTGGCGCGGCGGCCGAAGGGTTTCGCCGTCTTTTCGGGCGACGACGCGCTGACGTTCCCACTGCTGTGCCTCGGCGGCGACGGCGTTATCAGCACGTCGGCCAACTTCATGCCCGAAGTCTTCAAACGGATGGTCGAAGCCGTGCGCCAAGGCCGTCTGGAAGAGGCGCGCGCCTGCCATTTCAAGGCCCTGCCGCTTATCCGGCTGTTCTTTGAAGAAGGCAACCCGGTGGGCATCAAGGCCGCGTTGCATCATATCGGCCTGTGCGAAAACATCCTGCGCCTGCCGCTCGTCGAAGCCTCGGCGGATCTGTCGCGGCGCATCGCATCCGCCGTCCGTCCCGCCTAAGCGGACCCCCTCAGAACAGACCCAAATAAAAAACCTCCCGTCCTTCGGCTTGTCCTTGGAACGGGAGGTTTTGTTTCCGGCGCGATGCGCCGCGTCACCGGCGCTTAGACCGTCATGGACTTGAGGCCCATCTTGGCGTATTCGCCGCTGTCCAGTTTCGCCTTGACCGTGTTGAACACCTTGAGCGTATATTCCACGTCTTCCATCGTATGGACGGCGGTGGGAATGATACGCAAGATAATCATACCCTTCGGAATAACCGGGTAAGTCACGATGGAGCAGAATATGTTATATACCTCGCGTACATCGTAGGTCAACTGCGTGGCTTCGGCTACGCTACCGTTGAGGAATACCGGGGTAACGCAGGTGTTGGTTTTGCCGATATTGAAACCGCCGTCGCGGAAGCCGTTCTGAATAGCGTGTACAATCGTCCAGAGATGCTCGCGCAATTCGGGATGATCCTTCATCATCTGCAAACGCTTTTGCGCCCCGATAACCAAAGGCATCGGCAGGCTCTTGGCGTAAATCTGACTGCGCATATTGAAACGCAGGTAGCGGATGATTTCCTTTTTACCCGCCACAAAGCCGCCAATCAAGGCGAAGCTCTTGGCAAAGGTACCGATATGGAGGTCGATGGCGTCTTCGCAACCGAAATGTTCGCCGATACCGCGGCCGTTGGGTCCCATCACGCCTACACCGTGCGCATCGTCCACCATCAAACGGAAATCGTATTTCTTCTTGAGTTCGGCCAAACCGCCTACATTGCCAGCCTCGCCGGTCATGCCGTAAACCCCTTCGGTAATCACGAGGATACCGCCGCCGGTCTTGGCCACCACTTCCTGGGCTTTCTTAATCATGCGTTCGGCATCTTCCATATCGTTGTGACGGAACTTGAAACTCTGCCCCAAATGCAGACGTTTGCCGTCCATCAACGAAGCGTGGATTTCGGCATCGAAAACAATCACGTCGTGGCGGTCAACCAAAGCGTCAATCGTAGAAACAATGCCCTGATAACCGAAATTATAAAGATAAGCGGCTTCTTGACCCACAAAGTCCGCCAAGCCCTGCTCCAGCTTCATATGTTCTTCGGTCTGCCCCGAAAGCATACGCGCCCCCATCGGGTAAGCCAAGCCATATTGGGCAGCCGCTTCGGCATCCACTTTACGCACTTCGGGATGATTGGCCAAACCGAGGTAGTTGTTCAAACTCCAAACCAAGCGTTCCTTACCGTTAAACATCATTCGGTTGGAAATAGGTCCCTCCAGCCTCGGAAACATGTAGTAGCCATCGGCATCGTCGGCGTATTGTCCCAACGGACCGAAATTCTTCAGCAGTTTTTCAAAGATATCCACTGTCGTAATGTTTTATAAATTATTGATTCCGTTATTCAATCCGCTTCGGCCGACCGACACGCGCTATAATAATAGGTAGCATGCGGCGGCATCGGCACCGAAACGTTCTCATCTTGCAAAGATAACATTTTTTGCGTTTTTTTTAAAAAAAGGATGTAGATTTGCAGTCCTTTATTTTAGAACTCATGTACAGCGCACAAAAATCCTCCGCCAAAGTCACGACCCAGACTTTGCGCAAGATGAAGGCCGCCGGCGAGAAAATCGCGATGCTGACGGCTTACGACTATTCGTTCGCCAAACTTTTGGACGAATCCGGCATTGACGTCATTCTGGTCGGCGACTCGGCCGCCAACGTCATGGCCGGCCATGTAACGACGCTCCCCATCTCGTTGGATCAGATGATATACCACGGCTGTTCGGTCATGCGGGCCGTCAAACGCGCGCTCGTGGCCATCGACCTGCCGTTCGGCAGTTATCAGGGCGACTCGCGGGAAGCCCTGCGCTCGGCCATCCGCATTATGAAGGAGACGGGCGCCGATTGCGTCAAGCTCGAAGGCGGCCGCGAGGTGGCCGAATCCGTTACCAAAATCCTGTCGGCCGGCATACCGGTTATCGGGCATTTGGGACTAACGCCGCAGTCCATCAATAAGTTCGGCACGTACGTTGTGCGCGCCACGGGGCAGGAAGAAGCCGACCGCCTGGTGGAAGACGCCCGCCTGCTCGAAGAACTGGGTTGCTCGGCCGTCGTGCTGGAAAAGGTGCCGGCCGACCTGGCGGCGCGCGTGGCCGACCTGCTCAAGATTCCGGTCATCGGTATCGGCGCTGGCGCGGGCGTGGACGGCCAGGTGCTCGTGTTGCACGACATGCTGGGCATCACGCAGGGCTTTTCGCCGCGTTTCCTGCGCCGTTACCACAACTTGGCCCAGGAAATCAACAAATCCGTGTCGTCTTATATCGAAGACGTCAAGAGCCTGAACTTCCCGAACGCCAACGAGCAGTATTGATGTTTTCGCCCGACCAAATCCTCTACGAGGACAACCACGTGATAGCGGTCTGCAAACGGCCGGGACAAATCGTGCAGGGCGACAAGACCGGCGACGAACCGCTCTCGGAAAGCATCAAGGCCTTTATCGCGCAACGGGACCAAAAGCCCGGCAACGTCTTTTTGGGCGTGGTGCACCGGCTGGACCGCCCCGTGGGCGGCGTGATTCTGTTCGCCAAAACGAGCAAGGCCTTGAGCCGCCTCAACCGCATGGTGCAGGAACGGGCGTTCCAAAAGACCTATTGGGCGATTGTGGGGCAAAAGCCACCCCAAATAGCCGGCCAACTGACGCACTATCTCTGCCGCGACGAGGCGCGCAACAAATCGTATGTGTGCCCGTCCACGCGCAAGGATGCCAAGGAAGCCCGTCTGGACTACCGGCTCATTGCCTCGGGCGAACGCTATCACCTCCTTGAAATTCAACTGCATACAGGTCGGCATCATCAAATCCGCACCCAATTGGCGGCCATCGGCTGTCCGATCAAGGGCGACCTCAAATACGGTTTTCCGCGTTCGAATCCCGACCAAAGCATCTCGTTGCACGCCCGCAGCCTCTCCCTCGTGCATCCGGTGTCGCAGGCGCCGCTGCTGATTACGGCCGAACCGCCCGCCGACAAATTGTGGCAGTGCCTCCAAGCGCAGGTTCAGGCCTGATCCGCGTATTGCGTTTCCTGTTTTTTTTGCTTAACTTTGCGATTGTAATTCTTACGGATGATGACGGAATTGCCCGCTTTACTCACGCGCTTGGAAACCAAGGCGACCGACTTGCGCCGAAAAGTGGCCGATTTGGAAGTGGAACTGAAGAAAAGCCGCGCCCGTCTGTCCGAGCAAGAAGCCAAATTACAGATTTATAAACAGAAAATAAACGATTTAACTAATAGGAACCAGATATTGAAAGTCAGCAGCGCCCTCGCCCGCCCGTCCTTGCAAAAGGGCAATACGGCGGTAGAGAAGATACTCTCGGAACTGATTGCCGAAGTTGACCGCTGCATAACGCTTTTAGACCGATAAGATGAACGAGATCCCCATTACCGTTACCATCTGCGACCGATCCTATAAACTGACGGTGAAGCCCGAAGACGAAGTGATTTTCCGAGAATCGGCCAACCGCATCAACGACCGCATCAAGAGCTACGGACAGCACTTTGCGTTCAAGGATTATCAAGATTTGCTGGCAATGGTGGCTCTGCAATATACCTCACGCGCCCTGCGCGAAGAAAGACGTCAGGCGTTCCGGGAAGACGATCTGGGCGACCGCCTTCGGAAACTGGACGAGCTCTTGTCGCTTTAAGCGTTTAAAGAAAACCGCATCGCGTTCACCAACAGTTTGAAAACTCAACATTTTCAAATTTCGGGCGGACGCTCAAGCTTGGGAAAGTAGGCTTTATCCCTCCTCGGAGAGACCTTCTTTGAAGGCGAAAGAAACTTGAAAAGGCAGGCAGCCCTATACGTATTATATCAGAGTTTTCCATAACTCTTATGAGCGCATGCGGTTTTCTTTATTTCAATGCGGGTTCCCCCAAAACCTTAACATTATGGAATTAAACCTAGTAATCGGGATCGGGCTCGTATTGGCCGGAGCCTTGGTGACGTTCGCCTTCATGCAGTGGGGGCTGAAAAACCGGCGCCGCAAAATCATGGCCGAAGCCCGCGAAAAAGGCGAAGTACTACTGAAAGAGAAGGTATTGCAAGCCAAGGAGCACTTCCTGCAACTCAAAACCGAACACGAACGGGCGGTGCAGGAACGCAACAACAAAGTGGCCGTTGCCGAAAACCGCATCAAGCAGAAAGAGAGTGCGCTGAATCAAAAGAACGAAGAACTGCAGCGCAAGAACAACGAACTGTCGGTGGTCAAGGAGAACCTGAACCGCCAGTTGGAGGCCGTGAGCCAAAAACAGGCGGAACTGAACAAACTCCATACGCGACACATCGAACAGCTGGAAACCGTGGCCGGCCTCTCCGCCCAGGAAGCCAAACGGCAATTGGTGGAAGACCTTAAGGACGAAGCCAAGTCGGAAGCCCTTTCGCAAATCAAGGACGTCATCAACGAGGCCAAGCTGACGGCCAATATGGAGGCCAAGAAAATCGTCATCGAAACCTTGCAGCGCACGGCCACCGAACACGCCGTCGAAAACACGGTATCGGTATTCAACCTTGAGAATGAAGAAATAAAGGGCCGTATCATCGGGCGCGAAGGCCGCAACATCCGCGCCTTGGAAGCGCTGACGGGCGTGGAAATCATCATTGACGACTCCCCCGACGCCATCATCCTGTCGGGCTTTGACCCCGTCCGCCGCGAAATCGCGCGCCTGTCGCTGCATAAACTCGTTACGGACGGCCGTATCCACCCGGCCCGCATCGAAGAGGTCGTTACCAAGACGCAGAAACAGATCGAACAGGAAATTATGGAAACCGGCAAACGGACGTGTATCGACCTCGGCATCCTGAACATGAGCAGCGAGCTCATGCGCATGATCGGCAAGATGAAATACCGTTCCTCCTACGGTCAAAACCTGTTGCAACACTCGCGCGAAACGGCCAACCTCTGCGCGACGATGGCCGCCGAACTCGGCCTGAACCCCAAAATAGCCAAACGCGCCGGTCTGTTGCACGACATCGGCAAGGTGCCCGACAACGAACCGGACCTGCCGCACGCCATTTTGGGTATGAAACTGGCGGAGAAATACAAGGAACATCCCGATATCTGCAACGCCATCGGCGCCCACCACGACGAAATGGAGATGAACAACCTGATCGCCCCCATCGTACAGGTCTGCGACGCCATTTCGGGGGCACGTCCCGGGGCGCGGCGCGAGGTGGTGGAAGCCTATATCAACCGGCTCAACAATTTGGAATCCTTGGCCCTGTCCTATCCGGGCGTTCTCAAGACCTACGCCATCCAAGCCGGCCGCGAACTGCGCGTCATCGTGGGAGCCGACAAGGTTTCCGACAACGAGGCCTGCCAGCTTTCGCTCGACCTGTCGAAGAAGATTCAGGAAGAAATGACCTACCCCGGCCAGATCAAAATCACGGTTATCCGCGAAACGCGGGCGGTCAATTACGCAAAATAGGCGGTTTTCCGAAACCGGCACAACCGGTCGAAGCCTCCCTGTCGAAAAATTTTTCGGAGGGAGGCTTTTTGTTAATAACTTTTTTCATCCATCGAAATCCTAACAATTTCAATCCGCAGACTACGTTTTGCTAAAATGTCATAGGCTGTCAATTTGCCATAACTCAAACCATATACATTTGCGCTGAATAGACAAGCGACACACTTAAAATCAAATAATTAAAACAGCCAAAAATCAAAATAAATTTCTTCAGTTTAATACATAAAAATGAAAATTGCAACCCTGTTTTAAGTTTTTTTTATACTTTTTTTACAACATATTTGCATCCGGTTTCGGTTGTTCATAAACCGATGGCCGAAGCCGCCGAAAACGGAATACAAGACCAAGTATTACAATATATTATTGAACAGATAGCAAGAGGGAGTAGCGCATGAACGAGACGGAGCTCAATTACAAAGTGGTGTGGGACAGATGTTTAACATACATCAAAGACAACCTGAAAAGTCCGCAGAGTTTCAAGACGTGGTTTGAACCCATCAAACCGATGAAACTTGAAAACAACACGCTGACGATCCAGGTGCCGAGTACGTTTTTTTATGAATGGCTCGAAGAACACTTCATCACGCTGTTGCGCTCCACGATTAAGCATGAACTGGGGCCCGACGGCCGTTTGGAGTACAGTATCGTCATGGATACGACGCGTCCCTACGAAATCTCCTCCACGGGCGGCCACCGGCAGGAAACCAAGAATCCCGCCATCGGCATTCCGGTTCAGCCCAAGAACATCCCCACGCCCTTCCTGATTCCGGGTCTGCAAAAGGCCAAAGTTCCCTCCCGCCTCAACGAGAACTATTCGTTCGACAACTTTGTGGAAGGCGATTGCAACCGCTTGGCCCGCGCCGCCGGCTTCGCCATTACGGAAAACCCGGGCAAATCGGCTTTCAACCCGCTGTTCATTTACGGTGACACCGGCTTGGGCAAAACCCACCTATTGAACGCCATCGGTCTGCAAATCAAAGAAAAATACCCTGACCTGACCGTATTATATGTATCGGCCGACTATTTCATGCAGCAGTTCGTGGATGCGTGCCGAAACGGTAACGCCAACAATTTCACGAACTTTTATCAACTCATTGACGTATTGCTCATAGACGACGTACACAAGTTGGCCGGCCGCGAAAGTACCCAGAACGCGTTTTTCAATATCTTCAACCACCTCCACCAGTCGCAAAAGCAAATCGTACTGACCTCGGACAAGGCCCCGGCCAACATGACCGGCATGGAAGCCCGTCTGCTCTCGCGCTTCAAATGGGGTTTGGCCGCCGACATCCATGTGCCGGATGTGGAAACGCGCATCGCGATCCTGCAAAAGAAAATCCATGCCAACGGCGTGGACATTCCGGACGACGTGATCGAATACATCGCCTACAGTATCAATACGAACGTACGCGAACTGGAAGGCGTGCTCAACTCCCTGTTGGCGCAATCCATCCTCAACAAAAAGACGATTGACATCGATTTGGCCAAACAGATGATCGACCAAATCGTACAGAACTCCAAAAAGGACATCTCGATTGACTTCATCAAGAAGGTGGTCTGCGAATACTTCGGCATTCCGGTGTCCGAAATCAACGTGTCGAGCCGCAAGCGGGAAATCGTGCAGGCACGGCAGCTGGCCATGTATTTCGCCAAACAGCATACCAAAAACTCCCTGGCCATTATCGGCATGCAGTGCGGCAACAAGGACCACGCCACGGTGCTTTACGCCTGCAAGGCTGTCAACAACCTGATGGACACCAACAAAACGTTCCGTTCCACGGTGGAGGAACTGTCCAAACGCCTCAAATCGTAACCGGCATCCCCTGCCCCGAACCGTCTGACCTATGGCAAGCCAAACGCTCTACCTGCTGCCGGCCTCCTTGGGCGAGGAAGATTCGGCTTCCGTCTTGCCGGCCACCTACCGCGACATAATCGCGCCCCTGCGTTTCTTCTTTGTAGAGGAGGCGCGCACGGCCCGCCGTTTTTTGCGCAAAGCCGGCTTTACGGCCGACTTCGACGGCGTGACGTTTGTGCCCGTCAACGAACACAACCGCCACCTGGGCATAGACGAACTCCTTTTACAGAACGGCCTGGATTCAAGGCAACTGCCCGAACAAATGGGGCTGCTGTCGGAAGCCGGCCTCCCCTGCGTGGCCGACCCCGGCGCCACGGTTGTGGCCTGGGCGCACGCCCACGGCCTAACGGTCAAGCCCGTGTGCGGCCCGTCGTCTTTGTTCCTAGCGCTCATGGCTTCGGGTCTCAACGGCCAATGCTTTGCGTTTCAGGGCTATCTGCCCGCCGATCCCGAAGGACGCAAAAAGAGAATCAAACAGTTGGAAGCCTGGTCACAGCAACAGCATCAAACCCAGATTTTTATTGAAACCCCTTACCGGAACGCCCACCTGTGGGAAAGCCTCGTATCGACCTGCCGGGCGGGAACCCGCCTCTGCGTGGCCAAGAACCTCTGCATGCCGCAGGAGGAAATCCGGACGATGCGCATTGCCGACTGGAAACAGGCCGGAGCGCCCGATTTCCATAAGGAGAACGCCGTTTTCCTGCTCTTAGCCGATTAACCCCTACGCGATAAACCATGAATCCGCCCTTAGCCGAACAGTTGCGGCCGCAACAACTCTCCGATTACATCGGACAGACCCATCTGATGGGAGAAGGGGCCGTATTGCAGAAAGCCATCCAGTCCGGCACGTTGCCCTCCATGATTCTGTGGGGACCGCCCGGCGTGGGCAAGACAACCCTGGCCTATCTGATTTCCAAAACGTTGCAACGGCCGTTCTTTACGCTCAGTGCCGTGCAGTCGGGCGTAAAGGACGTGCGCGAGGTGTTGCAAAAAGCGGAGACCTGGCTGGCGGACAGCCTGCGGCAACAGAAAACGCCTTCGCTGTTCGAGACCGCCCCCGCGGCCGAATCGCCGGCCGACCGTCACCCCGCGCCCCCCATCCTGTTCATAGACGAAATCCACCGGTTCAGCAAGTCGCAGCAAGACTCGCTGCTTTCGGCCGTGGAGCGCGGCACCGTGACGTTTATCGGCGCCACAACCGAAAACCCGTCATTCGAGGTCATCACGCCTTTGCTGTCGCGTTGTCAAGTGTATGTATTGCAGTCGCTTTCGTCAGACGAACTGGACTTGCTCATTGCGCGGGCGACCGACTACCTGCGCCAACAGGCGGGCATGGCGGTCGAGGTGCGGGAAAGCGGCGCGCTCAAACGCATTTCGGGCGGAGACGGCCGCAAACTGCTCAACGCGCTCGACATCGTGGTGTCGTTGCTTTACGACACGGCCAAGGCTTCGGCCTCAACCGCCCCTATCGTATTGACCGACAAAGTGGTGGCCGACATCATCCAGCAGAACATCGCCACCTACGACCGCGACGGCGAAAACCACTACGACCTGATTTCGGCCTTTATCAAGTCGATGCGCGGCAGCGACCCCAACGCGGCCGTCTATTACCTCGGCCGCATGCTTTCCGGCGGCGAAGATCCCAAGTTTATCGCGCGCCGCATGCTGATTCTGGCCTCCGAAGACATCGGCAACGCCAACCCCAACGCCCTGTTGCTGGCCAACGCCTGCTTCGACACCGTGCACAAGATCGGCTATCCCGAATGCCGTATCACGCTGAGCCAGACGGCCATCTACCTGGCCTGCTCGCCCAAGAGCAACGCTTCTTACATGGCCATCGACATCGCCTTGGAGAAAATCAAACAGACCGGTGACCTGCCCGTGCCGCTGCAAATCCGCAACGCCCCCACCTCGCTCATGAAAGACCTGGGCTACGGCCAAAACTACCGTTACGCCCACGACTACGAAGGCAACTTCGCCAACATGGAGTTCCTGCCCGCCGGCCTCGAAGGCTTTAAGTTCTACGATCCGGGCGACAACCCCAAGGAGCGGGACATGCGGCAACGCCTGCGGCAACTCTGGCAGGAAAAATACGGCTATTAAACCCCTTTCATCATGACTGCAGAAGAAAAAATCAAAGCATTGACCCAACGGTTCTCGGTATTGGAAGACTGGACCGACCGCTACGCCCTGCTCATCGACCTGGGCAAATCGTTGCCCTTGTTACCGGACGCGGAGAAAGCCGAAAACCTGCTGATAAAAGGCTGCCAGTCAAGGGTATGGATAAAGGCCGAGTTGAAAGACGGCCTGGTCTATTTCAAAGCCGACTCGGACGCCGTCATCACCAAGGGGCTGGCCGCCCTGCTGTTGGAAGTCTTTTCCGGCCAAAGCCCGCAGACCATTTTGGACACGCCGCTCGACTTTTTGGAACAAATCGGCCTTAGGGAGCACCTCTCGCCCACGCGCTCCAACGGCCTGAACGACATGATCAAGCAAATCAAACTCTACGCGCTCGCATTCAGCCTTAAAAAGTGACGCCCTTGCCAAAACGGCGGTTTTTTCGTAAATTCGCGCTTTTAAGGCTAGTTTTACATGCTCGAACGATTATACGCGCCGTTGCGCCCCGCGTTGGCGGACGTGGAACACTATATTGAACTACTGACACAGAGCGACTTTCCGCTTTTGAAACAGGTGGGCAAACACCTTTTCAACCGGAAAGGCAAGCAATTGCGTCCGCTGTTGTTGCTCTACACGCACCGGCTCTTCCAACCCGGGGCCGCCATCTCGGACGAGGCCTTGCGTTGCGCCGCGCTCATCGAAATCCTGCATACGTCTTCTTTGGTTCACGACGATGTGGTGGATGAGGCCGACCGCCGCCGCGGACAGGCTTCGGTGCGGGCGTTGCTCGGCAACCGGACGGCCGTCCTTTCGGGCGACTACTTGATTTCCAACGCTTTTTTACGGGCTTTTCACGATAATTCCGCATCTCCGCTCATCCTGTCCATGCTCGGCATCATCCGCACGATGTGCGAGGGCGAGTTGTTACAGTTGCAATACACGGCCAACCCCGACATGGATGAAAACGTTTACGAACGCATCATCGCCGGCAAAACGGCCGCGCTGTTCGGACAATGCAGCTACTGCGGCGCACTGACGGCCGGCGCCACGCCCGAACAGGCCCAATCGGCACGGCAAATCGGCGAAGCGGCCGGCATGGCTTTCCAAATCAAGGATGACCTGCTGGACCTGCACGCCGAAACGGAGGCCCAAGAGGGCAAAACAGCCGGCAACGACCTCAAGGAAGGCAAGATAACCCTCCCCACGCTCGTCTATCTCCGCACGTTGGACGAGGCCGGCCGCCGCGCCTTTTTCGACTGGCTACAACGCCCCGCGCAATGGCGCTCCGGCGAATTGGCCGCCCGGCTGGACCAAATCCGCCAAAGCGGCGCGGAAACCTACTGCCGGCAACGCATGGCCGACTATGCGCAAAAGGCACAGGATACGTTCGCACGTCTGGGCATAGACCGGCCGCTCTTCAAAGACTTATTGAATATCATTTGTTTATAGTATAACATTGAATACCGATATATGAAACCGTTTAACCTAAAGCGCATCATAGGCACCGCGATTAGCCTGACCGCCCTCGTCCTTTTGGGGGGCGGCGCGGAATTGGCGGCCCAAACGATAACCCCCATTACCGAAACCGTTTGTGTCGGCGACACCATTAAAATAATAGCCTCTGCCACCAACATCGATGATTTGATTGTGCCGACCGGTAGCCACTGGTCCGGCGATACCTACGTTCAAAAGGAGGACGGCAAGATTACCAAGCGGTTCTTTACCTATCACCCCTACTTGACTGCGGATCCCACCGCCGTGACATCGCGCGATTTTGAATTTACGATACGGCTTAAGGATGGTTCGACATCCAAAAAGACCGTCGCCATCAAGGCTCAATCCTGTCCTCCCACAATGAATACCCCTTCATCCAGAGACATCAGCATAGGAAGCAAATACAATTTAGGCATCATTTTTTTTGAGTTCACCTTTACCAATCCATCCTCCAATCCGGCGCGTATAAGCTTCGTCCCCACATTTAATCCCAATCAGTCGATACGTCTTTTCCAACAGCGATACACGCCGAAAAGACAGTGGGAAATACGTTATCACGCCATACAGACCTCCGATGCAACCTACACCATCGATGTCTTTTACAATGAGGGCGACAGTCTTAACCGCAAGGCTTCTTTTGGGCCTTACACCATTCCCCTGAAGGAAGAACTCGGCACGTTGCAACCGGATGCAACGGCCTATTGTCCCGGGGATCCTCTCGTATTCTCGTTGGAACTGAGTCCGAAATGGCAAAGCGTCCTAAACCAAACGATCGGCAATGACGAAAGCAAAATCGGCTCCTGTTTCGATTGGAGCGGTTCTCCGACTCCGGTCACGTTTACCCGTCGGGAGGGCAGCAAGTATTTCTTCTCCACCACAGTATCCAAAACGGCCACAACCAATTACAATTGTAAGCTGTCGGCACAAATCAAATACCAAAGCTCGCCATCCAACGCTGCCATCATGTTCGATACCACCGCCACCTTCAACGTACCCGTCGTGCAACCCCAATACCGTGAAGCCAAGGGGTTTTCNCAACACGAAATATCCGTTTGCCAAGGCGACGCCCTGGATCCCAGTTTGACACAATTGACCGACGGCGCGAGCGTTTCGGAGTATCGGGACGGGAACAACAATAAGATACTTACCCCCGGCTATTACATCGCCACCAAATCGGAGGAAGTTTCCGCCATTATCACGGCACCCTGCCCTTGGACCGACAAATTGAAAATCAATGTGATTGAGGCTGGAAAAATTGAGAGTTTCAGCGTCCAGCACGACACGTTGATTTGCGCCGGTGCCACGCTGTCGTTTTCGGCCACCGCCAACAGTGAGATTACCTGGAACATCATGTCGGACAAACCTTCCGAAACCGATTCTTATACTGACGCTGGAAACGGGGTCGTCCATACGCGCACTTTCTCCGCCAACGCCATGGTGGGAGCCATTGTCAACAAATGCGGCAGACCCGACGCCAAACAATTCAACGTGCAGGTGGTGGAATGGCCGGAGGTATCCATGAACCGGGATGTCGTGCGCGACTGCCCGTACACCGAGGTCAACCTGAGCGGTACCGGCGGCAGCAATCCTGAATACAAATTATACGACCTTCGGAACAACAATAAGGATATCACGAACGACATGCGGGCCTATATCACGTCCGCCGGCTTGACCGCTTATCCGTTGCGCCCGAACGACAATCTGAAACTGACCTACACGGCCAGCAATCAGGCCAACGGCAAAACCGCCAACACCCTCCCCAAATCCCTGAGTTGCCCCAAATCCGCCGAAGCGAGCATCATCGCCAACGCACAACCGACGGTCCATATCCGCTATAACGGCACCGAATACGCCGACGGGCAAACGGTCTGCGTGCCGCGCGATGCCGCGTTCACGCTAACCGCAAAGGATGCAGACAGTTACCAATGGTTGGATGCCCCTACCATTTCGCAGGAAGCCCGAAGCCTTGAATTGTCTGAGGACAGCCCTATCCGTGTGCGCGGCGTCAATAACGCAACCGGCTGTGCGGACACCTGCTCCGTACGTGGTGTGGTTTCCGTAGATAAAGCCGACCGCGTCAAATCGGCGGCCGACTGCCCGGGGACGGAAATCTGCTTCGAGGCCGACCAACTTCCCGCGACGACCTACACNTGGCATGGCCCCGATGGCCAACCGCTTGGTAACACCACCCCAAAGTTATGCCGGGTGTTTCAAACAGGTCAAGCGGGTGTTTATACGCTCAAGACGCAACGTTACGAATGTTCGGAATCGTTGAGTTATACCCTGACGCTGTATCCNGCNCCNNANATNNANGNCNTNNGCAACNNTCCCCNNTGNGTNGGNGAANANNTNGTCATCAACTACNGNACCGGNTTNCCGGATGCCGAAAGTACGCATTTCAGTTTCATCAAAGACGGCGAACCNAAAACCAATGATATAGAATCGCTAAACGGAGACTTATTCCGGTATCGCAAGCAGAACGTTCAACTATCCGATGCCGGACAATACATCTTCAAGGTAACGACCGACCACCTTTGTGCCGCCAATGATACCATCTACGTGACGGTGGAAGAACCCGCCNTNGTACGCATCCTGTTGGCTTCCGACACCGTCTGCGAGGGCGATCAGACCCGGCTGACAGTCGGCATCAACTCGCCTTCCGACAATTTCACCTACAAATGGCANAACGACAACCGCACGCTTTACGATGGCAACCAAACTTATATAGAGGTTCGCTGGGAACGTGGCGACAANGGCCCCCTGCATTTGACGGTACGCCAGAANGCCTGCGAGTCCAAGACGGACACGANCATTGCCGTTATCCCGACGCCGCAACTGAGCGGTATGCCGCAGGATACCGGCATTTGCCAAGGTCAATCCATCTGCCTGAATCCGGTTTCGGATATCGAGCCGGAAGACTTCAAATGGTTTTATCTCAACCCTANCGGGAAATTGGTCACGCTGCCCCTCCAAAACGACCTGCCTTACTGCTTGGAAAATGCGGATGAATCGATGAGCGGCCGTTATTTTGTCTTGGTCACGCACATTGTCGGCAGCGCAAGATGTTACAATAGCTCCGACACCACGGAAGTGACGGTCAACAAGATTCCAGACATCCGCATTGACGGCCCGGATTTCATCTGCGACCAATCGACCGTNATACTGAGCGCCATTTCGAATACGCCGGGTACGGTCCGTTGGCATCATGACAACTCTACGGATGCCACCATACAGGTTTCGGATTCGGGGCGTTATACGGTTACCCGGATTTCGGAATACGGCTGCCAGAATTCCGCAGAACACTATCTGGCGGCACGGCCGCNTCCCTACTTCTCGCTCCCGCCCGATACGTCTCTCTGCCGCGGCACCTGGACGATGCTTTACGGGCCGGACGATATGGATGCCTACCTTTGGCAAGACGGCATGCAGGACAAAGACCGCATTGCGGAAGATGCCGGCCTGTATGTGCTGACGGTGGAACGCAACGGCTGTTCGTTCAGCGACAGCACCCGCATCAACATGACCTTCTGCGGTCAGTTCCATTTCCCCACGGCCTTTACNCCCAACGACAACCGCGTCAACGATACCTGGGGCGCCATCAGTTCGGCCAAAGACGAGGACATGGCCGAATTCGACCTGATGGTGTTTGACCGCAACGGCAAAAAAGTCTTTCACGGCAAACGGNTCTCCGAGCAATGGGACGGCAAGTATAAAGGCCAGCCCTGCCCNCCGGGCGTTTACACCTATACGTTCAAGGCCTTGGAAAAAATAGACGGCATTAAATACCGCACCAACGGCACGGTAACGATTGTACTGTAGCGTCCGGCCCATTGGCAAAAAAAACGCTACGGTGGCATAAAAAATTTGGAGAGAACAAATTTTTGTGTTANTTTTGNAGCCTTGTTTGCCCAGGTGGTGGAATTGGTAGACACGCTACTTTGAGGGGGTAGTGTCGGTTACGACATGCAAGTTCGAGTCTTGTCCTGGGCACCCCCACAAGAGATAAAACCTTACGGTTTTGCCCGAATGGCGGAATTGGTAGACGCGCTAGTTTCAGGGACTAGTTCCCGCAAGGGAGTGCAAGTTCGAGTCTTGTTTCGGGCACCCAACAGAGAAGGCTGAAGCGATGCTTCAGCCTTCTTCTTTTCTCCTCCCTATTTTATGCTATTCCGTGGNCGGTGACCTGACGGCCAAGTCCAGCCAAAGCACGTCCGGCACGGCTGACTGTCAGTGAGCGGAGCTCTAAAATGCGTTCAACCCTGCCATCAACAACGCTATCTGTCGGCACGCGTTTTAGGTGTAGCGAACGACACGTCAGGCTGCCGTTCCNCACCGTACAGCCGNCCCTGCCAAGTNCCCCGCGCCTGCATCCGCGCCACAATCCGTTCNGCNACCCGCTCCGACCGCAAGCCGAAAGCCGGGCCGCCCAAGAACCGCGGCGGCACCTCGCCGGCCAACCGCTCGATACGGATATGCGGCGACAGCCGTTCCAAGAAATCCACGACCAATTCGACATATTCATCCACGGTAAAGAAAGAGAACCGCTCCGGATGCGCTTCGTACTCGGCCGCCATGGCCGTATGCTTGATAATCTGCAACTGATGCAGCTTGAGCGAATCCAAGGCCGGCAGTTCCGACAGCAAGGCCGCCTGCGCCACCATATCCGCGCGGCTTTCNCCCGGCAACCCGAACATGAGGTGCCCGCCGCAGNCAAGGCCATGCGCGGCCGCCCGCCGATAGGCATCGCGCGTGCANGCCATGTCGTGCCCGCGGTTGATGCGGCGCAACGTAGCGTCGTAACAACTCTCGATGCCGATTTCCACACGNACGTAGCACCGGCGCGACAAATCGGCCAGATAAGCCAGGGTTTCGTCGGGCAGGCAGTCGGGCCGCGTGCTGACAATCAGCCCCTCGATGCCCTCCACCGACAAGGCCTCCTCATAACGTGCCTTCAACACGTCTAAGGGGGCGTACGTATTGGAATAGGTTTGGAAATAGGCCACATATTTGGACGCCTTGCGGTAACGCCAGGCGTGGAACCGCTTGCCCTCCTCCAGNTGGGTGCGGATGTCGCCCACGCGGCGGCAATACGACGGATTNAAGGCCGCATTGTCGCAATACGTGCAACCGCCTACCCCGCAACGTCCGTCCCGGTTCGGGCACGTAAAGCCCGCATGGACCGACAGCTTCTGCAAACGGCTGCCGAAAGCCTTTTTACAGTCTTCGGCATATGAACGGTAAGGCAATGCCATATCTTTTCCCATTGGGTTGAAAACGGAAAGCCGCCGAAACCGCTTCGTTTTCCAGACGACGGTTCCGACGGCCGATGAATCCGGTGGTGTTAAACCGGCCTTAGGCCGGATCTTCCACCGATACGATTTCCATTTCAAAGACCAGCGTCGAATAGGCCGGAATGGGCCCCAGGTCGCGGTCACCGTAACCGAGTTGGAACGGGATNATCAACGTGGCCTTGTCGCCCTGACGCATCATGAGCAAGCCTTCGTCCATNCCCATAATCATCTGCCCCGTACCGGCCATCGTCGATAACGGTTCATAATTGCGCATCGGGTGGAGCAGGCCGTTCTCCTCGGCCACTTCCTTGATACTCGTGTCGAAGATGGTACCGTCCAACAGGCGGCCCACATAGTGGAACTTGACGGGTGAACCCTGTTTGATGGTTTTGCCGCGGCCTTCTTTGGTGCGGATAAAATACAAGCCGTCGGAAGTAGGCTGTACGTTCAAGCCGTTTTCCTGCAGGTAGGCCGCAATGGCCTGCTGTTGGTCCAAATCGGCCTCGGCTATTTTGGCTTCGAGATAGGCCGGGAATTCCGATTCGGGAATGATTTGCTGAACCTTGATAACGTAGCTCAACGTTTCCTTTACAATTTCGGGCAACTGCATGCCGCGCGCCCGAATGGAGTCGGCCTTGATGTTGAAACGCGCGCTGTCGCCTTCGTGCAACAGGCGGATACCTTCCTGCAGGTCGCCCTTGAATTCCGGTTCACCCACTTGGATAATCGGTGTCGGCTTGCCGGCGTTGGTCATCAGGATGGAGTCGCCCACCGTAATCCACATCTCGCCGATAATATAATCGCCCATTTCCGGCGTCATCTTGCCTTCGCCGCGTTTGAGCATCTTGTAATCCACCTTGCCGCAAGCCGACAGGAGTACCAGCGCGGCCAGGCACATCAGCCCGCCGGCTACGCTAAATCTGTTCTTTTTCATATACTTGTTGTTTTTATTTTCGTTTGACGTAAACGCCTTTCACTTCTATATCATACAGCAACGTGGCGTGCGGCGGAATCCGACCGCCGTCGCCCGAAAGCCCGTAAGCCAAATGCGACGGCACGATGGCAAAGGCCTTTTCGCCGCGCCGCATGCGCAACAGCAATTCCGTAAGCCCCGTCTCGCCCGTCTCCGCACCGACCACCCAACGCCGCAGACCGTCCGTTTCGGACGAAGCCAAAAGCGTGCCGTTGAGCGACGTGAGCGTATAGGCCAAATCGACGGCGTCGCCGCGCGTAATGGCCGCGCCGGCCGGACAACGCTCGTAGATATCGTAATACAGCCCGGTGCCGCTCTGTTGCAGCGGCCGTCCGCGCCGCGCCACAAACGCCTCTATCTCCTGCTTTTCCTGCTCCTTGAGTTGCAGATGCACGGCCGTGAGTTCGTCTTCGGCCGGCGCGACCCAACGGGTCTGAGGCCCCGGGGGCTCCGGGTGCCGACAGGCCGTCATGGCCACCGCCAACCAAGCCCATCCCAAGAGCGCGAACGTTCTGCACGTGCCATCGCACCGTCCGCGTTTCATATCAACGGCCGGGGTTTGATGGCCCGTTTCGGGCGGATTTCCGATTCGTAGAAAGCCGGCACGAGGCGTTCGAAACGCGCCAATGTCTCCGGCAACCCGTCGTACGAACTGCCGCCGGCCGCGTTCTTATGCCCGCCGCCTTCGAAATGCTGACGCGCAAAGAGATTGACATCCACTTCCCCTTTCGAGCGCAACGAAACCCTAATCCGGTTCTTACGCTGCGTAAAAAAGGCCGCGAACGAAACNCCCTCTATGCCCANCGCNTAATTGACCACNCCNTCCAAATCGCCGGTACGGTAATGGAAACGTTCCATTTCTTCNANNCTCANCGAGAGATANGCCGTGCCNTAGGCCGGCATCACGACGAGTTTTTCGTGGAGGCAATAGCCCAACAGCCNCATNCGCGATTCCGCAAACGTATCGAATATCGTACGGTGGATGCGCACGGTTTCGGCCCCCTTCTCGATAAGCGACGCCACGATGCGGAACAGCCCCGCATGACGNCAGGCGTAACTGAACGAGCCCGTNTCGGTGCAGATGCCGGCATAAAGGCAGGCGGCCACGCGCCGGTCGATGAGGGCGGTATCCAGTTCGGCCGCCACGGTCTTGTAAAGTTCCTCGCAGGTGGATGAAACGCCCGTTTCTGAGAAACAGAGGTTGAATTCCTGACGGGCCGGGCCGATATGGTGGTCGATGAGCACCTTGAANGCTTTACTCTGCGTCAGGGCCGGCGNCATGGCATCGGTCCGCCCGATGGACTGGAAGTCCATGCAGAAAATCAAATCCGCCTGCGCGATCAACGCCGCCGCCTTTTCCGCCCGTTCGGCATAGATGATGGCCGAGCCCTCCGGATCCATCCATTTCAGGTTGCGTGCGTAAGCATTCGGATACATCACGTCGGCCGACTTGCCCATATTNGCCAACAGGTATTTCATGCCCATCGTCGAACCCACGGCGTCGCCGTCCGGATTGAAGTGCCCGACGATGACGATATGGGACGCGCGTTCAATCACCGTCTTTAAATCCACATTCTTCTGTTCCATACACTTTTTATAAAAAGCGGCCGGCCAATAGGCCGGGTATCACGTCCGGTCAAGCGGTAAACCGCTGCAAGACCGTATCTATCAGTTTTTTCATGCCGGGGTGGTAATCCTCGCTGAACGTCTTGTCGGCGCGGTTGGCGATGAGCAGACAAACCGTCAGCGTCTTATGCCCCAAACTGCGGCCGAGACCGTACAGCGCGGCCGTTTCCATCTCNAAATTGGCGATNCGGTGCACCCCGTCGTCGAACGTGGCCAACCGGTCGTTCTGCATCGGCACCGTATTNGGCAGGCGCACNACACGCCCCTGCGGCCCGAAGAAACCGGGCGCGGTAGCCGTAACGCCCTGCAGCATATCGTGGCCGATGCGTTGCAACAAATCGTCCGAGCAGGCCACGACATAGGGNGCGGCCAAACGTTCGGGCCANCGCACGTGCGCGCGGATGGCGCGTTCCAAGTCGCGNTCNAACACGCTTTCGTCCACGGCGTAGTAGTTCAAGAGGCCGTCCAAACCCAAACCNTGCGTGGCGGCGCAAAAACCGTCAACGGGATATTCGTGCCGCAGGCTGCCGCTCGTGCCGATACGCACCATTTCCAACGTCTTATGCGTGGGTTTTGGCACGCGCTTTTGCAAATCCACATTGGCCAGCGCGTCCAGTTCCGTTACGACGATGTCGATGTTGTCGGNNCCCATACCCGTGGAAATGACAGAGATACGTTTTCCGTTCAACCGTCCCGTATGCGTCACGAGTTCGCGGTTCCGCACTTCCACCTCCACCTCGTCAAAGCAGCGCGACACGTCCGNCACGCGCCCCGGATCGCCCACAAGGATAATCCGGTCGGCCAACTGCTCCGGTTGCAGNCGCAGGTGATAGACGCTACCGTCCGCATTCAGCGGTAGTTCGGAAGGGGGAATATAGGCGGTGTCCATAANAGCACTTTGGATATAGGGTCATTTGTACGGACAAATATAACACAATATTTAAAATATGTCGCCATTTTTCTCTATGTCGCCATTTTTCACTAACTTTGCCCGTTTGCGCGTTTTGCGCGCGGTGATAGCATTTTGCCATTATGAAGGATTACGATTTCAGAGCCATCGAACAACGCTGGCAGGCGTATTGGGACGGACACGGCACGTTCAAGGCCGAACAACCGTCCGCCAAGCCCAAATATTATGTATTGGATATGTTCCCCTATCCGTCGGGGGCCGGTCTGCACGTGGGGCATCCGCTCGGCTATATCGCCAGCGACATCTACGCGCGTTACAAACGCCTCAAAGGCTTCAACGTGCTGCATCCGATGGGCTTCGACGCTTACGGCCTGCCGGCCGAGCAATACGCGATCCAGACCGGCCAGCATCCGGCCGTGACGACCGAGGAGAACATCAGCCGCTATAAGAAACAGTTGCGCGGCATCGGNTTCTCGTTCGACTGGGACCGCGAGGTACGTACCTGCGACCCGGCCTATTACAAATGGACGCAGTGGGTCTTTATCCGGCTGTTCGAATCGTGGTACGACAAAACGNTGCACAAGGCGCAACCGATTGCCCGTTTGACGGAGATGTTTGAAAAAGAGGGCAACGCGCGGGCGCAGAACCTTGCGGCCTGCAATCCGCAAGCCATCTTCAGCGCGGCCGACTGGGCCGCTTTCAACGAGAAGGAACGGCAGCAGGCATTGATGCCCTACCGCTTGGCCTATCTGTCCGACACGATGGTGAACTGGTGCCCGAAATTGGGCACGGTGCTCGCCAACGACGAGGTCGTGAACGGCCTTTCGCAGCGCGGCGGCTATCCGGTGGAGCGCAAACGCATGCANCANTGGCAATTGCGCATTACNGCCTATGCCNACCGTTTGCTGGACGGCTTGGACGGCCTGCAATGGAGCGACGCGCTCAAAGAGATGCAACGCAACTGGATCGGCAAGAGNCACGGCGCNACGCTCTCGTTCGCGCTCAAAGACCGCACCGACAAACTCGATATCTTTACCACGCGGCCCGACACGCTGTTCGGCGTCAGNTTCATGGTGCTCTGCCCCGAACACGAACAGATCGCCGCGCTGACGACCCCGGCGCAGAAAGCGGCCGTGGAAGCCTATCTCGATGAAGTCAAGCACCGCACCGAACGCGAACGCCAAGCCGACGTCAACCGCGTCAGCGGCGTGTTTACGGGGGCTTACGCCATCCATCCGTTCACGGGCGCGGAAGTGCCGGTCTGGATTTCGGACTATGTGTTGGCCGGTTACGGCACGGGCGCGATTATGGCCGTGCCGGCGCACGACGCGCGCGACTACCGTTTCGCCCGCCATTTCAACCTGCCGATCACGGCCGTCGTAGCCGGCGGCGACATCAGCCGGGAAGCTTACGANACCAAAGACGGCGAGATGATCAACTCCGACTTCCTCAACGGCCTGCGCGTCAAGGATGCCATCGCCGCCATGGTGCAGGAAATAGAGAAACGCCAACTCGGCACGGCCAAGACGCTCTACCGTCTGCGCGACGCCATCTTCAGCCGCCAGCGGTATTGGGGCGAACCCTTCCCCATTTACTACAAGGACGGGATGCCCTACGCGCTGGACGACGCGGAGTTGCCGCTCCGTCTGCCCGAAGTGGACCGCTACCTGCCCACCGAAGCCGGCGAGCCGCCGTTGGCGCGCGCCAAGAACTGGGTCAACAAAGACGGCTATCCGTTGGAGACCAACACCATGCCCGGCTTCGCCGGCTCGAGCGCGTATTTCCTGCGCTATATGGATCCGCACAACGACCGGGCGTTGGTATCGGCCGAGGCCGTCAACTACTGGGGCCCCGTCGATCTCTACATCGGCGGTGCCGAACACGCGTCGGGTCACCTTATCTACTCGCGCTTCTGGCACAAGTTCCTGTTCGACCTCGGCTTGGTCAATACCGAAGAACCGTATCAAAAGCTCATCAACCAAGGNATGATCCAGGGCCGCAGCAGCTTCGTCTATCGGCTCAACTACGCGGCCTACCAAGCGTTTTTGGCCGAAAACCCCGCCTATCCAGGGCTGACGGGCGTTTCGGCGCAAGACATCGCGGACGGCAAACGGTTGATTTTCGTATCGAAGAACATTCCCGAACGCGAACGCTTTACCGACCCCGTCCACGCCGATATCCATATCGTGGAGAACGACGTGCTGGATATGGACGCTTTCCGCGCGTGGATGCCGCACTGGAAAGAGGCGGAGTTCATTACGGAAAACGGCCGCTATATCTGCGGCAGCGAAATCGAAAAGATGTCCAAGTCGATGTACAACGTGCAGAACCCCGATGAAATCGTGGAACGTTACGGGGCCGACACGCTCCGCATGTACGAGATGTTCCTGGGGCCTATCGAACANTCCAAACCCTGGGACACGCAAGGCATCGAGGGCGTTTTCCGCTTTTTAAAGAAATTCTGGCGGCTCGTGTTCCCCGAAACCGGCGCGCCGGTGGACGAACAGCCGGCCACGCCCGAAGAACTGAAGGCCCTGCACCTGGCCATCCGNCACATCGGCGAAGACACCGACCGCTTCTCGTTCAATACGGCCGTAAGCCGGTTCATGATTACGGTGAACCAACTCACCGACCTTAAATGCCGCAAACGCTGCATCATAGAACCGTTTACGGTGCTGCTCTCGCCCTATGCGCCGCATATCTGCGAGGAAATCTGGCAGGCTTTGGGNCATACGGAAAGCATCAGCCATGCGGCCTACCCCGTTTTCGAAGAGAAATACACGGTGGAAAGCAGCCTCAACTATCCGGTTTCGTTTAACGGCAAGACGCGCTTCAGCCTGAGNTTCCCGGCCGAAGCCACGCCCGCCGACATCGAAAAGGCGGTGTTGGCCGACCCGCAGACGGCCAAATGGACGGAGGNCAAGACCGTCAAGAAGGTCATCGTCGTGCCCAAACGCATTGTCAATATCGTAATTGCATAACCTTTAATTCCATTCAACGCTTTATGAAAACCAAGACCGAACAGAACGACGTCAGGGCCTTTTTGAAAAAACAGATCCGGGAGATTCCCGACTTTCCGAAAAAAGGCGTGATATGGAGGGACATCACCACGCTGCTGAAACAACCGGAGGCGATGCGCATGGCGGTCGATATCTTATACGAACGCTTCAAGGACCAAGGTTTTACGAAAGTCGTCGGCATTGAGTCGCGTGGCTTCATCCTCGGCGGCATTCTGGCCGACCGGCTCGGCGCGGGCTTTGTGCCCATCCGCAAGAAAGGCAAACTGCCCGCGGGCAAAATGAGCCGGACCTACCATCTGGAATACGGCACGGAAGTGATCGAGCTGCACTTGGACGCGCTCTCGCCCGAAGACAAGGTGCTGTTGCACGACGACCTGTTGGCCACGGGCGGCACGACCATGGCCGCGCTCGACCTGATCAAAAGTATGGGGGTTCGCGAGGTGGCGGCCTGCTACCTGGTGGAACTGACCGGGTTGGGCGGCCGTAACCGTTTGGGCAACTGTCCGATGGAAGCCGTCGTAACCTTTTAAGCCTTTGCCGCCATGTTTTTCCCGCGCGCGCTCCGCCATGCCGGCCTGTTGAGACTGACAGCCTTGCTGTTGGCCGCAATGGGACTGTTAACCGCCTGCCATAAAAAGGAATGGACGGGCGATGTAACNCTGAACTTTACGTTCAGTTACAACGGCCANCAACTCGGCGCGTTGGACGGGACGCGCCTGTTCGACATGCCNACGGCCGACACGNCCCCGTCTGGCCAAAGCATCACGATAGAGGAAATCCGCTATTTTATCTCCAAAGTCTATCTGATTGAGGCNGACGGCGCGCGCGTACCGCTGACGGAGGCCGACGGCAACGGTTGCCATTATATCGACGGCGCGATGGCGACNACCAAAAGCTGGACGGTNAAAGACGTGCCCTGCGGTCACTACGTCGGCATCGGCTTTACCTACGGATTGGACGANACCGACAATGTTCCGCACCGCTTCGTCAACCCGCCCGAAAGCCTGATGTTTTGGCCGGAGGCGCTGGGCGGCGGTTACCACTATATGCAAATCAACGGCAAATGGCTGGCGGCCGCCGAGGCTGAGCACCTCCCCTACGGCCTGCATACGGGCATCGGGCAGACGTGGACCGACGGCGNGCCCACGGCCTTCCACCACAACTACGTCCGGCTGGAATTTCCGGACACGACCTCGTTGTTCCTGACGATGGACAACAGCGTGAGCCTGACCGTCGATATGGATGTCATGCAATGGCTCACCGACCCGCACCCCTGGGATTTCGCCACGGAGGGTACGGCCATCATGCAGAATCAGAACGCCCAACAAATCTTGAAAGAAAATGCCTGGAACGTTTTCTCGATACACTGACCGCCGCCTTTGGGCCGGTATCTGTCTGCTGGGCAGCCTCTGCCTNGGCTTGGCGGCCGTTTCGTGCGGNCCCTATCAGCCCGAGGAAGCGGAAGGCCCCGACTATTTCTCCCTNAGCGTCCCGGCCTATTTTCCCACCGATGTCCGCATTCCGGCCGACAACCCGCTCTCGGTGCAGGGCGTCAACCTTGGCCGTTACCTGTTCTACGACGGGCGCGTTTCGGGTCACAGCGACCCGGCGGCCTGGAAGTCGTGCGCTTCCTGTCACGTGCAGGCGCATGCGTTCGANGGCGGAACCGGTTACGCCGCGCCGACGCCCCACGCCATGCTGCCGCTTTTTAACGTGGCGTTCAACACGAGCCGTTACCATTGGAACGGTGACACCGATTCGTTGGAGANATTNATATATATNGCATTGACCGACCCCGACGAGATCAACGGCCATCCCGACAGCATTGCGGCGCANATCGCCGCCATTCCGTTCTACCCCGATATGTTTGCGGCGGCCTTCGGGCAAGCGGCCCCCGGNGCCCCCGTCGTGACGATGGACCGCATCTGCAAGGCCATCGCCCAATTCGCNCGCACAATCGTTTCGGCGGGCAGCAAATTCGACCGCTACGTGCGCGGCGAGACCGCCCTGACCGACGAGGAACTNAAAGGCTACCTNCTGTTTACGACCGAGGAGGGCGCCGACTGCTTCCACTGCCACGGCGGGAGCGGCAACATGCTGTTNNCCACCTACGGCTTCGCCAACAACGGCCTGGATCCGGACAGCCTCTACCTTGACGCGCACGACCGGAGTGCCGTGACCGGCAAGGCCGCCGACAANGGCGTGTATCGGATTCCGACGCTGCGCAACATCGAATACACGGCNCCCTATATGCACGACGGCCGTTTCAAGACGTTGGAGGAAGTTATCGACCAATACAGCGAGGGNGTCCACTACGCGCCCAACATCAGCCCGCTCATGCACCATGTGGCCGAGGGCGGCGTACAATTGACNGANCCCGAGAAACAGGCGTTGAAAGCCTTTCTGCTCACGTTGAGCGACCCCGACCTGCTGAACGACCCGTCATTGTCCAAACCGCAGGACGACCGCCTGCCGTAAACCATCCGCATGAACTACCTATCCTTAGAAGACGTCTCCAAGACCTATGGCGAAAAAACGCTGTTCCGGCACGTGACGTTCGGCCTNGAGAAAGGTCAGAAGACCGGCCTCATCGCACGCAACGGCCGCGGCAAGAGCACGCTCATGCAAATCATCGTGGGCAACGTGTTGCCCGACAGCGGCACGGTGACGNTGCGCAAGGACATCCAAGTGGGCTATCTGTCGCAAAATCCCGACATCGACCCGGATCTGAGCCTTATCGACTACCTGCTGGCCAACGACAACGAGACAACGCGCCTGCTGCACCGTTACGAAGCNCTCGTGGACGCGATGGCGCGGCAGAACACGCCCGAATTGCAGAAGGAATGGGAGGAGACCGTGTCGGAAATGGACCGTCTNCAGGCTTGGAACTACGAAGACCGCGTCAAGGAGGTGCTGTTCCGCCTGCAACTGCCGCATCTGCAACAGCGGATGGGCTCGCTTTCGGGCGGGCAACAGAAAAAGGCGGCTCTGGCCAANGTGCTGCTGGCCGAAGCCGACCTGCTGCTGTTGGACGAACCCACGAACCACCTTGACATTGCGATGACGGAATGGCTTGAAGAATTTTTGAACCGTCAGAACACGAGCCTGTTGCTCATTACGCACGACCGGGCGTTTTTGGATGCCGTTTGCCGCGACATCGTGGAAATAGACGGCGAACAGACGTATTTCTACAAGGGCGACTACGCTTATTTTTTAGAGAAGAAAGCCGAACGCGAAACCATCGCCATCGCCGAATGGGAAAAGGCCAAAAATCTGTACCGCCGGGAGTTGGAATGGATGCGCCGCATGCCCTCCGCCCGCGGCACCAAGGCGCGCGCCCGCAAGGATGCGTTCGAAGACCTGAAAGAGAAAGTGGCCTTGCGCCCCAAGCAGGAAGAACTGACGTTGAGCCTGCAAAGCGAACGGCTCGGCAACAAAATCATGGAGGTGAACCATGTGAGCATGGGCTTTGACGGGCGGACGCTGATCAAGGACTTCTCCTATACGTTCAAACGCGGCGAAAAAATCGGCATCGTGGGCGCCAACGGCACGGGCAAGTCCACGTTCCTGAACCTGCTGACGGGCAAACTAAAACCCGATGCCGGCCATGTCGTCACGGGACAGACGCTCCAAATCGGTTATTACGAACAGGGCGGCCTGTGGGCGCCCGGCGACAAGCGCGTCATCGACATCATCAAGGAGACGGCCGAAGTGGTCAAGACCGGCGACGGACGGGAGATGTCGGCCTCGCAGTTTTTGCAATACTTTCAGTTCGACCCCACGACCCAATACAATTACTTCTCGCTGTTGAGCGGCGGCGAACGGCGACGGCTCTACCTGCTCAAGACGCTCATGGCGCACCCCAACTTCCTGATTTTAGACGAGCCGACCAACGACCTGGACGTGTTTACGCTCATGTTGCTGGAGAATTTCCTTAAAAACTACGAGGGCTGCGTGCTCATCGTGTCGCACGACCGGCATTTCATGGACCACCTCGTCGATCACCTGTTCGTATTTGAAGGCNAAGGCCGNATCAAGGACTTTTACGGNACCTATACGGAATACAAGAAATGGCGGGCGGCCGCCGACCGGGAAGCGATGGCCGCCACGGGCACGGCCGCCAAAAACAGCGGTCGGGATACCGCCTCCCCCGCGCCGGCATCGCCCGCCGGGTCACCCCAAAAGAAAAAACCGTCTTACAAACAACGCAAGGAATACGAGGCGTTGGAGGCCGAAATGCAGACGCTTGGCGCGCGCAAACAGGAACTGGAAACGGCCCTCTGTGCCCCCGAAGCCTACAAGCCGGAGGAAATCGCCGCCTTTTCGGAAGAAATCGGCCGATTGCAGACGGCCTTGGATGCAGCCGAAATGCGCTGGCTCGAACTGAGTGAAGAATGTGATTTTTAGCGGACCNAGCCGCGCATCCGCCCCATCGTCTCGATAAGGTCGGCCGTCTTTTCCAAGCCCAACACCGACGTATCGACGCAGAGATGGTAACTGTCGGCCTGCCCCCAAACCTTTTCCGTATAGAAATTGTAATAGGCGGCGCGCCCTTTATCCGTCTTGCGGATTTTCTCTTCGGCGGCCTTGGCCGTCAGGTTCAACTGCTTGGCCACCTGTTCGATACGGTAGTCCAAGGGNGCGCAGACGAATACGTTGAAGCATTCCGGCCGGNGCCGCAGGATATANTCGGCGCAACGCCCNACGAAGACGCAACTTTTTTCAGCGGCCAGCCGGTCGATGACCTCGCTCTGAATCCGGAACAGTTCCTCGTTCGACANGCCGCCGAAGGCCGTACCCGCCAAACCGCTCAGCCCCAACAGCCCGCTCAACGAAGGGTTGCGNCGCTCGTCGGCCTTTTCGAAACAATCCCGGCACAGCCCGCTNGCCTTGGAGGCCTCGCCCACCAACTCCTTGTCATAATAAGCCAATTGCAGACGGTCGGCGAGCATACGGCCGATTTGCCGGCCGCCGCTNCCCAACTGACGGCCTATGTTGATAATGATTTTGGCGTTTTCCATACGGCAAATTTACGTTTTTTTGAAACGTTTGATGAATCCGTTTNGGNAAAATTTATTAAATTTGTCCTCACGGACTAAAAAAGCACTGCTATGAAAAATTTCGAATTGCCCCCCCTGCCGTTCGCGCAGGATGCGCTCGCGCCGCATATTTCGGCGCAGACACTGGCGTTCCATTATGGCAAACACCATCAGGCCTATGTGGACAATCTGAATAAATTGCGCGCCAATACGCCGTTTGAGGAATGCGGTCTGGAAGAAATCATCCGCAAGGCCGACGGCCCGCTGTACAACAACGCCGCCCAAGTCTGGAACCATACGTTCTATTGGAACTGCCTCTCGCCGCAAGGCGGCGGACAACCCACCGGCGCCCTGGCCGAGGCCATTGACCGCGCGTTCGGCTCGTTCGACCAATTCAAGGCCCAGTTCAGCGCGGCCGCGGCCGGCCTGTTCGGCTCNGGCTGGGTGTGGCTCGTGTGCGACAGCAAAGACCGGCTCGCCATCCTGCCGACGCCCAACGCCGGCAACCCGATCCGCGAGCACAAGGAGCCGTTGCTCGTCATCGACGTATGGGAGCACGCCTACTATTTGGATTATCAGAACAAACGGCCCGACTACATCGCCCACTTCTTCGAACTCGTGGACTGGAAGGCCGTGGAGAGCCGTTTCTAAAACACCCTGTCCATGCCTGTCTTTTTAGTCGGTTTCATGGGCTGCGGTAAAACGGAGATAGGGCAATGCCTGTCGCAGATGACGGGCTTGCCCTTTTTCGATACCGACGGCCTGATTGTGCGGCGCAGCGGCCTGTCTATCAGNGATATTTTTGANCAGCAGGGCGAAGCGGCCTTCCGCCGCATGGAATCGGAACTGCTCCGCCAATACCCGTTCCCGCCNGAGAGTATCGTGGCCACGGGCGGCGGCCTGCCCTGCCACGACGACAACATGGCCTATCTGAACGCCCACGGGACNACGGTCTATTTAGACGCACCGGAAGCCTTGCTGTTCCGCTATCTGAACCGGNCGGACGCACGCGCCGGACGGCCGCTGTTGGCCCANCAGGAAGACGAGGCCCTGCAACGGAAAATCAAAGGCCTGCTGGACGAAAGACGCCCGTTTTACGGGCANGCCGCCCACCGATTGCCCGTGGCCGAAACCNCCGAAGCGCAAGCCCCGCTGTTGAAAGCATTGATTAAAGAATTGGGNGTNANAACCATCGGCGAAACGCCAGGCAGCCGGCCTTAGGGCGCAAAGCGCGCAATTACCGCCGTTCCAGCAACACGACGTTCTCCACATGATACGTGTGCGGGAACATATCGACGGCCTGCCACTTTTCAACNNGGTAACGTTCGTCCATACGCTGCAGGTCCCGCGCCTGCGTGGCCGCGTTGCAGCTGACATAGACGATGCGCGGCGGCGCGATTTTCAACAACTGTTCCACCACCTTTTCGTGCATGCCCTCGCGCGGCGGGTCGGTTACGACGANATCGGGCCTGCCCTGCGCCTCTATCCATTCGTCGGTAAACACCTTGGCCATNTCGCCGGCAAAGAACGTGGCGTGCGCAATGCCGTTGTCNGCCGCGTTGAGCCGCGCATCGGCCACGGCCTCCTCCACATATTCCACGCCCACGACCTTACGCGCCTTTTCGGCCAAATACAGACCGATCGTACCCGTGCCCGTATAAAGGTCGTACAGCAATTCAGAACCCGTCAACGCGGCGAAATCGCCGACGATGCGGTACAGCCGCTCGGCCTGTTGCCCGTTGGTNTGGAAAAACGACTTGGGNCCGATGCGNAACGAAAGGCATTGCGCGTCGGTGTAGGCGGGTNCATCCGCCGNCCGTTCGGCCACGGGCTTCGTTTCGCCGTAGCGCGGCATACGGTAAAGCAGATANGGCCGCCCCGCATACNGTTNGACNTCNNGGTCTGCGATGCTGTCATTGGGTTTGTCGTTGAAACAGTAATGCAACGAGACGATGGCCGGAAACCGTTGCAACAGCGCGTCGAAAACGGGCTGAACCATATCCATGGGCACGGTCTTCAACACGATCGTGACCATAAATTCGCCCTTTTCGTTGCAACGCAGAATCACGTTGCGCCAGACGCCTTCCCCGCTGCGGACGTTGTAGTAAGGCAATCCGCTCTTCAGTGNCAGTNCCTTGAGATAAAGCCGGATATCGTTGGANGGGNCGGCCTGCAGATGGCAACGGCATATATCCAGCACCTTGTCGAACTTGCCGGGCAGATGAAAGCCCAATCCGGCCCGTTCGGCCGCGCTGAAAGCCGTGCCGGAGGCCATTTCGGCCGCGTCCAGCCAACGTGTCGGCGAAAACGTGTATTCTATTTTATTGCGGTAGCCCGTCGTTTGNGGCGACCCCANAATGGGCAAAGGTTCGGGCAACGCGATTTTGCCGATGCGTTCCAACTGGTCGCGCACCTGCCGCTGTTTCTGTTCCAGCTGGGCNTCGTAGGCAAGGTGNTGCCACTTGCANCCGCCGCACAGGCCGAAATGGCCGCAAAACGGTTCGCGCCGCAACGGCGATGCCTTTTTGAGCCGCAAAATCCGGCCCTCCATATAACTGGACTTGGNACGATAGACTTCGATGTCGGCCACGTCGCCGGGCGCNCCGTAGGCCACGAACAGCACCTTGTCGTCCACGCGCGCCAAGGCCTTGCCCTCGGCGGCCGTGCCCGTGANGGCCACATCCGCCAGCACCAGCGGGTGCGAGCGGTTGACCTTACGCCCCATGGAACTCTCCCGTAAACTGTTGCAACTGCCGGCTCAACTCGCCGACGAATTTTTCCAACGGCTTCTTGACCATGCCCGACAGCATGAACGGCACGTTGGCCGTGACCGTGACGCGCGCCTTGCAGGCGGCCTCGCCAGCCGGCTCCATATCCAGCACCAGGCCCACCGGGACGGGCGACTCGCCCGAGACCGTACCCAGGNCCACGCGCGTGGGCCGTACCTTTTCGGTCATGCGCAAGCGCACCTTGGCCACGCCGCTCACCTCAAAACTGCATTCGTCCTCCGTGGCGCANAAATTCTTGACCTGCTCCGGCAGCACCACCTTCAGGTTCGAAAAATTGCTGACATAATCGTAGAGGCGCTCGGCCGCCACCGGCACCGGCACCCATTCGCTCTTCACTTCCATCACGCCCCCGCTCCCATGCGTTCTTCCGACCATTTCTCCGGATTCTCGCGCCAACGCGCCAGAGAGGCGATTTCGTCCTCGCTCAGGATGCCCATGCCCAAGGCCGACTCCAACAGCGCGTTGTAATGGCTGAGCGTGTAGAGCGGCACCTGTGCGGCTTCGAAAGCCTTTTCGGCCACCGCCAGTTCGTAAGANAAGATGGCCACCATGCCTTTGACCGTGCAACCGGCTTCGCGCAAGGCCGCCACCGCTTTAAGGCTGCTGCCGCCCGTCGAAATCAGGTCTTCCACCACCACNACCGAACTGCCCGGCCGGAGCTCGCCCTCAATCTGCTGCCCCATGCCGTGGTTTTTGGCCTCCGAACGGACATAGACGAACGGCAGGTTCATCTCCTGCGCCACGAGCGCGCCCTGCGGAATACCGCCCGTCGCCACGCCGGCCACGGCATCCACCATGCCTATTTTGGCCTCGATGGCCTTGACGAACTGCTGGCGGATAAACGTCCGCACGGCCGGATGCGAAAGCGTGACCCGGTTGTCGCAATAAATCGGCGACTTGCGGCCGGAAGCCCACGTAAACGGTTCCTTGTCATTGAGTTTAACCGCCTTAACCTGAAGTAGGAAGCGGCCGAGTTCCAATGCGGTTTCTTGATCAAAATGCATAATGCGTTCAATTTTATACCAAGCGCAAATTTACATATTTTTTTCATGCAAACAACGCAACGGTAGCCGGACGCGCCCCCTATCGATNACCATCAGAGTTTCCNAAGGCCGANTTTTCAACAAGACCATTTAATTTATTTAAAACATGATATTTACCATTGAATAGTTTTTAACGGTCTTCGGCACGGCCTATGCCATTATTTTCTTACATTTGCAGGNTTCATGCCANGCATCCGACATGCGGCGCATACATTAATTTAAAANAGGCTAATATGTCTTTCTATCTGTCACCGTCTTTCCTCTCGGCCGATTTTTCGGCCCTGCGGCAGGAAACCGAGATGCTGAACGCCTCTGCGGCCGACTGGTTCCATATCGACATTATGGACGGCCATTTCGTGCCCAACATCACGTTCGGCCCGCCCGTGATGAAAGCCATCAAGCAATACGCNAAGAAACCGTTGGACGTGCATTTGATGATCGAACAGCCCGAACGCTACCTGTCGGCCTTTGCCGAAGCGGGNGCCGACTATCTGAGCGTCCATGCCGAAGCCAGCACGCACCTCAACCGTACGCTCTCCGAAATCCGGCGGCTCGGTATGAAAGCCGGCGTGGTACTCAACCCGCACACGCCCGTCTGCATGGTCGAAAACGTTTTGGAATACTGCGACCTNCTGTTGCTCATGTCGGTCAATCCCGGCTTCGGCGGTCAGAAATTCATCGAGAACACATACCGCAAATTGGAACAGGCGGTTCAGCTCAAACAACGCTACAACCCCGACCTGATTATCGAAATTGACGGCGGGGTAAACCTCGACAACACGCCCAAACTGCTGAAAGCGGGCGCCAACGCCTTGGTGGCGGGCGCGGCCATTTTTGCGGCACCGGACGTTCCCAAGCAAATCGANACCATGAAAGCCTTGGGCGAACAATTATAATATTATCAAGNCCTTATAAAACCCGGACATATGCTTAACCTGACTTTTTTCGTCGTCGTGATTCTGACCGCCATCGCGTTGGTGGCGGCCGGTTGGGGAATAGGCGCATGGATTTCCCCGCGCTCGTACAATCCTCAAAAAGGCGAAACCTACGAATGCGGCATTCCCACGCGCGGACGCTCGTGGATGCAGTTCAAGGCCGGCTATTACCTATTCGCCATCCTGTTCCTGATGTTCGACGTTGAAACCGTTTTCCTGTTNCCTTGGGCCGTGGTGGTGCGCGACATGGGCATCNACGGCCTGCTGGGCGTGCTGTTCTTCCTGGTCGTCCTCGTACTGGGGCTGGCCTACGCTTGGCGCAAGAACGCATTGGAATGGAAATAATCATCTGATACCGCTATGAAACACCAAGGCATACAATCCATCGACGACGCAGCTTTNAAGAACAACGACTATCTGGATACGTTGGATGAGCTCAAGGCGGCCGGCACGCCGGTTTGGCTCGGCTGNCTGGACGACATGATNAACTGGGGACGGGCCAACTCGCTTTGGCCGCTGACGTTCGCCACAAGCTGCTGCGGCATAGAATTCATGGCCGTGGGCGCCGCCCGCTACGACTTCGCGCGGTTCGGCTTCGAAGTNACGCGCGCCAGTCCGCGTCAGGCCGATGTCATCGTGGTGGCCGGCACCATCGTCCACAAGATGGCGCCGGTCCTCAAACGGCTCTACGACCAGATGGCCGACCCCAAATACGTCATCGCNATGGGCAGTTGCGCCATTTCGGGCGGGCCGTTCCGCCATTCCTACCACGTGGTGCAGGGTGTCAACCAAATCATTCCGGTGGATGTCTATGTACCGGGCTGTCCGCCCCGCCCCGAGGCCCTGCTCTACGGCATGTTCCAGCTGCAACGCAAAATCAAGGCGGAGAAGTTCTTCGGAGGCCGCAACCATAAGGAAACCAAGCCGACCGAAGCCGAAAAACTAAATTGGGAGAAACAGAACCATGAATAACCTGTCGGCATACCTGCAAAACGCCGGATTCGNCTGCGAGACGCTGAATCCGACCCAGCAAGTGGAAACTTTGGGCGTAAAGCCGGACCTTTGGCCGGCCGTGGCCGCCTTTCTGAAAACCGATGCCGGCCTGGCGTTCGACTTTCTGAGTTATATGGTGGGCTTGGACGAGGGCGAAGACGGCCTGAGCGTGCTCTACCGCCTTTACTCCTACCGCCACGGCCATACGCTCATCGTAAAAGTGCGCACCGACCGGACGACGGCCGAAATCCCGACCGTGAGCCACCTGTGGCAATCCGCCCTGTTGGAAGAACGCGAGGTTTTCGACTTCTTCGGCGTCCATTTCATCGGNCACCCCGATATGCGGCGGCTGTATCTGCGCAACGACTGGAACGGCCATCCGCTCCGCAAAGACTATGTGAACGACCCNACGCTGAATCCGGTGCCGACCAAACCGGAAAAACTGTCGGACGACCAACCGGTTTTCCACGCCGGACAGGCCGAGGCCGAAAACGAAGGCCATCTTTTTGAAAAAGAAGAATATGTGGTCAATATCGGACCGCANCACCCGGCCACGCACGGCGTCCTGCACTTTCAGGTTTCGCTGGAGGGCGAGGTCGTGCGCAAGGTGGATCCGCACTGCGGCTATATCCACCGCGGCATCGAAAAGATGTGCGAGGGNCTGACCTACCCGCAGACGCTCGCTTTGACCGACCGGCTCGACTACCTGTCGGCCCATCAGAACCGCCATGCGCTCTGCGCCTGTATCGAAGAGGCCCTGGGCTTGGAAATCCCGTTGCGCGCCCAATACATCCGCGCCATTATGGACGAGTTGACGCGCATCCAGTCGCATTTGCTGTTCTATTCCACGTTCTGNATGGACATGGGCGGGCTGACGCCGTTTTTCTACGGTTTCCGCGACCGCGAGAAAATCCTCAACCTGTTCGAAGACACGACAGGCGGACGGCTCATTCAGAACTACAATATGATAGGCGGCGTGGCCGCCGACCTGCACCCCGACTTCCTGCGCAAGACGGCCGAATTTATCCGCTACCTGCCCACCGTATTGCCGGAATACCATAAGGTGTTCACAGGCAACGTCATCGTGCAGCAACGGACAAAAAACATCGGGNTGCTTAGCAAAGAGGACGCGGCTTCCTANGGCATCACCGGGCCTTCGGCACGCGCCTCCGGCCTNTCGTGCGACCTGCGGAAAATAAAGCCCTACGGCCTCTACGACCGCCTGGAATTCAACGAAATATTGTATCAAAACGGCGACTGCTTCGACCGCTACTGCGTCCGCATGGACGAAATCCACGAATCGCTCAAGTTGCTGGATCAGTTGCTGACCCAAATCCCGGAGGGCGATTANGCCTTGAAGACCAAGCCGTTGATTAAACTGCCGGAAGGCGATTATTTCAAACTGGTGGAAGCGTCGCGCGGCATCTTCGGCGTGTTTATCGAAAGCCGCGGCGACAAATACCCCTACCGCGTCAAGTTCCGCTCCACGGGCCTGCCGCTCGTGGGCGCCGTGGACCATTTGGCTTCGGGGCACAAAATCGCCGACCTGATTGTCGTGGGCGCGTCGTTGGACTACGTTGTACCGGATATAGACCGATAAAGACCTGATATAATTATGTTTGACTTTACATGCGTAACCGGCTGGATAGACCACTTCCTTAGAAGCTATCTGCCCGGCGGATTGAGTTTCTTCATCGAGTGCGTGCTCATCGGCGTGGTCATCCTGGTGGCCTATGCCGTCATCGCCTTGGTGATGATTTTGGCCGAACGCAAAGTGTGCGCGGCGTTCCAGTGCCGTCTGGGNCCCAACCGCGTCGGCCCGTGGGGGCTTTGCCAAACCGTGGCCGATATGGTGAAAATCCTGACGAAAGAAATCATGTCCATCAACCATGTGGACCGTTTTCTCTACAACCTCGCGCCCTTTGTCGTCATCATCGCGTCGGTGCTGGCCTTCAGCTGCATCCCGTTCGCAAAGGGCCTGCAGGTGCTGGATTTCAATGTGGGCGTTTTCTTTATGATGGCCGTCACGTCCATCGGCATCGTGGGCATCCTGCTGGCCGGCTGGTCGAGCAACAACAANTTCTCGATGATCGGCGCAATGCGCAGCGGGGCGCAGATGATCAGTTACGAGCTGTCCATCGGGCTGAGCCTGCTGACCATCGTCGTGCTCTCCGGCACGATGCAGCTGTCGGAAATCGTAGAGGCGCAGAACGACCTGTGGTTTATCTTCAAAGGGCATATCCCGGCCTTTGTCGCGTTTGTCGTCTATCTGGTGGCCGGNACGGCCGAGACCAACCGCGGCCCGTTCGACCTGCCCGAAGCCGAGTCGGAACTCACGGCGGGCTACCACACCGAGTATTCGGGTATGCACTTCGGCTTCTACTATGTGGCTGAATTCGTGAACGCCTTTATCGTGGCCGCCCTGGCGGCGACGCTGTTCCTGGGCGGGTGGATGCCGCTCCATATTCCGGGTTGGGACGGTTTCAACGCCGTGATGGACTACATCCCTTCGGTGCTGTGGTTCTTCGGCAAGACCGCCCTGCTGATTTTNGTNCTCATGTGGTTCAAATGGACGTTCCCGCGTTTGCGCATCGACCAGTTGCTGGCGTTGGAATGGCGTTACCTGTTGCCGCTCAACCTCTGCAACCTGCTGATTATGGTGGTGGTCGTGGCCTGCGGCTGGCATTTTTAAACGATGATACGATGAAAGTGTACGATTATTTCCACGATTTNTTCACGGGCTTGCGNTCGCTGCTCATCGGCATGGGCACGACGCTCAAGATTTTTTTCCGCAAGAAGACGACCGACCCTTACCCGGCGCACCGGGAAGAGAACTACGTTTCCCCGCGTTTCCGCGGCCGGCTCAGCATGCCGCTCGACGANAACGGGAACCACCGCTGCATNGCCTGCGGGCTGTGCCAGATGAATTGTCCGAACGAGACGATCCATATCGAGACGCGTACCGAAACGACGNCCGACGGCAAGCCGAAGAAAGTGCTGTCGCGCTATACCTACGACTTGGGCTGCTGCCTGTTCTGCCAGATNTGCGTACGGGTGTGCCCGCAACAGGCCATCGCGTTCACGACGGATTATGAAAACGCCGTCTTTGAACGCGACAAGTTAGTTTTGACCTTAAATCCTAATACCTTATAGCCTTATGGAAAACGGATCGTTTACTTCTATCCTCGTTTTCTTCATCTTAGCCGCCGTCATGGTCGTCTGTTCGATTTTGGCGGTCACGACGAAGAAAATCCTGCGGGCGGCCACCTACCTGCTGTTTGTCCTGTTCGCCACGGCCGGCCTCTATTTCTATCTGAACTACTCGTTTCTCGGCGCGGTTCAGATGACGGTCTATGCCGGCGGCATCATCGTGCTCTACGTCTTTTCCATTTTCNTGACCAGCACGGATGACGANCGGAACCAACCGATACGGAGTTACCGCCGTTGGCTCGGCTTTATCGCGGCAACGGCCGGCACGTTGCTCTGCGTCTATCTGTTCCAGAGCGCGCCTTGGGCCGACGCGCAACCCGCCGCCATAGGGGAACTGCCGATGAAGGCCATCGGCAACGCCCTGATGAGCCCCAACAAGTTCGGCTATATTTTGCCGTTCGAAGCNTTGAGTGTTTTGCTGTTGGCATGTATTATAGGCGGNATTTTAATCGCCCGCAAACGCCAATAGCCCCCTAACCCTAAAAAACGAAGACGATGGAAAGCATCCCCATGACCTACTACCTAATTATCAGNGCGATATTGTTTTTCGCCGGCATCTACGGCTTNATCACGCGGCGGAACCTGCTCGCCATGCTGATTTCCGTTGAGTTGATACTGAACGCCACCGATATCAACTTTGCCGTGTTCAACCGTTTCCTCTATCCCGAACAGATGGAGGGGCTGTTCTTCGCCTTGTTCTCCATCGCGATTTCGGCGGCGGAAACGGCCATCGCCATTGCCATCATCATCAACATTTACCGCAACCTCAAACATATCGAAGCCCAGAAGCTCAACGAGCTGAACGACTTAAAATAANACTTAAAATAAANCNATATAAACAACTGACTTCGCGTCAACTATAATAAAACACCTGAACCAANACTTGAAATAACATAAAACCATGTTCAATAGTTGTTATACCGCCCTCGTGCCGCTTTTGCCNTTGCTGAGCTTTATCCTGCTGATAGCGTTCGGCCTGCGGTTGCCGGGCAAATGGGCCGGCTACATCGGCTGCGTGCTGACGGGCATCGCCGCGGTGGCGGCCTACCATACGGCCTGGACGTACTTCTCGNTCCCGTTGGCGGCCGACGGCACGCGGCAGGCCGTGGAAGTCCTTTCGTGGGAATGGCTNCGGTTCTCGCCCATCCTCGCCATCCGGCTCGGCATCTATGTTGACGNGCTNTCGGCCATGATGTGGGTCGTTATCACGACCGTTTCGCTCATGGTGCATATCTACAGCCTCGGCTACATGGCCGGCGAAAAGGGATTTGCGCGCTACTTCGCGNTCCTGGGCNTGTTCAGCTTTTCGATGCTGGGGCTCGTGGTGGCGCCCAATATCTTCCAAACCTATATCTTCTGGGAGTTGGTCGGCNTGTCGTCCTACCTGCTCATCGGCTTCTATTATACGAAGCCCGAAGCGGTGNCGGCCTCCAAGAAAGCGTTTATCGTGACCCGCTTCGCCGACCTCGGCTTCCTGATCGGCATCCTGATTCTCTCGTACTTTACGGGNACGTTTGATTTCCAGACGATTTGCGGTAGCGNCCAAGACGCGGCCGGCGCGGGCGGCGCGCTGTTCGCGCCCGCCCTGCAAGCCTCCTTCTTAGGNTTGTCGGCCCTTTCATGGGCCATGCTGCTGNTTTTCATGGGCTGCGCCGGCAAATCCGCACTGTTTCCGCTGCATATCTGGCTGCCGGACGCCATGGAAGGGCCGACGCCGGTCTCCGCGTTGATCCATGCCGCCACGATGGTTGTGGCCGGCGTATTCCTCGTGGCGCGGCTGTTCCCCGTCTATGCGCTCATGACGCCGGGCGTGCTGGAGGTCATCGCCTACGTGGCGGCCTTCACCTCGCTCTACGCCGCCGTCGTGGCCTGCGTGCAGACCGACATCAAGCGCGTGCTGGCGTTCTCCACNATTTCGCAAATCGGCTTCATGATGGTGGCNNTGGGGGTTTCCGGCTACGGCGGCCACGCCGGCGAAGGTTATACGGCCTCCCTGTTCCACCTCTTTACGCANGCCTTCTTCAAGGCGTTGCTGTTCCTGTGCGCCGGCGCCATCATCCATACCGTTCACAGCAACGAGATGAAGGCCATGGGCGGCCTGCGCCGCTATATGCCCGTCACGCACCTGTGCTTCCTTATCGGCTGCCTGGCCATTGCGGGCATCCCGCCCTTCTCGGGCTTCTTCAGCAAGGACGGCATCCTGGCGGCCGCTTTCGCGTTCAACCCCTGGATGGGCGTCCTGATGACGGCCATCGCCGGGCTGACGGCCTTCTATATGTTCCGCCTCTACTGCCGCATCTTCCACGGNCCCTACAGCGGCGACACNGCGGCCGCGCAAGGCGAACAGGCCGAAACCGGACACCATACGCCNCACGAGGCGCCGGCCGTCATGACCGCGCCGCTCGTCTTNCTGGCCGTGCTCAGCCTCCTGACGGGCTTCATCCCGTTCGGNGACTTCCTCAGCAGCGANGGCCTCCCGCACGCCTTCCCGNTCCAAACCGCGGTNGCCGTGTGCAGCGTGCTGACCGCCCTCGTCGGCATCGGCATCGCGCTCTACGCCTATGGCCGNGGGCCNCGCCCCGNCTTCCAACGCATGGCCGATCAGCCCAATGCGTTCCTGCGCGCCGCCAAGAACCGCTTTTACATCGACCGATTCTACCTGTTCATCACGCACCGGATTATCTTCCAAGGCATTTCCACGGCCTTGGCTTGGTTCGACCGGCACNTCATNGACGGCGTGGTCTTCGGCTCGGGTAAACTCACCGAAAAAATNGCCCGCAAGATCCGCTTCATACAGTCGGGACAGTTGCAGACCTATGCGCTCATCCTGCTGTTGGGTGCCTTGTGCCTGATTTTGATTGTTTTATGCTTATAGAATTATAATAAACCGAAAACCATGAACTTTCTCTCTCTGTTCGTGCTTATTCCGATGCTGACCGTCGGCCTGCTGTTCTGCCTCAAAAAGCCGGCGCAAATCCGCCTGCTGTGTGCCGGCGCGGGGATTGCGTTGCTGATTCTGGCTCTGACGTTACTCGGGCTGTTTATCCAAGCGCGGAACGGCGGCGCGACCGACGCCATGCTGTTCCGTGCCGACCTGTGCTGGTANGCGCCTTGGAACATCCANTACAGCGTGGGCGTGGACGGCATTTCCGTGCTCATGCTGCTATTGTCGGCCATCATCGTCACCACGGGTGTCTTCGCCTCCTGGCGCATCGACCCGATGCCGAAAGAATACTTCCTATGGTATTTCCTGCTCTCGACGGGCGTATTCGGGTTCTTTATCTCGATCGACCTGTTCAGCATGTTCATGTTCTACGAAATCGCGCTGATCCCGATGTTCCTGCTCATCGGCATTTGGGGCAGCGGCGAGAAGGAACGCGCGGCCATGAAACTGACGCTCATGCTCATGGGCGGATCCGCCCTGCTGTTGCTCGGGCTGCTCGGCCTCTATTTCTTCCACGGCGCCGAGTCGATGAACCTGCTGACGATGGCCGAACGCGGCATGGCCATTGACGCCCAACGCCGCTTCTTCCCGTTCGTCTTTATCGGTTTCGGCGTGTTGGGCGCGCTCTTCCCGTTTCACACCTGGTCGCCCGACGGTCACGCCTCGGCGCCGACGGCCGTGTCAATGCTGCACGCCGGCGTACTGATGAAACTGGGCGGTTACGGCTGCTTCCGCGTGGCCATCACGCTCATGCCCGAAGCGGCCACGGAACTCTCGTGGATTTTCCTGTTGCTCACGGGCATCAGCGTGGTTTATGGCGCGTTCGCGGCCTGCGTGCAGACCGACCTTAAATACCTGAACGCCTATTCGTCGGTAAGCCACTGCGGCCTCGTACTCTTCGCCCTGCTCATGCTCAACCCAACGGCCATGACGGGCGCGGTCATGCAGATGCTCTCGCACGGCCTCATGACGGCCCTGTTCTTCGCGCTCATCGGCGGCATCTACGGCCGCACCCATACGCGCGACATCCGGCAGATGGGCGGCTTGATGAAGGTGATGCCCTACCTCGGCGTCTGCTACGTCATCGCGGGCCTCGCCTCGCTGGGTCTGCCCGGCTTGAGCGGCTTCGTGGCCGAAATGACCGTCTTCGTCGGGTCGTTCCAAGAAGCCGACCTCTTCCACCGCGTGCTGACGCTCGTGGCCTGCACGTCGATCGTCATCACGGCCGTCTATATCCTGCGCGTGGTGGGCAAGCTGCTCTACGGTCCGTTGCAGAACCCGCAGCACGCGCTGTTACCCGATGCGGCCTGGTACGAGAAAGTGGCCACGGTCACGCTGATTGCGGCCATCCTCGTCGTGGGCCTCACGCCGCATTGGATTGCCGATTTGATACACGAAAGTTTAGCGCCCGTCACGGCCATGCTCGGCCGTTAGGCGCAACCTTAAAAGAATGCAATTATGGATTTCAGCCAGTTTTTAGCCCTGCACGAAGAAATATCGTTGGTCGCCGTACTCGTGTTGTTGCTCATCTACGACCTGTTTGCCCCTGAAAAAGGCCGCCGGCATATCCCGCTCGTCGCCTGCCTGCTCATCGGGGCGCACACGGTGTTCTGCGCCTGCGATTTCGCGGCCCCGGCCTGCTGCCCGACCGCCTGCGCCGCCACGGAAAGCGGACGGACGGCCTTTGCCGGCATGTACACGGCCACCCAAGCCGCCCTATTGTTCAAGAACATCCTCAATATCGGCGTATTGCTGATTTGCCTCCAGGCCTGCCCGTTCCTGCGGCGGGAAGACACGGAGATTAAAGCCGGGGAATTCTACTTCCTGCTGTTTTCCACGCTGTTCGGCATGTACCTCATGCTCAGCGCGGGACACTTCCTGCTGTTTGTCGTCGGCATGGAAACGGCCTCTATTCCGATGGCCGCCCTCGTGGCGTTCGACAAATACAAAACACAGTCGGCTGAGGCGGGCGCCAAATTCATCCTTTCCTCGGCCTTTGCCTCAGGATTGTCGTTTTTCGGGCTCTCGCTCATCTACGGCGGCACGGGCAGCCTCTATTTCGCCGACATCCAGCATAGCCTGAGCTTTACGCCCCTGCTGTTGGGCGGCATGGTGTTGCTGTGCAGCGGCCTGTTCTTCAAGATTTCGCTCGTGCCCTACCACCTTTGGGCCGCCGACGTCTATGAGGGTGCGCCCACGCCGGTTACCACCTACCTGTCGGTCATTTCCAAGGGGGCGGGCGTGTTCGCGCTCTGCCTCATCCTCACGCGCGTATTCCCGCTTTTTATCGAGGCCTGGCAGACCGTGCTCTACGTCTTGATCCTGCTCAGCATCACGGTGGGCAACCTGTTCGCCTTGCGGCAGAAGAACATGAAGCGCTTTCTCGCGTTCTCGTCCATTTCGCAGGCCGGCTACATCGTGCTGGGTGTCTTTTCGGCCTCGCCCGCGGGTCTGACCGCCCTTATGTACTATATCTTCGTCTATATCCTCTCCAACGTGGCGGCCTTCGGCGTTGTGCAACTCGTGGAACAGCACGCCGGCAAAACGGATATGGCGGCCTATAACGGGCTTTACAAAAGCAACCCCAAGTTGAGCGTCGTCATGATGTTCGCGCTGTTCTCGCTGGCGGGCATCCCGCCGTTCGCGGGCTTCTTCAGCAAGTTCTTCATCTTTGCGGCCACGGCCGAAAGCGGCGCGTATGCGCTGTTGCTCATTGCGTTGCTCAATACCGTCATCTCGCTCTACTACTACCTGCTCGTGGTCAAGGCCATGTTCATCCTGCCGCCGGCCGAACCCGCCGACGTGCCGGCCTTTAAGAGCGAAGCCGCCCCCAAGCTCGTATTGGTGGTCTGCACGGCCGGCATCCTGCTCGCCGGGTTGGTTTCCTGCCTCTACGCGCTCATCGACCGTACGGTATTGTTGGGCTAAAGACATGAAAACCCTCGTCAAAATGATAGGCGGCCTGTTGATCGGCTGCCTGGCCGGCGTCCTGATTGCCGCGGTGGGCATCACGCTGTTTACCGACACCACCTTCTCCGAATTCTTCGCCAAATTCGGCCAATTGGAACTGTCGGAGGGGCTGACGGTGTTGCTCGTCAGCATAGCCGTTTTCCTCGTCTCCCTGTTCCTGCTGGTTACGCTCCACGAAGCCGGCCACTTGGCCTTCGGCCTGATGAGCGGCTACCGCTTCGTCTCGTTCCGCATCTTCAATTTTACGTTCATCAAACAAGACGGCCGCCTGCGCGTCAAACGCTTCTCGGTGGCCGGCACCGGCGGCCAATGCCTGCTGACGCCGCCCGACAAACCGCTGTCCGAGATTCCGATATTCTGGTATCATTTGGGCGGCGTGGCGGCCAACCTCCTGGCCCTGCTCCTCGTTTCGCCGCTGTTATGCTTGGATTTACCGCCGCTGACGCGGACGTCCCTCGTCATTTTCTGCCTGACCGACCTCTTTTTGATTCTGACCAACGGCATCCCGATGCGGCTCGGCGGCATTGCCAACGATGCGCATAACGTATTGGAACTTAGCCGTAACCCGCGGAGCAAACGCGCCATGGTGCTGCAACTGCGCATCAACGCCTTGGCGCAGGAAGGCGTCCGCCCCAAGGATATGCCCGCCGCCTGGTTTGAAACACCCGCCGACCTCGATTACAAAAACGCCCTGGAAGTTTCGTTACCACTGATGGCGGCCTCGCGGCTCGTCGATCAGATGGCGTGGGAAGACGCCTACGCCGCCTTCGACGCGCTTTACGCCCATCGGGAACAAATCCTGCCGCTCTACGTCAAGGAAATAGTATGCGAGTTGATTTTCTGCGCCTTGATGACCGGCCGGACCGACCGCGCCCAAAGCCTCTACACCGAAGATATCAAACGCTACATTGCCACTTACCGCAAGGTCATGTCGTCCAAAGAACGCATCCTCTGCGGCATCCACCTGCTTTTGGAACACGACCGGGCGAAGGCGCAGGCCATCTACGAGGCCGTATGCCAANGNCAANNCGNNTACCTGCTGCAAGGCGAGGTCAAAAGCGACGTGGCGATTATGGAGGNGATGCTCGTTTAATATTTATNTTTTCCAAAAAGAATGCAAAAGGGCGACGCTGCGCATCGCTACTCGTTACCTTTTCTTTGTCCGTAAAGAAAAGGTAACCGAAAAGAACCGGCCACTGCGCGTGGAGCGAAGGCGGCCCAGCGGCACCAAGTCCTCCTCCGCGCTTACGCGCTCCGTCGGGCGCCCACCCACGAATCCCGCCAACGCNCCTTACATAAACTTTCGCTCTTGTATGCCGACTATTGCGGTTTAGTCAGCGACGATGTTAGACAATGTATCCGGCTGTTTTTCCAACCGAGCGTCAAATCGAGTCGTTTGACCGGATTTCACAATAATATCCTCACTTGTGCAATCCACATAACCGGTTGCTATAACATGTATTCTATAAGTGTCAGTGTTCCTCACTCTTATATGATCGAATTCGTATTGATTCCCTCTTCCTGTGAAACAATACAGATAAGGGGTCCATTCTCCATTATATATACCAAATAATTCCACTCGTGAACCATTAATCGGTTCGTTGGTGTCNTTGTCTGTGACGATGCCACAAATGGTGGAGTATTCCCACTTTTCTTGCTGTTCGCAGGCCATACAACCGCATATCAAAGCCGTTGCAACGGCTAATTTCAACATTCTTTTCATATAAGTTTTTTGATTTTATTAAAACTTTCGCTTCGCTCATTTTTAATGAAGTTCGGCGGCGGCTCGGCAACGTGAAAACTGCGTTTCCACGCTGCGCTCACCTTGTACGAACTTTGGGCCGCTAAAGTACTATATATATTTCGAAACCAAATTTTTCGGCCACTTTTTTCAAAAAGTTTTCAACAAAACGAACAGAAGTGCCTGGAAAGGCGAAACAGCGTGGTCGCCGCGAACGGGCGCGGGCCAAAGCGAGCGTCCGACGCGACGCGAAGCNNCNNATACNAAGGGNTACAGAACTTTTTTTTCATATGTTTTTCGAGGTCNAACGTACATTAATAAACGGNNA
>JAAVBS010000005.1:185113-267078 GCA_014802725.1 bacterium
TAATNCCCNGTGGNNNTGTTNGCAAAATTTATACGGCCATGGAAACAAAATATGTGCAAAAAGTGATACCGAGCGTATCGACGAAGGAGTACCGGAAATTGACGCCCTGGGATTTGAGAAAGAAAGTTCTCGAAGATTTTGATGAATATTGTAGGGGTAAGGTTGCAACGAATTTACATACGGGAATTCCTATAAGGTTAGATTCAGGCAGAAAGACCGCCCAAGGGGAAGCCATATACAGCAAAAAAGCGGCTGTAATACCGAAACTCTACGAGTTATTAGCGTACGCTTGTTATTCCAACTGGGGAGCCAGGAAAGACAAAGACCCCAAAACCGTCATAGGCTATTATAACTTCAAGGCCTATATCTATATCGATAACAAGAAAGAGTGCGTGCGGTTGGCGGTACGTGCTATGTCTAACGGGGCTTTTGATTATAGCGTGGAAGTGAATAAGAGACCATAAAAAAAGAGTGCTGCGCTTCGACGTCGGCATGGTTACCGCAACACAACACTCTTTCAAGCATCATTCAATGCTCGTCACAAAGATACGNAAAAAATTTGGAAACACAAAATGCGCCATACCCTTACANNCCNAACAGTTTCAGGGCGTTGCGGGTGGTGACGGCCGCCACGTGCGCCACGGAGCAGCCCTTGATGTCGGCCAGTTTCTGCCCGATGAGCGGNATATAGCGGCTCTCGTTGGGCTGACCGCGATACGGATGCGGCGCCAGATAAGGCGCGTCGGTTTCCAGCACGATATGCTGCAAATCCACTTCGGCCACGGTTTCGGCCAAATGCGCGTTCTTGAACGTCAGCACGCCGCCTATGCCCAAATGGAAGCCGAGGTCGATAGCGCGGCGGGCCTGCTCCACGCTGCCGCCGAAACAATGGAACACGCCGCGCAGACTACCGTCCTGTTCCTCTTTCAATATTTTGCAGGCCTCTTCAAAAGCCGAACGGATATGCAACACGAGCGGCAGACTGAATTCGCGCGCCCACGCAATCTGCCGCCGGAACGCCGCCATCTGCTCTTTCTCGTAACGGCGGTCGTGATAGAAATCCAAGCCGACTTCGCCGACGCCCACATAGCGGACGTCCGGCGCTTTCTCGCCCGGCACATCCGACACCGCCGGCCAAACGCTCGCCAACCCGCAGTTCAAAATGGTCTCCATCAATTCGAGCTCAACCACATAGTTGTCGAACACTTCGGTGGGATGCAGGCCGAGGGTGGCGAACACGCTGCCCGGATGCTCGGCGCAAAACCGCGCGATGGGCGCAATCGACCGCCGGTCCACGCCCCCCTGTATCATGCGCGTCACGCCGGCGTCCACCGCCCGCTGCCAGCACGCCTGCCGCTCTTCCCGCGTGGGCAGGTCGTAGTGATGCGTGTGCGTGTCAATCCACTTGGCGGCGCATTGGGCCGACGGGGCCTCCACCCCCTGCGGCCAGGCGGCCTGATCCGCCTCTTGCGTGCGCTGTAACGTCAAAACCTGCTTGCTGTCAAATGTCTCCATCGTATCTTCACTTTCGGATTTTCCGGAAGAAACTGCCAAACAAAGACCAGAAAATCAATATTAACGAAATCCAAAACAACCATCTGCCATAAGACAAATCCGGCAAATACGTCATCATCATGATGGCTCCGATAAACAAACCGACCAACAACACGGCCGTCACGATACGGTAACCCACTTGACGGATATTGCGGTTGACCGGTCCCAAATCCCGGATCTCGACTTCATGCCTAATCTTGCCCTCTTTCAATTTATCCAGAATCTCGCCTATCTGCCCCGGCAATCCCTTGACCAACGACCGGTAGTCCAAAACCGTATCCACCGCGTCGGTCGCCATCTTCCTCGGGTCGAACCGGTACCCGACCAGTTTCTTGGCATACGGCATCACCAGCGGCAACAGCGCGATGTCAGGGTCAAGGTCGCCCGCAAATTTCTGCAATGTCAACAGGGCCTTGGCCAGCGTAAACATATCGGACGGCACTTTGAGACGATGCTTGACCATGATATGGATGCTCGACTGCATCAAACCGGCAAAATTGATCTGTTCGAGCGGCATGGCGCCGTACCGCTTCATCAACGTGTCCAATTCGAATTCCAGTTCATCGGCGTCGGCATAATGCGACATGCCGCATACCGTCAGCAAAGCCTTGCACATGGCGCGCGGATTCTTGCGCGTAAAACTCAGGCAGAAATCGGCGATGAAGTTCATCTCCTTGGGACGCAACACGCCCGTCATCCCGAAATCGATAAAGCTGACGACATTACCTTGTTCTATGAAAATATTGCCCGGATGCGGATCCGCATGAAAGAAACCTTCCTCCAGTATCATTTTGAGCAAGGCGTTGGCGCCATTGACGGCCACCTGATGCAAATCCATGCCGGCCGCCCGCAAATCCTCCAACCGGTCGGGGGCAATCCCCTGCACCTTTTCCATGACCAGCAACCGCTTGGTCGTATATTGCGCGTAAACGGCCGGGATATGCACCTCCGGGTTTTCGGCGAACATGCGGCCGAAGCGTGCCAGATTCTCGGCCTCGTTATAATAGTCGAGTTCCAACGTAATCTGCTCCGAAAACTCATCCACAAAGCCGCTCACATCCATATAGGCGAAATCGGGATAGGCCTTGACGAACTTACGGGCTATAAACCGCAACAGATAGATATCCAATTTGATTTGGTCGGCGATATGGGGCCGCTGAATCTTGACGACCACCGGCTGTCCGTCCAACAGACGGCCTTGATAGACCTGCCCGATGGAGGCCGAGGCCAGGCAATGCGGGTCGAATTCCGAAAAGAACGCCGTCAACGGGCCGTTCAGTTCGTTCTCTATAAGGCGGACCGCTTCCTTGTCGTCCATCGGAAGGACATGCGACTGCAAATGTTTCAGTTCTTTACGGAAACGTTCCGAAAGCACATCGGGGCGGTCGGCCAGAATCTGACCGAACTTGACGAAAGTGGGGCCCAAATCCTCGATGGTGGCACGCAGGCGTTCGGGCGTCGTCTTGGCCTCGGTCCGCGCCTTGGGCGCCCGCCTCAGCCGCCTTTTTCCCCAAGCGGTCTTGTAAAACCATTCCCGTAAGCCGTGTTTCAGCAGGATACGCAGAATTTCCAGCGAACGGCGCAACTCCAAATAAGTCGTATAAACATGCAGGATATTCATGTTTCAAAAATAGTAAAAAAAATGTTACCTTTGCAACCTAATTTATAAACGGCTATGGCGAACAACATGGAAGAAAAGACCCCGGTGGAAGGCGTTGAAAACGTCCTTTCCAAGACGGAACTGTTTTTTGAGAAGAACCAAAAACTGATTTTATACGTCTGCATCGGCATCCTCGTATTGGTAGGCGGTTATTTCGCCGTCCGTTACCTGTATGTGGAACCCCGTCAGAAAGAAGCGGCGGCGGAAATCTTCCATGCCGAACGTTATTTTGAGGCCGACTCGTTGCAGGTGGCCTTGAACGGCAACGGCGCGCACCTCGGCTTNCTCGACATCATTGACCAATACGGTATGACCGCCACGGCCAACGTGGCCCGTTACTATGCCGGCATGGCCTATCTGCGCGGCGGTCAGTTCGAAGACGCCATCGCCCAACTCAAAAAGTTCAACGCCAAGAAAGACCCCATTCTGTACACGCTCTCCAAACAGGCCATCGGCGATGCCTATCTGGAGCTGGGTCAGGATGCGGAAGCGCTCAAATACTACAAACAGGCGGCCGGCAAATACCGCAACGCCCAAACCACGCCCATGGCGATGCTGAGAGCCGCTTTCGTCTGCGAAAAGCTCGGCGACTACAAACAGGCGCTTACCTATTACCAATCGTTGCGCAACGACTATCCGCAATCGCAGGAAGCGGCCGAATGTGACAAATACATCGCGCGTGCGGAAGCCCGCATGAACGCCCGCTAATTCCATGGCCACCGCCCTGCATCCGCTCTCGGTCTATGAACCGGAGACCGTCCCCTCGGCCGCACCCTACCGCTTCGCCGTTGTCGTTTCCGAATGGAATACGGCCATTACGAACGCTTTGGCGCAAGGTTGCGTGGACACCTTGACCAAACACGGTGCGGAACACATCACGGTTTTCCATGTGCCGGGCAGTTTCGAACTGTCGTCGGCCGCCGGGGAGTTGGCCGCCCGCAATCGTTTCGANGCCATCATCTGTNTGGGNTGCGTTATCCAAGGCGAGACCCGCCATTTCGACTTCATCTGCGAGGCGGTCGCCAACGGCTTGACCCGGGTGGGCATCCAATACCGGCTTCCGGTCATTTTCGGCGTACTGACAACGCANAATCAGGCACAGGCCGAAGCCCGCGCCGGCGGTGCATTGGGCAACAAGGGCGTGGAAGCCGCCGTAACCGCCATCAAGATGGCCGCTTTCTTCAAAGATACGCAAAAGGCTTAGCGGTTGATGAAGCGCGCCAACAGACGGCCCGACCTTTTATAGCGATTGTTGCATCTGCGGCAGTCGCTAATTTGTTTATGCCTACATATATTATAGTATGATGTCCGAATCCGATATGGCGGCCAAGGCCGCNTCCCCCCGCATCGTCTTCATGGGTACCCCCGAATTCGCCTGCTATTGCCTTCAATCGCTCTGCGAAGCGGGGCTGCCGGTCTGCGCCGTCGTTACGGTNCCCGACAAGCCCGTCGGTCGCGGCCGCAAGGTACAGGCCTCGCCGGTCAAGACGTACGCCGAGGCGCAGGGCCTGCCCGTATTGCAACCGGAAAGGCTCAAAGACCCCGATTTCCTAACGGCCTTGGCCGCCTACCGCGCCGACCTGTTCATCGTGGTGGCGTTCCGCATGCTGCCCAAGGAAGTATGGGGCATGCCGCCGCTCGGCACGTTCAACCTGCACGCCTCGCTCCTGCCGCGCTACCGCGGTGCCGCCCCCATCCAACGCGCCATTTGGAACGGCGAAACCGAAACCGGCATCACGACCTTCCTGCTGGACGAACACATGGATACCGGCGCGCTGCTGATGCAGGAACGCATCCCCATCAGCCCCGACGACAACGCCGGCAGCCTGCACGACAAGCTGATGACGGCCGGCGGCCCCATGGTTGTGGCAACCGCCCGAGGCCTGTTGGCCGGCCGCTTGACCGGACGGTCGCAAACGGAAGTTACCCGCCAGGCCGATACCCTGCCCGTGGCGCCCAAAATCTTCAAGGAAGACTGCTACCTCGACTGGCGGTTGTCGGCCGAAGCACTCCGGTTGCAGGTCCGCGCCCTCAGCCCTTACCCGGCAGCCATCGCCTTGTTTGAAGACCCCGAAAACGGCATTTCCATCCCGTTTAAAATCTTTGAGGTAAAAATTACTGACAAATTACTAACAAGTTATCAACAGGGACAATTTTTCACGGACGGCCGTCATTTTCTGAATATTGCGTGTGGGAATGGGGAATGCATCTCAATAGACACGTTGCAAATACCTGGTAAAAAAGCACTTACAATAGAAGAATTTTTGAGGGGCTTCCGTTTCCCGGAAACGGGGCGTTTCGTTTTTCCGTCCGAAGCCGACCGCCAAACCGCCCGTTAGACGCTGAATCCGCCGCATCGGACGCTTGTTTATAACGAATTTACTTGTAACTTTGCAGTGCAAGTGTTGAAACAAACACTTTTAAAACACATTAATAAACCTTATAAACTTTTCAACCATGAACAAAGCAGAATTAATCGATGCGATGGCTGCGAAAGCCAAATTGTCGAAAGCTGACAGCAAGAAAGCTTTGGACGCTTTCACCGCTACGTTGGCCGATGCCCTGAAAAAAGGCGACCGTATCTCCCTGATCGGTTTCGGTTCTTTCAGCGTTAGCAAACGTGCCGCCCGCAAAGGTCGCAACCCGCGTACCGGCAAGGAAATCAAGATCGCTGCCAAGAAGGTGATCAAATTCAAGGCTGGCGCCGGTCTGACGAAACACGTAAAATAATCAACGTTGTTTCTCATTGAAAAGGAGGCGTCACAACGGCGTCTCCTTTTTTATTTTCCCACAAGTCCCTCTACATGATTTTCAGAGACCCTCCCGCCCCGCTGGCCAACTTCCTCTTACAGTTGGAACAGGCGCCCGATGCCTTGCAGGAAGCCGTCGTCGCGCAGCTCAAGCCGCTGATTAAGGAAGACCGTCTGCAAAAGATGGAACAGGTGCTGTCGCAACGCACCCAGGCGCTGACCGTGCTTATCGAGAACGTCTATCAGCCGCAGAACGCCAGCGCGGTGCTCCGGACGGCCGAAGCCATCGGGTTGCAATCGGTATATATTGTGGAGAAAGACCACCGCTACGACGTGTCGCCGCAGGTGGTCATGGGCGCCGACAAATGGCTCGACCTCCACTATGCGCCGGGCGAAGCGGTCTGCGGCGGTGACAATACGCTGGCGCATTACGCCTTGCTTAGACGCCGGGGCTACCGTATCGCGGCCACGTGCTGGACGGAGGACGCCGTGCCCATCCAGGAACTCGACCTATCCACCCCCTTGGCCCTGGCGTTCGGTACCGAACTGACGGGGTTGAGCCAAACCGCCATAGAGGCGGCCGACATCCGTACCTATATCCCGATGTACGGCTTTACGCAGAGNTTCAATATCTCGGTGGCCGCCGCNCTCTGCCTGCACTACCTGCGCCCCGAAATGGAAAGACGGCATCCGCAACTCATGCCGCTCAAACCCCAAACCTACCGCCGCGTCCTCGTGCAATGGATGGCGGCCTCGCTCCGCCTCGGCGAAGACCTGCTCAAACCCTATTTCCATCATCCCGATTTGCCCACGCTGTTATGATAGAACACGAAGTCAGTATCTTATCGGTTGACCCGACCCAACATACGCTGCGCGTGCGCCTCGTTTCGCAAAGCGCGTGCGCCGGCTGTTCGGCGCGCAAAGCCTGCGCCATGCAGGAAAGCCAAGACAAGGAATGGACGGTGGAATACCCGGCCGGTGAATCCTATGCGGTCGGCCAACGGGCCATTTTGGTCATCAGCGAGAAAAACGGCTTCAAGGCCGTGGCCTTGGCCTACGTCCTGCCGTTCGTCTGCCTCGTCGGCCTTATGTTCGGCCTGTCGTGTTTTACGCGGAACGAACTGTTGATCGGCGGCGCGGCCTTGGGCGGCGTCGCGCTCTACTTCACCGCATTGGCCTTTCTCAGAAAACGGCTGAGCCGCAGCCTACGCTACGGCATAAAGGCGGCGTAGCGCATATTCCGCGCCCATCAGGGTCAAGATACCCAATAACCACCATAAGCTTTGATTGAGCGGCCGGCTTTCGGTGCGCACGTGCGTCTGCGGTTGCAGCGCGGCGTTCTCCGCCAACTGACGGTTGATTTGCCGCATAATGCGCCGCAACCGTTCGCGGTCGTGTCCGTCCCAATCATAGGCCGTGCCGCCGTAGTGCGCGGCCAAACGCCGCATGCCGTCCCTGTCGGCCGGCAGGTCGGGCTGTTCGACCGAAGCCGCGCCCACGCGGAAATAGCCCTGCCGCCGCGCCGTCCTGTCGCCATACGTGGCCGAAACGGTATAAGTATAGGGGCCGGGCGGCAGAAAGTCGGCCGAAAGCCGATACGCGCCGCCGGTCGGCTCAAACGCCAAATGATAGACCTGGCCGCTGCTGTCGCGCAACTCCGCCTGCACGTCGGCATCCCGCACGCCCCAGCCGCCCGCATCGTACAGACTCGCCTGCATCTCAACGGGCATCCCCTGCCCGTAAAACGGTTCCGCCTGCACCTGCAAGGCCTCGGCCGCTTCCCGAACGGCCAACAGGCGGACGCTCCGCTGCACCAAGCCATCGAAAAGGCGGCTGTTGCCGGTTTCGGTCTGTTCCCAAAGCCGCCACCGCCAGAGCCCCTGCCCCGTCAGCACGCCGATGCGGCGGCCTCCCTGCAGGTTGAACCACCAAAGCGGCGCCGACGTTTCCAACTGCGCCACCCGCCCGTACAGCAACGTTGAACCCTGCGCCGTTTCCAAGCCGAGCGGCGCGTACAGGGGCGGCAACTGGCCCACGAGGGCCGCGCCCTCCACGCGGAAGTCGCTGAAATCGCGCCGATAGGCCGCCCCCACCTCGGCGAACACGGGACGAAGCGGCAATTCCAGGCCGGTTTTGAGGCGGTTGAAGGCCACGGCCGATGTCTGCGGGGTAAGGATGAACCAAACGGGCTTTTCCCGCACCAGCCGCTGCAAAGCCTGCATGGCCGACGGATTCAGGCCGTCGGCCGCCGTCGGGCAGCCGTAGAGCACCCACAGGTCGGCCGAAAGACTGTCGAACAAGGCGGGTGAAAACGGATGCACCGTCAGTTCATGGCGGCCATCGCCCGAGAGCGCGCGGCGGATGGCGCCCACGTCCGGATGCGTCTCGGCGGTCAGCACGCGCACGCTCGTTTTCTCGTTCAGCACCTGTATATAGAACGTACGGCGGTTGTTGTCGGTATTGCGTTCGGCGGCCGCGCCCGTCAGACACATTTCATAGACCTGGATACCCGTATCCGTTGCCGGCAGATAGAGTTCCATGCCCGAAGCGAGGGCGGCCGCATCCACGCGCCCGCGCCGCAACAGCCGGCCGTCCTGCCGGATTTCCAACTGCGGCCATGCGCCCGCCCCATCGCGCCAAACGCCGCCCGATGCATCGCGGTAACCCACATACACTTTGAGCGGAAACTCCGCGCCGCGGTACGCATAGGCGTTCTGTTCCCAACGCGCGATATACCAGTCGTCGGCCGCCGTCGTATCGCCCGTGCAGATCGTAAACAAGGGCGCGGCCACGGATGCGGCTTCCAACGGATCCGTCCCATGGTTGCAGTGGCCGTCGCTCAGCAGGATGATTGCCCCGTTGCGGTCTTCGAGCCAGCGGGCACCGGTCGAGAGCACGTCCGAAAAGTCGGTATAGGCGTCGTCGAAAGCCACGGTCTCCGTCCAAGAGGCCGCGTCCCGCCCCGCGGCCAANCGGCGCGTGTGCGTGCCGAAGGCACAGGGCCGCCACTCGGCCTTCGGCCCCGTGGCGGCCTGCGATTCGGCGGCCACAACGGCCAAGGCCCCGGCCCGAGCCGCCGAATCGCCCCACACGCCCCGCATCGAAGCCGAAGCGTCTATGGCCAACACCACGAGCGGCGGCTCCGTCTCCCGCCAATGCCGCTTCCATACGGGCGAGAGCAACAGGACGAGCAGCCCGAATACGGTCAGGAAGCGCAACGCGAACAGCCCCCAACGGACGGGCGTCGGAAAACCGGTACGCGCGCGCCGGTTTAAATACAAAAAGCCGGCACAGCCCAAAGCTATGCCGGCGTATAACAATACCAGTAGCATCTTACATATTCATGCCGCCGCAAACGTGCAACACCTGCCCGCTCACATACGACGAAAGGTCGCTGGCAAGGAACAGACATACGTTGGCCACGTCTTCGGGCGTACCGCCGCGTTTGAGCGGAATCTTCTCGGCCCAGGCCTTGCGCACTTCTTCCGGCAGCTGGCCCGTCATATCGGTGATGATGAAGCCCGGCGCAATGGCGTTGCAACGGATGTTGCGCGAACCGATTTCCTTGGCCACCGATTTCGTAAAGCCGATGATACCGGCCTTGGAAGCCGAATAGTTGGTCTGACCCGCGTTACCGGAAACGCCCACCACCGAACTCATGTTGACGATGCTGCCCGAACGCTGTTTGAGCATGACCGGCTGCACGGCCTTCGTAAAGTTGAACACCGATTTGAGGTTGACGTTGATGACGGCATCCCATTGTTCTTCGCTCATCTTCAGCAGCAGGCCGTCTTTCGTGATGCCGGCGTTGTTGACCAGCACGTCGATGCGGCCGAAATCGGCCATGATGGCCTCTACCGTCTGCAATGTCTGGTTAAGGTCGGCCGCGTTGGACGCATAGCCCTTGGCCTTGACACCCAAGGCTTCGAGTTCCTTGACCACGGCCTGCATATTTTCATCTTCCTTCAAGTCGGTAAAGGCGATGTTCGCCCCTTCACCCGCCAGACGCAACGCAATGGCTTTGCCGATACCACGGGAAGCCCCGGTAATCAGAGCCACCTTGTCTTGCAATAATTTCATACGTTATAAGTGTTTAAATGTTTATATACTTTTGGGTTCAACGCCTTACAGCAAACGGCCGGCCATCTCCGCCACGGCACTCCGTTCGCCCTTTACGAGTTTGACCTGCGCGAACAACGGCTGGTCGTACAGATGGTCGCCCAAATACGTCAGCCCGTTGGACATGGCATCCAGATACGGCGAGTCAATTTGATAAACATCGCCCGTAAACACGATTTTGGTGCCCTCCGCCGCGCGTGTGATAATCGTCTTGATTTCGTGCGGCGTCAGGTTCTGCGCCTCGTCCACGATAAAGAACGTGTCGGACAGGCTGCGCCCGCGGATATAGGCCAAGGGCGAAATCTGCAACGCGCCGCTCTTCTGCATCTCCTCGATGTCCTTGTATTCGCGCGGACTGATTTTGGTCTTGTTCTTCAATACGGCCAGGTTGTCGAAAAGCGGCAGCATATACGGCGCCAGCTTCTCGTTCACGTCGCCGGGCAAAAAGCCCATGTCCTGGTTCTGCAACGGGATGACGGGACGGGAAATCAAAATCGACTTGTAGTCCTTGGCCTGCGCCACGGCGGCGGCCAAGGCCAAGAGCGTTTTGCCCGTACCGGCCATGCCCGTCAAGGCCACCACGGGAATCCGCTTGTCCATAAGCGCGTCCAACGCAAACGCCTGTTCGTCGTTGCGCGGTTCTATACCGCTTACATACTGTTTTTTGACGTATTCGACCCGCTTGGTCGATGCCCGATAGACCACCGGCGCTTCCGCCGTGCCGGCCACCAGGTTGAAATACTCGTTCAAGCCCGGCTTGGCCTTGATGGCCTGCACGCTCAGGCTGCCGGCCTCAAACAGTTCGGCCAAAACGCTTTCCGACACCTTCACATGCTTGAGCCGCCGCTGTTCAAAGCCCGTTTCCTCCGACGACTTGTCAAACAGATAGTCGTCGGCCGGCAAACCGAACACCTTGGCTTTCATGCGCAGGTTCACATCCTTGGACACCAAGACAACCACCCGTTCCGGATTCTCCTTCTTGATTTGCAAGGCAACGGAAAGAATCCGATGGTCGGGCTTGTCTTCCGTCAGCGCGGCCTTCATTTCGGCCGGAATGCCCTTGCTCATCACCACGCGCAACATGCCCAAGCCCTTGCCCAACGAGATGCCTTTGTCAAACAGTCCGTTGCCGGACAATTTATCGATGGCGCGCATGATTTCCCGCGCATTGTAATTGATCTGTTCGTTGCCTTTCTTGAACTTGTCCAATTCCTCCAAAACCGTAAGCGGCAACACGAGGTCGTTTTCCTGAAACTTGTAAATCGACTTATGGTCGTGCAGCAACACGTTCGTATCCAAAACGAAAATCTTGGGTTTCTTGCCCCGTGCCGCACCGGCTTTGGCGCGGGCGGCGGCCGTCTTGTTCCGTTTCGCTTTACTGGTATCCATAACGTTTTATTTTTGCGGTTGAGCCGCGGCTTGCGGCCACACCAATTGTTCACAAACGATTTCCGCGATATCCTTGATGCCGACGGTGCCTATTTCGGCAAACGCCCGCTTGCACGAAGGACAGGCCGTCACCACAACGTCCACGGGCTTTTCCGTCATCTTCTTCAACGCATCCTTGGCAATCATGCGGCGTTTCTTGTACGGCATGCCCTCGGCCGCGATGCTGTGGCCGCAACACAAGGCATCTTTGCCCTCGTAGGGCGTTGTGTGCAGGTTCAACACGCGGTACANCACATCGCGCGGCTGTTGGTAGATGCCCGCATGGCGGCCCAGTTCGCAAGGGTCGTGATAAACGCCCGTCTCCGCCCCCTTGCGCACCGTAATCCGGCCCGCTTCCAACAGCTGCAACAGGTATTCGGTATGATGCAATACGCGCACGCCTTCCAACTTGTACGTATCCTTGAAAATCTTGTAGCAAATCGGGCACGAGCAAACCAGCGTCTTGGCCCCCGTGGCCAAAATGGCTTCGGTATTCCGCGCCATCAACTGTTCGCCGCCAATCCGGTCGCCCGATAGCATCAACGGCCGGCCGCAACAGATGCCGCCATCTTCGTCCAAAAACGTATAGCCTACACCCGCCGCCTTGAAAATCCGCACCATCGAACGTTCGATGCCGGGCGTAAGATGGCTCATGCAGCCGGCAAAATAGACGACTTCGGGCGTAGTGTCACCGGTGGTTTTCTCCACGGCCGCCGTCTCCGCGCCGCTCTGCAGGATATTGGCCCAGGCCGGCGTCGTGGCCAAAGGCCGGTTGGCCGCATCCGATTCCACATAGTCGTAACGGTGCGGATAGCGGTATTGGATGTCGGCCCCCTTCAGGTTCAGTTTCAACTGTACGGAGTTGACACCCACCGGACAGGCCTGCACGCAACGGTCGCACATCAGGCAGTAGGACGCCGCTTCCAACGCCTGCGCCCGCTGCCCCAAACGGAGGTTGCGCGTAAATTCCACCGAAGCCATCTGCCGCAACGACGCGCCCGACACCATCTGACACGGGTCGAGGCACAGGCCGCAGCGCGAGCACGAATAGATTTCCACACTCGCATAGCCGTTGTTCTTGGTGGTCTCGCGTATGCCGGCGTTACGCATATATATCAGCAACGCTTCCGACAGGATGTGCGTGAAACGGCTCCACGGCAGGGTCAGGAAGAACACCATGAGCGCAATCGAATACGCCCACCACGTGGGGCGGATCAGCGCATCGTTGTTGATAAACTGGTTGAACCAGTCGAAAATCATACCGAAACCGCGCGTCAGGAAACCGCCGCCGCTGATATGCGACGTAAAACTCTCGGCCAGGAAGCGCAACGGGAAGATGCACCAAAGCGCATACATGCCCAAACGGTCGTTCCATTTGAGGCGCGTGGTGCGTTTCATGCCGAAGAACCGCCGCCGGATCCGCTTGATCATGGCCAAGGCGATGCCCGACAGCACCATGAGCAGGAAAAAGTCCATCAGGAAGAAGAACACGCTGCCGCCCACGGTCGTTTCCGTCTCCATCATGAAATAACGGAAGAAAATCGGGTAATACGGCAGGTTGACACGGTGCGGCGCAAAGAAAAAGATTTCGATGTGCCCCACCACGATGAGCATGAACCAACCGAACGCGATGCTGGAATGCATATAGCCCAGCAATTTGTTCTTTTTCCAAATTTTGACGTGCAACAGGCAGTCGGCGATGATATCCTTGACCGTGATAAAAATCTTATAACTGAAAAGATGTTTGAGCATCTTTTTCTTATCGCTCAACGGCAGTTGCTTGACCACATAACACAAGGCCACCACGAGATAGGCTATGACGAAGACAAAGCCTATCATGTAGGGAATCACGAACGGGTCGTAGGCATTAGCAAATCTTTCGTGCATGGAGCTTCTTATTTATAAGCATAACGATATGGCGGGTATTCACCCCCTTGGGGCAAACCCACTGACATTTTCCGCACAGCATACATTCGGGTATCCGCTGCGCCACTTCCTCCCACTGTCCGCGCTTGATAAGCAGTTGCAGACGGCGCAGGTTGAAGCCCGTATATTTGCCGGCGCTGCACGTGGCCGTGCAGGTACCGCAGTAAAAGCAATTCAAAAAACTGGGTTCCTCGGCCGCAATCTCCCGAAACAGCGTCCAGTCGATTCCGTCCAAATCCATCACCCCGCTCTTTTTTAAGCCGAAGCCGAAATCTTTCATGGCATTCTCAGGTTTGAGGGGTTAATCGGTCAGGTAACGGTGGATGCTCTCGGCCGCCGAACGCGCGTCCTGCAACGTGTCGGGCAACGATTTGGGCCCCGTGCACGCGCCGGCCAGGAAGATACCCTTGGCGTGCGCCTGGTTGCCGCGCAGGAACAAATCCTTGGTTTCGAAGAAATGGTCGGAGGCCGAAACCTTGAGGTCGAGTTTCTCGGCCAGTTCGGCCGTGGCGGCGCAGGCCTGCATGCCCACCATGAGCACGAGCATATCCACGGTCAGTTTCATCGGCCGCCCCAGCAACGTATCTTCGGTCTTGATCAATATCTTGCCGTCCACGGTCTCCGACACTTCCGACAGACGGCCGCGCACGAAATGCACGCCGAAATGGCTTTGCGCCTTATGGTACATCTGTTCGAAATAGCGGTCGAACATCCGCAAATCCATATAGAGGTTGAACACTTCCGCCTCCGGATAGAGTTCCTTGATTTCGCAGGCCTGCTTGACGGCCGTCACACAGCAGACCTTCGAACAATACGTATGGTCCACCTTTTCGTCGCGCGAGCCGACGCAATGCACGAACGCCACCTTCTGCGGCGTCCGCCCGTCGTGGCAAACGACTTTCTTTTCCTTGAACTTGCGTTCCAAATCGGCCGAGGTCAGCACGTTTTCGTAAATGCCGTAGCCGTACTCCTCCTTGCGTTCGGCCCGGAACAGGTCGAAACCGCAGGCCACGAGCACCGCGTCCGCCTGCAACACCGTCTGATTGCTCAGCATAACCTCCAAACCGCGCATACGCCGCTTGACGTATTGCAGTTCGGCCCCGTATATCACTTCGATGTAATCGTCGGCCTCGCGGACCTTGCCTATCATCTCGTTCAAGAGGTCCTGCGCCGGATCCTGCTGCGGGAACAAACGGTCCCAACGGGCCAAATGCCCGCCCAATGCGTCCGTCTTCTCCACAAGATATACCTTATAGCCGCGTCCGGCCAAACTCAGGGCCGCTTCCATACCGGCCGGTCCACCGCCTATGATTGCGATTGTCTCTTTCATCGTTTTTGATTTCTAACAGCAACAGATGTTTTCCGGTAATTCCGGTTTGCCTATATCCTGCCCCGCCGCGCCTTTGTATTTGGCCTCGGGGTCGTAGGGAATCCCCATCTTGTCCAAAACGGGTTCGGGCCCGATTTGGTGTACCTGCAAGCCCAAGTCCCAAGGGTCGTAGCCCAGCACCAGGCCGGCCACTTCCTCGTAGGTAAAGACCGGGATGCCATGGTTGTTCTCGCCGTAGGTCTTACCCTCCGTTTCGGCAATGACGTATTGCCAACGGTCCATGAACATCGGACAACCCGGACAGTTGGTAATGATCATATCCGGCTTGAACGGTTCCATCGACTCGAATTTCTTATGCGTATTGGAGAGCGAATAACCGCGGTTGGGCTTGACGAAATACTGACGGAAGCCGAAGCCGCAGCAGTGGCGCCGTTCGGGATAATCGACGATTTCGCCGCCCCAAGCCTCTATCATGCCGGCCAACACATACGGGTATTCGGCGCCACCCACGCCCTTGTGCGGGAACATCTTGGCGTAATGGCAACCGATATGCTCGACCACCTTCAAGGGTTCGCCCGTTTTCTTGTTGATGAGTTTGTATTTGGCCTTGGCCGCGATTTCGTTCCGCAACTTGAAGATGATGTCGCTGGCGTGCGCCACGTGCTCCGGAATCTCGAACTCGCGCCCCGTGGCTTCCTTGAGCTGNCGCCGCGTTTTGGCCAGTACNTCGGGGAATGTCTGCCACGTATGGATGATTTCGGTATATAGGCCGAAAGACGTGATGCACGACACCGCNTAGTTCTTNTAGCCGGCTTCGGTCATGAGCGCGAACTGCCGCGCCACGATGGCCATGATCGTNTCGATTTTAATGACGTCGCAGTGNTAGCCGATNCCGCCGCAGGTGGTATGATGTTCCGTTTCGAAGACATCCTTGCCCAGGTCTTCCCGCATGATTTTCAANAAATNATGCTCGGANGCNGGAAANANNTTCTGCCGGATGCAGGAACGNACATANAANTACTTATCGTCGGGNATTTCCTTCTGATAGTCTTTCCATATCAGTTTTTTGCCTTCTAATTTCATGATTATCTGCTCATCGTTTCCTCGACCTCACGGATATAGGCCGCCATATCCAAGCCCATATCGCGCGCTTTTTCAGCCGAATAATGTTCAATATCGTCAAAGAGTTCCGTGGTACCCGTCACGTCGAAGATGCTTTTCAGTTCCGCCAAGTCTTCTTCGGGAATCTTGCGCAACGCACCCGGCCCGCGTTTGTCCAAATTGCCGTGCAACCGCTCGAACACCTCCGGCAGATGCGCGTGTTCCCACTCCCAAACCGGCCCGAGTTCGGGATGGGCCTCCGGCATAACCGTGGGGCCATAGACGCAATAACCGTATTTGAGGATATTTTCGCCTATGCCGCGTTTCAACAGAATCTGCTGACGGCCTTTTTGGGAATGGACGAACAGACCGGTCTGTTGGGAAAGCGTCCGCAAGGCCATGATGACAAGGCCGGGGCCGTTGTTGCGCGGACAACGCGTCAGACAGGACATACATTCGCCGCAAAACCAAATGACATCGCTTTTGAGAAGCGCTTCCAGTTCCGCTTCCTTTTTCCGCTGCACCAAATCCAGCACCTTGCGCGGATCGTAATCGTAGAATTCGGCGGCCGGACAGATGGCCGTACAGGTTCCGCAGTTCATGCACACTTTCATACCTTCNTGAAAGCGCACGTCCTGCAAAAGCCGTTCGTATAACGTAGGCATAGTTATTTGTCCTTTCCGGAGGAAGCCTCTCCAACCGCCCTGAATAGTTTTCAGTGATTCAGATGGTTTATAGTGGGCATCTCCCTATAATATGAAACAAATATACGAAAAATCTATGGGATTTTCGNTCCCCCTTAGATTTCGCGGTGGCGTTCATGCCCTTCCACATAGATGGCGCTGAACGGGCGCGCGGGACACAGGTTCTCGCAGGCNCCGCAACCGATACAGCGTTCGGTGTTCACGGCCGGTATCTGCGGGGNGCCGGGTAACTCCGGGTCGGAAGACACCATCGTGATGGCGCCGGCGGGACAATGGCGCGCGCAGTTGCCGCAAGCCACGCCGTCGGTCAACGGCACGCAGTTNTGGGCCACCCACACGGCATGGCCGATTTGAATGGACGACTTTTCGGCCGGCGTTATTTTCTGAATCGCACCCGCGGGACATACCTCCGAACACTTCGTGCATTCGGGGCGGCAATAGCCGCGTTCGTAGGACGATTCGGGCTGCATGAGNGTTTCCATGCCGGTAGAGGGCCGCAGCACGTTGTTCGGGCAGACCGACACGCAGAGCTGACAGGCCGTGCAATGCTGCGAGAAATGGCTCAGGCTGCGCGCGCCNGGCGGCACGATGGGCGTTTGACGCTGCGGACGCTGCTTGGCCACGATGGCGGCCAAACCGCCGTCCACCTGTTTTTCCTGCGCCTTGAGGGCGGACGTGGCGGCCAANACNCCNACCCCCGCCAAAAAACTCCGGCGCGCCGTATCCACCGGCNGCCCTTGCGTTGTGGGCTCCGCGCCCACGGCCGGTTGAACGGATTTAGCGGTATGCTTGAACGTAATCGCCCCTTTGTTGCAACGGTCGAGGCAGTCCATACAGCCCACGCAACGGCTGTAGTCGATGCGGTGGTGCTGCACGTCTATGCACGCGGCCTTGCAGTTGCGTTCGCACAGCCGGCAGCCCACGCACTTATCGGCGTCGAGCGTCGGTTTGAACCACGCGAAACGCGCAAAGCAACTCAAGATAGTGCCCACCGGGCAGATTGTATTGCAATAGGTACGGCCGTTGCGCCAGGCCAAAACGCCCAACAGCACGAACGTGAGCGCGGCCACGATAAACGTGGGCAGGCTTTTGAGCCAAACCTCCTTTTCGTAAAACGCATAACTGCCGAATCGTTCGGCGAAATAGGCCAACACGTTGTTGCCCCACTGCCAGAGCGGCGCGAACAGGTTGGACGCAATCCGGCCATAGGCACTGTAAGGTGCCAGCAAAGCCGCGAGCGCGCCGATNTTGGCCACGAGCGCNCCNATGAANANNCCCAANACGNNNTAACGCAGCCACGACTTGGCCGGCGAATAGGTATAGCGGTTTTTCTTCGCTTTCTTGCCCAACCAGCCGAAACCGTCCTGCATGACGCCCAACGGACAGATGACCGAGCAATACACGCGGCCGAACAGCAACGTCAACANNATCAGNCCCAATACNACGCCGACATTGACGGCCAACACGGCCGGCAGGAACTGTATTTTGGCCAACCAACCGAAATAGGCGTGCAAGGTGCCCGTAAAATCCAAAAACAACAGCGTGATGAGCGTAAAGCACAGCAACGCCAACGTGATTCTTATCTTCCGCAACATAGGTGTNATCTTACTTCTTCAACAAAAAACGGATGACCAAATAGCCGCCGACCACCTGCACGAGCATNCCCGGCAAGCCGAGNCGGAAATCCTGCACCGCNTCGTANAACGTATCGCCCATGGCCCANTCGCCCANCGTNCCGAGCGTNTGNTAGGNCAANACNACGGCNGCCAATATCCACAGCCGCACGCGGCCGAACCGCTGCGCCGCCCAACCGGCCGCCACGGCCAACAGCACCGACTTCAACAGAATGGCCGGCAAAGCGGCCACCGCCGGCATCCCGAACCACAGCGCGTTGACAATCGGCGAGGCCAATGCCGTCAGCAGCCCGACACGCCAACCGTATTTATAGGCGCCGATGAGCGTGAAAAAGTAAATCGGCAGCCACGTAGGCCCGCCCAAGTGCGCGAGATGGCACAGCTGCGGCCCCGCGATATTGCCCGCAATGAACAAAAAAGCGGCCAAATAAGTTTTCCATTCGCCGTAACGCCAGGCGTAAAGNCTTACCGCNCCCGCCGGCGCGGNTTGNATCGTATTTTCCATCATGATAGGTGTTTCCATTTAAAATTCCCGACCCTGTTTCAGGTCTTCCACAAAACGGTCTATGCGCCGCAACTCTTCCGGAATGTCGATGCCCTGCGGGCAATGCGGCTTGCACTGGCCGCAGCCGATGCAGTGGTCGGCCTGCCGCAACCGCGGTACCGAACGGTCGTAACCGACCAAAAACGCGCGGCGGGCGCGGCGGTAATCCTCATCGCCCGAAGAAGCCGGCGTATTGCCCTCGTTGACGCATTTGTTGTAGTGCACGAAGATGCCCGGAATGTCCAAGCCGTAAGGACACGGCATACAGTATTGGCATTCGTTGCAGGGCACGGTGCGGTAACGCAGCAACTGCTGCGCCGTCTGTTCCAAAAAGGCGTAATCGTCGGGTGTAAGCGGCACCAAAGGCGAATAGGTTTTGAGGTTATCCTGCAGGTGTTCCATATACGTCATGCCGCTCAAAACCGTAAGTACGCCCTCGGCCGAGCCCGCGAAACGGAACGCCCACGAGGCCACGCTCTCTTCCGGCCGCCGCTGTTTGAGCGTGGCCGCGATATGGTCGTGCACCTTGGAAAGACGGCCGCCCAACAGCGGCTCCATGATAACGGCCTGAATACCGCGCTTCTGCAATTCGCCGTAAAGGTATTCGGCGTTCGTATTGCGCGTGTTCACTTCCTTGGCGTGCTTCCAATCCACGTAGTTCATCTGAATCTGCACGAAATCCCACTGGTATTCGTCGTGTTTGGAAAGCAGGTAGTCGAATACCGCGATGTCGCCGTGGTAGGAAAAGCCCAAGTGACGGATGCGGCCGGCCTTGCGTTCTGCCAACAGGAAATCCAACATACCGTTGTCGATATAGCGGTGTCGGAACTCTTCCATGCCGCCGCCCATGCCCACGGCATGCAGCAGGTAATAGTCGATGTAATCGACCTGCAGGGCCTTGAACGAATTGCGGTACATGGCCATCGACGCCTCGCGCGACCACGTGGAGGGTGCAAAATTAGACAACTTGGTGGCAATAAAATATTTGTCGCGCGGATAGCGGCTCAAGGCGATGCCCGTAGCCGTTTCCGACCAACCGCGCACATAGGCGGGCGATGTATCGAAGTACGTAACCCCATGCGCAATAGCGTAGTCAACCAACGCATTGACCGCTTCCTGATCGATTTCTTCCGTGCCGTCGGGCTTGGTGCGCAAAGGCCAACGCATACAGCCGTAGCCCAACAGCGACACCTTGTCGCCGGAACGACGCTGAAAACGATAGGTCATGTCGCCCGTGCCGGTGGCCGGATTGCCCGTAGCCGCCCCGCTATTTTTACCACCCTTGCAGGCGGTCAACACGGCCGAAGAGGCCGCCAATCCGAGTCCCATGCGTTTGAGGAAATCGCGGCGGTCCATATTCTGTGCCTGCTTGTTCTCCATATGCAATACTTTATCTATCCTATGACAAAGATACGTAAAAAATCGTTTTTTACAGATAAAAAAAACGGCCGCCCCGCACGGGACAGCCGTTTTTCCTCTTGGCGAAACCGATTATTCGGCCGCCTGTTCGCCCTCGGCGCGGGGCGCTTCGGTACGCGGGAGGGCTTCCTTGACAATCATGTTGCGGCCTTCCCATTCGGCGCCGTCCAAAGCCGCGATGGCCTTGCGGGCGTCGTCGTCATTCGCCATTTCGACAAAACCGAATCCTTTGGAACGACGGGTACCTTTTTCGTTGATGATTCTCGCGTCAATGACTTCTCCGTAATCGGAAAAGATTTGTTTGAGGTTTTCGCTCCGAACCTTGTAGTTCAAGTTCGCGACAAAAATGTTCATAAAAATGAAATATTAGTTAACAGACCGCAAATGTAGGTATTTTTTTTAATCTTCCAAAGCTTCCNCGTCCGGCAACGTTTCGCGCAACGTCCAGCCCGCCTCCGCCCGTTCCCAGCAATAGAAGGCCGTGCCGTTCGTCACCGTCATGAAACGGACGTCTTGAAAGGCCTCCGACAACCGGTAACGGCTTATCTGCTCCANCACCGCCGCATTCAACGCCTGTTCCCGCCGCTTGCACTCGATGAGCCATACCGCCCTGCCGTATGCATCGAACACCTGCAAATCGACCCGGAACGGCAAGCCGTANACCTTAATGCCGGTTTCCACGCCGATACGTCCCAACGGTATCCGCANCGTTTTGTGCAGATGCCACACCAACGCCTGACGCACTTCCTCTTCGGGTGTCAACGCCACGTATTTCTTGCGGATCGGGTCGAACACCTCCCGTTTGCCGTCCGAACNTAACCGNATATGAATGCCATTGTCCGCCATACCGGATGCAAAAATACACTTTTTCATTTTTTTTGAGTATCTTTGCAGGATTATGAAAACTTGCATACGTCTGTTTGCCGTTTGTTTGACCGCAAGCCTGTGTTTCGGGCTAAGCGGGCGTGCCGTGGCCCAGGACGCCGTGCCGTCCNCCCAATCGGTGCCNCACTTCGCGCCGCTCGACGTCTCCGGCTTTACCGTACAGGGCAACACGACGGTGTTCAAGATTTTCGACCCCGTAAAGGAACAGGCGCTCACGTTCCGGATTCCGACTTCATCGCTCAAACGTTATCTCTACAAGGATTCCATCCATGTGGACGGTCATTTGGAAACACTGTTCCTCGAACAGCCGGAGGATTTCGACTATGTGGCGCAACTCTGCCTGAACGGCCGGCGCGATGCGCAAACCCATTATAAAATGTACCGGGCTTCGGCTACCGGCACGCTGTTCCTCAGCATCGTATCGCCCGTCTTNGGCTTGGCCTGCGCCTTGCCGGCCTCGCTCACGCCGCCGCGCATCGAAAACCTCGGGTTGCCGGACGTGGATATGTTGCACGAAGACATTTACTTCCAAGCCTATCANAAAGAGGCTTGGCGCAAAAAGAACATCCACAACTGGATCAATTTCGGCATCGGATTCGGCATTCACGCCGGTATCCTGTTCACGATATTCTCTTTCTTAAAATAAGTTTCGTCCGTTCCCGCTTAGCGGCANGTTTTTTCAAACTGTCGGCAACAANTTCCCGCAGAGTTCGATGGCGGATTTGACATCGGGCACACGGTCGAACACCACGCTGAGTTTCTGACGGTTTTCCTGCAAACGGCATTGGCTCGGATGATCCTGCACATAGGTCAGAATGGCGGAAAACAACGGACTCTGATAGTATTGACTTTCGTCCTGCGCGGCGAAGACCGCCGTCANTGCGTTATTNTTCAGTAAAATGCGGCTCCACCCCAAACGTTTGGCCTCNCGCCGCAAGGCCACGGTGCGTATGAGTTCCCGCGTCGGTTCGGGNATTTTGCCGAATCGGTCCTGCAAGCGTTGCGCATAGGCTTCCAAATCGGCGTCTTTCTCCAACGAATCCAACTCTTTGTACAGCGCCAACCGCTCGGTGATGCTGCTCACGTAGTCGTCCGGTATCAGNATTTCCAAGTCGGTCTCCACCTGACAGTCGGCCGCCGTAAAGTCCATGNCCTGCGGCGCGGGGCCNGCTTCAGGTTCCGCATTGCCGGCNGANGACNCGCCCCCTTTGGCTGCCGGTTGTCCGCTGACACCCGACGAGAAGTCGGCCGCGCGGTCCGTGCCGTTCATCCGCTCCTGTTTGAGTTCGGCGATGGCTTCGTCCAAAATGCGCTGATACATCTCGTAGCCCATCTCGGCGATGAAACCGCTCTGTTCGCCGCCCAAGATATTGCCGGCGCCGCGGATATCCAAGTCCCGCATGGCCACTTGGAAGCCGCCGCCGATTTCGGAGAATTCCTCGATGGCGCGCAGCCGCCGTTTGGCTTCGGGCGTCAACAGGTGTTCGGGCGGCGCCAGCATATAACAGAACGCTTTTTTGTTGGAGCGTCCCACGCGGCCGCGCAACTGGTGCAATTCGCTTAAACCGTATTGATGCGCCTCGTTTACGATAATCGTGTTCGCGTTCGCGATATCCAAGCCGTTTTCCACGATTTTGGTGGAGACCAATATATCGTAGGCCCCCTCCATAAAGCCGAGCAGCACTTCTTCGAGTTTGTCGCCCTCCATCTGCCCGTGCGCCACGGCGATATGCGCGTCGGGCAACAGCCGTTGCAAGAGGCCGGCCACCTCCATGATGTTCTGCACGCGGTGGTGTACGAAAAAGACCTGCCCGCCGCGCGAGAGTTCATACACGATGGCATCGCGGATAAATTCTTCCTCGAACGCATGGATTTCGGTATGCACGGGATAGCGGTTGGGCGGCGGCGTTTGGATGACCGACAGGTCGCGCGCGCCCATGAGCGAGAATTGCAGCGTGCGCGGAATGGGCGTGGCCGTCAGCGTCAGCGTGTCAATATTGACTTTGAGCGACTTGAGTTTCTCTTTCATCGCCACGCCGAACTTCTGCTCCTCGTCAATGATTAACAATCCCAAATCTTTAAAAACCACGTCTTTGCTCAACAGCCGATGCGTACCGATCAAGATGTCGAGCCGACCGTCCTTGAGTTTGGCCAAGACTTCCTTGCGTTCCTTGGCCGTTCGGAAACGGTTGATATAATCAACGCTGCACGGCAGTTCGCCCAAGCGTTCCTTGAACGTCTTATAGTGTTGGTAGGCCAAAATCGTGGTCGGCACGAGCACGGCCACCTGCTTGCCGTCGCAGGCCGCCTTGAAGGCCGCCCGGATGGCGACTTCCGTCTTGCCGAAGCCCACGTCGCCGCATACGAGACGGTCCATCGGCTGCGTGGATTCCATGTCCCGCTTCACGTCTTCCGAGGCCTTGAACTGGTCGGGCGTATCTTCGTAGAAGAACGACGACTCCAATTCGTGCTGCAAATACGAGTCGGCCGAGAACGCAAAGCCCTGCGAGGATTTGCGCTGCGCATACAGCCGGATCAGCTCGCGCGCAATGTCCTTGACCTTCTGTTTGGCCTTGGCCTTGGTCACGGCCCAGGCGTTGCTGCCCAAGCGGTTCAAAACGGGCGGTTCGCCCTCCTTGCCCGAATACTTCGACATCTTATGCAGCGCGTGGATGCTCATGCGCAACATATCGTTGTCTTTATACATCAAACAGATGGCTTCCTGCTCGCGGCCGTTGACCATAACCTTTTCCAGGCCGGCGAACCGCCCCACGCCGTGATCCACATGGCTGATATAGTCGCCCGGCTTGAGTTGATACAGTTCCTTGAGCGTCAGCATCTGACTGTCCTGCCGCCGCGGCTGTACGGTATAGCGGTGGTAGCGTTCGAAAATCTGATGGTCGGTAAAGACTTCCCAACGCGCCTGGTCGTCAATAAAGCCCTCGTTGAGCGACAGCTTGAGCGGAATGAAACGCACGGTGGGATTCGGCGTGCTGAGTTCGAAGAAGATGCGCTCCAAACGCTGAATTTGCTTGGGGTTCTCGGACAGGATGAAATTTTGATAGCCCTTGTCTTCGGCCTCGCGCAGATGTTGCACGAGCCAATCCATCTTCTTGTTGAACACCGGCTGCGACTGCATCGCGAACGCCAGTTCCCCGTCCGGCCGCGTGTAATGGAACCTTTGGCCGAATTCCACAACCGTGACGCTTTCAAAACTCCGTTCGGCTTCTTCCGGCCGCAGGTAAAGTTCTTCGGGACGGGCGCGCGGCACGACGCCCTGCAAGCCGGCATAGGCGGCTTCGGCTTTCTCGAACGCACTCCGCTGCGTGGCTAAGAGACTGGCCAAATCTTCGACCCAAAGCACCGACTTTTCCGAAAAATACGTCAGGAACGAAATCCGTTCTTTCTGCTCCACCTTGTCCTGCAAGTCCGGCAACAGGCTGATAACGTCGTGCCGCGCGATGGACAACTGCGTGCCCACCTCGAAACTGCGGATGGAATCGACCTTGTCGCCGTCGAATTCGATACGGTAAGGCGTGTCGTTGGCAAACGAAAACACGTCGATGATGCCGCCGCGCAACGCATATTGGCCGGGCTGCGCCACGAAATCGACCCATTCGAACCGGTTTTCTTCCAAAAAGTCGATGAGGAAATCCTGCGATACCGCCTCACCCTTGTGCAACTGCACCGTATGCGCCGCCAGACAGCGCGTCGTGATGACTTTCTCGGCCAGGGCCTCCGGATAGGTCACAATCCACAGCGGCGCGCCCGTCTGGTCGTAGGGCTGCCCCAAGCGGTTCAGCACCTCGGTGCGCGACAGCACGTTGGCGTTATCAACCTCATCCGATTCGTAAGGTTTCTTATAGGAGGCGGGAAAATACAGAATCCGTTTCTGCGCTTGCTCCAAGCCGCTCTGCCCCGTCAATTTTTCCAAGTCGTTGCAGAAATAGGCGGCCTGTTCTCGGTCGGACAGGATGAACAACTGCGTTTCTTTCAGTTGCGAGGCCGTGGCTGCGGCGATGACCGACTTGGCGGAACCGAGCAGGTTGCGCAACGCGATTTTGCGTGCCTGACCCGATGAGAGCCATTGCACGATACGCCCTACCCGCTCATCGCGGCCGTAAAGTTGCAACAGGTCGATGCCCGGTGTGGCCGATGTGTGGTTAGCCTCCATAAAAGACACCGATCAATACTATTTTGTCCTGGGCCTGCAAAGGCGTTTCCGCCCATTGCGCACGGCTGACGACGGCACCGTTGCGCGCCACGGCCAAGCCTTTGCGGTCGGCCATCCCCTGCCCCTCCAGCCAAGTCTGCAACGTCAGCCCTTCGGCTATCTCTGTCGCCTTGTCGTTAACATATATAGTCATACTACCTTACTTATTCTTTTCAGTTATAAACTCCTGCCGCGTGCGTTAGGGCCGGCGCACTTTTAATGCTTCGCATTGCATATCGGGCATCGGCTCGGAAATTGGAACAAGTTCCATTCCACTCGCCTCGCACCGATATTGGGAGCGAAGCGTACGTGGAGCGGAATAGAGGGTTTGGCGTCTAAATCCCATCAGTCCCAATCCACGAAATGATGCACCGGGCCGTGGCCGTGGCCGAGCGGCCAGGCGGCCGCAATCGCGCGGCTGATATACGCCTTGCCGGCCTCTACGGCCGCTTCCAAATCATAGCCCAACCCCAAATACGTGGCGATGGCCGACGAGAGCGTACAGCCCGTGCCGTGCAGATTGGCCGTATGCACCTTGGCGGCCGAGAACGCCCGCCGCGCCACCGCACCATCCGCCGCCGTCCGGTACAGCCAGTCAGTCATGCTTTCGCCCAAGAGGTGCCCGCCCTTGACGAGCACCGCCCGCACGCCCCGTGCCAACAGGGCTTCGGCGGCCGCCTGCATGCCGGCTTCGTCCGCCACGGCTTGCCCCGTAAGCGCGGCGGCCTCGGCCATATTGGGCGTCAAGAGCGTACAGCGGCCGAACAGCCGCCCCCCCATAGCCTTTGCCACAGGGCTCTGCACCAAGACATCGCCGCTCGTAGCCACCATCACAGGATCCAGCACAACCTTATGCCAACCGTAGCGGTCGATGGCCTGCGCCACGGTTTCCACCTGTTCGACCGTCGGCAACATCCCGATTTTGACGGCGGCCACGGCCAAATCGTCACCCACGGCTTCCAACTGTTGCCGCAAGGCCTCGGCCGACACCGGATAGACCCCGCGTACCCCCAGCGTATTCTGCGCCGTAATGGCCGTGATGGCCGTACAGCCATAGCCGCCCACGGCCGAAACGGTCTTGAGGTCGGCCTGTATGCCAGCCCCACCGCCGCTGTCCGAGCCGGCGATTGACAATATGACGGGTCGTTTCTTCATTCTCTCTTTTCCTTATAGTCCAGCTTTCAGCCGCGCGAAATCGGCCTCGGCCTCGGCGCGCCGCTTGGGGGCGGCCGGCACCTGCACCCGGTATTGCGCCCCGCCGAGCAGGTCAAAGCACAGCAAATCGCCCGCCGCACGCCGCCGCGCCCCACAGAGGCAGGCCAAGGCTTCCCAAGTCTGCCAAGCCGCCGCCACCCCCGGCAACGGGCCGATGACACCCGGCGGTGCAGGTTGATCCCCAAGGGTTTCATCCTCCGGAAACAAATCCCGATAAATCGGGGCATCCGGTGCGGTATTCCACACCGCCACCTGCCCTTGGTAATTCGCAATGGCGGCATAGACATACGGAATGCCCAGCCCCACGCTCACACTGTCGAGCAGATAGCGCACCGCCTTGCCGTCCGTTCCGTCCACAATCAGGTCGCACCCCCCGGCCAAGGCCAAGGCATTGCCGCGCGTAAACGCCACCGCATGCGCCTCTATGTCGGCATACGGATTCAACGCCCTTAGGCGCGCGGCGGCGCATTCCGCCTTGGAACGGCCCATTTCCGCCTGTTCGTACAACACCTGCCGCTGCAGGTTGCTTTCGCTCACCACATCCGGATCCACGAGCCGCAGATGGCCGACGCCCGCCGCACACAGGTACTTGGCCGACACCGAGCCCAATCCGCCCACGCCCACAATCAGGACACGCGCGCGTTTCCAGGCTTCCTGCCCCTTTTCGCCTATTTCCGGCAAGCAGGTCTGACGCGCATACCGCGTCCATTCCGCCGCCGTCAGTCTATCGTCCGAAATCATACACGCGGTCCCAGTCTTTCCAAACCACTTCGTAGCCCTGCGCCTCCACCATCTTTTTCATCTCAACGGGCGATCGGTCGTCGTTGACGTCGAACTGCGCCGTCTCCGTACCCGGATGGCTGTATCCGCCCGGATCGGTCTTGGAGCCCGCACTGATGGACGTGATGCCCAACGACACCATGTGGTCGCGGAACTCGGGGCTCTCGCGCGTGGTCAGCGACATTTCCAAGTCAGGATCAAACAATCGGAATGCCCATATCATCTGCACGAACTCCTTGTCGGTCAAAGGATAGTCGGGTTCGTAACCGCCTGCGTGCGGCCGCATGCGCGGAAACGCGATCGCATATTTGGAACGCCAGTAATGTTTCTGCAAATGCCGTAGGTGCATGGCCATCGCATAAGCCTCCGTGCGCCAGTCTTCCAAGCCCAATAGCGCGCCAAGGCCGATTTTATGCACCTGCGCCATGCCCAGGCGGTCCTGACTGTTTACACGCCAGGCGAAATCGGCCTTTTTGCCGGCCGGATGATAGAAGCCGTAGCGTTGTTCGTTATAGGTTTCCTGATAGACATAGACGGCGTGCAGACCCGATTTACACAGACGCGCGTACTCGTCGGTATCCATCGGGAACACTTCGAGCGAGAGTTGCGCGAAATGCGGCGAGAGCAACTGCATCGCGTGTTCGATATAATCCACGCCCACCTTGCGCGGCGACTCGCCCGTAAGCACCAACAGATGCTCGTAGCCCATCTTCTTCAGCACCTCGGCTTCCTCCATAATCTGCGCGTCGCTCAGCGTCACACGCCTGAACTTATTCTCGTGGTTGAAGCCGCAGTAAATACAGTGGTTCGTACATTCGTTGCTCAAATACAACGGAATATAGAACTGTATCGTCTTGCCGAAGCGTTTTTGCGTGACCGCACGGCTCAAGGCCGCCATACGCTCCAAATAGGCGGGCGCGGCCGCGGCCGGCGAAACCAAGGCCTTGAAATCCTCTATCGTCATGCGGCCTTGGGCGGCCTGCCCCAACGCGATTTCTACATCGGCGGCCGTCTTGGCGGCGATTTCCGTCCCCATCTCCGCCCAATCATATTGTCTGATGACTTCCGAAAACAACATGGCCTATTGATTTAAACAACTCGTCGTATCCTTTGAAATCCGCATCGCGCAGAAATGCGGGCCGCACATCGTGCAGAACTTGGAGCCTTCCTCGTTCGCCCCTTCGCGTGAGCGGAAGAACGCCAACGCCTTTTCCGGATCCAAGGCCAGGTTGAACTGGTCTTTCCAGCGGAATTCATAGCGGGCCTTGCTCATCGCGTAGTCGCGGATTTCCGCGCCCGGATGCTGTTTGGCCAAGTCGGCGGCATGGGCGGCTATCTTGAACGTGATGATACCTTCGCGCACATCGTCGCGGTCGGGCAAGCCCAGGTGTTCCTTAGGCGTGACGTAACACAGCATGGCCGTGCCGTACCAGCCTATCATGGCCGCGCCGATGGCCGACGTGATATGGTCGTAGGCCGGCGCGATGTCGGTAACGATGGGGCCCAACGTATAGAAAGGCGCCTCTTTGCAATCGACCAACTGCTTGTCCATATTCTCCTTGATTTTGTGCATCGGCACATGCCCCGGCCCTTCTATCATGACCTGTACGTGCTTTTTCCACGCCCGCTGCGCCAGTTGGCCGATGGTTTCCAACTCGCCGAACTGGGCGGCGTCGTTGGCGTCGTGGCCGCTACCCGGACGCAGACCGTCGCCGAGCGAAAGCCCCGTGTCGTACTGCGCCACCAAATCGCAAATCTCGTCGAAATGCTCGTAGAGGAAACTCTGTTGCTTATGCGCCGCCATCCATTTGGCCATAATCGAACCGCCGCGCGAGACGATGCCCGTCAGACGCTTGGCCGCAAACGGCAGGTGTTCGCGCAACAGCCCGGCGTGAATCGTAAAATAATCCACGCCCTGTTCGCACTGCTCGATGAGCGTGTCGCGGAAAATCTCCCACGTCAGGTCTTCGGCCACGCCGTTCACTTTCTCCAACGCCTGGTAGATGGGCACCGTGCCCACGGGTACGGGACAGTTGCGGATAATCCATTCGCGCGTTTCGTGGATATGCGCGCCCGTAGAGAGGTCCATGAGCGTATCGCCGCCCCAACGGCAGCTCCAAACGGCCTTCTCCACCTCCTCGTCAATCGAGGACGAAGTGGCCGAATTGCCGATGTTCGTATTGATTTTGGTCAGGAAGTTGCGGCCGATAATCATCGGTTCGCATTCCACATGGTTGATGTTGGCCGGGATAATGGCGCGCCCCGCGGCGATTTCCGCCCGCACGAATTCGGGCGTGATGTGCGTTTTATAGCCGGCGGCCTGCGCGTTTTGGTTCTCACGGATGGCCACATACTCCATCTCTTCCGTAATAATGCCATTTTGGGCGTAGTACATCTGCGTCACGCCGCGGCCGGCCTTGGCCTTGCGCGGTAGCCGGATATGCTCGAACCGCAGGCTGGCCAAGGCCGGGTCGTTGCGACGGGCGCGCCCGTATTCGGAGCTCAGCCCGGACAGGATTTCGGTGTCGCCCCGGCGTTCCAGCCACGGCGTCCGGATATCGGGCAGGCCTTTTTCAAGGTTGATGTCCGCCTTGGGGTCGGTATAAGGGCCGCTCGTGTCATAGACATAGACCGGNGCGTTGGGCGTGGCCACCCGCTCTCCGTTGACNATATCNACGGTATCGACGAGGTTGATCTTGCGCATNGGCACCTCGATGGGGTACATCTCGCCCTTTATGTAGATTTTTTCCGAACCCGGAAACGGTTTGCGGGAAATGATTTCTTCTTTCATGTCTTTATAGCTATGGTCTTTAATTCGTAAATGGTTATCCCAGGAAGGCGGTCAACGGGCTACTGGCTTCGGCCACATCCTGCGGGCGCGCGATACGGGCCTCGAACGCCATGCGGCCGGCTTCTACGGCGGCCTTGAACGCCTTGGCCATCAGGACCGGATCGCCGGCCACGGCCACAGCCGTATTCACCAAGACGGCATCCGCCCCCATCTCCATGGCCTGGGCCGCATGGGAGGGCGCGCCGATACCGGCGTCCACCACCACCGGCACCCGGCTTTGGGCGATGATGATTTCCAGCATATCTTTCTGACGGATGCCCTTGTTCGTGCCGATGGGCGCCGCCAACGGCATGACCGTGGCCGCACCCGCTTCCTCCAACAGTTTGCAGAGTACGGGGTCGGCCTGGATATAGGGCAATACGTTGAAGCCTTTCTTAACCAAAATCTCCGTGGCTTTCAGCGTCTGAACCGGATCCGGCAACAGGTATTTGGGGTCGGGATGGATTTCGAGCTTGAGCCAGTTCGTGCCGAAGGCCTCACGCGCCAACTCGGCCGCGAAAACGGCTTCTTCGGCCGTACGCGCGCCCGACGTATTGGGCAAAAAGCACAGGTTGTCGCGCAGGATATGGCGCAACATATCNTCGTCCTGCCCCTGCTGGCTNTCGATGCGTTTGAGGGCGGCCGTCACCATTTCCGTGCCGGAAGCCGCGATGGCGTCGGCCATCACCTGATTGGAACTGAATTTGCCGGTTCCGAGGAACAGACGGGAATGAAACTCCCGGTCGGCAATCTTTAATGTCTGCATATCGTTGATGTTTTTATATACTTCTATCTTAAAANGTCAGCCNTCGNACGGCTTCNNNCGCNTCGGCNNNGTCNTTGGCCTGCAANAGNGCNCCGCTGACGGCCAANCCGTANAGCCCCGTANCGCGCAAGGCNTCGGCNTCGNCCGGNANGATGCCGCCTATGCCGTATATCGGCAACGTAATGCCCTCCGCCNNGCANTGCGCCAAGAGCGTGCGGTAACCGTCCNCNCCCAGGAGCGGCGCCAGTTTTTCTTTCGTGGCCGTATANCGGAACGGCCCCAGCCCGATATAGTCGGCCCCCGAAGCCGCCACGGNGCGGATTTCCTCCATATTGTGCGCCGTGCCACCGATGATAACGTCCGGCCCCACGATGCGGCGCGCCTCCGCTATCGGCATATCCTCCTTGCCCAGATGCAGGGCCTCGGCCTTGCATTCATCCACCAGATACACATAGTCGTCCACCGACATCATCGCGCCGTATTCGTGGCACAGGCAACGCACCGCCCAGGCCTTTTCCAGCAAATCCTGCGTGGATTCGGCCTGTTTGCAACGGAACTGCACCCATTTGACGCCGGCCTCCAAGGCCATTTTGGCCGAAGNNACNACCTCGCCGTGCGTGATAAACTGCAAGGTCGGCAGCGGTCGGCCGCCCGTATTTCCTTCTATCATTCCATTCATATCGTTATCAAACTCAAGGCCTCCCAGGCCGACCGCAGCGCGTGCAAGTCCGCCGCGGACGCATAGGCTTGCCACAACGCGCCCANTACGGCCGCGCCACCGAAACCCAAGGCCTGCAATTGCGGCAACTTGTCGGGCGTAACGCCGCCCAAGGCCACGACCTTATCATCAATCATGCCTTCATCNGCGGCCGTCCGTAGCATTTCGGGCGTAAAGGCCGCCTCGTAGCCGCGCTTGGAGATACTGGCGTATATCGGGCTCAGGAACACGTATTCACAAGCGGTTTTATAGCGTTCCACTTCCGCCAGCGTATGGCAGGAGCGCGAGACGGGGCCCCGATACCCTTGCGGCGGCAACGGATGCCGTGCGTTGAGATGGAGGCCGCCCACGTGGTAGCGCGCCGCCAGGGCGTGGTGGTCGTGCAGACGGACACAGGCCCGCAATTCGGGCGACAGGCTTTCGAGGCAGGCTTCCATCCGCGCCCCGTCCCAATGCGGTTTGCGCAGGTGCAGATGCGTCAGGCCCGCTTCCCGCAAGGTTTCCCAAGCCGCCGTTTCGTCCGGCAAATCCCGTTCCGACGATACCACCATCAAATGGAATTGAATACCCCGTGCTGTTTCCATCGTACTTTTAAATCATCCAACGGGGGAAAACGGAGAAGAAACACTCCCTGCGGCGGCATTATCCGCGTCAGGTTCAAAGGGTCTGATCTCAGCCTTCCGGCACCCCCGTTCTGTTGCATGCAACAAGTTTACAAATGTAAGACAAATTTGGAGGAAAATCAAATGCCCCCAACCTGCGGTTTGGCTTGCTACTTTGCTCACCTTTCACTATCTTTGCAACTCTCTTTGAGACTGGACCCGTAGTTCAATGGATAGAATTTCAGATTCCGGTTCTGACGATAGGAGTTCGAATCTCCTCGGGTTCACCAACATGGCAACATTTGACGATTTTCAGAAATTAGACATCCGGGTCGGTACCATCGTGGCGGCCTCCCCTTTTGAAAAGGCAAAACGCCCCGCCTATCGGCTACAATTAGATTTCGGCCCTGAACTCGGCCTAAAAAAATCATCGGCCCAAATTACNGGTCACTACCAACCCGAAGAACTGATTGGCAAACAAATTCTGGCGGTCGTGAATTTCCCGCCCAAACAGATAGCGAATTTTATGTCCGAAGTCTTGGTCTTGGGCACTTACAGCGAAAACGGCGTCGTTTTGATAAGCCCGGACAAGAAAGTCAAGAACGGCGATAAATTAGGCTGATTCGCCCCCTTTCGCAACGCCACGCCCAAATCAAAACGCCCGCCGACCACAAGACCGACGGGCGTTTGACGTTCAATACGGAATCACTGCATCAATAATAGATATAGGTAAATACTTCTTTTGTTGTTCCACTTTCAGTTTGTTTCGCCGCCACCATGCCATTACCATCATAGGTGTACGACCAATAACCTAATCGATTATTCACATCTCCAATCGAGAACAGTTCAAATAAACGTTCAATGTTCACTTTATCATCATATGTATATTTATTTTCATATCCTCCAGTTTTCACACTAACGCGATTACCGTTTTCCCAATCATAGTATGTTTCATCCTCATATCCTTCCTCAATATGATGACTATATATCGGATACATATCTTCTGAATAAACATTTATAGTTCGAACGCCCTCCGACTTTGAGGACATAAAAACAGTATCCCCCACATAATCATACGTTACTTCCATCGCATACTCTCCATCTTGACTCTCCGATGTCCAGGTATATTTTGTATAAAAACCATATTCATCATAAAAATAAGCAACTACGTTTTGCCAGTTACCAAACTCTGCATCCTCGCCTCGTTCTACGATCTTACACGGACGCCCTTTTGCATCGTATTCATATGTATTATACCAATTATCAGCCGTTATTTTTGTCAACCGCTGTTCCTTATCATACGAATAGACTTCCTTGTAGGCTAGTTCGCCATCCTCATATCGCTCTAAAGTTATTTCCTTTATCCCCAATTTCGGGTTGTCGATATGGGCCAGCAACGGGCATCGGTCAAAATTGGAGGTTGGATGATGCGGCACCACCGCCGGATCGTCNGGTTCCTTGTTATCACTGCAACTCGTCGCCATCGTCAACGGCACACAGATGCCCAACAACCCTAAAAGTAAAAATTTGCTCAGTTTCATATGCATTCAGTTTTAATGTTAAATTTTCACGAATAGACGGGCTTCAAAATTTTATTTTCAAGCCCGTTTTACATCTATAACACTATATATATCAATGAGTTACAGCACAAAGATACGTATTTTTCAGAAAACGGCAAACCCAGGCCGATGAGAAGACATCAGCCACTTTTAAACTTTTCAGAATGGGGATTTCTTAGAACAAGCCCTGCAACAGCGTTTCTATGCGCACGCCCTCGGCCTCGGCGCGGTAGTTCCGCACCACGCGGTGCCGCAAAATGGGTTCGGCCACGGCCTGTACGTCCGTCTTATCGGGCGAAAAGCGGCCGTTGAGCGCGGCATGGCATTTGGCACCGATAATCAGATATTGGGATGCGCGCGGCCCAGCCCCATAGGCGATGTAGTCGCGCACGGCCGCCGGCGCGGACGAATCCGAAGGCCGCGTCTTGGCCACCAACTGTACGGCATACGTATAGAGCGAATCCGGCACGGGGATGCGGCGGATCAACTGCTGAAAATAGAGAATTTCTTCGGCCGAGAGCAAGGGCTGCAAGGGGATGCCGTCCGCGCCCGTGGTAGCCTTGACGATGCGCACTTCTTCGTCCAACTGCGGATAGTCGAGCGTGATTTCCATCATAAAACGGTCCAACTGGGCTTCCGGCAACGGATAGGTACCCTCCTGCTCTATCGGGTTCTGCGTTGCGAAAACGAAAAACGGCTCGTCGAGCGCGTACCGCTCTCCAGCCACGGTNACGGCCTTTTCCTGCATGGCTTCCAAGAGNGCNGCCTGNGTCTTGGGCGGCGTGCGGTTGATTTCGTCGGCCANNACCANATGGGCGAACAACGGCCCTTTNACAAANCGNTANCGCCGGTCCGAATCCANNATTTCGGAGCCCGTGATGTCGGACGGCATGAGGTCGGGCGTAAANTGGATGCGCTTGAAACTCAAATCCAACACGTCGGCCACCGTCTGCACCANCAGCGTTTTGGCCAAACCCGGCACGCCGACGAGCAACGCATGGCCGCGGCTGAANACGGCCATGAGCAAGCGTTCCACCACGGTCTCCTGCCCGATGATCCGCCGCCCGATGGCTTGTTTCAGCCGACGGTAGGTCTCCGACAGCGCGGTGACCGCTTCCGCATCGTCCCGATAAGTCTGCATAACACTATAATTGCCAGTTATAACGGAAATTGCACTTGGCATAACGGCCGATGAGCCGCACGTAGGTATTGGCTATTTTTTCCTTGAGCCAACTGTCCATCTTGTCGCGCTTGGCCTTCTCCATCGCCATTTCGTAAATACGGTCGTAGTCGTCCTCCATATTGGCGCGGTGGGCCGGAATTTTACGGCGCACATAGAAAATACGGTAGNCCTCGTTGCCCGACTCGTCCTGATACGGCACCGCCATGGACACCTCGCCCTCGGCCAGCCGTTCCACCGACATGAAAATCATCGGCTCGATTTCTTCGGAGCTGTAACTCGGCTTGCCCGTAAACGGACTCAGATAAACGCCGTCGCCCTGACGGCCGGCCTCGTCCGAAAACAGTTTGACGGCTTCCTCAAACGTCAAATCGCCGTTCTTGACCAAACGGGCCACGGAATCCAATTCGGCGCGCGCCCGCATTTGGTCTTCGGCCGAAGGCTTGGGCTGTATGAGGATGTGGCGCACACGTACCAATTCACCCTTCTTTTCCAATACCTCCAAAATGTGGAAACCAAACGGGGTTTCGAATACCGGTGACAGTTCGTTTTCCGGCAAACTGAACGCAAACGACTCGAACTCGGACGCCCACTCGCCGCGCGCGCCGAACCCCAGCTCCCCGCCCCGACGGCGCGAGCCCGGATCTTCCGAATACAAAGCCGCCATGGAAGCGAAGCTATCGCCGTTGACGATGCGTTCACGCAGGGCTTCCACACGGGCTTTCGCTATCTGCTTCTCCTCCGCGCTCACTTTGGGTTTCTTGACAATCAACGACAGTTCGTACTGCATGGACACCAACGGGATGCTGTCTTTGGGCAACAGGTTGTAGAAACGCTTGACCTCGGTGGGCGTCACGCGGATGTCCTCGGTAATCTTGTTCTCCATCGTGCGGGCGATGAGGGCGCTCTTGACCATTTCGCGGTACTCTTCCTTGATTTGCACGATGGTCTTGCCGTAAAATTCCTCCAATTTCTCGCGCGAACCGATTTGTTCGATGAAATAGGCCAAACGCGCTTCCAACTCACCCTCGATCTGGTTTTCACCGATGGCGATACTGTCTTCGTCGGCCTGCAAGGCGTACAGATTACTTATCAGCATCGTTTCCAACGCATTGCACCGTATTTCATCGTTCACGATCGTACCGCCCATGCGGATGCTTTCCACGGTTTTCTCCACATCCGACAGTTTGACCATCTTGGTGCCGACCACGGCCACGATCTGGTCAATGACCAAACGCTGCGGCGTGTTGTCGCGTTGCCCCAACCGGCTGCCTTCAGCGGGTGTCTCCGTATGCGGCAACACCATGGCCGTATCGGCCGCCGGCGTAAGCGTATCGGCAAGCCCCGCCACCGAAAGCGTATCGATATCCGTAACGCCGGCCCAAGCGAGGCCGAGCCCGCACATCATCCCCAAAACGATACCCGCTACCCGTTTCATCCTCACTCGTATTTAATCCAATGATTTTCTTCGGCTTCCCGCATCAAATCCTGCTGCATCGTCTGCAAGAACACCTGACGCCGGTGGTTCAGCAGAATCTGCCGAATCCGTTCGGTTTCGAAATTGAGCGGCGAAACCATGTCCCGCACCTTGAAATCGACAATCCGCACATAATACACCGCATCGCCCGCGCTGATTTCGATATTGCGGTTGTCTTTGAGAAAATTCTCCTGATTATAGGTCTGAATAGGCACTTCCCGCAACAAATCGTTGAAGTAAAGCCACTGTTCCTCTTCCAGATAATAATTATCCGCCGCCTGACGGCACCATTTGGCCAATTGCAACATATCCTCATCGCTCAAAGCGGGCGAAAACACCGCTTTCTTGATTTTGTCTGCCAGCCGGTGGTCTTTGCGGAGCTTGACGAAGCGGACGCGCACAATGTTGCTCTTCAAATAGAACTGCGGCATATTCTGTTGATAATAAGCCGCAATCTCATCCGCACTCACCACCGTATCCAAGCGTTGGCTCAGCACGCGGTTTTGATAATCGTATAAAATAAGGGAATTCTTATACTCCTCTATCTGCTTTTCGAATGCAGAGGCGGAAACCGCGGTGTTTTCCTTCGCCTTCTTGAGCATGACCTGCTGCAACGTCCAGTCGTTGATGATTTTTTCGGCGATGTGTGCACTGTCTTGCGACAACGTGCCCTTGGGAATCTGTGACTCGATTTCCTCCTTATAGAGTACGGCATCGCCCACGCGGACCGCCACCGTACCACCCGTGCCCGCATTCGGCCGATGGCAGGAAAATAAAAGGCCTCCGAGCAGACAGGCCAAGCCTATCCCCCGGAAGCCTCCGTATATAATGCCGTGTTTAGCGTCCATTCAGCCTCCTGAACAGGGTTTCGTTGATCAATACCGGATAACGCGCTTTCAATTCTTTGATCCAGTTCGTATCCAGATAATTTTGATAATCGGTAACAACCAGCCCACGCACCTCCTCCAGTTTCTTCTGTTTTTCGGGAATGATGCCGCGGATGATGGCAAAGGCTTTCAGGCTTTCGCCCGACAGAATATCGTTGGATACCCCTTCTTCCCAAGCAATGCGGTCCAAGAACATACTTTCCCCGGGGGCGTACTGGCCTTCCTCCACCCGGACGGCGCCCACGCCGAATTTCTTGTCGGCCTCCTTCTGCAACTGCGCCGCATCCGTCTTGCCCGACGCATAAGCCTTTTGAATCCATTTGCCCACTTTGTCCGTGGCGGCTTCGCGTACATCGTAAATCACCAAGACGGCGTCGGCCTTCTTCGGCCACATATAGCGCGCCTTGTTGGCCTCGAAGAACCGTTCCAAACCGACCGTATCCAACGAAGCCTTGGCCCAAACCTGATCGTTCATCATCTCGAACAGATAAATACCGTCGCGGTATTCGTCCATCAACTCCTTGAATTCCGGATACTTCTTGTCCAACTTCATGATTTCATCCTGGAACGCATACGAATTCCGGTAGAGTTCGTACATCCTGCGGCCAACCATTTCTCTCGTACCATCCGGCACAGACCGCTGATTTGCCACAATATAGCTGGCAAAATCGCTCAAAGGCACGCTTTTACCGTCGTAAACGAACAACGTCTTTTTATAATAGGCGTTCGTGGAATCGTAAACCCAACGGCCTTTAAGCACCTCGTCGGTCAGCAAGGTTTTAAAGAACGTGGATAACACCTCGTGGTTTTCCTTGATGCCGTATTCGCGCATCAACTTGTGCGCGAAACTCTGCAACGGCATTTCGGCGCGTACATCCCGGTTGGTGCGGATACGGTATTCTATTTCGGGGCGCAACGTTTCCAAGGTTTCCACACCGGTTGCATTGTACAGATAAATAATCTGCCAGCCCAAACGCGTATGGATCGGCTTGGAATAGGTACCGGGCTTGAGCGTATAGATGGCCTCCACCACTTCCGGCATCATACGGCTTACGGTAAACTCCGGCAACAGACCGCCCTTGTCCGCCGTGGCGACGTCTTCCGAATAGTAACGCGCCGTGGCCTCGAACGCATCGCCCCGTTCCAAACGGTCGTAGGCCTCGTCTATTTTATCCTTGACGGCCGCCTTGGCCCCCTCGGTGGTATCGGCCGAGGTTTCCTTGACCAAAATATGGGCGATGGAAACCTTGCCCAAGGCCTTTTGCTTGTCCAACAACTGAATGATGTGGTAACCGAAGCGCGTACGCACCGGCTTGGACACCTCGTTGATTTTCATGTTATATACAGCCTCTTCGAACGGATAAACCATGCCGAACGACGTAAAATAACCCAAATCGCCTTCCCGCCCCGTAAACGAGGACGCCCCGCGTTTTTTGCGGCGCACGATTTCATCCGAATGCCGGTACGCCATCTCCGCGAAATCCGCGCCCTTGAGAATCGAATCCCGCACCGCCATGGCCAATTTGTAAGCTTTCAACGTATCGGCCGGCGCCGCGTTTTCGGACAACGCGAACAGAATGTGCCGCGCGTGGACATCGTAACCGAAATGGTCGTAGGCTTCCAGCACCAAACGTTCTTTCAATTCGCTGTCCATCATATACGGTTCGGCTGCCTGCGCCCGGTAGTTCTGAAGCTCATCCTGTATATACTTAACCGTATCGTATCCCGCGTCCACCGCCGCCTTGACCTTCAACCGGAAATTGACGTATAATTCGAGATATTCCCGCAAACTCTGCTGGTACGAGACCCCCTGCATCTGTTTGGCGTTCTTGGCGTGCATGCGCGTAAACTCGCCCACCGTCGTCGTATCGTCGCCGACAATCAGCAACACGGCGTGTTCCGAGATCTTATCCTGCGCCCGTGCCGTGCATAGCGCGGCGAGCAGCAACAACAGAGCGCCAACCGTTTTCTTCATGCTCTTCATCGTTTGTATAATTTTGGAACGACTATCGTCTGGAATAGTTGGGGGCCTCCTGCGTAATCGTGATGTCATGCGGATGCCCTTCGATAACGGCGGCCGGCGTAATGCGGATAAACTTGGCTTTCTGCAAGGCCGCGATGTTCTTGGATCCCGTATAACCCATACCGGCCCGAAGCCCGCCGATCAACTGCAACAACACTTCCGACATCAGCCCCTTGTAGGGTACACGCCCCACGATACCTTCCGGCACGAGCTTCTTGACATCCTCTTCCATATCCTGGAAATAACGGTCCTTGGAGCCCGACTGCATGGCTTCCACCGACCCCATGCCACGATAAGACTTGAACTTACGGCCTTCGAAGATAATCGTCGTGCCGGGCGCTTCTTCCGTACCGGCGAACAACGAGCCGGCCATAACCGACGAAGCCCCGCCCGCGATGGCTTTGACCACATCGCCCGAATAGCGGATACCCCCGTCGGCAATCAACGGAATCTTATAGGGTTTCAACGCCTGAGCCACCTGATAGACCGCACTCAACTGCGGCACGCCGATACCGGCCACCACGCGCGTGGTGCAGATGGAACCCGGCCCGATGCCCACCTTGACGGCGTCCACACCGGCTTCGGCCAAAGCCACCGCCGCCTCGGCCGTGGCGATATTGCCCACAATCAAATCCACGCCCTTGCATTTCTTGCGCAACTGACGGGCCGCCTCGATGACGCCCTTGGAATGGCCGTGCGCCGTATCGATGACCAACGCGTCCACGCCGGCTTCGATGAGGGCTTCCGCCCGTTCGAACGTATTGGCCGCGATGCCGATACCGGCGGCCACACGCAAACGCCCCTGGTCGTCCTTGCAAGCCATCGGCTTGGATTTGAGACTCATGATGTCGCGGTAGGTAATCAAGCCCACGAGCTTGCCGTTCTTATCTACCACCGGCAGTTTCTCGATGCGGTGTTCCTGCAGGATTTTGGCGGCCTTGTCAAAAGAAGGCCGTCCCGTGGCCGTAATGACGTCTTTCGTCATCACTTCCTTGATTTTGCGCTTGTAATCGCGTTCAAAACGCAAGTCGCGGTTCGTAACGATGCCGACGAGTTTTTTCGTTTTATCGACAACGGGAATACCGCCCACATGGAACTGCTTCATCATCTGCAGCGCGTCGGCCACCGTGGCCGCATCCCCGATTGTAATCGGGTCGGTGATCATGCCGTTTTCGGCACGTTTCACACGCCGCACTTCCTCCGCCTGCGCTTCGATGCTCATGTTTTTATGCAGCACGCCGATGCCGCCTTCCTGCGCGATGGCAATGGCCAGGGCCGATTCGGTCACCGTGTCCATGGCCGCCGATACCAACGGGATATTCAGCTTGATGTTGCGCGTAAAATACGTGGTCGTATCCACTTCGCGCGGCAACACTTCCGAATAGGCCGGTACCAAAAGAACGTCGTCGTAAGTCAGGCATTCGCCTACGAATTTGCTTGTATCCAATTTCATAGAACTTGAGAATTGTTTTGTCGGACAAATATTTGTTTTCTATTGCAAAGGTAGTATTTTTGCCTCAAATAAAGAAGCCCGCCCAACAAGTTTAGCCTTATGAAAAACGCTTTTTTTTCACGCCCGCTCGGATTTTTCCGGAGCATACTGAATATCTGTTTAATAACAGCCGCCTTATGCCTCATGGTTTCCGCCTGCGGTCAACAGCGGTATTACCTGCCGGGCGGCGGACGCAACGCGTCCGGAGGGGGCGGCTGCGGTTGCCCCGCGTTCTCTACGCTGTTGCCGACCACGCCGCCCGCGGCCGCTGAACGGACGCCGGTTTATTCCGCCGCCCCCTCGGCCGGCACGCCGACTTCGGCCAAGGCGTGAACGCGCATCGCCTTGTCCGTATCTTCCCAACAGCCCGTCAGATAATCGTCTTTCCGCTTTTCGAGCTGCGCCCAGCGGTCCTGCACCTTGACACACACCGGCAGCGTCAGCGTGCCGGCCACCGCCCGCCGCAAAGGTAGGTCCGCCCCCACCGCCTCGGGGTTAACCGCCTCCGCTTTCGTTTCATACAAGGCCGGTTGCGCCGGCTTGACCGGTTTCTCCGCCGCTTGGGATACCGACCCGGTCTCCGTTTTCCGCCCGGCCGCCGGCCCATAAGCCAAACGGTAGGTCACGGGGGCGGGCAGATACGTGCCCTTGCGCGCCAACCGCTTGTAAATCCGTTCAAACGCTTTTCGGTCCTTGCCGTAGGGCGCGCAGGCCGCCACCAGACGGTCGTCCCAATACGCGCCCGGCTTCGCAAAATAAGCCGTCAAAGCCGCCAGCATATCGGGTGGAAAGATGTCGGGCCTCAAAAAAAACTGCGCCTCCCGCCGATACAGCCGTTTCCACTCCTTGCCGTGCGGCTGCGCGCCCGGATAATCGCGGTGCGTGAGCAGATGCGCCCACTCGTGGATGAACACCAACAGCAACGTATAAGGATTCAACGAAATCTGCAACGAAATGGTTTCCCTATTTTCGATACGCCGTTCCGCGCGCTTGAAAAAACGGGACACCTGACCGCGGTAAAACCCCAGGATGCGACCGCTCCGGTCCGAAAAATCCAAACGGATCGGCCGGCTCGACAGCCGTTCCATGACCATCGGCAAGGCCGGTTCGATGATATAAGGCGCCAAGGCCTTATACAGATTCTGTTCTATCCGCATGAAAAAACACCCTTACCGCACGCGCAACGTACTGCCGGCGCGGATTGTCGTGCCGCTCAGTTTGTTCAAACGCTGGATATTGCCCACCGTGGTACCGTAACGCCGCGCGATGGAACTCAGCGTTTCGCCCGAACGCACGGTATGCCAACGCGCCTGCTTTTGCTCTATCTGATAGGCGAACGTCTCCTTGCAAATCGGCAATTGCGTCATTTTAAGACGGCCGCTGGCAAAGTCAACCATGATTTCCGGATCCAAGGGCGTGCCGAGATACCGAACCTCGAAATGCAGGTGCGCGCCATAGCTCCGCCCCGTGTTGCCCCCCAGGCCGATGACCTCGCCGGCCTGCACCACCTGTTCTTTCTTAACCAACAGTTTGGACAAGTGTGCGTAATAAGTTTCCAAACCGTTGTAATGCCGCACGACAATCACATAACCGTAAGTGCGGCTACGGCGCGCGATACGGATAACGCCGTCGAATGCCGAACGCACCGAATCGCCCGTAAACAACTTGATGTCCGTTCCCAAATGGTAACGGCCGCCACGCGGGCCGAAACGCGATGTCACACGCCCCATGAACGGATGCACGTAACGCTGCCCGAAGCCCGGCAACAAGGCTAAAAACGTCGTGTCGTTCTTACGTGTGAAATCGGTTTTGGGATAATGGATGTTGATATAGTCGAAATTCTCGTATTCCGACAGCATATACAACAAATTCTCAACCGTCAGATCCACAATCAGATGATTGGCCAAAATAACGCTGTCGTGCCGCGATTCGGCCACGTCCACGGGTTTGATGTGCGCATAAGGATCCACGGTCTGCGCCTGCAAGCGCGCACCGAAATTCAGGCAAACGGAAAGCAACAGCGGCCAAACCGCCCGTGCCGCTTTGTGATTTACCCCGCGCATAGCCTGTCGATGGTTAGGCGGGATCGGTAAATTCGTCCGCCAGACTGTCCGCCAAATCGTCCACATCGGTCGAGGGTGCGTCATTGACGCCGTCCACCTCCACATCGTCATCCCCGCCGAAGAAGCCCTTGTCGTCGTCCACGTCGTAGGTCAAATCGATTTTGACGTCCACCTTGACCAAATAGTGATCGGTGGGCGTATCCAATGGTATGGCGTAGAAAAAATCCCCGTTCGGTTTGGGATAACGGATTGCGAAATCCTCATACCCGTCCGGATATTTTTCGTCAAACAGTTTCTTTATCGCGTTGTCTAATTTGTCATAACTGACAATTCTACCCACTTTTGGCGCAGCATTGTCCGCTTTTTTCTTTGCAGCCATAACAACTTAGTATTTCTAAACGGATGCAAATAAAAATATTTTACAGAAAATAACAAATAGCCGCGTTTTATTTTTTCTTAACGGATGATTGTTGATTATATTTTCTGACCGGCCACTTTACCGCCCGCTTCCGTAAAGCCGCTATATTCCACACCCGCCATACGGCAAGTCTCCATCCAACGCACCATATCCGAAAACGGTACGTCCTGACTGCAAAAAACCACTTCCGTCACCCGGTCGATACGGATGCGTTCGCGCAACTGCCGTTCGTTCATCGGCCAAACCATACAGCCAACCTGTTGCTCCGAAACGCCTTTCGCCAACAGCCAACGCCGCGCCGGCTCCGTTTCCTCCGGCCGGCCCGCCAACAGATACTTACGCCGGCGGCCATTGCCCAACACCCACCAGTCCGGCAACAACCTCTGCCATACATACCGCCAACCCCAGGCCGTCAACGCGCAAGCGGCACTACCCGCCACCAGCACGAAACGCGAGAACTGCCACTGCGGGCCGGCCAATGCGAAAAAGCCGAACAGCAACGCCAGCCCGATGCCATAGCCGGCCATCGTCCGCTTGAACCGTATCGGATTGCGGTACGCGCCGGCCAACAGGCCGCCCGTTACCAATATGACCGCATACACCCACAGGATGTGCCGGTAAACGTTGCCGTAATAATGCCAATTTCCGAACGCCAGCCGCCCCCAACCGTAGGATCCCCCCAACAAGAGGCCGTAAGACCAAAGCAAATCCCAAAGCGGCAAAAACGCGCGGCGCAACAAACGTTTGGCCACCGCCACCGAAGCCCGTAACCAAATCGCCCCTTTGAGCAGAAACGCGTACAGACCGCCCAACGAACCTTGAAAATGCTTGCCGACAAAAATTTCCATGGCCTTGTAAAAGACGCGGACATAGTTCAGACTGCCTTTTTTCGTGCTTTCCCCTTTATAATGGATGATGCGCGTTTCGGACAGATAATAATTCTTATAACCGCCCTGCGTAATCCGATACGAAAGATCGATGTCTTCGCCGTACATGAAAAACGTCTCGTCCAAATAGCCCACCTCNTTTAAAACACGCTTGGGCATCATCATAAAGGCGCCGGTCAGCACGTCCACTTCCCAGGTCTTGAACTCNCTCAGATTTCCTAAGTAATAACGCGCAAAACGCGCCGAATGCGGAAACAGACGCGCCAGCCCCACCATTTTATAAAAGGCCGTCTCGGGCGTNGGCAGCCCGCGCTTGGATTCCGGCAAAAACCGGCCGTTGCCGTCCAACATCCGAACGCCCAGTCCGCCGGCCTCCGGATGCGCGTCCATAAACGCCAAGCACACNGCCAACGTATTCTCTTCCAATACCGTATCCGGATTCAGCAACAGCACGTAATCGCCGCCCGATAGCGCGATGGCCTGGTTGTTGGCCTTGGCGAAGCCGACNTTCTCTTGNTTTTCGATGCAACGNACCCACGGGAAACGGNTTTTCACCATCGCCACCGAACCGTCCACCGACGCATTATCGACCACCCAAACCTCCANATCCNGNCGNTAGTCCACGCCCNGNGAACGCTGTATGGAGCGCAGGCACTGTTCCAAAAACGAACAGACATTGTAGTTGACNATGACAANCGACAGTTTCATAGGTTTANCGTTTNTNGTTTTTCNGCGGCCAACCGCCGCACGGTTTCCGCAATGGCCGCCGGCACGATGCCGTCCACACTGCGGCCGTGCTTGAGCAAATCNCGCACCACCGCCGACTGCACGAACGAGACATCGGCATCCGCGCACAGGAACACACTCTCCACGTCCGCATCCAGCCGTTTGTTTACCACGGCAATNGTTTTTTCGTATTCGAAATCCACCGCCGTCCGCAGCCCCCTTAATATATATTTCGCACCGCGCTCACGGCANAAATCCACCGTNAAGCCCGCATACGAAGCCACTTCCACTTTCGGTTCGCCCGCAAAGAGCGTGCGCAAAAACGACACGCGTTCNGCCTCCGTAAACCATGTCCGCTTCTCGCCGTTATTGCCAACGCCGACAATGATGCGGTCAAACAGCGGCAACGCCCGCCGGATTAAAAGTTCATGTCCCACGGTTACCGGGTCAAAACTGCCCGGAAANACCGCGACTCTNTCTTCTTTCATAACCGATATGACAAAAAAGCCCGCACGTTCGCGATTTCGGAACGCACGGGCTTGAACGCTAAGCCTNTTGGAAATTATTTTCTTTCCTCGGCTTCCATCGCATCTTTCAGATTCGACAAAGCCGCAATGTCGCCCAAGGTCGTACGCTCGTTCGAATCATTGATTTTTTTCATGGCTTTGGCCGTATCGTCCATATTCTTGCGGTTTTCGTTTTCCGCCTTGGCCTTGTCTTCGGCCACTTCATCCTGATGGATGCGCGTATGGGATACGATGATTTTCTTGCTGTCTTTGTTGAACTCGATTACCTTGAACGAGGCCTTTTCATCGTTCTTAAGGTTGCCGCCTTCGGCCTTGACGAGGTGACGCGCCGGGCAGAACGCCTCAACGCCGTAGGGCAACACGATGACCGCGCCCTTTTCGTTCGCGTTCGTNACCGTACCTTCGTGTACCGAATTGAGGAGGAAGATGGATTCGTAAACATCCCACGGATTTTCTTCCAACTGCTTGTGGCCAAGGCTCAAGCGGCGGTTTTCAACATCCACATCCAACACGATGACGTCGATTTTCTCGCCGATCTTCGTAAATTCGGCCGGATGTTTGATTTTCTTGGACCACGACAGGTCGGAGATATGAATCAAACCGTCCACGCCTTCTTCCATTTCGACGAAAATACCGAAGTTCGTGAAATTGCGGACCGTAGCCGTATGACGCGAGTTGACCGGATATTTTTTGTCGATGTCGATCCACGGATCCGGCATGAGNTGNTTGATGCCCAACGACATCTTGCGTTCTTCGCGGTCGAGCGTCAGGACAACGGCTTCGATTTCGTCGCCGATCTTGAGGAAATCCTGCGCGCTGCGCAAATGCTGCGACCANCTCATTTCCGAAACGTGAACCAAACCTTCCACGCCCGGGATCACTTCCACAAAAGCACCGTAGTCGGCAATCACCACTACGCGGCCCTTGATCTTGTCGCCCACCTTGAGGTTCGTATCCAACGAATCCCACGGATGCGGCGTGAGCTGTTTCAAGCCCAAAGCGATACGTTTCTTGTTTTCGTCGAAATCGAGGATAACCACCTTGATCTTTTCGTCCAGCTTGACGATTTCTTCCGGGTGGCTGATGCGGCCCCACGACAGNTCGGTGATGTGGATCAAACCGTCCACGCCGCCCAAATCGACGAATACACCGTAGGACGTGATGTTCTTGACCAGACCTTCCAATACCTGGCCCTTTTCGAGGTGCGACATGATTTCGGCTTTCTGAGCCTCGATTTCGTCTTCAATCAACGCCTTGTGCGAAACCACGACGTTTTTGTATTCCTGATTGATTTTAACCACCTTGAATTCCATCGTCTTATCTACGAATACATCGTAGTCGCGGATGGGCTTCACGTCGATTTGCGAACCGGGCAAGAACGCTTCGATNCCGAAAACGTCCACNATCAAACCGCCNTTCGTGCGNCTCTTGACNTAACCCGTNATGATTTCCTGATCGTCGAACGCCTTGTTGACGCGTTCCCACGATTTGAGGATGCGGGCTTTCTTATGCGAGAGCAACAACTGGCCGGCGGCGTCTTCCTGGCTTTCTACATAGACTTCAACGATGTCGCCGGGTTTCAAATCGGGATTGTAACGGAATTCGGAAACCGGGATGATACCGTCGGACTTATAGCCGATGTTAACCACGACTTCACGGTTATTCTTGGCTACGACCGTACCCTCGATCACTTCCTGCTCGGCTACCTGCTTGAGCGTGTTGTCGTATTTTTCGTCCAACTCGCCGGCGGGCGCCGCGTTTTTCTTTTCTTTCTTGATATTGCGGTCTTCCAGGGCATCCCAATCAAAATCCTCAATACCGGTCTTAGCATACTTTTCGTCTGCCATAATACAATTAAATTGCTTTGCGGAAACCTCTCACGAAACAACCGGTAGGTGATGTTCCAATCAAGAATTTCCTTTGTTATCAAATAATTATCTTGCATTTATGCGAGCCTACCCCCGCATAAAAGTGTGCGAATATAATAAAAATCAGATACAGAAGCAAACCGCTCTAGAACGTGAGGCCGGCGCGGAACGACACGGCGTGCGTGTTGTACATAAGACTGACCGCATTCTGCATGCCTTCCACCCAGCCTTCGTACAGATAGCCGACCGAGACGCTCAGCCCCAACCGCCCCACCAGGCGGATACGGAGCCCGGCCATCGGCCCGAGCAACAGCCCGCCCACCTTAGCCTTGTCCTGCAGGATGCCGCCCATGTCGGCCCCGATAAAAAATTTGAACAGGCTCTCGCGGGCCGGCATATACAGCTTGAAATTCAGATAAATCGGAATTGTTTTGCGGGCGTTGCGAATCGCGTCCACCGAGGACCAATCGCCGAGGAAGTTCAACCCTACGCCCAAGCCGAAGAAAAACGCGCCGCCGAAATTCATACCGTTGAGCAAATGCAAGGGCACGCGGTCATAGACCCATACGTCGTTTTCCTTGCCCAACCCCATCGTATAACCCGTAAACAGTTCGCCTTGATAGCGGATCCAACGCGGCGGCCGGGAAGCGCGCTGACGCTGCGGCTTGGATTCCGGCGCCGGAGCCGCTTGAACCATAGGGGTTTCCGTACTTTGCGCCTGCAAACGCGCCGTTGCGAACGGACCGAACGTCAACAGCGCCAACAGGCTGCCACACAGGGCGGCTTTCAGTTTGGGATTTCTCATGAATGCAAATATACTTACTTTTATCTTGTAAGTATCACGGAATATTACGACTTTTGCACAAAATTATGTTTAAACAATAAAACCGAGAAACCATGCAGTTTGTGCCTATGTTCAACCGGATTTTCGAACAATCCATNTTGGATTACCACAANACCGACAACGTGGACCAACCGATTGNCAACCCTTACGAACTCAAAAGNATCGAATACTATCTGTATCTGAANAACTGGATCGACACGGTGCAATGGCANCTGGAAGACATCATCCGGGANCCGGACATCGACCCCGTGGCCGCGNTGGCGTTGAAACGCCGNATCGACAAGTCGAANCAGGACCGCACGGATTTGGTGGAACTCATCGACAGTTATTTCCTCGACACGTTCAAAGACGTGCGCGTGGCGGCCGATGCCACGATCAACACGGAAAGCCCCGCCTGGGCCGTGGACCGTCTCTCCATCCTGCACCTCAAGATTTACCACATGAAACAGGAGACGCAGCGCGCGGGCACGGACGAGGCGCACCGCACGCAGGCGCAAAACAAATTGAACGTGCTCGAAGAACAGTTGAAAGACCTCTCGGNTTCGATNGANCAACTGNTGGCCGACATNGCCGCCGGCCGCAAGAAGATGCGCGTNTANAAGCAGATGAAGATGTACAACGACCCTGAACTGAACCCGGTGCTGTACGGCACGGCCAAATAGATGAAACTCTTAGTTCTGCGNTTNTCCGCCCTCGGCGACGTAATGATGGGCGTGCCGCTCGTGGACGCNTTGGCNCGCCGNTATCCCGANNNGGACATCACGGTGCTGAGCCGNCGGCNNTTNGAAGCNCCNTTCCGNTTTCTNCCCGNCAACGTCNNNTTTTGGGGCGTGGATNTGAACCTTTANAAAGGCNTGGCGGGNNTGAACCGCCTCTANCGCGANATCCGGCAACAAGGCTTTACGCACGTGGCCGACCTGCACGATGTGTTGCGCACGCGCTACCTGCGCACGCGTTGCCGACTGGGGGGACTGAAAGTCCGCGTCATAGACAAGGGGCGCGCCGACAAACGGCGGCTCACACGGCGGCGGCACAAGGTCTTGCGCCGACTGCCGACGAGTTTTGACCGCTACCGCCAAGTGTTCATCGACTTGGGGTTTCCGTTTGAACCGACGTTCCAATCGCTGTTTGCCGCCGGCAAGCCGGACATAGCCGACCTGCNCGCGCTGACGGGCGACAAGGGCGGCGACCGATGGATTGCCGTGGCGCCTTTCGCCAAACACGAAGGCAAAATATATCCGCTTGACCGGATGCGACAGGTGGTGGACGGCCTGCGCCGCCATGCCGGATACAAGGTTTTCGTATTCGGCGGGGGCGAGCGGGAAAAGGCCGTGGCCGAAGCCTGGCGGCAGGCGTTTCCCGAAATCGTGTCCGTTATCGGGCACCTGACGATGGAACAGGAACTGCGGCTACTGGCGCACATGGACGCGACGCTGACGATGGATTCCGCCAATATGCACCTGGCGGCGCTGGCCGGCAGCCCGGTGGTTTCGGTTTGGGGCGCGACGCACCCGTTCGCGGGCTTTTTGGGCTGGCACCTTTCGACCGACAACGTCCTGCAGGCCGACCTGCCCTGCCGTCCCTGCTCCGTTTTCGGACAAAANCCCTGTTTCCGCGGCGACTACGCCTGNCTGCACGCGCTCGCGCCCGAAACCGTCATTGAAAAAATACACGCGCTTTTATCATGAACGAAGAAAACCTGCTCCCCAACCAAGCCCCGGCCACGACACCGGCCGAAGCCACCGACCGCCTGCTGCGTATCCTGCGCCTGTTGCGCCGTCTCTGCCCGTGGGACAAGAAACAGACGTTCGACTCGTTNCGCTACCTGAGCATAGAGGAACTCTACGAACTGTCGGACGCCATTTTGGACAAGAACTACGAAGATATCCGCAAGGAGTTGGGCGACGTGCTGCTGCACATCTTCTTTTACGCCGAACTGGGACGGGAGGAAGGCCGTTTTGACTATACGGACGTTGTGAACGGGCTCTGCGAGAANCTCATCCGCCGCCACCCGCATATCTTTGCCGACACCGAGGCGCAGACCGACGAAGACGTGAAGAAGAACTGGGAGGCTATCAAACTCAAGGAAGGGAAAAAGCATTCGGTTTTGTCGGGCGTGCCGCATTCGCTGCCGGCCTTGGTCAAGGCCTACCGCATTCAGGAGAAGGCGCGCGGCGTGGGTTTCGATTGGGAGAACGCCCGNCAGGTTTGGGAAAAAGTGGAGGAAGAACGCGGGGAACTCCAAGCCGAGATTCAGGCGCAATCCACCCCCGAACGCATTACGGAGGAGTTCGGCGACCTGCTGTTCTCGCTCGTCAATTACGCCCGCTTTATCGGGGTCAATCCCGAAGACGCGCTGGAATTGGCCAACCGCAAATTTATCCGCCGGTTCCAATATATGGAAGAGCGCACCATCATGCAGGACAAGCCGCTCAGCGGCATGAGCCTGGAAGAAATGAACCGTTACTGGGACGAAGCCAAAGCCGCCGAGAAAGCGGAATCCTGAACCTTAGCCTAAAAACGGATTGTGGGTGCGTTCGTAACCCACGTCCGTACGGCCACCGTGGCCTGGACGCACCGTATAGGCGTCGTCCAGCGTAAACACTTGTTCCAAAATACTTTTCCGCAACACATCCCAATCGCCGGTCGGCAAGTCGGTGCGGCCGATGCTGTCCCTAAACAGCACGTCGCCCGTAAAGACCGTCTGTTGGTCCGCCCATACATACACCACACTCCCCTCGCAATGCCCCGGCGTATAACGCACTTCCAGGGCCGTATCGCCGAACGGCACGCGGTCGCCGGCTTTGAGGAGTTCCAGTTTTTCGGGCAAGGCCGGCACCGGCATTCCGTACGTAGCGGCCGGATCCGTGCAGGCGGCGAGCAACGGCAACGCCTTTTCGTGCAGATACAGCGGCAAACCGTAATGGCGGCATACGGCCGCCGCGCCCATGAGGTGGTCGAAATGCGGATGGGTCAACACCACGCGCTCCACCGTGATTTCATTCTTGGCGATATAGGTTTTCAACTGTTCGAACTCGGTCGGCGTGGCGCAGGCCGGGTCCACGACAACACCCCTGCCCTGCGTTTCGGCATGCCGGATAACATAGGTATTGGTCTGTATCGGATTGAAGACAAACGTGCGGATCANGTTCATGGCTGAATGACTTTACTGGCTTAAAACGGCGAATTGGGTTCTTTGGCCATATAGCTGAACGCCACCTTTTCGGTAAAGCCCGGAATAATCTTGGATGCCAAGACCGTAAGCCGGCCGAGCGGCGTCAGAATCAGCGAACGCTTGCGCCGGTCGATGGCCCAAATCATGTGACGCGCCACTTCTTCGGCCGTCATCATCTTGCCTTCGTCACGCGGCGTCTCGCCCTGCGGGTTACCGTTCTTGTCCAAGGCGTTGATGCGGACGTTGGAAGCCGTAAAACCGGGACATACGATTAAGACATGCAAGCCTTTCTTGCGGTTTTCGATGCGGATGTTCGTCAACAACCCCTGCATGGCGGCCTTGGAGGCCGAATAGGCCGTACGGCCCGGCAACGGCTGATAGCCGGCGATGGACGACACGCCCACAACGCTGCCTTTGGTTTCGAGCAGGTATTTGAGCGCATAATGCGTGCAATACGTCACGCCCCAAAAATTGACGTCCACCAAGCGGCGCAACACGTCTAAGTTGCATTCTTCGAACAGCCCGCGCATCGAGATGCCGGCATTGTTGATCAACACGTCGATACGGCCGAAATGCCGATAGGTGGCCTCCACCCAATTCTTGCAGTCTTCCTCCCGGCTTACGTCGGTGCGCATGACAAAGCAGCGTTTTTCATACACCTCTTCGGGGAACGATTCACGCAAGTAGCTAATAATAATCTCGTCGCGCCTCGCGGCCAACGAGACGCTGAAACCCCGGTTCAACAATTCAATGGCCAAGGCTTTGCCGATGCCCGACGAGGCACCGGAAACCATAACGACCTTGCCCGCGTGGCGGCGTTGAAACTTTTTTTTATTAAGCTGATTGTCAATTCTTTCTATCAACATAGCCCTATAAATTTCTTGTTTTTCAGATAAAAACGGCCATCCATCGCCGTTGCGACGGCCTGCAAATATACGTCTGTTTTTTGAAATTTTCTATTTATCTTTGCGTTCTAATCCTGACTGACAAGATGAATTTATTATTGACACCCCTGTTTATGGGGTTAGGCGGCCAAGAGATCCTGATTATCGCCATCGTGGTGCTGTTGCTGTTCGGCGGCCGCAAGATTCCCGAACTCATGAAAGGCCTCGGCAAGGGCATCAAGAGTTTTAAGGAAGGCATGAACGGCACGGATTCGGAGACCGACAAGCAAGAGAAGCGAGATTCGGAAAAGCCGGAGGCGTAAATTCCATGGCTGAACCGACTTCCGTTTCGTTTTGGGACCATCTGGACGAATTGCGCAAAGTGCTGCTCAAAGCCTTGGGCGCCTTGGGGATTGTCTGCATCGCGGCTTTCTGCTGCAAAGATTGGCTGTTTGACGTCTTGCTCCTTCCGCGTCAAATGGCCAGCGAAATGGAATCGTTGCCGATGATCAGCACGCAACTGACGTCCCAGTTTTCGGCCCACCTCAAGGCGGCCTTTTCCGCGGCCTTGTTGATATGTCTGCCCTATTGGCTCTATTTGGGGTTCGGTTTTCTCAAACCCGCCCTCTATCCGAACGAGAAAAAAGCCGTGGGCCGCGTATTCGCCGCCTCCTATCTGCTCTTTTTGGCGGGGCTGGCCGTGGCTTACTTCATCCTGTTTCCGTTCGCCTACCGCTTCTTATTCGCCTATCGCGTCAGTGAAAGTGTTTTGCCGTTCATCACGCTCGATTCCTATCTAGGCACGTTCATGACGCTCTCGCTGCTCATGGGGCTGTTGTTCGAACTGCCGATCCTCGTCTGGCTGTTGGCCTACCTGGGCATCGTCAACCGACAGCTGCTGCGGAAATACCGCCGCCATGCCTATGTGGCCATCATCACGCTGGCGGCCGTCGTGACCCCGACGACCGACGTGTTCACGCTCGCGCTCACCTCCCTGCCGATCCTGTTGCTCTACGAATTGAGCGTATTCATCGCGGGACGTACCGAAAAGCGCCGCCAAGCCGGGGCAGAATCTTAGCGGCACCGCTTTAAGCTTCCCATTTCTTGAACTTCAACCGCAGGCTGTTGCCCACAACCGACACCGAGCTGAACGCCATGGCGGCGCTCGCCAGCATGGGGTTCAACAAAAAGCCCGTGAACGGATAAAGCACGCCGGCCGCCACCGGAATGGCGATGACATTGTAGATAAACGCCCAAAACAGATTCTGCTTCACGCTCCGCATGGTCTTGCCCGACCAATCGATGACACGCGGCAAAAGCGCGAGACGGTTCTGCAACAACGTGACCATGGCCACCTGCATGGCCACGTCCGTGCCTTCGCCCATCGCCACGCTGACATCGGCCACAGCCAAGGCCTGGCTGTCGTTGACACCGTCGCCCACCATCGCCACCTTGTGGCCGGCCTGTTGCAACTCGCGTATATACCTTGCCTTGTCGTCCGGCAAAAGCCCGCTTTTGTAATGCGTAATGCCGAGACCGCCGGCCACGCGCGCCACGGACGCTTCATGGTCGCCGCTCAGGATGCAGACATCAATGCCGGCGGCCTGCAAACCCGCCACCGCCTCCGGCGCTTCGGCCTGCAAGCGGTCGGCCACGGCCATGGCCGCCAATATCTCGTTGCCGTGTCCCAAAACGGCCAACGTATGCCCCTGCGCTTCCCATTGCGCCAACCAATCGGCATCGGCCCGCTGCGCCAGGGCATAGGCGCGGCTGCCGAGCCAGTAAGGCTCGCCGGCCGCCGAGAACCGCAAGCCTTTGCCCGCCACATTCGTATAATCCGCTATTTCGGGCATTCCGGCTACGGTTTCCTCTCCCGCAGCCGCCTGCGCGTCTATCCAAGCTACCACCGCCCGCGCCACCGGATGCGTGCTCCGCATCTCGGCGGCCTTTAGCAACGCTAACAGCCGCGCCCGTTCCTCCGACGGGTTGAACCACGTGGCCTGCACGCCGGGCTTGCCCTCGGTCAGCGTGCCCGTTTTGTCCAACACCACCGTATCGATACGGCACAACTGCTCCAAGGCCGCGGCATCCTTGATGAGCACATGCCGTTCGGCCGCCTTGCCGATGCCCACCATGAGCGCGGTGGGCGTGGCCAACCCCAACGCGCACGGGCACGCGATGACGAGCACCGACACCATGGCGTTCAGGGCTTCGGCAAAACGCGCCGTGCCTCCCACCGCCATCCAAATCACAAACGTCAACAACGACAGCCCCATGACCGTCGGTACGAAAATGCCGGCCACCTTGTCGGCTGTGCGTTGGATAGGGGCCTTGCTGCCCTGCGCCTCGCGCACCTTGCGGATCATAGCCGACAGATAGGTGGCCTCGCCGGAGGCCGTTACTTCCACCTGCAACGTGCCGTCGCCGTTCAGCGTGCCGGAGAGCACCTTGTCGCCGGCTTGCCGCCGCACCGGCACCGGTTCGCCCGTCATCGTGCTTTCATCGACGAACGACTCCCCTTCCGTCACGCGGCCATCGACCGGCACTTTTTCGCCCGGCCGTATCAACACCGTATCGCCCGGCCGCAGCAACACGATATCGACCGGTTCGAAATTGCCGTTCCTGAGCGCCATGGCCTCGTTCGCCTGCAGGGCCACCAAACCTTTCAAGGCCTCCGAAGTACCCTGCTTGGCACGTTCTTCCAAGAACTTGCCCAACAGGACGAACGCGATGATGGTGCCGGANGCNTCGTAATACAGATGCGGATGCAGACCGCGGCTCGTCCAGAAATCGGGGCAGACCGTATTGAACAGGCTGAACAGGAACGAAACCGCNGTACTCAAGGCCACCAGCGTATCCATATCGGCCGAAAGCCGCCGCGCCTGTTTCCACGCCCGTATATAATAGTCGCGGCCGAACAGCNCCATGACGGCCAACGAAAGCACCATCATGATCCATCCCTTNCCGGGGAAGTNCCANCCGTGGCTCATGCCGAGCNCCATCAACGGGATGGCCAACGCCCAAGCNCCCGCCACCCGTTTTTTTAAACGNCCATAGGCTTTCCNCTGTTGCTCGGCCTGTTCCTTGAACGGGTCGGCCGTGGCCANTATCAANGTATAGCCCATGTCGGCCACCGCTTTCTGAAACGCGGCCAAATCCATNNCGTNGGCCTCATANGTCANNNTGANNGTNCTGTCGGCNAAATTGACCTGAGCGNCCNGCAACGCCCGGATAGGCGACGGCCATTTTCTCCACACGCTGGGCNCAACCGGCGCAATGCAGACCGGTCAACGGAAATATTGTTTTCTGTTCCATATCTATTTGCAAAGGTAATCCGANAAACCTGCAACCGGGTTGCAAAAAGGCCATTTAACGGTTCTGAGCCGCCATCCACCGCGTGATGGCTTCATCGAAGCGGCGCGCGCTCTCGTNCCAAGAGAACTTTTCCCTCTGTCGCCGGCCACGCGCAATCAAATCCGCCCGATAGGCCGNATCCCCGGCCACGCGTTTCATCCCCGCGCCAATCGAAGCCACATCGTAGGGATTTACATAACAGACCGCGTCNCCGCCCACTTCCGGCATCGACGTCACATCCGACGTAATCACGGCCGTTTCGGCCGCAAACGCCTCNACAANCGGNATGCCGAANCCNTCNAACTCCGACACATAGACCANGGCTTCNGNNGCCGCCACNTAGCCGTTCANNNTNNCCGGCTCCACNCGNCCCGCCCAAACGANATCCCGCGCATAGGGCAANGCGGCGTAGGCCTTTTCCATNNGGCGGTCGCGCCACATCGGCGTACCGACCAGCACAAAGCGGTGCGGCANNCCCGTCTCNGCCTTGAANNNNTTGAACGCCTGCAACATACGCCANACNTTCTTGCGTTTGTGGATGGANCCCACATAGATGAAAAACGGGCAACCGCCGGTCAGCGANGCCCGCACGGCGGCCTTTTCCGCCTCCNCCGTCGGATGATAGGCCGNCANGGCGGCATTATANACCACTTCGATGCGCTCCNCCGGCANACCGTAACGGGCGGCGATGTCGCGGCGGCTGNANTCCGACACCGTGAACAGCAAATCCGCCCGCCGTGCGAAGCGCGGGAAAAAACGGCGGTAATACCGGCCATGCGAGCGACTGACATAAGCCGCATCGTGTTCAAAACTCAAATCGTGAATGACATCCACGCAGGGAATCGGCCGTCCGGCGACATCCGTGGCGCGGAGCGGCATCCAGCCGTCGGTGGAGACGAACAAATCCACCGGATGTTTTTTGAGGAAACGCGGCACGCTGTATTCGAAAAACCAATACCACAGCAAAGGATGCCGCGTGGGCGGAAACAGGACGACGGGCCGCACGTTGGGCGCAAAAATAAAAGCCGCGTCCGGCTTGCGGTCGAACAGGAAATAAAACGTATGTTCCGGATGCGCGCACACCCAACGGCGCAATATTTCATGCGTGAACCAACCGATGCCTTCCAGACGGCCGGCCAGCAGGAGCCGGGTATTGACCGCTATGTTCATGACGGACGGCGCTAAGCCTTTGGCTTCCGCACCCCTTTGAATTTACGGAAGCGCAACGAAATGACGCCGAAAAACGCCTCTTTGAAGATTTTTTTGCTCATCTTGGACGTGCCCTCCTGCCGGTCGGTAAAGACAATAGACACTTCGCGCACGTCGTAGCCCAAACGGTAGGCCGTGTATTTCATTTCTATCTGGAACGCATAACCCACAAAACGGATGTCGTCCAAATCCATCGCTTCCAACAGGCTGCGGCGGTAGCAGACGAAGCCGGCCGTGGCGTCGCCGATTTTCATGCCCGTCACGAAACGGACATAGGCCGAAGCGTAATACGACATGAGCACGCGGCCAATCGGCCAGTTGACCACATTGACCACATGGTTGACATAGCGCGAACCTATCGTCAAATCGGCCCCCTCTTCGGCACAGGACTTATACAGACGCAACAAATCGTCGGGATTATGCGAGAAATCGGCATCCATCTCCACCACATAGCCGTAATGCCGCTGCAACGCCCATTTGAAACCGTGGATATAGGCCGTGCCCAAACCCAGTTTGCCCTTGCGCTCCTCCATGAACAGACGCTCCGGAAACTCGGCCATGAGCCGCCGCACGATATCCGCCGTACCGTCGGGGGAATTATCCTCCACCACAAGGATATCGAACGCTTTGGGCAAGGAAAAGACCTTGCGGATGATTTTCTCGATATTCTCCTTTTCGTTATATGTCGGGATTATGACCAATGTATCGTTCATCTGTCCTGTTGTTTTTAAGGAAACAAGACCGACCGCACCCGCAGGCGACGGCCGGTCTAATATACATCAAGCGCCGAAATTATCGAAACGGATCATTTCAGGCGGTACGCCCAAACCGTCCAGCATCTTGACCACGGCATCCGTCATGGCGGGAGGGCCGCACAGATAGTATTCTATTTCGTCGGGTTCGGGATGGTTCTTCAGGTATTGGTCGTAGATGACCTGATGGATGAAGCCCGTCGGCCCCGTCCAATTGTCGCCCGGCTGCGGATCCGACAACGCGACGTGGAAACTGAAATTCGGATTCTCGCGCTGGATTTCCTCGAAATCCTCCATATAGAACAGTTCCTTGACCGAACGGCCGCCGTACCAGAACGTGGTCTTGCGGTTGGTATGCTTGGTCTTGAACTGGTCGAAGATATGCGAACGCATCGGCGCCATACCGGCCCCGCCGCCGATAAACATCATCTCGCGCTGCGTGTCCTGTACGAAGAACTCGCCGTAAGGGCCCGAAATCGTAATCTTGTCGCCCGGTTTGAGCGAATAGACATAAGAGGAGCAAATGCCCGGATTGACTTTCATCCACTGCCCGGTCTTGCGGTCGAAAGGCGGCGTGGCGATACGGACGTTGAGCATGATGCGGTCGCCCTCGGCCGGGTGGTTGGCCATGGAGTAAGCACGGAAACAGGGCTCGGGGTTCTTCATCGTCAAATCGAACATCTTCATGCGGTCCCATTCGCTCTTGTAGGGTTCGGCCACTTCGATATCCTTATAGTCCACCGTACAGGCCGGCACATCGATTTGGATATAGCCGCCGGAACGGAAATTCAACTTTTCGCCTTCGGGCAACTTGACGACGAACTCCCGGATAAACGTGGCCACGTTACGGCTGCTGACCACTTCGCATTCCCACTTGCGGATGCCGAAAACAGCCGCCGGCACCTGTACCTTCATATCGTTGCGCACCTTGACCTGACAGGCCAAACGCCAATGGTCGCCCTGTTCCTTGCGCGTAAAGAAGCCCTGCTCGGACGGCAGGATGCTGCCACCGCCTTCCGGCACCTGCACGCGGCACAGCCCGCAACTGCCCTTTCCACCGCAAGCCGACGGCAGAAAAATCTTCTGCGCGGCCAAGGTCGAGAGCAACGAATTGCCCATTTCCACTTCCAAATCCTTCTCGCCGTTGATTTCAACATGCACCTTGCCCTGCGGCACCAAGCGTTTGCGGGCATAGAGCAACAAACTGACCAGCAACAGGATGACAATCAGAAAAACGGCGACGGCAGTCAATATGACAATGCTTGACGACATATCTGTTCTTTCTTTTTAATCCACTATAATTTGATTCCCAAGAAGCACATGAACGAAATGCCCATGAGCCCCGTTACGATAAACGCAATGCCGAGCCCTTTGAGCGGCGCCGGGATGTGCGAATATTTCAATTTCTCACGGATGGCCGCGATGCCGACGATGGCCAGCCACCAGCCCAAGCCCGAACCCAACGCATAGACCGAGGCTTCGGCCAGGCTTGCGTACTCCCGCTGCTGCATGAACAGCGAGCCGCCCAAGATGGCGCAATTAACGGCGATCAACGGCAGGAAAATCCCCAACGAGGCGTACAGTGACGGCGATACCTTTTCGATGACCATCTCCAACAATTGCACGATGCACGCGATGGTGGCGATGAACATAATGAGCGTCAGAAAGCTCAAATCCACGTCGGACAAAGCCGGGCTCAGCCACGACAGCGCCCCCGCCCCCAACAGGTAACGGTTCATCAAATAGTTCAACGGCACCGTGATAAGCATGACGAATACGACCGATACGCCTAAGCCGAAAGCGGTTTTCACGTTTTTGGAAACGGCCAGATAGGAGCACATCCCCAAAAAATAGGCGAAAATCATATTGTCGACGAAAATCGACCGGACGAATATACTGAGTAGGTTTTCCATAGTCGCAAAAATCGCTTAGTTTTTCTCTATCAACTCTTTATTTCTGGAACGTTGAATCCAGATGAACACGCCCACGAGAATCAGCGCCATGGGCGGCAGGATGAACAGGCCGTTGTTGGCATAACCAGCCGCATACAAACCCTGCGGAATGACCTGATAGCCGAACAGCGTACCTGAGCCGAACAGTTCGCGGAAAAACGCGATAAGCACGAGGATGAGCCCGTAGCCCACGCCATTGCCCACGCCGTCGAGGAACGAAGGCCACGGCTTATTGGCCATCGCAAAGGCTTCGAGACGTCCCATGACGATGCAGTTCGTGATAATGAGGCTGACATAGACCGAGAGCTGTTTGCTGACGTCATACAGAAACGCTTTCAAGACCTGATCGACCAAAATCACGAGGGCCGCGATGACCGTCAGCTGCACGATGATGCGGATGCGGGGCGGTATCGTATTACGCAAAAGCGAGATAATCAGGTTGGCAAAAGCCGTCACCACCGTCACGGAAATGGCCATGACCAAAGCCGGCTGCAATTTCACGGTAACGGCCAATGCCGAACAGATGCCCAACACCTGCACGGTGATGGGATTGTTGCCGCCCAAAGGCGTCGTTATCAATTTAAGATTCTTGGCCGAGAACCAAGCTTCCTTTTCTTGCTGTTCCATATAAGCGTCGATACTTATTTCGTTCTATATAATCAATGTGGGGAGCCGGCTTATTCCGCCTCCTGGGGTTGCTCGGGCTGCACCGGTTCGGCCGGCTGTTCGGGCTGAACGGGTTGCTGTACGGGTGCCTCCGGCGTTTCGGGGGCTACGGGTTGCGCAGGGGCCGCAGGCTTTTCTTCCTCGGATTCGGAGACCGGTGCCGGTTGGGGCGCGGGTTGCGGCTCCACGGGTTGCACCGAAGGCTCCGGCTGCGGCGCAACGCGCCGCGGTTGTACGGGAGCCACGGGTTCGGGCGTTACCGCCTCCGGTTCAACGGCCACGCTGTCGGCGGCCAGCCCCGCTTCGTCCTGCATCCGGTTGAAAAACGGGATATAAAAGGTAAGGCAGTCGCGCAACATATCGGAAACGGCCGTACTCGTAATCGTGCCGCCGGAAATGGCGTCCACGGCATGGATGGGGTCGCCCTTGAAATTCTTGACGCCGCCTTTCTGAACGGTAATGGAGGTAAACCGACGGTTTTCATCGAAAATCCGCTTGCCGACGAACGGCTGCTGGAACGCATCGCCCACGATTTCCGCGCCCAAGCCCGGGGTTTCGCTCTGATGGCCGAACGACACGCCCGCCACCGTATTCATATCGGATTCGAACGTGATATAGCCCCAAATCGGTCCCCACAGCCCTTTGCCATACAACGGCACGATATAGCTGTCGGCTTCGCCCTTGCGGCAGACAAACACCGGGATTTCGGCATCCTTGCCTTCCGCCACCGCGTTCTTCATGCTGATGTCGAACGCGCGCGTACCTTGACCCTCCAACAGACTGCCGTCCGCAGCGTAACGCGCCAATACGCCGCCCGCCGCGTCGACCGTCAATTCCTCGCGGATATAGTCGGCATAAAGGGCTTCGGCGTCTTCGGCCGTGGACACGACGCCGGCCGCCTTGAGGATGTTCTGCATCGTCTCCACCTGGGCGTTCTTGTCCTGAAAGGGTTTCAACAACGTTGCGGCCAAGGCCAGCAACGCGGCCACCACGACCACCATGACCGTGGTGTAAATGTAGATATATTTATTCGAGAACATACGGTAACGGCCTCCTATTTAATTGCATTTTTCAGTTTCAAACGACGCTGACGGCGTTGGATGTTGCGGTTCACAACCACATAGTCGATGAGCGGCGCAAACGTATTCATAAACAGTATCGCCAGCATCATGCCTTCCGGATAGGCCGGATTGAACACGCGGATCAGCACGGCCAACACCCCTATCAGAAAACCGTAAATAACCTTACCCCAATTGGTCTGAGCCGACGTGACCGGGTCGGTGGCCATAAACACGGCCCCGAACAGGAAGCCGCCCATAAGCAGCTGCTGCCAAGGCGTGGCCACCGTGGCTCCCGCCGCATGCGCGATGACGCCCATCGACAGGCCGCCCAACACGACGGAAAGCATGACGCGCAGGCTGCCGATGCCCGTCCACAACAGGATGGCGGCACCTATGAGGATACACAGTTTGGAGGTCTCGCCCACCGAGCCGGGGATAAAACCGAAGAACAACTGGCTCATGTCGGGCAAATTGGCCGCATGCCCCTGCGACACCGTGGCCAAGGCGGTCGGGCCGGACGTGGCGTCGGCCACCCAAACCTCATCGCCGGACATATGCGCCGGATAGGCGAAAAACAGAAACGCGCGCGCCAACAGCGCCGGATTCCAGATATTCATACCGGTGCCGCCGAACACTTCCTTGCCGATGATGACGGCAAAGGCCGTCGCCACGGCCAACATCCACAGCGGCACATCGGGCGGGCAAATCAACGGGATCAGGAAGCCGGACACGAGGAAGCCCTCGTTGACCTCATGCCCCCGGTATTGGGCAAAGATGAACTCGATGCCCAAGCCCACGACATAACTCACAATCAACATCGGCAGCACCTTCGTACAGCCGAACCAAAACGCGGGCCAAAACGCCGCGGATTCGCCCATGGCGTTGTAGTGCATCAACCCCACATTGTAGGTGCCGAACAAAAAGCACGGCATCAAAGCGAGCACGACCATAATCATCGTGCGCTTCATATCCAGGCCGTCCCGCACATGGGCGCCCTTGACCGTCACCGTATCCGGCACGTATAAAAAGGTCTCGAACGCATCGAACGTCGCGTGCAAAAACGCGAAGCGGCCTCCTTTTTCGAATTGCGGTTTGATCCGATCTAAAAACTTTCTCAACATAATATGCGTATTGGGTTATCCCCTTTTGATTCGTATTCCGTTTGTCCGTGACTTCCACCTACTCGCTCATTTCCTTACGCATCAGCTCCAAGCCGTCGCGGATAATCTGCTGGATATCGGTCTTGGAAGCGTCGATGTATTCGCAAAGCGCGAAATCCTCCGGCGAAACCTCATAAATCCCAAGGTTCTCCATCGCCTCGATATCTTGCGTGATACAAGCCTTGAGCAACTGCATCGGGTAGATGTCCATCGGCAACACCTTCTCGAACTCGCCCGTGAGCACGAACGCCCGCTTGCCGCCGTTCACATTCGTGTCGATGCGGTAGGTGCGCTGCGGGAACAGCCACGAGAAAAACGTTTTGGAAAAACTGAACCTATTGAGCCCCAACGTCAGCCAGCCCATGAAACGGAAACGGTTGCCCTCCGGAATCACGGAAATGAGGTGGTCGTAGGCCCCTAAATAGCCTTGGGCGGATATTTTCGTACCCGTCAGCACGTTGCCGCTGATAACGCGGATATCCGCCGAGGCTTGGCGGTTGTCGCCGTCCATAACCTCCAAGCCGCGTTCCATGCCCTTGACGTTGTCTTGCAGGAAATAGCGCACCGAAACACCGGCCAGCACCTTATGGTAACTCGTGCGGATGACCTCCGAACCGGCCAAGGCCACGATCTTCGTCGCGTCGTAACGGCCTTTGAGGAACAGACGGCCCATAACCATGACGTCCTGCGGATGCACGTACCAAACTTCCTCGCCCTTGTCTATCGGCGCGATGTGGTGAATCTGTATGCCGACGTTGCCGCAGGGGTGCGGCCCTTCGAAATAGTGGAGTTCCGCCCGCTTGCATTCGGTAAAGGCCACGGCGTTGTTCTTCTGAACATGCAGGCCCAAGTGTACCTTGCCCGCGGTAAGCGTGCGCAAAACGTCCACGCCGGCCTGAAAATCCTCCTCACGGCCGTGCGCCAGCATGTCCATGTCGGGCGCGAGCGGCGCGGTATCGAAGCAGGAAATGAAGATGTCGCGGGGCATACGCTCCGGATCGGCAATCGTATCGTAGGGACGGCGGCGGATAAAAGCCCACAGGCCCGCGTCCAACAGCTGGCGCACGGCCGTTTCGCGCTTCGAGCCATCCCACGCGGCCAAATCGGCGGCGGAATAGGCCGTAAACGTTTCGTAAGCTATTTCCCTGTCGGCTTTCAGACGGATTTCCTCGATGCGGCGTTTGGGGCCATAGACGATTTCCGTGACCGTGCCGCTGACCGGCGACGTTACCTTGACCGCCTCCCGGTTTTTGTCGTAGAACAAGGGCGTACCGGCCTTGACCACCGAGCCCGCTTCCACCAACAACTTGGGACGCATATCCCAGAAATCGACCGGCTTGACGGCATAATCCTCATAGAAAAACGCCGGCGCACGCAGAGAACCGTCGGCCACGCCCTGAATGCGTATATCCAAGCCTCTCCGCAACTTAATCACCTTATTCATCTGAAAATCGCTTAAAAATGGGTGCAAAGATAGCGTTTTTCGCCCAAAGAATCAAGGGGAACGGCGCCTAAACCCGGCGTTCGGAGCACCCGCCGCCGATGACCGGCGGCAAACGGTTCAGAACAGCGACGTCACATTGTTTGCAAACAGCCGCACGGATATTGCCAAAAGAATGATACCGAAGAACTTGCGTAAAATATAAATCCCGCCCTTACCGATGATTTTCTCCACCTTGTCCACGTACCGGATCACGACATAGACCACCACCATATTCAACACCAACGCGATGACGATATTCAACAGGTTGTATTCCGCCCGCAACGACAGCAGCGTTGTGAGCGTACCCGCCCCCGCGATGAGCGGAAACACGAGCGGCACAATCGTGGCCACGCCGTTGGGCCCGTCGTTGCGGAACACCTCGATGCCGAACGTCATTTCCACCGCCAACACGAAGATGACGAGCGAACCGGCCACCGCGAACGATGACACATCGATGCCGAAAAGCGCAAGCAACGCATCGCCCAAAAACAGGAACGCCAACAGGATGGCCAACGACAAGAGGGCGGCCTGCCAGGCGCTGACCCCGCCCCGGTTCTTGTTCAAATCGACGATAATCGGGATGGAACCCGTGATATCGATCACCGCGAACAGCACGACGAACGCGCTGACGATTTCCGAAAGACTGAAATGCAACGGCATAATCAACAATCAATTAAAACAATCCTACGGTCATGCGACCATCTTGATGCCGTCTATAATCATGTTGGTTCCCAATATCGCCACAATCAACCCCATGAGTTTGCTCAGCACCAAAATGATGTCCTTGCCCAAGAACTTGTAGATATAGCGGCTGAAGATAAACGCGCAATACGTCAGCCCCAGCACGAACGCCAAAATCAGCACGATTTCAAGGATATACCAATAATTATGGGCCGCCGCGTAGTTCATGGCCGCCACAATCGTGCCCGGCCCGGCCAGCATCGGAATCGCCAAGGGCGAAATGGCGACACTCTCGTCGAAATCGGGCCGCGCATCCGGCGTTCCGCTCCCCGGCACGGACATATTCTGAATCGTGGACTTCTTGGACTGCAACAACTCGAAGCCGACGTAAAACAGCAACAGACCGCCCGTAATCTTAAAGGCCGGAATCGTGATGCCGAAAAACTCGAAGATGTACTTTCCGATGAGCACGAAAGCCAATACGATGAAAAAAGCCGTCAGCGTGGCCGTCTTGGCCACCTTTCGGCAACTCGCCTCCGACGCGCCACTTGTCACGCCCATGAAAATAGGCACATTCGCTATCGGGTTGATAATCGCGAACAGACTCGCGAACACCGACAAGCCGAATACAAACAGATCATGCATGGTTCCCGCGCCTATTTATACTCTCCGATAATTTCCTTGACCTGGTCGGGCGTGAGCCGGCCATAGACCTTTTCCCCCACCATGGCGACGGGCGCCAAACCGCAGGCGCCCACGCAACGCAGACAGTTGAGCGAAAACTTGCCGTCGGGCGTCGTCTCCCCCACGTTGATTTTCAGCTGCCGCTTGAACTCGTCCAACACCTTCTCCGCGCCCCGCACGTAACAGGCCGTTCCCATGCAGATGGAAATCGGATGCTCGCCCTTGGGCACCATCGAGAAAAACGAATAGAACGTAACAATGCCATAGACATGCGCCACCGGCATATTCAACGCATGCGCCACCACTTCCTGCACGGCTTCCGGCAAATAGCCGAACGCACCCTGCACCTTGTGCAGCACATTGATTACCTCGCCTTTGTCATTGCCATAAGCCTGGCAAATTTCCCGGATCGCTTTCACTTTGCTCTCCGACAACGTGATTTTTTTCATAGGTCCGATGATATTCGCTTAGTTGAACTTCATATCGTTTCGATTTTATCGCTATGGTCGAAATAGTGCGTATGCAACAGGTGATGCGCCTTTTCGCTCATAGGATGCTGCAGGAATTCCTCGTACAGCCGTTTGACGTACCCGTTCTCGTGCGACTTGCGCCGTGCCTTGCCCTCGTCCTCGCGGTAGATGGCCTTGGTACGCGCTTCGAGCACGGCCGCGTTGCCGTGGTGATAGGGCTGGCCGCCGCCACCGATACAGCCGCCGGGACAGGCCATAACCTCGATGGCGTGCAGATCCAATTCGTGGTTGCGTACCGCGTCCAACAGCTGCCGCGCATGCCCCAGACCGTGCGCGATGCCGATGCGGATCGGCGTGCCGTCGAAATCGACGGAGGCCACCCGTACGCCGTCCATGCCGCGCAGGGCTTCGAATTCGACCTTCTCCAACGTTTTGCCCGTAAAGAGTTCGTAGGCCGTGCGCGTGGCCGCCTCGATGACGCCCCCCGTAACGCCGAAGATGACGCCCGCTCCCGTGGATTCACCCAAGGGGTTGTCGAAATCCTCATCGGGCAGATTGGCGAAGTCGAGGTTGGACTGCTTGATGAGATTGGCCAACTCGCGCGTCGAAATGGCGATGTCCACGTCGGGATTGCCGTCGGTCTTGAACTCCTCGCGCTGGCATTCGTATTTTTTGGCCAGACAGGGCATGACCGACACCACGACGAGGTCTTCGCGCTTGACGCCTATCTGATTGGCGAAATAGGTCTTGGCCACCGCACCGAACATCTGTTGCGGCGATTTGGCCGAAGACGGCACGTCGAGCATATCGGGATAGTTGTATTCGAAGAAATTGACCCAGGCCGGACAACAGGACGTGAGAATCGGCAGCTTGACCGACTTGTCGCCGTTCATAAAGGCCGAGAGGCGGCCCAACAGCTCGCTGCCCTCCTCCATAATCGTGAGGTCGGCCGCGAAATCGGTGTCGAACACGCGGTCGAAGCCCAAGGCCCGCAACGCCGCCGCCAATTTGCCCGTCACAATCGTGCCGGGAGCCATGCCGAATTCCTCGCCCAAGGCCACACGCACGGCCGGCGCCGTCTGCACGACGACCGTCTTGGCGGGGTCATTCAAGGCCGCAATGACACGCGCCGTATGGTCCACCTCCGTCAACGCGCCCGTAGGGCAGGCCGTCACGCACTGACCGCAGAACGTACAGGGCGACTTTTCCAAATCCTTTTCAAAGGCCGGCGAAACCACGGCGTTGAAGCCCCGGTTAACGGCCGAGAGCGCCCCCACGGTCTGCACGTCGTTGCACATCGTTTCGCAACGGCGGCACATGATGCACTTATCGACGTCGCGCACGATGGAGGGCGACAAATCCTTGCGGTAATGCGACTGCTCGCCCTGATAGGCGATTTCGCGCACGCCCAGCTTCTGCGCCAGCGTCTGCAACTCGCAATGGCCCGACTTGGCGCACACGAGACAGTCGGCCGGATGGTCGGACAGCAGGAGTTCGACCACGGTACGCCGCGCGTTGAGCACGCGCATGCTGTGCGTTTGAACCGCCATGCCTTCCTCGCAGTTCGTGGAGCAGGCCGGCGCCAGGTTGCGGCGTCCCGCCACTTCCACCACGCAGACACGGCAACCGCCGGGCTTGTTCTCTATGTCGAGATTCTCGAGACGATAATAACAAAGCGTCGGAATGTCAATGCCCAACCGCTTGGCGGCCTGTAAAATCGTCGTGCCCTTGGGCACCTCGGTTTCCCGATTGTCTATCGTTAATTTCACGGTCTCCATGCTTACTTGATTGAAATGGCGTTAAACTTACATTTTTCGATACAGGCCCCGCACTTGATGCAAACATCCTGGTTGATCTTATGCGGCTGCTTCTTCTCGCCTTCGATGGCGCTGACCGGACAGTTGCGCGCACAGGCCGTACAGCCCACGCAGACCGCCGGGTCGATTTCGTAACGCATCAACGCGCGGCATTGTCCCGCACGGCATTTCGACTCGGAGACGTGTTCCACGTATTCGTCCCAAAAATTGCCGAGCGTGGAGAGCACGGGATTGGGCGACGTCTGCCCCAAACCGCACAGGGCCGTATCCTTGATGACCTGCGCCAGGTTCTTGAGCCGGTGGAGGTCGTCCATCGTGCCCTTGCCCTTGGTGATTTTATCCAGAATCTCGTAGAGCCGCTTGTTGCCGATACGGCAGGGCGTGCACTTGCCGCAGGATTCCTCCACCGTAAAGTCGAGGTAGAACTTGGCCACCGACACCATGCAGTCGTCTTCGTCCATAACGATCATACCGCCCGAGCCCATCATGGAGCCGGCCGCCGTCAGACTCTCGTAGTCGATGGGGATATCCAAATGCTTTTCGGTGAGACAGCCGCCCGAAGGCCCGCCGGTCTGCACCGCCTTAAACTTCTTGCCGCCCTTGATGCCGCCGCCGATTTCAAAGATGATTTCGCGCAGCGTAATGCCCATGGGCACTTCAATCAGCCCCACGTTGTTGATTTTACCGGCCAACGCGAACACCTTGGTGCCCTTGGACTTTTCGGTGCCTATGGCGGCGAACCATTCCGCCCCCTTGTTGATGATGACCGGGATATTGGCGAACGTCTCCACATTGTTGACATTGGTGGGCTTGCCGAGATAGCCGCTTACCGACGGGAACGGCGGTTTGAGCGTGGGTTCGCCCCGCTTGCCCTCCATCGAATGGATCAAGGCCGTTTCCTCGCCGCAGACGAACGCCCCCGCGCCGAACCGCAACTCGATGTCGAAACCGAAATCCGTACCCAGGATTTTTTCGCCCAACAGGCCGCATTCCCGCGCCTGGGCGATGGCTTTCTGCAAACGCTCGATGGCCAGCGGGTATTCGGCCCGGATATAGACCAGCCCCTTGGTGGCGCCGATGGCATAGCCGCAGATGGCCATGGCCTCGATGACCGAATGCGGGTCGCCCTCCATGATGGAGCGGTCCATGAACGCGCCCGGGTCTCCCTCGTCGGCATTGCAGACCACATATTTCCGATCGGCCTGCGACTTGGACGTGATTTCCCATTTGAGGCCGGTGGGGAAGCCCGCACCGCCACGGCCGCGCAAGCCCGAACGCTTGACCAAGTCGATGACCTCGGCCGGCTGCATGGCCGTGAGGCACTTGCCCAAGGCCGCATAACCGTCGCAGGCGATGTATTCCTCTATCCGCTCGGGGTCTAAGAATCCGCAGTTCCGCAACGCGATGCGCTTCTGCTTGCGGTAGAAATCCATATGCTTGGCATCGCTCACGTGCGTGCGCGTGCCCGGGTCTTCATATAACAGACGCGTAACCTTGTTGCCGCCGATGATATGTCCGTTGACGATTTCGGCCGCGTCTTCGGGTTTGACCTGCGTGTAGAACGTATTGTCGGGCATCACCTTGACGATGGGCCCCTTTTCGCAAAAACCGAAACAACCCGTCGTGACGACCTGCACCGTATCTTCCAACCCTTTTTCCGTCAAGGCTTCCTTGAGACGCTCCGCGATGAGCGCGCTCTGTGAGGCCTTGCAGCCCGTACCGCCACAGACCAACAGCGTGCACGCCCCTATGCCGCCGGACGATATGTCGCCCCCGACCTGTGCGCCGTCTTCGCCCTGTCTGCGCGACCGTACGATTGCACCGGCCGCTTCACGGCACTTGCGCAAATCGTCCAACGACTTGATTTTGTCCATTTTCGATTATTTTAAAAACTCAATTTACAAATATAGAAAAATTTCCCTTACTTGCAACCACAAGTTAGAGAAATTTATAAACTACCGCCGGCGGTGGTTGCGCAACACCTTGATGCTGTGGCCAACGCCCATGCCAAAGCAGATGCAGGCCAGGCCGCCCACCACGTAGAACACCGTGCGCGGCCAAACCGCCGTTAGGTCGATGCGCCCGCGCAGGCAGAAGAACGCCACGTAAAGCAAACACACGAGCGCGAGGCCGCTCACGCTCCACCCCAAGCCCGATTTGGGGTTACCCTTCGGCGAGGCGGACGGCTGCCGCAACGCCGGCCTGAGTTGATTCGAAGATTTCATAAGCTGTTTTCTTTCCGATATTTCAAAATACCGCCGCCACCTTACGGATGGCCGCAAGCCGTTTTAGGAACGCCTTATTCGACTTAGCGGCATCCTTGTCATAGGCCCGTTGCATATTGAGCCAAAAATCGGCATCGATACCGAGCGCGGCTTCCAATAAAAGCGCATACTCGGTCGAAATGCCGCGTTTGCCGTTGATGACCTCGTTCAATAACGACACACTGACGCCCATCCGCTTGGCCAACTGCGTTTGCGTAACGCCCCGCTCCGCCAATTCTTCCCGCAAGACCTCGCCCGGATGAAGCGGCTCGAAGGGTGTCAGATTGTTGGCGATCATGTTCTGATCGATACCCGGTATTGTTATCATATCAATCATAATGTTTTGAAAGTTCTTCTATTTTGCAAACCGTCACACTCTTATGTTCCGGCATGTCTTGTATCGTAAATTCTATCCTATACTTGTCATTGACCCTTATCGAGTACATTCCGGCCTTATCCCCCACCAAGGCTTCAAAATGAAGCGAGTTGATTTGATAGAGCGCTTCCGGCGAAGGCGCACTCAGCAATACGCCGATACGTTTCCGATACCGGCTCACGATTTCGGGCTGGAACCGGTATTTCTTCTCCGATGTCCGCCCGCTTTCATAAAGTTCCCTCAGATACGCCTTTGCAAAAACGACTAACATATGCTCATATTTCCATCACAAAAGTAGTAATAAAATCAGAATTTCACAAATATGTGAAAACAAAAGCGGGCAAGCCGTAAAGACTTGCCCGCCAACAGAAACCCATAACGTGAGATATTACGCCTTACGGCTATTCCCTAATGGTTCGAACGGCACGGACACGATAAGCATAATCATCGCGTGCCCATCCCTGAAAACAATCCTCTTCTTCAGAAAAGTTCACCAACTTATGAAAATCAGAATGTACTGAATCCTTTATAGTTCCTGTCCAATATACCCCTTGTGGCTCAAATCCGCCTATTTCGGATTTCCGAGCACACAATTCTGATAATTCTTTTATTGTCGGTAATCGCCAATCCATATAACCGCCTACCGTGGATTGTGCACATGCAACGCGGGCCGGCTCCCAAGTGAACTCACCTCGTATATCCGCCGTTTGTACCATCAGATTCAAGTCGGGAATCGCGACATAGCCCCTCCCCGATTCTTCAGGTTCCTCTGGTGTTGGCGGATTGATGTAACGGACGGCACGAATGCGAAAAGAATTAGCACCACTCCAATAATCCAAATTTCCATTCGAAAAATGAACGCACCAATAAGGATAGCTCGAATTATTAGATTTGGAACTAGACCAATACAAAGCATTCTGGAATCCTCCAATCAAATTTCTATTGGCGTAAAGCTCCATTAATTCTTCTTTGGTTGGCAAACGCCAATCGGTATAGCCACCCACTGTTGAGGCTCTACACGTAGCATCGGAGGTAACCCAATCTCCCTCTCCTATGTCTTCTTTTTGAACCATAAGATTCGCAGCCTTTATGACATAATATGCGTCTGTTTCCTCGTCTCCTTCTCCTTCCCCTTTGGCTATTACCTGCATATCCGCACGTGCAGCACGGCCGCTTTCTACAACCACCGTACATTCAGTACGTTTATAGCCGGGAACTTCTACACGCAATAAATATTCTCCGGCTTTCACATCTTCAAAAGAATAACTGCCATCATCGGCAGTGACCGTACGAAGCAACAGGGCGCCAGCAGTTCCTTTTTCGTTCAAACGGTATAATTCCACCCCTGTTCCCCGCATAGGTTCGGCGGTACCAGCAACAGAGACCATACCAAAGATGGAGCCGAAAGATTCTGACTCCTTTTCTTTGTCGTTGCAACCATACCACAAAACCATCGAAAGGCTAAGCATGATTGAACTCGTAATTAAAAGTATATTTTTCATTTTATCAATAATTTTAATATTCCCATTCCAACAGCACATCCCACTGCACCGTTTGGCCAGACATTACAACGATCTCGTTGCTCAACAAATCATAATAGCCCCTCCTTGTGACATATAATTTATAAGTCCCCGGTTTCAATTCGTCGAACCCATATTGTCCATCCGTGCCCGTTCCGGTTCTCAGACCAATCGGTTGCAATTCCACACCCGCCGACCTAATCGGTTGGCCGGTCGCTTTGTCGGTAATGACGCCATATACCGCGCCTGGTTCTTCTTCCTTGTCCTTGCAACCCGTCCAAAAGGTTGAGATTAGACCAATTGTTAGCAAGATACAAACTCTGTTTTTCATCGTTATAACAAATTAATTAGATTAACACCTATAAAATCTTATCAAGATCTGTCCACCTCCATGTATCAAATTTAACCACCCCTCCGTAATAAATTTTCCCAGACCGCATTTTCACATAAGCTCGCACTACATACCACTCATAATCTCTCAGTTGTCCCTTTATCGAAGTACTAGTATATACGCCAGATCCTGTTGACGGAATAGTGGTACGTAGACTATTCTCATATGTTGGAGGAGTGTTATAAAGAATATCCTCAACTGCAAATACAAACCCTCGTTCTACATACTCCGGATTTCCCACCGATAGAACGTTACCCTGAAAAGAAGCCCATAGATACCCTCCACTAAGTTTACTCATCCTATAAACATCTACCTCCATAGTTTCAACCCGAGGAATCGTTCCTGTTTGGAATTGTGTAACATCTCCATAAAAGACCTTACCATTCTGCACTGCATAAGTCCTTACATAATAAGTCGTATTTTCTGTTAAATTCTCCAATAAAGAACTATAAGTCGTTTGAATAGACGTAAATACAACTTTATTGTCGGATATAATCGGCTCTATTCTTGATGTGCTATAGACAAATCCATATTCGGTACATACAGGATCCCCAGGATTTACCAATTCACCCCTTAATACTGCTGACTCCGCCTCTATATCCGTTGCGGCAAAAGTTCTTACTTCAACATTTGACCATGTGGTTGTCAAAGAGACCTCGTCGCCATATATAGGCGTTCCACCTTGAACAAGATATGCACGAACATAATAAGTTGTTTTATAATCTAATCCGTGTTCATCTAATGAATATATACCACCGCCGTCTTCCTTTACTGCTTTACGTGTATCACTGATTGTTGGTTTACTATGAGATTTTGAGTAGCAAAACCCTTTTTCCGTAAACTGTGGTGAACCGATTTCATATATTTCTGCATTTAGAGTAACTGAAGAAGACCGGACATTAGTCGGAGCCAATGTTCGTAATCCGGCATCTGTCCAAATCGTAGTAAACGAAACACAATCCCCGTATATCGGCTTACCCTCCTGCAAAACATATGCACGAACATAGTATGTTGTCTTATAATCAAGGTCATTAATTTCAACAGAATATGCCCCAGTGCCTAACCCATCATCTTTTTTACAATAATCAGAAATCGTGGGATCTTGTGCTTTCGAATAACAAAACCCCCGTTCTGTATAGGCTGGGGCCCCTACTACACTAACACTTGCATTCAAAGTTGCCGAAGTTGCACTAACATTAGTTGCCGCAGAAGTGGTTAGCACGGATTCCTGTATTCTACCAGAAAAACTAACCACATTGCCATAAATATACATCCCTCCCTGAACCGCATAAGCTCTAACATAGTAATTTGTTCCCAATTGAATATTAGACAGTTTAAGAGAAAAGTTCCCTTCAGAATCACCCGTTTCCTCGAGTTTAGTGCATTCTGCCATATCTTCTTGAAAACTATACATAAAACCACGTTCCGAAAATGAAGGGATTCCCTTTTGGGTGATTGCGCCGTTAAGCATAGCTGTTTTTTCCGAAACGTCTATTCCCGATACTGATTTAGTCTCAACTACCGTACTGATTGTAATGGTCGAGAATTTAACTTCATTGGAACTATAGGATATCCCTGCATTGTTAATCATGTATGTCCTCACATAATATGTTTTTCCTGCAGACAGGCCTTCTGCACGAGCAGAAAAGTCTTTAGTTTCCGTAAGTTGTACAGAAATTTTCGTATCATTCACAGTTGGATTTGTCGTTTCGGCATATACAAACCCCCTTTCCGTATAATGAGGATTTCCAGGATCCTCAACAGAGCCATTAAAAACAGCCGAATTTTTAGTAACATTTGCCACCGACAAAACATTTGATACTGCGAAAGTGGTCCCAGTGGCCATAACTGTCAACTCTTTACTTCCATTGTCCGAATTGATATTTAGAATATATGATTTCCTTCCTTGCCCCAACGCAGTACGATTAATGCCTATTTTAATCGGCTCCTGCTTCCCTGCTTCCAGTTTTCCCGATGAACTATCTGACATTATAGACTTCACATAAGAAATCCACGGACAAGTTTCATCAATCCACCATGTTATGCCAATCGAGCCATCATTAAAGATACTGAATGTCCGGCTATCAACATCCTCTTCCGCCCCAAAATCAAGTGTATCAATTTCTTTTCCATCCCCCCCCACAATACGTAATGATTGAGGAATTTTTTCTATTAGAATATCTCGCTGTATTCGTTGTCCCGATACTACCACAATTTGACAACTATCTGATTCCATATAGCCCGTTTTGGACACAGCAAGGCCATATTTGCCTCCTTCAATATCAACAAATTCATACCGTCCATCATTTCCCGTAACCTTCTTTACCCCGTTGGGACGCAATTCCACGCTCGCAACCCCTACAGGCTCACCCGTCGCTTTGTCGGTAATGACGCCATATATCGCGCCCGGCTGTTCTTCTTTTTTCTTGCATCCATACCATACAGCCGAAAACAGGCCAAGGATAATGAAAATATAAAGCAACCTTTTCATAATAACAATCATATATTTACAAAACAATCAAACGAGCCGACTTCTTGACATAATCGGGCATACAAGCACCAGCCCCCTGATTAAAAAAGGTCGGATCGCATATTACATACTTATCTTTATTCACTAAAAAATATCCCCCTGACACATCCCCGTCCGTAAATTTGACTGCAGCGGCGACATGCCCTGCTACATTTTTGTCCGCCGGGAAATGCACCAATGCCACGTCCATATTCAGAAGTTCCCGTACTAAAATCGCGAACAATATAGCCCTGTCTTCACAGTCATTATGTGTATACAAAAAGATCTCATCGCCAAAGAATGGACGTTCGTAACCGAATTGAGCAATATCATCTTTATATAGAAAAGCCGTCTGCATAAAGTCCAAAAGGATATCAACCGCCTCTTTCTGCGTCTTATCCCGCATATGCGATTGCAAGACGGGATATAATGATTCCTTTAATTCTTTGCTCAGAGACGCATAAACATAATAATCCCACTGCTTATTCAAAACCGGATACTCGCTACAATAATCCAATATATTCTGGTTAGAAACAATTTTAACTTCCACTTCCGGATAATGAGTAGCCCTAAAAATACCATATCCTGCAACAGGTGAATAGGCCAACAACGGCATTGCACTTTGCCTTACCGAAGCTACTATACCCTCTTTGGGCATTAATCCCGAAGAAAGACGATAACGGGTATTCGAACACGTATCGCTCACATGCGCCCCAACAATCAAATATTTATGCCCGTTTGCACTAACATATCGCCCTGTCGGAATTGTCTCTTCGAATTCGGCCAACAGAAACAGACGGTTGTCTCTGATTGCCGGTACAACCACATAACCGGATCGGGCCAACAAATAAACCTGCATCAAAACGGCTTCCGCACAAGCACCGCCCCAAATATCCTCCGTTATACGCTCCAACAGACGCATATATCCCCAGTCATCCAGTTGGAATTGTTTTCGCAATGCCCAACAATCCTGCAACATGGCCGTCATAGAGCCATCGGACATCCGCCGCCATACTTTTAACACGCTTGAATCCGTCACTGAATCCAATTTATACCGCAGTGTATCACCGATTCTTATAGTATAGGGTGTCCGGTAAAAAGTGCCGGTAAACTTGGTCGATACTTTAGGTGTACCATTTGGAAACGCCACGGAACGAGACAGAATGCGGTTCTTGGGCCAGACCACTTCATGACACGGCAACTGTCTGTTGGGCACTTTCGTTTTACGGGATGTCACAATAGGCTTTTTCAATCGAGGTTCAGGCGGGTCTTGTTGTGTCACATAAGACTGAAATTCGCGCCATTCTTGTTCCAGAAAGGCATCATATTCGGCATTCCTCTTATCGATAAACTCTTGCAGAGCACGCTGCTGTGTATCCACATATCTTTCGACTTTCAGCGCCTCTTCCCGTATATAACTTTCAACTATCGAGTCTGACCATGATTGTCCCCATGCGACAAACGATATCAACTGCACAAGAAAGACAAATCCAATCTTATAGAAACCAACCTTTCCCATAATAACCCGAACTATTGTGTTATATCCGTTTCTTCAACGGGATGTTCGCCTCCACACTTTCGCCAACGATGGCGGTGATGGTCTTGCGGTTGGTGCTGTAACCATCTTTCTGCACCGTAATCGTATATTGGCGTATCTCCAACTCGTTAAATTCAAAACGGCCGTCATTACCCGTCATTTGGCTGGTGCCTCCCGGACTCAGTACCACTGCGGCATTGGGTAATTGTTCGCCGGTCTCCACATCACTCACAATACCATAAATGGCACCATAGTTCGTTTTTTCCGTCGGTTCACACGCCATGCAACCATACAACAAGGTCACAACAGCAACAAGTTTCAATATATTTTTCATATCTCTATAATGTTAGAATGTCAAATTCAACGCTAAACCACTCGCATCGGGCGTAGCATAAGGAGCAAATTGCAATCGTGCATCGCCAATCTGCACATGTTGAGGGCCCTTGACGACCACTCCGTCTATGATGTTCCATATATAAAGGGCTGCCGCCCCCGCAATGGATATATTTCGGCTCAATGCGCAGATATCGGCATTATCGGCATAAATCTGACGTTGTGGTACGTAACGGGTCGCATTCATTTTGGAAACATAAGAGGCCCGCAGACACTCCGAGGCCACGATACCTCCTATGAACGCCACTTCACCCACGATAAACCCAACGCCCTTGCCTACCTGCCCTTTGTATATCTGCGCCATACCAGGCACAAACACACGGGCGGAGAAGGGATAATGGTCCGTCCACTGCACTTTCTCAAATTCATAGGACGGATTTTTAGCCGTTTGCACCAATAAGAAAACCTCACAATAATCCGGCGCCTCAAACCGGACAAACTCTTCTATCACCCGCGCCTTAATCGTAAACTCTTCTTCATCGCTCGTCACAATCACTCCATCCTTCACCATCGTTACCTTGACCCGCCGGCCAACAACTAAACTCCGACGATCTATAATCGTTTGAGCCGCCAATATTCGGGCTTCCGATTCACTTTGCGCTCTTGCAGAAACCACCTCTACATAGGATTTTTTTGACACTTTAGAGGATTCATACACCCATGCAGGCGGCTCAGAAACCATGCCTTGCGCACACGCTATAATCGGCAACAACAAAGCAATAAGAACAACAAAACGCTTCATTTTCCTGATTTCTTTGTTTACTATGGCTAACTTATCTCGCCTTTCCCGAATTCACATCCATTTGTTTGCGGAACTCTTTTTCATCGAAACCGTCCTTCAACTCTTCATCATCCGCAAGAGATTTCGTAACCGCCTCTACAAATTCTTCCTTATAGACACGGATTCCGACATAGCAGGTGATATCCCCTTTTTCGTCCACACCTGAGAATTTGGGGCCACAGACCACCCTCGTATCATTCACTATCTTTGTGATGATTTGGATGCCACGCCGTTCCATTTTGGCTTCAAAATCCGATTGGCTGTTATTCCCCTTATACTCAACTGCATCTGTTACCGCTCCTTTGTAGGCGTGCTGCAATTTCTGACGAACGACATTCTGGGCATTGGTCAACGCGATGGTCTGCAACTCTCCCATACGCGCCTTCGGGCCGCTTGAAATACCTTGCCCTACATAGTAATCATCTGTATCATAATCCATACAAGGCACATCTTCTGTCTGTTTGAACAATATCTCTTTGGGGTTGTTTTGTTTGCCAAGTGCCTTCTTATTGCTACAACTCGCAGCAAATAGACTTACCATCACAAAAACGATAGTACCTATCGTCAACTTTATTGCATTCATTTTATCTAATTTTTTCGTTTACAGTATTTTGATTTAATTTCTCAATTTGCTCGGCTTTGACTATTCACAATTCTACAAAGGTAATGATTTTATCACAAAATCACAATATATTAAGTTTTACATATTATGTTCCTTATATAATCCATAAAATATAGTACATAACATATAGTGTTTACAAAATTAGGATTAGCGCGTATCTTTACACACATTTTGAAACTTATCCGGCATGAGCAAGCAGGTGGAAAACCAAACGATTTCAGACCGCACGAAGACTTCTCCAGCGATTCACAAGACCGAAAAGAACACGATATCCGCCTTGCCTGAAGACCAACGCATGGTTAAAATAAGCCAACGCCTACGTCAACTCCGCATGGAAAAAGGCTATTCGAGCGCGGAGATTTTCGCCTACGAACACGACCTGAACCGGAGTAGCTATTGGCGCATAGAAAAGGGTTACAACATGACGGTTCAGTCCTTGCTCCGCATTTTAGATATTCACGGCCTGACGCTTAAAGAGTTCTTTGAGGAATTCGATTAAGGGCGGTTATTTCAACTGTCCTCTTTTTCGATGAACCGTTGTTGCATTCAGGATTTCATCGATCGATTGATACTGCCGTTGCGCGAACAAGCCTTCGAAGTCCTGCAACGCATTCAACGCGAAGCCTATCTGCAACAAACCGCGCCACGATATTTCGCCGGTACGTTCAAAGTGCCGGTAAGTGGGCAACTTAAGGCCGGCGCGGACGGCCAAACCCTCCTGCGTCAGATTCAACTCCAAGCGGCGGGCCTTGACGTGCGCCGCCGTCTGCTGAAGGATGTCTTGCGGCGTTTTGACTTCAACAGGTAAAATATTATTACTTATCATGGTTTTTACCGAAGTAATGATATTATAATATCAGTTACAAAGATACGCTTTTGAGGGGTGAAGTACAAGTGAACGGTACTCTAGAGCCACTCAAAAGTTGGAAAAACGGCAAAAACACCCCGTTTTAGCATTGGAAAAGCGGCAAAAATAGCCCGTTTTCATGTTGGAAAAACGGCAAAATCATCCCTATCCCACTGAAATTTCGGTAGGTAGCGTCGGGCGGCGACAGGCCGCCCGACGCGGAATCGGCCGGTGTTGAGTGCTATGGACGTTGACCGGGGAGGCCGTCATCCGCCGGCGCGGAAGCGGCTTCAGGCGGTACGGCGGCCGTTGGCGCAACCGCCGTGGCATGGTCCGGCAACACGGCATCCGCAGGCTTGCCTAACTTTGCCGGCGGCAAATACGCACCTTGTGCATCCGGCTCCTGCAACACCGCCTCCTGTTTCCGCAACGCCTCGTCCGGTTCCCGCAACAATGCCTCGGCAACTTCCGCGTTCAAACCGTCGTTTGCCGTGACCGCCGTCAAAGGTATTGTCCTGGGATGAGGATGCCGCCGGGGCAGTTTCCGCAAGATGCCGGCATCGCGCCTCAGTTCGTTGCGGAATTCGGCATCCCGATGGGTGATCAGTTTGAAACCCACCCCGTGTATGTTGATGATTTCGGAATAAGTATAGTCGTACAAAAGCCGCCGCAACTTGGATATATAAACGTCCATGCTACGCACGTTGTAGAGTTCCTTGCTTTTCCAAACGGCCAGCAACGCTTCTTCCCGCTCCAACACCTGTCCGCGGTGCAGACACAAGGCCAACAGCAAATCCGCCTCTTTGGTGGTGAGTCGTATATTGAAGTTTCGATTGTAAATCCGGTGCTTGGCATGGTCGAAGTGCAACTTGCCGAGGTCGAACACCCGGTATTCGTCAATCGGACAAAACCGAAACCTTTTCTGTATCGTCTTGATACGCAACAGTATTTCTTCCACACTGCAAGGGCGCGCCACAAAGTCGTCGGCACCGGCCTTGAAGCAGCGGATACGTAAGTCCTCCGAATCCTGCTGATCCGAAGCCACAAAAACGATGGGCACATGGGCCGACTGNTTCCGTATCTGTTCCGCGAGCCTACAACCGTCCATCTCCGAGATGCCCGGATTGAGAATGCAGAAATTGTATTTTCCTTTCAACATTTGTTGCCAAGCGTCCTGCCCGTCCATAACCAAATGGATGTTCATTCCTTTATGCTCAAGATAGGATTGAAGGAAACGTCCCCAATTGATATCCTGCTCAACCAATAGAATAGAAAGCGAGGCTTCTTCCACCGTAGTCTTTACCATCTTCTTAAAGTTTTGTTTATGAATAAATATGTTATTTATGGAGACAAAAGTAGATAAAGCCCGCCAAACGTCCGCGAAAAAATCCTTAAAAATGTTAAAAAAATGTTAGTAATCTNAATTTAGTTCGTATGANAGGATTCGGGCTACGCCNGNAGCGACANANNTAACACCCGCGNTAACAGACTTTTATCGCCTTTCCCGCAAAAAGCGGCGGTAGAGGACGGCACGCAATCCGCCCGGCAAGTAACGGCTGCCGACGCGCACGATGCGGTTGTAGAGATAGAGGGGCCACGAGATGATACCGTGCGCCCGCAGGCTTTTCTGAATTTCTTTCTCGGAGGCGACGTAAATGCGGCCGCCGCGCCGGCGGTAGGTGTCGGGCGTCATGCGGAACAGATAGAGCACGTCGGGCAGCGAGGTCATGCGCGCCCCGTTGGCGTACAGCCGAATCCACAGGTCGTAGTCTTCCATGAACGGACAATGGCGGTAACCACCGGCGGCCCGCACGGCGGACTTGCGGAAAAACACGGTCGGGTGGTTGAGCGGCGAACGGAACTTAATGGCGGGATAGACTTTAGCCGGGCAACGGCGCACGGCCGTAAGTGCGTCGGGCGTCCGCTCGAACTCGCCNACGGCACAGCCCACCACGTCCCACGACGGATCGGCCTCTATAAACGCCCACTGCCGCGCAAAGCGGTCCGNCANCGCGAGGTCGTCGCTGTCCATACGCGCCACCCATTCGTGGCGGCAATGCGCCAAACCTTCGTTCAACGCCTGCCCCAAGCCCCGGTTTTCAGCCAGAGCCACGGTTGTCCAAGCCGGGAACAACTGTCGGTAATNTTGCAAGACTTCGCGGAGTTCGTCAGGCAGTGGCCCGTCTTCCACCAACACGATTTCGGCCGGCAATACGGTCTGACGCACCAAGACGCTCTCCAAAGCCTCGGCCAAACAGCCCGCCTTTTCGCCGGCATATACGGAAACGAGCAACGAGAAAGGCTTGGTCTGCGCCATGGTGAGGGGNNATAAAATGTGTTTTTACGTACACAAATTTATACACACTTTTTGATAAAACCAAATGAAACGATTTCGCCCCAAAACGCGCACAAAAACNCTTANNTCGCTTATTTTTAGCGAAGTAGNGAAACGAAAGGAAATGNAATAAAACGGAAAAGTGGAGAATAAGGGACTCGAACCCTTGACCCTCAGCTTGCAAAGCTGATGCTCTAGCCAACTGAGCTAATCCCCCGATTTAGCAAGCGCAGACAAATAATCGTCTTTGTCTGCCGAGCGAGAGGGGGAACACACGCAAAGCGGTTAATCCCCGTTCAAGTAGTCCTGAGCGGAGTTGAACCGCTGACCCCTACATTATCAGTGTAGTGCTCTGACCAACTGAGCTACAGGACTTTCTCGCGGCCTCCAATTCAGGAGCCTGCTACTTTTGCAAACCATAAGCAATAGCTCGAAACAATCCTTTTNACGAACATCGCTCCAGAAAGGAGGTATTCCAGCCACACCTTCCGGTACGGCTACCTTGTTACGACTTAGCCCCAGTCATCGGTTTTACCCTAGGNCGCTCCTTGCGGTCACGNACTTCAGGTACCCCCNNCTCCCATGGCTTGACGGGCGGTGTGTACAAGGCCCGGGAACGTATTCACCGCGCCATGGCTGATGCGCGATTACTAGCGAATCCAACTTCACGGAGTCGAGTTGCAGACTCCGATCCGAACTGAGACCGGCTTTCGAGATTCGCATCACTTCGCAGTGTAGCTGCCCTCTGTACCGACCATTGTAGCACGTGTGTCGCCCTGGACGTAAGGGCCGTGCTGATTTGACGTCATCCCCACCTTCCTCCGCGCTTGCGCGGGCAGTTCCCCCAGAGTCCCCATCTGACTGCTGGCAACTGGGGGTAAGGGTTGCGCTCGTTGCAGGACTTAACCTAACA